>NZ_JBJJKZ010000016.1:0-127949 GCF_045449695.1 Marinobacter shunpengi
CTGGTGATGACCGCGCCCATCTTCGAAAGTGAGTGGTTACACACCCTGATCACCCTTCTGGCACTGATTACCATGCTCGGCGGTAACCTGCTGGCCCTGTTCCAGCCCAACCTGAAACGCCTGCTGGGCTACTCCTCCATCGCCCACTTCGGCTACCTGATGGTGGCGATCGTGGTGGGCGGCACCATGGCAATGGAAACCACCGGCGTCTACCTGATCACCTACCTGGTCACCACCCTAGCCGCTTTCGGCGTCGTCACCCAGGTTTCCAGCCCCTTCGGCGGCGAAGACGCCGCCGGCCTGCACCACTACCGCGGCCTGTTCTGGCGCCGCCCCTGGCTGGCAGCGGTGATGACCGTCAGCTTCCTGTCCCTGGCCGGCATTCCCCTGACCGCCGGCTTTATCGGCAAGTTCTACGTGATTGCACTGGGTGTGGCGGACAGCCAGTGGTGGCTGGTGGGCGGCATCGTCGCCGGTAGCGCCATCGGGCTGTTCTATTACCTGCGGGTGATGGTGACCCTGTACCTGCCGGAGCCTGGGATGCGTCGTCGGGATGCAACCAATGACTGGGGGAGTAGGGTTGGGGGGCTGACTCTGCTGGTTGTGGCGGTGCTGATTCTGGTGATTGGGGTTTATCCGGCGCCGGTTATTGATTGAGTTGTGGGGTTGTCCGGGGTTTAAGTTAGCGCCCTTAATGGGCGCACGGCGATGCCGAACACTCGACAACAAACTTACAGTGAGAAATAGGAATGGAGCACTTCCTCCCGGCTACTTTCGATAAACAGGTACTCTGCCACCTGTCTGGCAGACTCTGACTCCTGCTTTTCGATGTACTGCCAGACATGGGACTCGAAGTCCGGGTGATTGGCCAGCTTCATGGCCATCAGGTAGTTGGCATCGGCGTCAGCGGAACGCCCGTTCTCTTCCATTAGATCGATAACCCCTGAATAACAGGACTGTTGCCCCGGATAGCCTGCATTCGCAACTTCACGAGCCATGCAGACATACAACTGGTTCCCGGGAGTGTTATTGATCGAAGCAATGGCCTCAGCTTCCTGGACCACACGGTCCATATCGCCCAATTGCAGCAACGCGTTCACCCGAGTATTCCGCGCTGGCAGGAAATCCTTGTCTTTCTCGATGGCCTGACTGGTGAGTTCCAGAACCTGCTGTAACTCGCCCTGATCGGCCCCCGCCTGCATGATCTCCAGGGCTTCTGAGTTCAGTTCCGCTGGAGTCTGGTTCGCATGGGACCCGCAACTGGCAATAGCTAGCAGCATGGTCACAAACAAAAGCTGCTTTCTCATCGTTCCACCCCCATCAATTGGATGACAGTACGGGCGAACTGAGGCATGGGAACGGCTGAACCACTTGAGGAAGAGAAGGTGTAGCTGGCCTCAATCCTTACAGAGTAGGCTGAAGGATCATGGCTTGGCGGGATCATGAAAGAGGCGGATCCGATGGGCGAGTATTCGTCGTCGGCCCAAAGTTCGTTTGCCCCCATCTCGAGGGATCTCTTGATCAGAGTCTCGCCATCGCGAAGCAGCGTAACGTTGCCGTAAAAATTGAAGGCACCACTGTTCGCCGCCAGCTCCATGGGCGCGGAATAACCGGAAGCGCTTACGAAGAGATTGTTTCCCCGAACAGCAACCCATCCCCTGATAAAGAAAGTACCGTTGACCCCAATTCCCTCAACGGGCAGGTAGGAAGCTCGACGGATGGTGAATTCGTTCTTTTCTGGTCGAAACGAATGGAATTTCTGCAGATCGTTTGAGGCAATAATCCATGCTGTCATGGCTACATTCCTTGTCGCTGAGGTGTTGGTTCATTCCTTTTTTACCTGATTTACCGATAGTAGCATACGGATACTGGTCGAAAAGTGACGTCAGGCACGGCGTTACTGGCCGCCAATCGTCGTCGGTCCAGATGGGCTCTACGGTTGTCCTGATATCGGACTTCGAATTCCGTGGCATCCGCCAGCCACATCACATGGACAGACACTCCCGAAAGAAGCCTGAAATTTCTCGCATCGGACAAGGTACCAGAGCCTCGAAATGGGTCTATTGAAGCAACAACTGGATGCGCGGGGCTTTGCGGTGATGTTCGTGCAACACAAGTAAGTCCCCGGGCGTTCCGGAAGAGCCTTTGACTCAGGCCTGTACGGGCACCAGTAGCGTATCGCCTGTAGCAACGAGTTTTTCCACACCGTCGTTGGTCGCATAAAGCTCCGCTGTGCTGAATACCTGCTGGCGCCCCGGTTTGACCACGCGTGCGACCACCCTGAAGCTCTGCCCTTCCGCCGGGCGCAGGCAGCGCACGGTAAACTGGGACGCCAGGACATTCCCGCTGAGTGTGACGGCGGCAAAGCCGCACGCGGTATCGATCAATGCTCCCTGGATACCGGCATGCAGAAAGCCGTTGTATTGTCCGAGCTCTTTTTTCCACTGCAGTTGGAGCTCTACTTCCCCCGGAGTAGCCGAGGTTACTTCAAGAGCCAGCCATTGATTGAATTCTGCGAGACGGGATATGTTCCGGATCCTGCCAAGCAGGTCATCTGTATCGTTCATACCTGTTTCTCCTTGTTGCTATTGAGTAGCGAAACCTTGAATACCGCTTTTGCCGTCGCGCAGAGTGTGCCGTGAGACAGAATCCTTGCCTCGGCGAAACAGAGCGATTGTCCGATGCGTGAAGGCTCAGCTCTTATTTCCAGCCATTCGCCTTTGCGCGCGGTTCCCAGGTAATCGATACTCAGATTGACCGTTACCAGCCCGCCAACATTGTCTATCTGCCGGGCGCAGCTCAGCCCCATCGCGTTGTCCGCCAGTGCGGAGAGAAGACCTCCATGCACGAAGCCCCGGCTATTCACATGGGGTGTGTCGGCGTAGAGCCCCAGATTGAAGGTCCGGTCCGTGGTCGCTGCAAACAGCGGCTCCCAGGGATCGGTCAGGCCACTACGGCGGTCATGACGGGAAAATCCGGCAGGCACTGTCTTGTTGCTGTCCATGGAGTCACCTTCTGTCACTTGAAGTCGTCATTGCGTCTTATGTAGACCAGTCATTATAATTATCAAGATTCAGGGCTACACGCAATGGTGACGAAACCGGGCAGGCGGTTTTCCAGGTGTCAGGGGCGGTTCGAGCGAAGGCTCATCAGGGCAGCGATTTCTTCGGCGGACTCGATAATGGGACTGCAATCTTGCGCTACCCTGGCCTGGATCAGGGAGCCCTCCAGTACAGCTATTGCCAGATTGGCCAGGCGAAACGCGTCGTCTGGTTTTGCGCCGTCGCTGCGCAACATGTCTTCGAATATCCCTCGCCAGGCCGCGAACCCTTCCCGTGCCGCGAGGCTTAGCGCTGCGGACTGCGGCACGGTTTCCAGTATGGTCGTCGCCATCGGGCAGCCATCACGGAATGCAGACCGCTCCATCCATTCTGCCAGAAGCGCTGCGAAGGCCCGTAGCAGAGACGCTGCGGTGGGGTTTTCCCGGCGAAGTTGTTCCAGAGTGTCGACCGCCATCCGGGCAGAAAGCCGCAAGGCTTCCTCGCCCAACTGTTCCTTGCCCTGCGGGAAGTAGTAGTAAAGGGAACCCTTTGGCGCCTTGCTTTCAGCAAGGATCTCGTTCAGACCGGTTTTCGAATAACCATTCTTGCGAAACAGCTTTGCAGCTGCGCGCACGATGTTGAGGCGGTGAACGGAGCTTGCGGGCATACGTCTAATCCTGGGCCGAAAGGAATCGAAGGCTGCAACAGTCTATACGCAAACAGGAGTTCTGGTCGCGAAATGGGCCAAACAATCCGAAGCTGGACTAACCAAACCGGGATTGGGCTAAGCTTGCGACAGAGTAACTGGAACAGGCATTGGGGCGCGAGGATCGACACTCTCAAATGCTGTGTCTCGATGGTTACCGGGTCAGTAGTTGCTATGTCTATCTGTTTATAACAGAAGCCCACGAGCGCCCAAGTAATACTTGGGGTCAGCAGATCTGGTCAAAATCCAGAGCCGACGGTCATAGTCCGGATGAAAGAGATCGTGCATACACAACCCTTATCCTAGATAGAGTTGTTGCATACGCGTTCGCTCTGATTCACTAACTCTTCTTTCATGAGGAAATTATGAATCAGCCTGCTGCAACATTAAGTTATCAAAATCCAAGAGCTACAAAAATTTTGAGAATCGCGATCGTGTCCTCAAGCTGGCACAAGGCGATTGTTGATAATTCCGTGCAAGCAATAAAATCTCATTTTGCTCAAGAAGAAATTTCAGATACTGAAGTCGATACATTTGAAGTTCCTGGTGCATTTGAACTCCCGTTCCACGCTAAAATTCTGGCTCAATCAGGAAAATACAGGGCTATTATTGCTTGTGGCCTTATCACCAATGGTGGCATTTATCGTCATGACTTTGTTTCTTCGGCCGTTATAGATGGTCTTATGCAAGTACAGTTGACATCAGATATCCCAGTTTTTTCTTCTGCGCTTACGCACCATAATTTTCATGAACACGAAGACCATGTTGATTTTTTTGCTCAACACTTCATAGGAAAGGGGAAAGAAGTGGCTCGCGCTTGCCTGGAAACTGTTGCGAGCCTGGAAAAGGTTGCAGATAGCTGCGTTTAAGAAGTGACTGTAGAGGTTGCGAGATGTATTGATTTCCACAACTCCCCCGAGGGGCCTGAAATTTCCGTTAAATATGTCCCTGATTAACCAGCAGGTCCCAGGCGGAGACTCAACCGAGGGCCTCCCGATAGGACACCATTCGCTGTTTGTCTTCATCCCAGAGGGCGTACCGGAAGCAGTCGGCAATGTCCCCGGGTGCAAGGGTGGTCGTCAGCGGTGATTGCAGTTCAGGAATGGCCGCCATCGCTTCGGGAAGGCGGTAGAAGGGAATTCGAACGTTGAGATGGTGAATATGGTGGTAGCCGATATTGCCGGTAAACCACTGCATAACCCGGTTCATACGCATGTAGCTTGATGATTCCAGAGCCCCCCGGTAGTAGCTCCAGGCTTCGGGCGAGGCAATCTGCATGCGCCGGAAACTGTGCTGGGCAAAAAACAGGTAAGACCCCATTGCGGAGGCGAGGGCCATGGGGAGCAGAACGACAAAGAAAGCCAGGCTGAACCCGCCAACTCCCAAAAGCACGGCGATCAAACCGAAATGACTGAGCAGCGCAGTCAGCGAGTCGAGATGTTTGCGTGGGTTCTTCAGGAGGGGCAGCAGCGTGATGTTAATACCGAAAACAACCGGGTAACTGAACACCACCACCAGTGGATTGCGCTGCGCGCGATAAGTGAAACGCTGCCACCACGTTGCGTCCCGCCACATGCGGGCGGTGATCAGAGGAAAAGCCCCCACGGTGGCATCCGTAATCTGTCCCACATGGCCGTGGTGATAATTGTGACTGGCGCGCCAGGAGCGTGTTGGCGCCAGGGCCAGGGCGCCGTAGGCATGGAAGAGCCAGTAGGCAATCCGCGAATCCTTGAGAATCGCGCCGTGCAGGTAGTCGTGAAAGGTGATGAAGGCGCGAACCATCAGCAGGGCGCCCAGCACCGAGAACACCGCTCTGAGGGGCCACCACGGAATCATTCCGGCCAATGTCAGGGCGGCGATCATCAATGCAAAGGTAGAGCAGACATGCCACCAGCTTGTGGCAGCAGACTCCTCAACATAGGGTCTTGTAGCCTCAAGCAGTTCCCGGCCTACCCGGATACCTTCACTGTGCTCAGGCAAGCTGTTATCCGATAACGGAACATTATCCTGGTGCATGGCCTGTCCCTCCCTGTTTCCTATAATGAGATCTTTTGGCAGGTAATTCCAACGACCGAGGGCGGACGTGCCCGGGAGTAGCCAAGTGTCGTCTGGTGACTATCCGGTACTACTTACTGGTTTCCCACCTGCAACGCCCAGACCGGATGCTCAGCGAGCCGCTCTTCCAGAAACGCCACGAACGCCCGCACCCGAGGCGGCACCAGCCGCCGCTGGGGCATCACCGCGTGGATGCCGGTTTCCATTAGCCGGTAGTCCGGCAGCACCACGCTCAGTCGACCGCTGCTCAGGTGCTCGTGGATATGCCACACCGAGTGCTGGGCGATACCCAGACCACCGAGCACCGCCTCGGTGAGCATTTCGCCCTGATTGCTGCGTATGCGACCGCCTACCTGTACCGCCTCGCTTTGCCCCTGGTCGTCGGTGAGGTGCCAGACGTCCTGCCGCCGTCGGCTGCTGGAGAGCACCAGGCATTGGTGGTCAGCGAGGTTGGCGGGACGTTGCGGGGTGCCGTGGCGTTCCAGGTAGCCGGGGGCGGCGCACAACACCCGCCGGTCGTCGGCCAGGCGCCGGGCCACCAGGCTGGAATCCTCCAGAACACCGATACGAATGCCCAGGTCATAGCCTTCACCAACCAGATCCACTACCTGGTCGGTGAGGCTAACGTGTACATCGAGCCGGGGATAGCGGTTCAGGAAGTCCGGCAGCAATGGCGAGATGTACTGCCGCCCAAAGGAGTGGGGCATGGTGACACGCAGGGTGCCGGTGACGTTTTCGGCGCTGCCGCGCAGGTCCTGGGTGAGCGCTTCCAGGCCCTCTACAAGGTCGCGGCCCTGTTCCGCCAGTGCCAGGCCTTCCGGGGTCGGGTGCAGGCGCCGGGTGGTACGGTGCAGCAGCCGTACGTTGAGGCCCTTTTCAAGGCGCTGCAGGCGCTGGCTGGCAACCGCCACCGACAGATCAAGGCTGCGGGCGGCGGCGCTGATGGATCCCAGATCCACCACGCGCAGAAACAGGGCGATATCGCTCAGACGGTCCATGGCGGGCACATTATCAATGAAACCTTGAAAGTGATTGAAGATACTAAAGGTATCATGGAGACCACGCCGGGCCTAGTATGCGGGTCATCAATCTCTGATGGACGTTACGATGACTGCTTCAACCTCTTCGCGCCCCGTGCCTTGGGCGCTGTATGCGCTGACCGTCGGTGCCTTCGGCATCGGCACCACCGAATTCGTGATCATGGGTGTGCTGGAACAAGTGGCCGCTGACCTGAACGTGAGCATCGGCCGCGCCGGCCTGCTGATCTCCGGCTACGCCCTGGGCGTGTTCGTGGGCGCGCCGCTGCTCACCATCGCCAGCGCCCGCTGGCCGCGTAAGACGGTGCTGGTGGCGCTGATGGTTATTTTTACGCTGGGTAATCTGGCCTGCGCGTTGGCGCTGAACTATCCCATGCTGATGGCCGCCCGGGTAGCGACCTCCCTGGCGCACGGCACCTTTTTCGGTGTTGGCTCGGTGGTCGCCACCGGCCTGGTGGCGCCGGACAAGCGGGCCGGCGCCATTGCCATCATGTTCACCGGCATGACCGTGGCGACGCTGCTGGGTGTGCCCGCCGGCGCCTGGCTGGGGCACGAATACGGCTGGCGTGCCACTTTCTGGGCGGTCACTGGCGTGGGTGTGCTGGCGACCCTGGTGATCGCTCTCATGGTGCCCCGCGATAGTGGCGGCGGCGAAGAAACGGGCTGGCGCGACAGTCTGGCGGTGATCGGCCGACCGACAGTGCTGTTGGGGCTGCTGATGACGGTGCTCGGCTTCGCCGGGGTGTTCACCGTGTTCACCTATATCCAGCCGATCCTGACCAGCATCGCCGGCTTCTCCCAGGATGCAGTGTCGCTGATCCTGCTGGTGTTCGGGGTCGGCATGATCACAGGGAACCTGCTCGGCGGCCGTCTTGCCGACCGGGGGCTGGCGCCGGCTCTGCTGATCACCCTCGCGGGTCTGGCCGCGGTCCTCGGACTGTTCGCTTTCGCGCTCGGCCATCAATGGGCGACGGTAGCCTTCGTGGGTCTGTTGGGTGTAGCCAGCTTTGCCACGGTGGCGCCTTTGCAGCTGTGGGTACTGAACCGGGCAACGGGCGCAGCCAGCCTGGCGTCGAGCTTCAATATCGGGGCGTTCAACCTGGGCAACGCCCTGGGCGCCGGATTGGGCGGTGTGGTGATCGAGCAGGGTGGCGGCTTTACCGCAGTGCCCGGCGCCGCCGCCCTGGTGACTCTGACCGGGCTGGCAGTGGCCGCCTGGGCCATCAAGCGAGAGCGGGGCGAGGCCATGCGGCCCCTCCCGCCACTTGTCTGCGACCAGGAGCAAGTGTGATGGAATATCGTTATCTGGGACGGTCCGGTTTCAAAGTGCCGGCACTGGGCTTCGGGGCCGGCACCTTTGGTGGTAAGGGGCCGCTGTTCAGCGCCTGGGGCAATACCGACGTGGCGCAAGCGAAGCGGCTTATCGACATCTGCCTGGACGCTGGCGTCAATCTGTTCGATTCTGCGGATGTCTATTCCGACGGCGCCTCGGAGACGATTCTTGGCGAGGCGATCAAAGGCCGCCGCGACCGGGTGATTGTGTCCACCAAAATGTCGCTGCGCAGCGGAGAGGACGTCAACGACGCCGGCAGTTCCCGCCATCACCTGATCCGCGCCACCGAGCGGGCGCTGAAGCGGTTGGGAACAGACTATATCGATGTGCTGCAGCTGCATCATTTCGACGCCATGACGCCGGTGGAAGACGTCATGTCGGCCCTGGATGATCTGGTGCGGGCCGGCAAGGTACGCTACCTGGGGGCTTCCAATTTCTCTGGCTGGCAGCTGATGAAGTCCCAGAGCGTCGCGGAGCGTTATGGCTATGCGCGCTTCGTGGCGAACCAGACGTACTACTCCCTGGTGGGCAGGGATTACGAGTGGGAACTGATGCCGCTGGGGCAGGATCAGGGCCTGGGCGCCCTGGTGTGGAGCCCACTGGGCTGGGGCCGCCTGACCGGCAGGATCCGTCGTGACCAGCCGCTACCCGCCGGCAGCCGTCTTCACGAGACCGAAGGATTCGCGCCGCCGGTACCGAACGAACGACTCTATCGGGTGCTGGACGTACTTTTCGAGATCGCCGAAGAAGTCGGCAAGACCGTGCCACAGGTGGCGATTAACTGGTTGCTGCGACGTCCGACCGTGTCGTCGGTTCTGATTGGTGCACGGGATGAAACCCAGTTAAAGCAGAATCTCGGCGCGGTCGGCTGGTCGCTTGACGAATCCCAGGTCGCACGTCTGGACGTGGCGAGTGCAGTAACCCCGCCCTATCCCTACTATCCCTACTGGAACGGCCAGTTCGCCGAACGCAATCCGCCACCGGTATGACTCTTCGAATTCCATGGCTTCCGTCAGGTCCAGGATAGGGACAATCACATTCAACTGACACCTGGCACCCTGTCGATCAGGCAGCGCTCCATGCGACTACAGGGTGTAAGCAATGATTCAGGAGGATAAGCCCATGAGAAAAGTGATTGTCGGTGCCATGGTTTCACTGGATGGCGTTATGCAGGCACCCGGCGGCCCCCAGGAAGACCCGACAGGCGGTTTCAGCTACGGCGGCTGGGTGGCGCCGATGGTGGATGAGGTGTTCGGCGAGGAGATCGACAGGCTGTTCAGTCCGCCATTCGACCTGCTGCTCGGACGGAAGACGTATGAGATCTTTGCGGCGCACTGGCCATATGCCGAGGGTGGGCCGGATGATTCCATCGCCAGAGCCTTCAATTCCATCAACAAGTACGTTGCAACCCGGAAGGGGCGGGAGCTGACCTGGAAGGGCTCGGTGGCCCTCCGGGATGCGGCATCGGACGTTGCCAGGCTGAAGCAGGAGGATGGGCCGGCACTGGTCACACAGGGCAGCACTGACCTGATCCATACGCTGCTTGCGAGTGGTCTTGTCGACGAGATCAACCTGTTCATGTTTCCGGTGGTGCTCGGAGCGGGCAAGAAACTGTTTGATGATGGCGCGAAGGCGACGGAGTTCAGGCTTACCACCAGTCGGGTGTCGCCCAACGGTGTTGTGATCGCGCATTATGTGCGGGACGGCGCGGTGGCAACCGGCGACTTTGCCATGGATCCTCCCACGCCGGCGGAACTGGCTCGGCGTGAGAAGATGCAGCGGGAGGACGGAGAATAGGGGCAGTCACCCTCAGGAAAAGCATGAGCTCGCTCACGTCGTCCACTCTAACCGGGGGCGAGGCTCAAGGTACCGTGATAAAATGCACCATCTGCCCCTGACACAATAGTAGTCCGGCAATCAGCCGAGCCAGATATTATTCCATATGCCTGAATGGAGGAGGGTTTATGGTCCTGAGGTTTTCGGCAAAAGGCAAGCCCGCATCGGCTTTCAAGGAAGAGGTCCAGGCTTTTTACGAGGCCACTTCTACCCGAGTGGACTATGCGCCCCTTGGCGAGACGCTGCCGTTCGTGGATTTGCATATTCGCCCGCTATCGGGCGGCCTTTGTGTGCTTGAGGCAAAGTCATCACCTTATGTGAACCGTCTGCTCGGCGCTTCTGAGCGGGATGCCGATATGCTGAAGCTGGGCCTCACGCTCAAAGGCAGGGTGTGCTCCGGGCAGGCCGGTATCCGCTCTTATACCGATGCCAATGTCGGTAACGCTGTCATGCTTGCCGCTGATAAAACCGCTTTCATTAGCGCGGCAAAAAACAGCCATACCTTGGAGATTGCCGTTCCACGCGAGAGACTGGCCCCCCGGCTCGGCAAGCTTGACCGGGCATTGCGGTATGGCCTCGAAAACTCGCCCGAACTCCGATTGCTCCGGACTTACGTGGCCTCCTTGCTGCATGAGGAGGCTGACTATGAAGCCAGTACGGAAGCGAGCATCAGTTCACACCTGTACGACCTGCTGAACCTGCTGCTCAGTGGAGCAAAAGAAGAAACGGAACTTGCCCAACAGCGGGGCGGTCGTGCTGCCCGGCTTACCGCCATCAAATCCGATATCGCCACCAACCTGGGAAACCCCGCATTATCCATTGACTGGATTGCCAGACGACATGGTATTGGCAAGCGCTTTGTTCGTAATCTTTTCTATGGGGAAAACACCAACTTCACAGACTATGTCCTGGGTATGAGGCTCGACCTGGCATGCTCCCTGTTGACCTCTCCCTGCCACGACAGACGCTCCATCACCGCCATTGCACTGGAAGCAGGCTTTGGCGATATTTCCTGGTTCAACCGGACATTTCGCCGCCGTTTCTCCATAACGCCGAAAGAAATGCGTGAAAAGGCGAAATCGGACATGGGCCATTCGCAGGCTTTCTGACTCTCTTCTTCCAGGCGCCTTTTCCAGGGGCTTATAGTCCCACCCCATCCTCCAAGCCATGCGGCTGTGGCTTTCTTTACCCTGATCAGCGGTACGTACCAAACCAGGACAGCGGGACTCGCCCGCCTTTTACGATGGATTTATGGAGAGCGGTATGAATAACAGGACAACAATACTCTCACGCATTCTTCTGTTGGGCAGCGCCTTGCTATTGGCGCTGCAACTGACCGCGTGTGGGGGCAGCAGTAGCGGCGGATCAACCACATCGGGTACTGACACCGATAACAACGGTGATAACGGCGGCAGTGGCGGCAACACCAGCGATAGCAGTGATGAAAACGATAGCAGTGACGACACCCCTGCATCCCTTGGCAATGTGGAACGTTACGCGCTGGTGACTTCCTACAATAACCAATCCCTGTCGAGCTACGCGGTGCACGCCGACAGCGGCATGATGCGGCTGGCCGACAAGATCCCCAACAACTCGAGTGCCGTTTCCGTTGCCCTGCGCCCAGGCCATGACGAAACCCTGGTACTGTCGAGCGGTGCCGCCTACCATTACACGCTAGACGCACGCGGACAACTGACAAGCAAGAACAGCCTGCCACTGGGAAACGACCTGAGGGATGTGGTGATACATCCTTCCGGCCAGTCACTGTATATCGCCGACCATAATGATATGGGCCTTTACCAGCTCACCTTCGATGACGATGGTGAGCTGGAAGAAATGCCGAACAATTTTGTTGGTCCGGATTATCTGGGGGCCGGTTATGTGGATCTGGCCATGGGCAGCAATGGCCAACAGGTTTACGCAGCCGACAATGCCCAGGACAGCATCAGCCGCTTTGATGTGGCGTCCGATGGCTCACTCACCTATGTAGACAGCATTGCCGCCGGTGATGGCCCCTGGCGAATGGCGCTTCATGCCGATACACAAACCCTCTACGCCATCAATCGTCTTGACGGCACCCTGTCCCAATACCGCATTCAGGAGGGCGGCAGCCTCGAATTCCTGGGGCTGGCCGACGATGGCGGGGAGAATATTTTTGAAGTCGGGCAGCTTGAAGGAGTATCGCTGGATAACAGCGGTCAGTTTCTTTATGTCTCAGACAATACCAACGACAAAGTCTGGCAGTTCGGCATCACCGACGATGGCACTCTGGAACCGCTGCCCGGCTATGCCATTGACGTGGATAGCGCCGTATCTCCTGGTAATCTGATGGCCAGCCCAACCAGCGACCGAATGTATCTGGCAGACCATAACGCCGGTGCCATACTCACCTTTGACATCGGCGAAGATGGCACCCTGTCGCCTGCCACCCCGAACCGTCTGCCAGTGGATGGCTTCCCGACCGATATGGTGTTCACCACGGGCGAGGCGCTGACAGCCCACAACACCGCCGCCTATGTGGTCAATAGCGGTAACGACAATATCAGCCAGTTCCTGATGGACGACGACGGCACGATGACTGCGCTGGGAGACACCAACCCTCTGACCGGTGACAACCCCAGCGCCATCGCCACCCATCCCACCGGCAAGTATCTTTATGTGGCCAACACCAACGACAACACGGTATCCCAGTTCCGTCGCGCTACTGCCATCCATGTGGACAAGGAGGAGGATGAACTGGTGGCCATTGATGTTCCTGTCGCAACCGATCTTGAACCCGTAGCGCTGGCGGTACACCCCTCCGGTAACTTTCTCTATGTGATCAGCAAACACAACAACACCGTCAGTCTCCACAACATCAATAGTTATGGAGCCTTGAGTGAATACCAGCAGTATCCCGTGGGGCACATTGATCCGGTTGACCTGAGCATTGACCCCACCGGTCGTTACCTCTGGGCCGTCAATAACGATGACCCAGCCCTGATTGTGCCATTTGCAATTGACACTCTGGACGGCTCCCTGACCAAACTGGATGTCAAGCCGACAATAGCCAACGCCAGAGCCATTGCGGTCAGCGCCGATGGTCAGACGCTGTATACCGCAGGCAATGGGCTGGAAAAATTTCTGGTGGATGATGACGGCTCACTCGCTTCGGAGGGCACCATGGCCGGAAACGGCGGTATTCATCTTCTGATGTCCCCCGCCCATACTCTTTACGCCGTGAATGAAGTGGCACAGTCCATTGCCTGGCTCAGTGAGGAAGCAGGCTTTGACGGCCTTATAACCGATTCGGTACCTGCCGGGCCGGGTCTCGCCCCCAACGGCCAGCAGTTGTTGCTCGCCTTGAAGGGCAATCAGATGGTGTCTCGTTTCAACGTTGCCGGAGATGGCTCGCTCACTGCGGTGGAATCGATCGCCGTTGGCAACCTGCCTGTTGATGTATCCATCGTCGGCTACACCGAGTAGGACAGTGATTACCGGGTCCGGGCAACCCTGTTGCCCGGACCCGCTCACGTCGTCCACTTCAACGGAGCGCGGGGATCCGGCTCGTACGCGAAGTAGGTGCCGGTCCGTATGGTCCGTGTCAGGTGTTCGCCCAGACGGGGGTGGTGCCGGGCGATTCGGTCAAGGGCGTAGCGCAGCGAGCGGGTCGCGCCGGTGCGGGCCCGCTCCACGCCGTCGCCGACGGTCCGGGCCCGGTGGTTCAGGCCGACGCCGCGGCGCAGTTCGTCCACCAGAAACTCGCGATCGGCACGGGCGAGTTCAGCGCGGCGGAAATCGTTCTGGCTCTCGGCGTCCTCGATGTCCTCTTCCACCTCCGCCAGCCGCTGCCGGTAGGCCTCGCGGGCCTTTGAGTCGAACACTTCCAGGCCACACTGCGCCGCCATACGGGGCGCGTCCGATGTCGTATTGGAAGGAAGGGCGCCGCGTTCCACCGCCACCAGGTCCAGCACGTGGAACTCCCGCCCCGGCTCCGCCAGCAGCCGTTCCAGGTAACGCATGCCCTTGAGGTCTTTCAGGCGCACGGTGCCGCCGCCGAAAGTCACCGTCCGCATCTCTCCCTCGCAACGGAAGACGCCATGCTTGGTGTCGGTGGACGCTTGTTTCGATATCGATGGTTCCTGTTGGCGGGCCAGTTCCGCCCAGGGTTTTGCGTTGAGATCCTCAAGCGTCCGGCAGGCGGCCTCCAGCTCCATGTCCGCTGTCTGCTCGTCGCCCGCGAGCCGGTGCGCCGCAGCCAGCACAAAACGCAGGCTTGCGGCATCGTAGGGCATTCGCAGTTCGGCCCACTCCATGACGGCTTCGGTGAGCAGCCGGATGGCGTCGTTCGCCCGACCGTCGCTGAGCGCCAGTCGACCCAATGCGGCCAGCGAGGAGTTCTGAAATGTGCGGCTTTGGTATTTCCCGGCGATGTCGGCCAGCTCGGTGGCGGCGGCGCGAGCGTCGTCATCCTTGCCGGCCGCCAGCGCGATAACCACCTGGGCTTCAAGCAGGGGGGCCCGCTGGAGGCTGCCCGAGGGGGGGCGTTCCTTGGAGGGGATATCGAAGGGGTGCTCAAGCGCCGTGTCGATCATCGAGGCGGCTTCGTCGACCCGTCCCTGTGCCAACCGGAGTAGGGCGAGCCCGGGCTGCGGCAGCCAGGCGTTCTGGTGGGCTGCCAGGAAAGCTTCTTCGGCGCCAGCGAAATCGCCCTTGCGCAGCCGTGCATTGCCCAGCTCGGTCAGCGGCCAACCGAATTCCCGCCGCATCCAGGGGCGCAGCTCCTCACAGGCCTGCAGCGCCTCTTCCTCCGCGGCGTCGCAAGGCCCCCGCAACCGCATGATTTCCGCCCGGTGTACCCGGCAGCGGCCATTGAGCCCCCCGAATGCGGCCCCCTGGCGCCAGCGCTCCATGGCTTCGGTCCATTCCTCGGCGCGGTCATGGTGACCGATCCACTGCATCGCGCAGATCACCTCGCACCACATCTGCCCGGCGGTCAGGGGATCGAGATGACCAGCGCTCAGTTCCACAGCGACATCATCGAGCGAGCTCAGGCCTTCATCGACGTCGCCGTTGTAGATGCTAACCCTTGCCAGGGCCACCTGGCCGATAATGGCAGGCGGTGCCACACCGTGCCGGTGCCCTTCATCCATGGCCCGCCGGGCCCACTGTCCAGTGCCTGGCATATCGCCACACATCAGGCGTTCGTAGGTCCGCACGGCGGCGAGCCATGCCCACACCGGGCTGTCAGGCGCATCATCCACCAGGCGTTCCGCCCGCGACAGCCAGGCACGTACGGTGGCCATCAACCCGGTATCCATCATCAGGTACATGCCCACCATAACCGCGGCAAACGCCGCCGCGTGGGTGTCGCCCCCATCCAGGTGAAAGCGGTAGAGCTCACCATACGCGGTCAGCGTGCCTTCCAGGTCGCCGCTCCCGTAGGCCGCCTGGGCCCGCAGCTCCAACAGCTCGGCGGATGGCGCAACGGACAGAGCGGCGAGCCTGTCCCTTGCCCCGGCGAAGTCGCCGGCGTCAAGCGCGGCCTGTATCGGAGAAAGGTCCGCATCCTCCATCACTCAACCCTCCCTGTTCCAATGTAACAAGGATTGTTACGCCCATAAGGGTAGGTGCCCGGAGCACCTGTCCAACCCCCCAAGGAAAAGGAGCAACTGCCATGAGCGAAACCCTTTATGACAGACTCGGCGGCCAAGCCGGTATCGACAAGCTTGTAAACCGCATTGTCGACCTGCACCTCCAGAATAACGTTGCCGGCCCCAGGTACCGGGCCCTGACCGAGGAGGCAACGGACCATGCCCGCGAAAAGGTCAAGGAGTTTCTCGCGGCCGGTTCCGGCGGCCCCGTGGAGTACACGGGCCGGTCAATGCTGGAGACGCATACCGGAATGAACGTCAGTGCGGCCGAATTTGTGGCCGTGGTCGACGATATCATGCAGGCCATGAACGAGATGGACTACCCGGGCCCGGTCTGCGATGAAGTCCTGGGTATTGCCTATTCCCTGAAGGACGAAATCATTCACAAGTAGGGAACGGCGCTTGTCCGTTTGCAGCACAGGCGGGAGTGGGCACGGGGTGTTGCGTTGTCCCCCGGAGTCCCATTCCCGTTTCCAACACTCATCCCGGCACAATCATCATAGTCGACATTCCGTAGGGGCAAAAGGTATGGGGGAGGCGAGCCAGTTCCCACGTGCTCGCCCGACGTCCGATAGACAGATAATGACTGTCTTAAACGTCACTTGCGGTTTTTACGTTCTCCGCTCCTGTCCCAGGTCTATCACTCCAGCAACGACACCCCAAGCTTCATCGCCGTTTCCGTCACCACCTCCACCGGCTGTGCATAGCCGCTCTCCATCCAGTACAGGGCAATGTGGATAACGCCTCCGAGTATGCCGGCCTGCAGCATTTCGTCGAAGTGCTGGCCGGGCTGGGCGAGGGCCCTGGTCATGTCTTTGCTGCTGGCGTGGAGGGCGCGCTCGATGGCCCGGTCGACTTCGGGGCTGATGCCGCGGATGTCGATCAGCATCAGGCGCGCCAGGTTGGGTTCGTCCTTCAGGAACTGGAAGTAGGCGCGCAGCATTGCCCGGCTGCGTTCCAGCGGGTCACTGCCGGCGGCTTCCGCAGCCGCCATGTTGAGGTCACGCACCCGTTGGGCGGCCTGCTCGTAGCAGGCGATCAGCAGCTCGTCGCTGTGGTTGAAGGATTCGTAGAAGTACCGCTGGGTCAGCCCCGCCGCGTCACATACCTGCTTGACCCCGGAATGCCGGTAGCCGTTGCAGCCATATACCCTGGTGGCGGCATCAATCAGCAGGCGACGGCGCTCTGCGCGGCGCTCCTCCACATCGGCACCACGATATCGTCTTCTGGTACTGGTCGGCGTAGTCATGGGCACCATTCTGACAACAGGGATTGCCAAATCCTACCTGACAATCTAGATTGTCACCATTGCCCCATTCACGGGATAACAACATGAACAGCACACAAGAACAATTCCAACCCTCACCGCTGGACGTCCTGATCATTGGTGCCGGCCTGTCCGGAATTGGCGCCGCCCATGCCCTGACAGACCAGTGCCCCGACAAGCGCTACCTCATCCTTGAGCGCCGCCGGGCCATTGGCGGTACCTGGGACCTGTTCCGTTACCCGGGCATCCGCTCCGACTCGGACATGTACACCCTGAGCTACAGCTACAAACCCTGGACGGGACGCAAGGCCATTGCCGACGGCCCGGACATCAAGCGCTATATCGAGGAGCTGGCCGAAGAGTCCGGCGCCATCCACAATATCCGTTTCCAGCGCCGCGTGGTGTCTGCCAGCTGGTCCAGCGAGGACGCGTTGTGGACCGTCACCGCCATGGCCACCGACGAGGCCGGCCACGAGCACGAGGAGCAGTACAAGGCCCGCTTCCTGTCCTCCTGCTCCGGTTACTACAGCTATGACGAAGGTCATCGGCCTGCTTTCCCGGAAGAAGATGCGTTCGAGGGGCAGATCATCCACCCGCAGTTCTGGCCGGAAGATCTCGATTACACCGGCAAGCGTGTGGTGGTCATCGGCAGCGGCGCCACCGCCGTCACCCTGGTGCCGGCCATGACAGAGAAAGCGGCCCATGTGACCATGCTGCAGCGTTCACCCAGCTACGTGGTGTCCCGCCCGCAGACCGATGGCATTGCCCAGTCCCTGCAGACCGTGCTGCCCCTGCCACTCGCCCACCGGGCCACTCGCTGGAAAAACGTGCTGTTAGGCTCGTTCTTCTATGGCATTGCCCGCAAAAAGCCGGAAATGTTCAAACAACGGCTGATCCACATGGCGCAGACCCAGGTGGGCAATGACGTCGACATGAAGCACTTCTCCCCCAGCTACAAGCCCTGGGATCAGCGCCTGTGCGCGGTGCCGGACGGAGACCTGTTCCACAACCTGCGGGCCAGGCGGGCGTCCATGGTGACCGATACCATCGAGCGCTTTACCCCCAAGGGCATCCTGCTCAGCTCCGGGGAGGAGCTGGAAGCCGACATCATCGTGACTGCCACTGGCCTGAAGCTCAATGCCCTGGGCGACGTGACGCTGACGGTGGATGGTGAACCAATCGCCTTTGGCGACTGCATGTCCTACAAGGGCATGATGCTCAGCGACATTCCCAACATGATCGTAACCTTCGGGTATACCAACGCCTCCTGGACCCTCAAAGCAGAACTGACCTCCGACTATACCTGTCGGCTGCTGCGTTACATGGACCGCAAGGGCCACCGCGTGGCCGTGCCGCGACGGGATCCAACGGTGGGCGACCGGCCGTTCCTGGATTTCACGTCGGGCTATGTGATGAGGGCCGCTGATATCCTGCCAAGGCAGGGCGACCGTGCACCCTGGCAGGTACATCAGAATTACCTGAAGGACAAGCTCACCATCCAGTACAGCCGTATCGACGACGGCGTCCTGCAGTTCAAATAAGGCCCCATCGTGAGTTATCTGTTCAGTATTGTACTGATCGTCATGTTAACCCTTGTGATCGGTCTGTCTCTCTACACGTTATTCATCGCCAAGCGTGTGGAACTCGGTATGCCGCCGGAGGGTCGGTTCGTCACCATCATGGGCAATCGCATCCACTACATCGAACAGGGCAGCGGGGAGCAGACCATCCTGCTCATCCACGGCCTCAGTGGCGTGGCCCAGCACTTCGGCTACAGCGTTATGGGCCAGCTGGCCCGCCGTTATCGGGTAGTGGCCATTGACCGGCCGGGCAGCGGTTACTCGGTACGCCCCGATCGCTCATCCGCCTCGCTGGCGGTGCAGGCGGATGTGGTCGCCGGCGTCATTGACTCACTTGACCTCGACAGACCGATGTTGGTGGGGCATTCACTGGGGGGTGCCGTCTCCCTGGCCACTGCCCTGCGCCACCCGGACAAGGTCAGCCGCCTGGCCCTGATTGCGCCACTGACGCATCTGCCGGAGAGCCCATCCGAGGCCTTTGCCGCGCTGAACATCCGCCTACCCTGGCTGCGCAAGCTGGCCGGCTGGACACTGGCAACCCCGCTGTCCGTCCGGCGCAGCGACCAGGTGCTGGATATCGTGTTCGGGCCGGAAGACGTGCCCGACGACTTTGCCGTGCGCGGTGGAGGCTACCTGAGTGTGCGCCCCAGCCACTTCATTGCGGCATCATCGGACATGCACGCGCTGGAAGACATCCTGCCTGCCATGCAGCAGCGTTATGGCGATCTGGAGCTGCCCATCGGCATCCTTTATGGCTGTGATGACCGCATCCTGGATCCAAAGGAACAGGGGCAGGCGATGGCCGACCGGGTGCCGGGTGTTGAGCTGGAGATGATTGAGGGTGGCCACATGCTGCCGATTACCCAGCCGGATATCACTGCCGCGTTCATTGAGCGGCAGATGCAGAGGGGAGGCCGTCCGGATTAGCCCACTGCGTACTGCACCAAGAAACAAGCAGAGTCTTTCGTGCAGTACCCAGCGCCCGTGTCAGGCAACCGTCCCTACCAACTTCTGCCCCCCTGGTCAGGTCAGCGAGTCAGTTCATTGAGCCAGGTCAGGACATCCTCCTGCACCTGCTCACGGTTGGTTTCGTTGAGCAGCTCATGGCGGGCATCGTCATAGAAGTGGTGTTCCATCCGGGTCAGTCCCAGCGCTTTGTATCGCTCCAGCAGGGCGTTGGTGGCCTCCAGGTTGGCGCCAACCGGGTCCAGCTCCCCCTGGATAACCAGAACAGGCAGGTCCTCGGGAATCTCCTGTTCCCGGGCGGGATCCCGCAGATCCGCCATACCGTGGAAGAAATCCTTTACCAGATCGTTGCTGAACGCAAACCCGGACTGGGGATCGTCCACGTATTTCTGGACTTCGGCCTCATCACGACTCAGCCATTGAAAGCCGGGCTCATCACTGAACGGTTTGTTGAAGTCCATAAAAATGCCGGCCCAGATCTGCGAGTCCGCCAGGGGGGCCTCTTCGGCTGCCGCATCAACGGCGACCAGCAGGTCCTGGGGCGGGGGCGGGCCATAGGCGGTGCCGGATAGCACCAGACCGTCGATCAACCCCGGCTGCCGGGTGGTGTAATCCTGCGCGATGAACGATCCCATGCTGTGACCGAACAGCACCAGGTCCGCATCGGGATGTTCCCCCTGGATCATGGTGCTCAGTTGCATCTCGTCCTTCACAAAATGATTCCAGGCATCGGGGCCCGCATCCCCCAGTTCCCCGGAGCGCACCCGGGTGCGGCCGTGCCCACGGTGGTCCGTGGCATACACCGCATAACCATGCTGATTCAGGAATTGGGCAAAACGATCATAGCGCCCGCTATGCTCCGCTGCCCCATGAATCACCTGCACCACGGCATGGGGGTCGGAATCTGCCGCCCAGTACCGGTAGTGAACCTCCGCACCATCAGAGGCTTCCATCACACGCCATTCACTGGCATCCGCCATTACCATCCCTCCCGACAGCACTACGCCGATGACCGCCATGAAACCCTTGCCAGCGAGGCTGTTGCCCCTGGGAAATTCTGTACCTTGCATCTTCGTTCTCCGGTTATTGTTGTTAGCGTTACCGAGCCGAATGCTTTCGATTATTTTCGTTTTTCTTTATTAATATTCGATATCGAATATAGCAGGGGGTGCCATGAAATCAACAAGCATTAGGTACAGGACTCCAAACCCGGAGGTTGGCCAGTGCCATGGCCACAGGGAAAACAACGGGTGGCAGGGCTTGCCCACAGATTTATTGAGCGGCATCTCTGTGGCGAATGATGGTCAACAACGAGCCTTCCTGAGTTCTGCCACTAACGTCGATTTTCTTTACAGCTTGATCTGAAAGAGCAGAAGGTCACCCTGCATCATCCTCACCAAAAAGACTTTTGAATTGTTGGTCTCAATGTTGCTGACACCAGGATTCAAATTCTTTTTGAAATCGATCAAGGAATTATTGTCATGGATTTCATGAACCGGGCTTTCGCGGTAACCGCGTTTCTGGTGCTGGTACTGGTCTCTCAGCCGTCAAATGCGATCATTATCGACAACTACACCGCTTTTTTCGATGACGGTTCAAAGTTGGTGGTTGACCTCAAAGGCTATGATTATGGCAAAGGTTCGTACTGGGCCTCGCCAATCGCCTGGGACGAGAGTGGTCACCCCCCTGTCGAACGATTTGACACCTTTTTCTATCCGTCCCTGGCCTTGCAGGAGGCCAGCAGGGGCATCGCCAGGTCAGGAGTCGTGGAAAGCGCTATCATCAGTGGCCTGTACTTCGCTGTCGACGACTATTACGGCGTTTCAATGACCGAGTTTGGGTATACCTTTTCAGCGCCTGACTGGTCCATTTCAGATGGTGGCGTACACATATCGTATTTTGATCATTATGTAGGCTTTTCGGGCGGTTTCTTTGAAACCCATATTTCCCCCTATCCGGTCAGCGGGCCCGGTAGTCTGGCTCTGCTGGCAGCAGGACTTGCCGGCCTCGTCTGGGCGCGACGTTTCTCTGTGAGAAAGAAAAGCGGTTAACGATAAAACCCACCACCGGTTCTGACCTGATTGCTTGATCCAGCGTCCCGGGCATCATGCCAGGCGACGATTTCCTTCAGGTCCGCGCACTTCAATCGTCGGCAGAACGGGCAATCTCGCGAAGGCAAGCCAATTCCTCCTTGCCTTCGTACAGACGTCCAATAGACTGAGAATAACTGTCGTCAAAGTCACTTACGGTTTTGCGACAACACAAAAACCGCGAAATTCCCCAACGACCAAGAGGAATGGCCGTGTCCCCACTCTCCCGCATACGCCGCACTGCGGCTGTTATCCTTATGCTGATTACCGCACCGGCCATGGCCGCGGATCCGGTGGTAGTGTCGTCCAAGATAGATACAGAAGGTGCCGTGCTGGGCCAGATGATCCTTCAGAGCCTGGAAGAGGCCGGCATTCCGGTGGAGAACCGCCTGCAATTGGGCGGTACCAGCATTGTGCGAAATGCCATCAAGGCCGGGGAGATCGACCTCTACCCGGAATACACCGGCAACGCGGCCTTCTTCCATGACCAGGCCGACCGGGATATCTGGAAGGACGCCGACAAGGCCTACCAGCAGGCCGCCAGCCTGGATAAGGAAGCGCACAACATCATCTGGCTGACGCCCGCCGAGGCCAACAATACCTGGGCCATGAGTGTGCGTGGGGATCTGGCGCGGGATAACGACCTGAAGACCCTGGAAGACCTGGCGACCTATATCAATGACGGTGGCGCCTTCAGGTTTGCGGCCAGTGCCGAGTTTGTCGAATCCGAGAGTGCCTTGCCCGCCTTCCAGGAGGCCTACGGCTTCACGCTGGGGTCCGACCAGTTGCTGATCCTCTCCGGTGGCAATACCGCCGCGACACTGCGGGCCGCGGCGCTGAATGATAACGACGTTAACGGCGCCATGACCTACGGCACCGATGGCGGCCTTGATGCCCTGGATCTGAAAGTGATGGAGGACACCCTGGGGGTACAACCGGTCTACCAGCCGGCACCCATTGTGCGCGCCGAGGTGCTGGAGACCTACCCGGAGATTCGTGAGGTCCTGGCACCTATCTTTGAATCCCTGGACCTGGAAACCCTCCAGCGCCTGAACGGGCAGGTAGCAGTGAACGGAGTGCCCGCCAAAACCGTGGCCCGCGATTATCTGGATTCCCTGGCTCAGGACTGAGGTTTGTCCTTTACCCGGCCTGATTCAATCCGGACGTTGCCCAACCGGGTCATTCCGGCACTCGGCCTACTGGCGCTGGCACTCGTGTGGCTTCTGGACTTCGGCACCATCCAGCCGAACCGTATTGTCCCGGGCACCGGTCATGGGCTGCTGTCGGCGGTGGGCTGGAACGGTGCGGGGCTGGTGACCCTGGTCCTGACCGCCTGCATTGCGCTCTCCGTCCTGCCGTTACGGCGACGTTACGAAGTCCTTCTTGCCCTGGTGACCCTGTCACTGGCGATGATGCCGTTGCTGCTGGACGTCTTCGCTGCCCGCCATCTGCCCGAAGACAGCCCCTATGCACGCTCCTCTGTCGGGGCGGGATTCTGGTGCCTGCTATTCCTGCTGTCCCTGACGCTGATCGAGATCCTGGGCCGCCTGAGCGCAAGGCGGTGGCGGCAACTCCTGCTGCTGTTGGTGATCGTGGGTAGCTGGCTGGTGCTTTTCAGTGGCGATGGTCTGGAGAGCCTGTCTCTGGTGCGGGAATACAACGCCCGGCCCGATGCGTTTGCGCAGGCCCTCTGGGCGCACCTGGCGCTGGCGTTCGGTGCCGTGGGCATCGGTGCGGGGCTGGCCTTCGTGCTGGCCCTGAAGATGATCCGCAGCCCGGCCTGGCAACGCCCCATCCTCGGGGCCGTGAGCTTTCTGCAGACCATTCCCAGTCTGGCGGTATTCGGGCTACTCATTGCTCCGCTGAGCGCGCTGTCCTCGGCGTTCCCACTGCTGCAATCGCTGGGTATCCGTGGCATCGGCTGGGCACCGGCCCTTCTGGCACTGATCGCCTACAGCCTGCTGCCCATGGTGCGCAACACCTTCGTGGCGATTACCGACGTGCCGGAGCACCTGGTGGATGCTGGCCGGGGCATGGGCATGACGGAACGCCAGCTGTTCTTCCAGGTCAAGCTGCCTCTGGCGCTGCCGGTGATGATTGAGGGTGTGCGTATCACCACCATCCAGGCCATCGGCCTGACGGCGGTTGCAGCCCTGATCGGTGCCGGCGGGTTCGGGAGCTTTATCTTCCAGGGGCTGGGGCAGGCGGCAATGGATCTGGTGTTGCTCGGCGCCCTGCCCACCATTGCCCTCGCGCTGCTGGTCGATGCCTTGCTGACGATGCTGGCGGCGAGCTTCAGACCGACTGCGGCAACGGCCTGATATGGAAAAGGAAACATCCGGATGATCGAACTGAAGAATGTCACTCGACGCTTTGGCGATGCCGTCGCGGTGGATAGCATCGACCTGACCATCGAGACGGGTGAGGTCTGCGTGCTGGTGGGCAGCTCCGGCTGTGGCAAGTCCACCACACTGCGCATGATCAACCGCCTGTTGCCCCGCACCTCCGGTGAGATCCTGGTGGACGGTGAGGACATCGCCACCATGAATCCACAGCAGTTACGCCTGAACATGGGGTACGTTATCCAGGGTACCGGGCTGTTCCCCCACTGGACCGTGGCCCGCAACATCGCCATGGTACCCCGGTTGCTGAAGTGGCCGAAGGAACGGATCGATGCACGGGTTGATGAGCTAATGACCCTGCTGGACCTGGATCCGGCCACCCACGCCCACAAATATCCCCAGCAACTGTCCGGCGGCCAGGCCCAGCGGGTGGGCGTTGCCCGGGCCCTGGCGGCAGACCCCAACATCCTGCTGATGGACGAACCCTTTGGCGCGCTGGATGCGATTACCCGGGAGAACCTCCAGCAGGAGATGCTGCGCATCCAGAGACAGGTCCGCAAGACCACCGTGTTCGTCACCCACGATATCGATGAAGCCCTGAAACTGGCCACCCGGATTGCGGTGATGGATCAGGGGCGCATTATCCAGCACGACACCCCGGAGAATATCCTCCGCCGACCCGCGTCCGGGTTCGTGGAAAACCTCGTCGGCAAGCAGGATCGCGGCCTGAAGCTGATGAGCCTGCGGCCAGTACGCGACCTGATGACCCGCCATGGCTCACCAAAGTCGTCGGAAACCGGAGCCGAGGGGGTCAAGGAGGACGACAACCTGCGACTGGCCCTGTCCATCATGCTCTGGCAGGACCTGCCGCAGGTGGCGGTGTTCAACGCACAGGGTCAGGAGACCGGTGTGATCAGCCGCGAACGCATTATTCAGGAAGGCGCCTGATGCGCGCCTGGTTGCCTCCCATACTGTTCGCCCTCGTGCTGTGCGGGCTTAGCGCCGCCATGCCGGTTCTGGAACCGCTGTTTCATTGGGTGGAGCCGGGCAAACAGCGGGTGATCTACGACCGGGAGAGCTTCCTGTTCCTGCTGCAGAACCACCTGATGCTGGTCGCCATCTCGGCAGCCGTTGGCACTGTCGCTGCCGTCGCCGGCGGCATCTTCGTCACCCGCCACTCAGGTCGGGACTTCCTGCCCCTGGTCAGCCAGGTGGCGTCCATCGGTCAGACCTTCCCGCCGGTGGCCGTGCTGGCACTGGCGGTACCCGTGCTCGGCTTTGGCGAGGCACCGATCCTGGTCGCGCTGATCCTCTATGGCCTGCTGCCCATCCTGCGCAATACCCTGGCGGGCCTGGAAGGCATCAATCCGGCGGTACGGGAGGCGGCAAAAGGTATGGGCATGTCGCCGATGCAGGTCCTGGTCCGGGTGGAACTGCCACTGGCCGGCCGGGTGATCCTGGCGGGCATCCGCACCTCGGTGACCATCAATATAGCCACCGCCGCCATCGGCTCCACCATCGGTGCACGCACACTGGGCGATCCGGTCATTGCCGGGCTGGTGAATGACAATACCGCCTACGTACTTCAGGGCGCGATCCTGATCGGGTTGCTGGCGCTGACCACCGACAGCCTGTTCGAGGCACTGGAGCGGACCTGGGACCGTCGGTTTTCGCCACAACCCGCCATGACTTGAGTCCCCGCCGAGGTTCAACTGTTACAGTGTCCAATCAAAGGCCCAGGCACTTCGCTAGACTGGCCAGATGGATACTCGTAAGCTGAAGGCACGCACGGCGGTAGATTCATGACGATTCCCCTTAACGATGTAAGCATGCCGGAAATCTCCTGCTCCAATTGCCGGGCCTGTTGCTGCCGCCTGGAAGTCATGCTGATTACCGACACTGGCGTTCCCGAGCGGCATATCGCCCGGGATGAATGGGGCGGTGAGACCATGCGGCGCCTGTCGGATGGCTGGTGCTCCGCCCTGGATAGGGACACGTTCCTGTGCACCATCTATGAGAATCGCCCCTGGATCTGTCGGGAGTTCGAGATGGGCTCCGATGAATGCCTGGATGAAAGGGCGGAGATGATGTGAGTCAGCAAGGAGAGCCAAATGCTTGAACTAAGACCCAACTGTGAGTGCTGCGACAAGGATTTGCCGCCCGAGTCCACAGAGGCCGTCATCTGCACCTTCGAGTGCACCTTTTGCCGGTCCTGTGCATCCGGTGTTCTGAACGATCAGTGCCCGAATTGCGGTGGTAACTTTGTCCCTAGACCTATTCGCCCCGCCGGGCTGATGGAAAAGTTTCCGGCTTCAACGAAACGTGTTCTCAAGGCCGGCGGTTGTGAAGCGAATTCCTGAACAGTGGCAGCAGAAAGATAGTCATGGCAGCGGACTGTGGTTCTGGTAATGCCCAGGGTCATTCTGAGCGGACACATTGTTGTTCCAGGTCGAGATCTGGATCTTGTTCTCCAGGAACTGCCAAACCACATTGAGCAGACTCGGAAAGAGTCAGGTTGCCTGATCTTTAACGTAAATCAGGACCCTGAGAATCCGAATGTATTCCATGTTTACGAGGAATTTCTTGACCAAGGCGCTTTTGAAGCTCACCAACTACGGGTAACGAACTCGAACTGGGGGCGAATTGCGGCTGGTGTTCAGAGACACTACGAAATCAGTCATCGCAGCTGAGCAGTATAAAATCCGGGACACAGAAGGGCGCCTTCGTACCGACCGACGGGAACACCAACATGTTTGATTACACAGTCGTTCACTGGATCACTTTTTTGTCTGCAGCGGTTCTCCTCAACCTTTCCCCGGGGCCGGATATCGCTTTCATTCTGGGCCAAACGCTGCGTAGCGGACGTCGAGGCGGATTTGCGGCGATGTTTGGCATCTGGTCCGGCGCAGCTCTGCATGTCGTTATGGCGGCGGTCGGTCTTTCGGCGATCCTTGCGACGTCTGCGCTGGCGTTCTCGCTGGTGAAGTGGATAGGCGCTGCGTATCTGATATGGCTTGGTATCAAAATGCTGCTGTCGAATGGTGACTCTTTTATCTCCAGTAAAGGAGATGGTGAGCTTCCGATCACATCGATCTACTGGCAGGGCGTGCTGGTGTCAGCCCTTAACCCGAAAGTCGCCATGTTTTTCCTGGCGTTCTTGCCCCAGTTCGTGGTGGCGGGGGCCGGCCCCGTTGGCGCTCAGTTGCTGTTGCACGGAAGCCTGATAATCGTTGTGGCGGCGTTCATAGAGCCACCCCTGGTTCTGGCAGGCTCGAAGCTGGGGGCGATCTTGAGGAATAATCGACGAATGGGCCTATGGATGGATCGAAGTCTCGGTGCGTTATTCGTAGCCTTGGGAGCACGGCTTGCGGCCAGTACCAGATAAAGCTTTGCTTGCTGACCTGTAGACCAATCCGGCGTAATCATGGACCATCACCCTATGGCTGTTTCCATTCATGCGGCGGTCGAGGCAGATGCTGAGGCCATTAAAAACTGCGTAACGAGCGCCTATGGGCACTACGAGGAACGCATTGGCCGTCCGCCGGGACCAATGATGCAGGATTATGACAAGGTCATCCGGGACTTCGACGTCTTTGTCGCCCTGGTAGACCAGGAGATCCAGGGTGTTCTGGTTCTGGCCCAGACCCGGGAAGGGTTCTTGCTGGATAACATTGCCGTGAATCCAGGGATGCAAGGCAAGGGTGTCGGTCGGACGCTTCTGGAACTCGCCGAGCAGCGTGCCCGGTCCGCAGGCTACGATTCCATCTACCTGTACACAAACACAATGATGTCAGAGAACCGGGAGTTGTACACACGGATTGGTTATGAGGAATACGACCGCCGCACCGAACAGGGGCTGGATCGGGTGTACATGCGAAAGGCCTTACCTAGTGGAGTCGGTTGATGAAACCGCAACAGATAAATGCCCTCTGACGGCCAGGAAGGAGCCATAACCAATGTACGTGCCTGAACATTTCAGAGAAGACAGCAACCAGCAGCTTCACCAGTATATCCGCGACTATGGTTTTGGCCTGCTGATTGTCGCAGACGGGGAAGGCATCGAGGCAAACCACGTTCCTTTCCACCTGAGTGGTACAGAAGATGGCTCTCCTGGGCTTTTGCAGTGCCATGTAGCACGGAAGAATCCGGTATGGCAGCGCCTGCAACACGGCGCCCGAGTCCTTGCGATATTCCAGGGGCCTGATGCATATGTGTCACCGTCGTGGTACCGAACCAAGGAAGAGACCGGCCGGGTGGTACCAACCTGGAACTATCTGGCTGTCCATGCGGAAGGGTATGCCCGGAGTGTCGAAGACCCAGCATGGCTGCATCAGCACCTTCGACAGCTGACAAAGCAACACGAGTCGAAGAGGGATGAGCCCTGGGCAGTGGATGACGCCCCTTCGGATTTCACCGAACGTCTGGTTCAGGCGATTGTAGGCATCGAAATCGAGATTGAGACGTTGACCGGCAAGTTGAAGGCGAGCCAGAACCAGCCGGAGCGAAACAGAAAGGGAGTGAAAGCCGGTCTTGAAACGGAGGACCAAGCCCATAGCCGCGCGATGTCCGAGTTCATAAGCTGATCACGACGGAGTGTGGCTCTGGGTTCACGAAGAAAAGGGCAGATCCATCCGACCTGATATCGATTCTTCGTCCACGCAAACACCAGATACATGGAGGTTAGAAGGGTGATATTGGATTTACCGGCACCGGATACACAGGGCATCCATTCACTGGTCGAGTGCACCAGAACCCGCCGGAGCATTCGCGAATACTCCGATTCACCCATCCCCATTCAACACCTGTCGCGGTTACTCTGGGCCGCACAGGGAGTGACACGACCGGACGGCAAACGGACAACGCCGTCCGCCGGTGGTCTGTATCCCCTGCAACTCCGTGTACTGGTCCGTCGCGTTGAGGGGTTGGAACCCGGAATCTATGATTACCTTGGCGACAGCCATTCATTAAAGATTGCTGGCGGCCTGCCATCCGATGAAATCATTAACGCGGTGGGTATTGGCGATCAGCCATGGCTGGCGGAGTCCGCTGCCGTACTGGGTGTCGTCGCCGATCTGGCCGGTACGGTTCGGCACTTCGAATCCCAACCACCCGTGGGTGAACGGGGTAAGCGATACGTCTATATGGAAACCGGCGCATTGACCCAGAATGTTCACCTCCATGCCACCGACCTTGAGCTAGGCTGTGTTCTGGTTGCGGGGTTCGATGACACCAGGGCCAGGGAGGCACTCAAGCTGTCCCCGGAACGGGAGCCCATGGCCCTTCTTTGCCTTGGGAAGCTGCAATGACATTTAAATCCGCAGTGAAGGCCATCCAGATGCCAAGGATAGTAAGGAGGTAACACCATGGCAAAACAGTTCGAGGAACTGCTCCCGGAGCATACGGATTTCATCAATGCCCAGCATCTGTTCTTTGTCGGGTCCGCTGGCGCTGAGGGGTTTGTGAACGTCTCGCCAAAAGGCATGGACAGCCTGAGGGTTCTGGGCTCCAACCGGCTTGTCTGGCTGAACCTGACCGGCAGCGGCAACGAAACCGCCGCCCATGTGCTGGAGAACGGTCGCATGACGATCATGTTCTGCTCCTTTGACAAGCAGCCTCTGATTCTCAGGGTCTATGGCAGGGCTGATGTGATTCACCCCAGGGACGATGGCTGGGACGATCTTGTCGACCACTTTCCGGACTATCTCGGGACGCGCCAGGTTTTTGATCTGGGTATTGAACTTGTGCAGACCTCCTGCGGATTCGGCGTCCCCTACTATGACTTCCGGGGCGAGCGGGACACGCTGACCAACTGGGCCAGCAAAAAGGGAGAGGATGGCCTGCAGGCATACTGGACAGAGAAGAACCAGTTGAGTCTGGATGGGAAAACCACGGGCATCCGCTAGACTGGAACTATCGCTCCCTCACAGATATCCGAAGGATCCGCCAATGAAATACACAACCAAGGGAACCCTGTTGTGGGCCGGATTGTTCCTCGCCTCTGCCACCGGTTGTGCGGTGGGCAATGGTGAAGACCGTTCCGCGTCGGACTCGCCCGCACTGTGCAGCGAGGCCTGGTATGAAGCTGTCGAGTCGCAAGTACCCACCGGCGACGGTCATGGACATGGTCCGGATGTCGGCTCGGAGGAATGGAAGTCGGTGGTCGAGTTCAGACTCGGTATTCGTGGACAGCCGGATGTGCCGGCACGGGATACTGACGCCTGGTGCCGTCATATCGATCAGGTAATGTCGGAATGACCCTCTAAGACCCGACCAGCACTGAGACAGAGGCTTGCCATGGAAGAATGCCCGCACTTTTCAGTCGCCCCACTATCAGAGACGCATTCCGCATTGCTGGACTCTCATGGTAGTTGCGTCGCTCAACTCCCGGGCATCGTTCTTGAAAAGGCCTTCCGCCTGAACGATGGTCGGTTGCTCGTCGTGACAACCGACAACTGTCCGTTCGAGGAAGGATTTCATCTCTCGCTGATCGATAGCGACGGCTCACTCCTGGAGTCCGCCCATCGGGTCATTCCCTACCATCCTGGAATCCTGGCCAAACTGTTTTCCGTGGGCGAAGAGACCATCAAGATCGTGTTCCATGATGGCGAGGCCATCAAGGTGACCGTGGTTTCGGTCGCGTCCAGACGCCCGGCCGGCTATCTCCAGGAGCAATTCCGCTCTGGTAATGGCCTCCTCGGAAAGCATTACCTGAAAATTACGTCCGTTCCCGGAGAAGGGAGCAGTGATAGCAAGACCGCCTCCAATGAGACAAAGGGAGAAACCTCACAACCTTGCTGAATAGGGAAGCTGGCTCAGCGTGTTGGAAACAGACTCCTCGCCCCGTAAGAAAAGGGGGAGCATACTCCACGGTCAAGCTTGCATCTCGTTGTTAGCCCATTCCACAGCAAAGCCGCCAAAGCACTTTGTGCATCGAATTGTACAGTGAGGTTATTGCGTTACCTTTCGAACTGCCGTACTTTCTGTGTCACTGAGCAGTCAGAATCAAGGACGTTATAACCCCTCTATCACAAGGAACCGTGAATGGGCTCACCTTCCGTTGCTACCAGACCAAGTACGCTGACGAATCTGGAACTCCGACGAAAAGTTGCACGTCTTCCAGCTCGCGATTTCGCATTCTCTTGCATCTCTTCAGGAAGAAGTTATCTCCGTACATTGGACGCACGCCTGCAAAACCCGGAAACCGTTCGACAGGGCAATGCACCTCTCTGTGGCCCCGCAGCTTTTATGTACTGTGTGGCAAAATCGTTTCCCAGGGTATACGAGAGATACGCGCTCGAACTGGCTCTTGAAGGCAACTCAAAGATTGGACAACTCCTCGTTACCCCGAGTTCGGCCTGCCGAAATGCCACGGATAGCATCGGCCTCGGGGGAATATCGATACCAGCCTTGGATTGGGTCACTCTCGCCGGATTAAGGGACTCTACAAACGCCTGGTTTCGCATGCGCAATCCCGGATCCAACGTGTCAGGCATTACTTTCCCTGGCGCCATGATGGATTGGTTTCAGGGGTCAGGTCTGTTTACCAACTGTGAAGATCATTCGTCGCTTGTAACCAACCCCTCGTTAAACAACCTGCTTAATGCAAACCAGAAGTTCCTCAAAGATCATTATGTGTGCCTGTTTATTCGGGCGGCAATCCTGACCCGGGTAGGGGGAGAGCTGGCAATCAACAAGTTTGACAAGGGCACACCCAAAACCATCGCTCCAACACCGGACCATTGGATCGTACAGCGTACAAAAATGGATCTGGACAACTGCACGGCACCATTCTCGGAAAACGTACATCCGTCTGATCCGATGGATTGCAGACTGGACTTCAGCGTTGCTTCCTGGGGGGCACCCCAGGGCATACCGATCAATGACCGTATCCACAACCTGACGCCTACGCATTTTCTACGGTACTACTACGGTTTTATCAGCGCATTTCCCGAAAGGCAGCAGCAATGAAGGTCGCCAGTATTGCTTCAGGAATAGTTTTCCTGCTCACAGCCTGCTCCTACCAGACTGAAGGCGTCGTCAGTGCTGAAACATCAGCATCCACCGATAGGGAAATGCTCCAACCGGTACGAGCTATTGAACTGAACGTTCCCGAGACGTTGGAAGATGATGGCCTCGGTCCTGGCCTGCATGCGTTTGATATATCTGATAACGGTCATTATCTACTTAGCATCCTTGGAACACGGCAGCCACAGGGCGAGTCCTATAGCTTTGTAAACTGGCTTGAGCTGTACGATGTAACGACTGGTGAACTCATTCATCGTGACATTCCCGCCGGAAATACCGGTGAAATGATAAGCACAGGTGGGTTCCTTGGTTCGGGGCTGTATTTCGTTGAGTCAGCAGGATCTGAATCGCAACGACCATCCGATATCGCCGCTAGCTATGTGCAAGTGTTCAGCGTTGACCCTCAAAAGGAACTGGCTCGCCTGTCGATCGGTGGGGTTACCCATGGCCGTGGGCAGTACCTGTTCACCTCGGCGTCCAGATCTGTTGTCAACTGGAAAACGCAGGAAAGCTATTCGGCTCAGTTCTACCCCCGTTTCGGTATCAACCTGATGACTGACGAGGGCGCCGTTCTTTCCACAAGCATGGACGGGGCCATAGCCCTGCATAACCCGGTTCTGGACGAACTTCTGCAATGGGAGTCTGATCTTGAAGCACCCAGGCTTCTACTGACTGCCGATGACGGCTACGTTGTTGCACAGGGTGACGACTTTCGGTGCAAAGTCTGGAAACTTCCGGGTATTGAGGAGGTTGATCAATGCCCCCGCTCATTTGGTTCAGAAGGCCAGAAGCGCGCCACGGCAATGCATCCGGAAAAGCCCTTGTTCGCCCTCGCCTGGGACGAGAAAGTGCGTCTTTATAATCTCGACCCGTTTGAAATGGTGCAGGAGATTGTCATACCGGATCCAGTACTGGGGCTTTTTCTGACGGACAACCGGTTAGTTATTGCATCCCGTCAGGGGCTGCAAGTATGGGGCATCGAGAAAGCTATGCTACATGCTGAAGCAGAGGTGCCCATCCATCACCGGGACAGTGTTCGTGTCAGCCACAACGGCTTCGTTGCCATAGTCCTGGACCAGGATCCCGATAATCCGGAGAGCGCCGTTCGACCTGTCTGGATCTACGAATTACCGTAAGGCCCGGCCTCACAGCGCATTAACCAACATCCGCCCCGCCACCAGCAACAGCAATCCGCCAAAGCACCGCTTCAGCGTCGGCGCCGGGATCTTGTGGCTCAGGGCCACGCCCACCGGGGCGAGCAGGACCGTGAACAGGGCAATCAGTGCCACCGCCGGCAGGTAGACATAGCCCAGGGACCAGTCCGCCGGGGACTGGCCCCAGCCGGAGATGACGTAACCCAGGGTACCCACCACCGCCAGCGGGAAGCCCAGGGTGCTGGAGGTGGCCACCGCGCGTTGCATGGGCACATTGAAGAACACCATCAGTGGCACCATGACATTGCCGCCGCCGATGCCGGCGAGGCCGGAGAGCACGCCGCTGAACAGACCCAGGCCGGTGGTGCCGGCCTTGCCGGGCATGGTGCGGGCGGGGTCTGGTACCCAGCGACTGAGCATGATCACTGAGATCACCAGCAGGAACACCGCAATCCCGATCTCCAGCACCGCCGCTGGCAGGCGAGCGGCGATAAAGCCGCTGAGGAAGCTGCCCACCACCACCGTGGGCGCCCACAGCCGGAAGATGGTCCAGTCCACCGCTTTGCGCTTGATCTGGGCCCGGGCAGCCGAGACCGAAGTAAAGATGATGGTGCACAGGGACGTGGCCACTGCGGTGATCACGATGAATTCTGACGGGAAGCCCTGGGCGGAGAGTATCAGCACCAGGGCTGGTACGATGACGACGCCGCCGCCGATCCCCAGCATGCCGGCCAGTATGCCGGCGACGATTCCCAGGGTGGAGCAGGCGATGATCATGTCCATGGTGTGTCCTTGTATTGGTTGTGATTGGTACAGAGTGAGTATTTACTGACCCAGGGCGGTGCCTTCGCCCCGGGGGTCGTGCATGGCTTCCCGGCAACCGTCCAAGTGTACCGCAATGGCGCCGGCCAGGCCGGTGAAGGGGCTGAGTTCGGGAATCCATTCAATATCGTGGCCCTTTTGCACGAGCGCCTCGCCGACAGCGGGTGGGATATTCCGCTCCAGCTTCAGGTTCTCGCTGCTGCCGAAGAAACTGCGCCCCTGCAGGAATCGGGGCGCCTTCAGTGCGCGGTCGATGGACTGCCGGTAGTCCACCAGTTGGGTGGCCAGCACCATCTGGGTCTGGGGCTGGCCGTCGCCACCCTGGGTGCCGAAATAGAATTGCCGGCCATCATCGGCGAGGTAAGCCGAAGGATTCATGGTGTGGGCCGGTCGCTTCCCCGGAGCCCAGGCGTTGGCGTGGGCCGGGGCCGGGTTGAAGCCGGCGGCCCGGTTAAGCCAGAGAATGCCGGTGTCGCCGACCATGCAGCCAGAGCCGAAATCGTGGAACAGGCTCTGCATCAAACAGGCGGTGCGGCCATTGGCATCGCTGGCCGCCAGCCAGACGGTATCGGCGGGTCTGCCTTGTTCCTGCCAGGGCACGGCCACCTCAGGATCAATAGCCGCATAGTTGGCTGCTGCCCGCTCGCGGCTGAGCAGGCGCCAGGTATCCAGTGTGCCGCCGGCAGGGTCGCACAGCTTGCGGTTGCGTTCCTTGAGCTGTGCCTTGATGGCTTCCACCAGGTAATGGAAATAGTCGGCGCCACCATTTTCCAGTGCCGCCATGTCCACATGATTCAGGGCATTGAGTGCGCTGAGGGTATACAGGCCCTGGCTCGGCGGCGGGAAATTGAACAGCGTTCCCTGCCGATAGCGGATGCTCAGGGGCTCGCTATGCCAGGACTGGGTGGCCACCAGATCATCCCTTGTAAGGCCGTTACCGAGTCGGGCAAAACCCTCTGCCAGCGCGGTGGCCAGCTCACCCTCATAGAAGTCCGTCAGTCCGACCCGGGCCAGATGTTCCAGGGTGGTAGCCAGTTCAGGACGGGTGACGTTGGTGCCTTCGGACAGCAGCTCGCCGTCTGCACCACAACACAGCGCCGTCAGGTCCGGCAGGTCTCGGATCAGATCCCGGCGCTGGTCCTGCCAGAACACCTGGGACGCCGACACCCCGTAACCGTCCCGGGCCAGGGCGATAGCCGGTTCCAGCAGATCCGGCCAGGTCAGGGCCGAGCCCCAGCGGTGAACACTCCATTCATGAGCCATGGACCAGCCGCGGAGGGCGCCAGCGGTGGTGGCTGCCGAGGCGGGACCGCGCATGGCGATCGCGCCGGCATCCGGCAGGCGACGTCCGGCCTGCCCCAGCCCCAGCAAGGTATCCACCTGCCTGCCGTCACTCAGCAACCACAGGGCATCACCACCCAGTCCGGTCATATGGGGACATACCACGGACAGCACCGCTCCGGCTGCGGTGGCGGCGTCGATGGCGGTGCCACCGGCCTTGAGGACTTCCATACCGGCCTCGGTGGCGCGGGCATCCGGGGTGCAGATGACTCCTTTGTGGGATTCGGCCTTCATGAGGTAGACGTTCTCCCCTGTTCGTGAGGCGGCTGGTGCTCGGCAACGAACTCCGCGGACATGGCACTAACGGTCTGCACATGCAGGCGCATCAGGCGTGCCACGCCGTCGGCGTCACCGGCCAGGATGGCGCGGACAATGGCGTCGTGTTCCTCCCAGGATTTACTGACCCGGTTGGTGAGGCGGAACTGGGCCCGGCGGAATGGAGCCAGCCGGTGCCGGGTGGCTTCCGCCAACTGCTGGAGCTGACTGCTCTGGGCGCCTTCAAAAATCAGGGCGTGGAAACGCTGATTGTAACGGGCATAGTCGTCGGCAGTGCCGTCCCGTACCAGGTGTACGGACTCCTGGTGCAGTTCGAGCAGGGCCTGGCGTTGATCGCTGTTCATGCGCAGAGCCGCCAGCCGGGCCAGCGCCGCCTCCAGTTCCGCCATGGCTTCATAGAGATCGCTGAGGGCACCGGGTGACAGGGTGGCGACAATCACACCCCGGTTGGGGCGGTGGGTGACCAGGCCCATGGCCGCCAGGTGGCCGAAGGTTTCCCGGATGGGGGTGCGGGACACGCCGAACCGCTGGGCCATGGCCTGGGCATCCAGTTTGGTGCCTGGGGTCAGGCGACCACTGATGATGTCGTCCGCCAGGGTCTGGACAATGCTGTCCACCACGGTGCCCTTGCCGGCACGCTCCGGTTGCAGGGGAAGCCGGGTCATAGCATGCCTTCCTCAGCTACCGGGGTGGTTTCCGGTGGGTGGGGAATCGCCGCCAGCAGGGTACGGGTGTAATCGGTGGCGGGGGCGTCCAGCAGTTGGCCGGCTTCGCCTTCCTCTACCACCACACCGTTCTGCATCACCATGATACGGTCACACAGCAGGCGCACCACGTTGAGATCGTGGCTGATAAACAGGTAGCTCATACCCAGGCGGTGTTTCAGATCCTCCAGCAGGTTGAGCACCACTGCCTGCACGGAAACATCCAGGGCGGCAGTGGGCTCATCCAGGATCAGCAGCTTGGGTTCCAGGGCAATGGCCCGGGCAATGCCGACGCGGGCTTTCTGGCCGCCGGAGAGCTGGTGGGGAAATCGGTCAAGCAGGTGCAATGGCAGGCCAACCAGCCCGGCGATCTCAAACACCCGCTGTTCCCGGTCCTTACGACTGACCTCCGGCGTGAGCCGACGGATGGGGTCGCCAATGGACTGGGCCGCGCTCCAACGGGGATTCAAGCTGTCGGTGGGGTCCTGGAACACCATCTGCAGCTTGCCCCGCAGGCGGTGTGAGGCGAATTTCGAGGCCCGTACCGGCGCGATATCCTCACCCAGGAATTCAATGGTTCCGCCGCTGGTATCCAGCAGTCGCATGATCATGGCGGAGGTGGTGGACTTGCCACAGCCACTCTCCCCCACCAGGCCCAGGCTCTCGCCTTCACGAATCTGGAACGACAGATCCTCTACCGCCAGGTGGCTGCCTTCGGCACCGGACTTGCCAAACTGTTTGCGCAGATTGCTAACGGTGAGTATCGGCTCAACCGTGGCGCGCTCCTCTGGTAAGGGCATGGCCTGGGCCTTCATCGCCGGCGGCAACAGGTCGCGCACGAGGGAATCCCGGTGGGGCGTCGCCTGCAGCAACTGCCGGGTGTAGTCCTGGCGGGGACTGTGGAACAGTTCCGCCGAGCCGTTGGCCTCGATCACCTTGCCCGTCTGCATCACCACCAGTCGGTCGCAATAGGCCGCCGCCAGCCCCAGGTCATGGGTGATCAGGATGGTGGACATGTCGTACTCACGGGTGAGCTCGACAATCAGGTCCATCACCGCCTTCTGAGTGGTCACATCCAGGCCGGTGGTGGGCTCGTCGGCGATCAGCAACCGGGGCCGGCAGGCCAGGGCGATGGCGATCACCACCCGCTGGCACATGCCGCCGGACAGCTCGAAGGGGTAGGCGTTGTAGCGCTGCTCCGGATCACGGATTTTCACCGCCTGGAGCATCTCGATAGCCTTTTGCCGGGCATTACCCCGGGAGGCCTGGTTGTGCTCCATCAGCACATCCGCCACCTGCTGGCCGATACGGCGGATCGGGTTCAGGGCGGCGCGGGGGTTCTGGAAAATCATCGATATCTCGCGGCCACGGATGTCCCGCATGTCCTTTTCCCGGGCCTTGTGCAGCGGAATACCGCCATAGGTGATGCTGCCGCCGGCGATGCGTCCGGCCCGGTCGAGGATCCGCATCACGGCATAGGAAGTGACGGACTTGCCTGAACCGGACTCGCCGACGATGCCCAGGGTCTCGCCCTTGTCCACCGCCACGGAGATGTCGTCGATGGCGCGGACCGTGCCCTTGCGGGTCACGAAGTCCACACTCAGGTGCCGGATATCCAGCAGCGGTATGGTTGAAGTATGTCTCATAGCCGGGATCCTCAGGTGCGGCGCTGGGGATCCACCAGATCCCGCAGGCCATCGCCGATCAGGTTGAAGGTAAACACCGCCAGCATCAGGGCCATGCCCGGGAAGATCACCAGCCACCACTCGCCAGAGATAATGAAGTTGGCACCCTCGGCCACCATGATGCCCCACTCCGGGGCCGGCGGTTGCACGCCCAGACCGATGAAGGACAGGCCGGCAGCATTGAGGATGGCCCACCCCATATTCAGGGAGATCTGCACCATCATCGGCGGCAGCGTGTTGGGGAAGATATGGCCGAACAACACCCGCAACTCGGAGTTACCGGACAGCCGCGCTGCCTGCACAAACCCTGCGTTACGGCGGATGCTCACCTCCGCCCTGGCCATGCGGGCGTAGAAGGGCAGGTTGATGATGGCGGTAGCGTAGACAATGTTCTCCACGGTGTTGCCCGCCGCCGCCACAATGCCCATGGCCAGCACGAACAGCGGGAACGCCATGATGGTGTCCACCACCCGGCCGGTAATACGATCGGTCCAGCCACCGAAGTAGCCGGCGAACGAGCCCATGATGGAGCCCAGCACAAAGGAGATGGCCACCGCCGATACCGAAATCAGCAGATCCAGTCGGGTGGCGACCACCACCCGGGAGAAGACATCGCGCCCAAGCTGGTCGGTACCGAACCAGTGCGTGGTGCTTGGCGCCTGCAGCGCCGGGCCGACACCAGTATTCAACGGATCGTAGGGCACCAGGTAGGGCCCGAACAGGGCCATGCCGATGAACAACGCGAACAGGCCGAAGGCCAGCCCGGTGACCGGATTTTCCGACATCACATGGCGCAGGTGCTGCCAGTAGCTGATGCGGGGCGAACCTTCCAGTTTCGGGGAGGCGGGAGTGGTCATACTGGTCATGCTCAGCCTTCCTCACCCACACGGGGGTCAATCAGGGTGTAGATCACATCGATCAGCAGGTTCAGGGCGACAAACAACAGCGCCATGGACAGCACAAAGCCCTGCACCGCCGCGTAGTCCGACACCACCAACGCCTCCACTGCAAAGGAGCCGATGCCGGGCCAGGCAAAGACCTTTTCCACCAGCACATTGGCACCGAGCACGAAGGAGAACACCATGCCCAGGGTAGTCACCACCGGCAGCAGCGCATTGCGGAAGGCGTAGGTCACCAGTACCCGGCGGCCACTGAGGCCAGCGGCGCGGGCGGTCCGCACGAAGTCACTGGACAGGGTCTGCAGCATGGCGGCCCGGGTCATGCGGGCGATGGGCGCCAGGGTGAACAGGGCCAGGGTGATCAGCGGCAGCGCCAGTTGCGCCAGGGCCGCACCCAGTATCTCCCACTCACCGGCGATGATGGCGTCGACGGTGAGGAACCCGGTCACCGGCTCAGGTGGCAGGTACATCATATCCAGCCGGCCCATGGGCGCCGGCGCCCACCCCAGCAGGTAATAGAACACGTACATCAGTGCCAGGCCGGTAAAGAAGGTGGGTAGGGAAACCCCGGCGGTTACCAGAAATCGGCATATATGATCGACCCAGGTATTGGGCCGGGTCGCGGCCAGTACGCCCAGTGGCACCGCGATCATGAACGACAGCAGCAACGCCCCCAGGGTCAGTTCCAGGGAGGCGGGCAGTCGGCTGGCCAACTCCGACATCACCGGCTGGCCGGTAGAGATCGCCATGCCCAGATCCCCCTGGACCAGGTCCCTGATGTAGGTGACGAACTGCACCGGAAGGGGCTTGTCCAGCCCCATGTTCTGGCGAACCTCCTCAATAGACTCGGCATCTGCCATATCACCGGCGAAGTAGGCCGCCGGATCCCCGGGCAACGCCCGGGTCAGCAGGAAGCACACCACCAGGATGCCAAACACAGTGGGTACGGCCTGTAACAGGCGCAGGGCAACGCTGCGCACTTTCAGCCATATTGATGACAAGGGAGCTCTCCTGTGGATCCGGTCAGACGGGCTTCAGGGCACGAATGTCCATCTGGCGGTGGAACCAGTACTCGTAGCCACCCACCGACTCGTTGAGCGCCACGTTCAGGGTCGGCTGCCACAAGGGGATCCGCGGGATCTCATCGAACGCCAACTCGATCATGCGCTTCACATTGGGGGCGTAATCCGGGTGGTCCATGGCCATATCGAGGGTGTCGTCCACCAGCCTGGCCATTTCCGGGTTGTCGTAGTTGTAGGAGTTGAACAGGTTGCCCTTGATATAGGCCCAGTAGAAGTAATAGTCAGGGGTGTTCAGCCAGCCGCCGAAGTTCTCCAGGTGCAGAGGCAGTTTCTTCTCCACGAGGGCGATGGTACGCCAGTTGGCACCGGGGATTTTCTCGATGGTAGCGTTAATGCCAACGTCCGCCAGCCCCTGCTGGATCAGCAGTGCCGCCGGTTCCGCCCAGTCCGCGTGGGACAGGTTGAAGGACAGCGGTACATCAAAGCCATCCTCGTAGCCCGCTTCCGCCAGCAGGGCCTTGGCTTTCTCCAGATCCTGGCTGTACGGGGATTTCTGCGGCCAGCTGATTTCGTCCACAGTCGGGGTACCGCCCCACATGGGCACACCCTGCTCATAGGCGGCCTGTTCGAAGATCTTCTCGTAGGGGATTGACCAGGCCACGGCCTGACGCACCCGCTTGTCCTTGAAAGGCTCGAAATCGACGTTGGTGCACAGGGAGAAAATGCAGTTCTCGATTGGCGTGCTGACCACCTTCACGCCCGGCTTGCTGGCCAGTTCCTTGGCATCCTTGTTGGGAATGTTCTGGGACACACTGACGCTGCCCCGCTCGATCAGCGCGCGGCGGGTGGACTGGGCGGGCACTTCCCGCAGGATGACCCGCGCATACCCCGGTACCGGACCACCGGCCCAGTTGTCGTTGCGCTCGTAAACCAGCTGCTGGCCGGCATCCCAGCGGGCCACTTTGTAGGCGCCGGAACCGGCCGGGTTGCGGTGCAGGTATTCGGTGGCCCAGGGATCGTCCTCGGTGGCGTTGGCCTTCGCTACTTGCGAGTTGATGATGATGGGGATCGGTGTGGCCAGGTCCGGCAGCGCCAACTTGGAGGAGAACGGCAGGGTGATGCGGAAGGTGCGGTCGTCCACTGCTTCGAACTGCTCCGGTTTTTCCAGACGCCCGGCCTTCATCTGCACCGTGGGGAAGCCACCCAGTGACACCGCCCGGTCCAGTGACCACTTCACATCGTGGGCGGTGACCGGCTTGCCGTCCCAGAAGGTAGCGCCCTCACGGATGGTGAAGGTCATCACCGTGCCGTCGTCGCTGATTTCCCAGGATTCCGCCAGTTCCGGGACCACGTTGTCATAGTCGTAGCTCAATGAACCGTCCGGCATCTGCTTGGTGCCGAAGGATACCAGCCGGTCGTAGCAGTTGATGGCCACCTGGTAGCTGTCCCGGTTGGTACCGCTGCGATGGATGTCCAGGCTGTTGATGGTTCCACCGATGACCACCACGGCGGTCTCCTGACTGGCGGCGGAGGCCGGCAGTACCTTGAACAGTGGCAGGATGCTGGCCCCGACGGAAAGCGATGTGGCGCCCTTGAGGAAGTCCCGACGATTCATTTTGCATGCTCCATGGTGTGAATGGTTACCGAAGTGCATGCAATCGATAAGCCAAGGATATGTCGCCTTCCTAAAATCCCAAGAAATCCTATTTAAATCCGCAATGTACAGAGGCCATGCATTGCCATGCCCGGTCTATCGCTAGCGTTTCGGCCAGGTCTTTCAGTTATGCATGCACTATCAGGAAGCAGCCATGCCCCAGGGAGGGCCAGGGTTTGCTCTTGGGCCCTCGGGGGAAGATAATACGAAGCAGATAGATTGCTAGCGATAATGCGGCACGCGCGCCGATCCTCTTTCCTGCCAACGGACCAGTGAACCAACGACCCATGGGTACCCCGCTACGCACCAGTAAACAGAAGGAAGTCGAACGGATCATCGAATCCCTCTCCCGGGCCATTGCCCAACACCTGCTGCCCCCCGGCACCCGGCTGGTGGAGGCCCAGATCGTCGATTCCCTCAAGGCCAACCGCAACCACGTTCAGGCCGCCCTCCAGCGCCTGGCCCTGCAGAAGATCGTCACCATCGAGCCCAACCGTGGCGCCCATGTGTCCCAGCCCACGGCAGAGGAGGCACGGGAAATCTTCGTGGCCCGTCGTGCCATCGAAGGGGCGGTGGTGAAGTCCATCACTCCGGAACGGATGCGCAAGTTTTCACGCCAGGTGGACGCCCATATGAGGGCTGAAGGAAAGGCCACCCGGGACAGCGACCGTCGGGCCATCATTGGGGAACTGAGTGCCTTTCATAAGTTGCTGGGGAAAATCAGCGGCAACAGCGTGCTGGCCGACATACTGGACAATCTGATGGTACGCAGCTCACTGATCGTCGCCCTGTATCAGCGCAACGACGAACCCTCCTGCCAGCACGACGAGCATCGCGGCATCCTGCAAGCCCTGTCAGAGGGCGACAGGGCCCGGGCCGTAAGGCTGATGGAGCACCATCTGGATCATCTGGAAGCGGAACTGGCGCTGGAGGACAACCGGGAGCCGGAAGTGGATCTCAAGGCCGTACTCTCCAATGCCTGATCCGCCAGCGAGTCGGCATTCACAATAGGTTCAGGGCCGCAACAGGGTCGCCGGAGACCGCTCGAAGGTTTGCCGGCCGGCCTTGAATCCCATCAGCGGCTGACCCAGCTCACCGATCACATCCGCCGGCGTGGGGGCATCCACCACCAGGAAATCGGCATGGCAGCCCGGCGTCAGGCCATAATCCGGCAGGCGGATCATCCTCGCGGATTCTTCCGACACCCAGGTCAGGCACCGGGCCAGTTCCGCCGGGGTGCCCAGGTGACAGACGTTGGCCAGCAGGTTGGCCTGGCGGATCAAAGAGACATCGCCAAAGGGCGTGAACGGATTGCCAACATTGTTGGTGGACAGGGAACAGGTCACGCCACAATCGTGCAGTTTCGGTAGCGGCGCCACGCCCCGGGGGACGTTATGGCTGGCATCGCGACCGGTCAGGAACAGGTCGGTGGAGGGCAAGGCCGTTACCTGCACTCCGGCTTCGGCCAGGGCCAGGGCGGTTTCCCGGAAGGTCTCCGGGGGTAACGCCGACAGCTTGGTGACATGGCCGATGGTCACCCGGTGCTGCCAGCCATGTTCCCGGGTGCAGCGGATCACTTCCGGAATCGTCATGCCCTCCGGGTTCAGGTCGAAATCCAGGTGCAGGTCCAGGTCACAGTCATAGTGGCGGGCCAGTTCGAACAGCCGGCGGATCTGGCCCGGAGGATCACTGTCCATGTAGGGGCAGCCCCCCAGCACCGTGGCACCACTCTCCAGGGCCTCGCACAGCAGCGCCTCGGTACCCGGGTTGCTAAGCAGCCCTTCCTGGGGAAACACACAGATTTCCAGGCCGATGGCCCAGGCGTAGTCCCGCTGCAGGCGCTGAATCGCCCGGAACCCGGTCAGGCCGATGCCGGGGTCCAGCTCCACATGGGTGCGCATATGGGTAGTGCCCTGGGTGATGGCCTGTTCAAGGATTCCTGCGCCCCGCTGGTAGACGTCGGCTTCGGTGAATCCGGCCTTGGCCTTGCTGGTGCTGGAGACGGCCTCGTCCAGGGTGCCCTCACTGAGCTGACAGCGGTCCATGATACAGGCCTTGTCCAGGTGGATATGGGTTTCGATCAGACCCGGCAGCACCAGGTGTCCGCCCAGGTCCATGGTCCGGGGTGAAGCTGCGTCGCTGAACCGGCTGACAAAGCGCCCGTCCTCCACTCGCAGTTCCGCAACATGTTGCGGGCGCTCGGGCAGACGCAGGTTGGTAAAGTGGATCACGCTCATGCGACGTTCTCTCCCAGATAAGCGGCTTCCAGTTCGGGATCGTTACGCAAATCCTCAGCGCTGCCGGAATGCACCACGCGACCGGTTTCAAGCACGTAGGCCCGGTCGGCCACCTGCAGCGCCAGGTTGGCCATCTGGTCCACCAGCAGCAGGGTGACGCCCTCATCCCGCAGTGCGGCCAGGGCATCATATAGCTCCGCCACCATGGCCGGTGCCAGCCCCAGCGAGGGTTCGTCCAGCAACAGGATCGACGGCTTCGCCATCAAACCGCGGCCGATGGCCACCATCTGCTGCTCGCCACCGGACAACAGTCCGGCAGGACTGTCGATACGGTCCCTCAGGCGTGGGAAGCGCTCCAGGATACGTTCGATGTCCTGATTCAGGTTGCCCTGATCGGTTCGGGTATAGGCCCCCATCCGCAGGTTGTCCCTCACGCTCAGCTCCGGGAATACCTGGCGGCCTTCCGGTACCAGGGCCAGGCCCTTGCCGGCGATACGGGCCGCATCGAGGCTTTCGATACTCACGTTGTTGAGCACCACCGAACCACCGGAGGCCGGATGCAGGCCGGCGATGGTCTGCAGGATGCTGGACTTGCCGGCGCCATTCGCCCCAAGGATGGCGATCAGCTCCCCGGGATTCACCACCAGGCTGACACCCTCCACCACCGGCGCGGCACCGTAGTCGATCACCAGGTCCTTGACGAACAGGGTGGCGTCGCGGCTGCCGTTCCAGGGCTCCGGTCGGGGTGGAGCCTGGTAATCGGTACTGCCCAGGTAGGCCCGTACCACATCCGGATTGTCGCGCACCTCCTCCGGTTCACCCCAGGCAATGGGACGGCCGGAGTCCAGCACCAGGATGCGATCGGAGACCGACATCACCATGGTCATGTCGTGCTCCACCAGGATCACGGCGATGCCGTAGCCCGCGATGGTCCGCAGCAGTTCGGACACCCGGTCCGTGTCGGCCCGGCTCAGGCCCGCCGCCGGCTCGTCCAGCAACAGCACCTTGGGTGCCAGGGCCAGGGCGCGGGCAATCTCCACCAGACGGCGGTCCACGTGGGGCAGGGCCTCGGCCGGTGTATGCACCGAGCCCCGGTACCCCACCAGGGCCAGCAGATCCATGGCCAGGGTCACCTGGTCCGGATCCGGCCGGTGCCAGCAATCCTCCAGTCTTCCCTGCTGCATACCGGCCAGCAGGTTCTCCAGCACGGTCATTCCGGCAAACAGCTGGGTGGTCTGGTAGGTCCGGCCAATGCCCGCCCGGGCGATTTTCCAGGCCGGCAGGCCAGCAAGATCCGAGTCCAGGGTAATCCGGCCACTGTCCGGGGCATAGAAGCCACTGACCATGTTCAGTACGGTGGTCTTGCCAGCGCCATTGGGCCCGATAATGCTGGTGACCGACCCCGGCGTGGCACTGAAACTCACCTTGTCCGCGGCCTTCACTCCGCCAAAACGGATGCCGATATTCTCCACCACCAGGCCGGTATCCGTCCCCTGACGGGTGAGGAAATCCGCAAGGCGTTGTTGATCGGGCTGCTCAGCCGGGGTGAGTTTGGCGGGTCGGGCAAACCTTGCCTGTAGTACACCCAGCACGCCAGTCGGCGCAATCCACAGCACCGCCAGCAACACACCGGAGAACAGTAACAGCCGCATCTCCGCCATGCCGGAAAGCAGTTCCGGCACCAGCACGATCAGGATGGCCCCCAGCAGCGGTCCGAATACCGTACCGGCGCCACCAACGATGACCGCCAGCACAAACAGGATCGACTGGGTGAAGGGGAAGGACTCCGGGTTAATGAACATCATCAGCGGCGACAGCAAGGACCCCGCCACGCCGGCGAACAGAGCCGACAGGGCAAAAGCCAGGGTCTTGGTCTGCAAAGGACTGAAGCCCAGGGAACGGGCCGCGATCTCCGTGGCCTTTACCGAACGGATCGCGCGCCCCCAGCCACTGCCCACCAGGCGATGAAAGAACACCAGCGACGCCACCATCAATGCGCAGGCCATCAGCGCCAGGCCGGTATCTGCCGGTAACGGACCAGTTTCCGGCATGGGCACACCGGCCAGACCATTGGCACCGCCGGTCACGGAACGCCATTCGATGAGACCATGGTGAATGATAAAGCCAAAGGCGATAGTCACCATCGCCAGGTAGGGCCCGCTGACCCTCACCGCGGGCAATGCCAGCAACGCGCCAACCACTGCGGTTGCCACGGCGGCGGTGACCATGGCGAGGGGAAGAGGCAGGCCTGCCATGGTCATCAGAGCCGAGATGTAGGCGCCAATGGCGTAGAACGCCACATGGCCAAACGAAATCTGGCCACTGAGACCAATCAGGATATTGAGGCCGCTGCACACGGTGGTGGTCAGGGCAATCAGGGTCAGCACCAGCAGTCCGTATCCACCGAGAGTGAACGACAGAATGGTGGCCCCCAGCGCCAGCAAGACCAACAGTCCCGGCGCCAGCCAGGGTCTTGTCGAAGCAGTCATACTTTCACCAGCGTTCTGGTTCCGAACAGACCGTTGGGCCGGATGGCCAAGGCAACGATCACCAGGGAAAAGGTCACGATCTGGGCCACCGTCGAGCCCAGGTAGACAATGATCAGCGCCTCCGCCAGACCGAACAGCAGTCCCGCCATCACCACACCGTTGGCACTGGCAATCCCCCCGAGGATCGCCACTGCAAAGGCCTTGAGACCAAACAATGTGCCCATTTCGGAATGCACGCTCACCAGAGGCGCGATCAGCAGACCGGCGATACCGGCAAACACCGTGGAGATGGCAAAGGACACCGCCACCACCCGGTTCACATGAATACCCATCATTCGCGCCGCCGACGGGTTCTGGACCGTGGCGCCCAACACCTTGCCCAGTCGCGTGTAGCGGCGGATCAGGATCAGCGCTATCACGATCACCGCCACCACTGCCGGAATGATCAGTTGCATCAGGTCGACCCCGGTGCCGAACAGTTCCAGGCGGATATCCACCGGCTCCAGCAGGAAGCGGCGCGGTTCCTTGCCGAAGGTGAACATCACCAGGTTGTCCACCAGCAGACCACCCGCCACGGTAGCCATCAGCCAGGCTTCGGAGCCCCGGCTATGGAAAGGACGTACGAGGAAACGCTCGATAGCCAGGCCGTAGATCGCACACAGGCCCAGGGCGAGGGCAGCCGCGACAATCCAGGGCAACCCAAGCGTGATGCAGAAGGTATAGCCCAGCACGGCACCCACCATCATCGCGCTGCCCTGGGCGAAGTTGACGGTGCGGGACACGATAAAGGTGATATGGAAACCCAGGGCCAGCAGGGCATACATGCTGCCCATGCCCAGGCCACTGATGATGCTTGCGGTAATCATGTGGTTCCTCCGCCGGCCGGGATTCGGCCCGACCGGCTATGGCCCCGTGCAGGGGCTTATCGGTCAAGGGTGTTACAGGTCGAGGGGTACGATCTGGCCATCCACAAAATGGGTGAACACATAGTCTTCCGGACCCACGGCGTCGTGCTGATCCGGCGAGAAGGGCGACTGGTAGGTCTTGATCAGACCCTCATAGGCGTCGATATCGTAGTAGCCCTGGCGAATCGCCGGTCCCTCGGTGTTGCCGGCATTCTCGATAGCCAGCGCGGTCAGGTGCATGGCGTCATAGGCGTTGGCGATACCCACCGCCGGGGTGACGTCCGCCAGGCCCTGGATCTCGGGATACTTTTCCTTCAGCGCCGCCAGGACGTCGGCGCCCTTGCCCTGCTGATTTTCCACAAAGGTGAAAGTCTGGATGAAGTGAACCCTGTCAGCGTTCTCGCCGGCCAGTTCACTGAAACGGCCGCCTGCCGGGCCCCAGTGGGAGACGATGGGTACCTCCCAACCCATACGGTCCAGGGACTTCACCACCTGGGCGGACGGAGACACATTGGCCACCATCAGCAGGGCATCGGCACCGGAGTCTTTCAGACGGCTGAGCTGCGGCACGACATCGGTATCGCCACTCTCAAAACGTTCGATACCGGCCCATTCCATACCCCGGGATTCCAGCGCCTTGCGGAAACCCTTTTCATTGGACTCGCCCCAGGGATTGTTGATCAGGATCATCCCTGGCTTCTTCATGTCGTACTGGTCAATACCGTATTGCACCAGGGCTTCATCCACCAGCTCATCCACGGCGGATACCCGGAACACGTAGTTCTCCCCGGCACCGTTGTGGGTAATGGGGGTGCCTGCGGCCCAGACGCCCATGAACGGGAACTGCATGCGGTTGGCGAGCGGCACGATGGCCAGGGACACGGGAGTGTCCAGGCCACCGAACAGTACCGCCACCTCTTCTTTCTGAACCAGTTCCCGGGCAGCGAGCAGGCCCTTGTTGGGGTTGCTTTCGTCATCCCGACGCAGCAGTTCCACCTGCTGGCCGAGAATACCGCCGTTGGCGTTGATCTCGTCGATGGCAATGGTCAGTCCGCGGGTAATGGCTTCACCAGACTTGGCCGACTGGCCTGAGAGGGCGGCCACCAGGCCGACCTTGAGGGTTTCCTCCGCCTGTGCCAGACCGGCCAGGGAAACCAGACTGGCGGTGGCCAGGGTCAGGATCCCGTGTTTAATACGTGTTTTGACACCCATTGTCTTTCTCCAGTTTGCTAGCGTTTGTATGAATGTTGCTAGCAACATGGATGCCAGTAAAATGAAGTCTATATCGAAAGAAAAGCTAAAAACTGGCACCTTAAAGGCGCTTTATGTGGTTTTCTGCACCGAAATAGAGCAATTTACAACCAATCCGTGATCATTACCCTGGAGAAAAGCGTATGTCTAATAAAGACGAAGCCATAACAATTGTTAGCAATTTTCTGGAAGCCTCCATGGCACCGGCCCCGGAGCTTGCCGCCACCTATATGGCGGCGGACGTGCGTATTACCTTTACCGGTGGGCGTGCAATGGCCAGCCCCCAGGCAATCACCGATTTCAACAGTGGTCGCTACGCGTGGGTGAAGAAGGCCCTCGGGCCTTTTGACTGGACCGAACATGAGGACCATACCGTGGTTTACTCCAACGGCACCCTCTACGGGGAATGGCCCGATGGTCGCCCCTTCGCCGGCAACCGCTACCTCGACCGCTTCGAGGTACGCAATGGCAGGATCACCCGTATGGATGTCTGGAATGACAGTGCCGAATGGTTGCTGACACCTGAGCTGAACCAGGAATCATAAGCCGACATGCCCACCAGGCCCGGAGACTGGTACCCGCCGTGACCGGTCCCCGGTTTCCATCTCCGGACACCAACTTTGCACCGACCCCGTGTTATCATCAGATGCAATTCTGAACACGCCACAGGGTCCGCTCCATGACCGAACAGACATCCTCCATCCCCGACCATAAACCCCGCCCCTGGATCGACCTGCTGGTCAGCATCGTTATCCCGTCCCTGATCCTGATGAAGCTCAGTGGCGACGACTATCTGGGCAGCACCTGGGCCCTGCTGATCGGCCTGGCGTTTCCCCTGGGGTGGGGGCTGTTCGAGCTGATCCGCTATCGCAAGAAGAACTTTATCGCGGTACTGGGTGTCATCAGCGTGGGGCTCACCGGCGGTATCGGCCTGATGGAGATCGACGCTCGCTGGCTTGCCATCAAGGAAGCCGCCGTGCCACTGGTCATTGGTCTGGCGGTACTGATTTCCACCCGTACAAAATATCCACTGGTGCGGACCCTGCTGTATAACCCCGCGGTGCTGGATGTACACAAGATCCAGCAATCCCTGAAGGAAAGGAACTGCGAGGATGAGTTCGAAAGCCGGCTGATGAAGGCCAGTTATTTCTTCGCCGGCACCTTCCTGTTTTCCGCCATCATGAACTACATCCTGGCCCGCTGGATTGTCACCAGCCCCTCCGGCACCCAGGCATTCAATGAGGAGCTGGGGCGCATGACCCTGGTGAGTTACCCGATGATTGCCATTCCCTCCATGGTGATGATGATCGCCATCTTCTTCTATCTGTGGCGTACCATCCGCCGCCTGACCGGGCACACCCTGGAAGAAGTGATAGCGCCCGGCGCCGCCGGGCAAGGCAAGGGCGATAGCTGAAGACGCTGTCGCCTGGCGTTACCGCTCTTGGACCAATGTCTAAAAGCGAGCACTCACTGACCCCGCATTACTTACAGATACTGCCTTCCGATACCTTTCTGGTTTTTCCAAAGACCTTCATAGCGAAATTCAATGGCGTAGTTATTTGAATATGTCGAACGCTCGCTCTACGTTCTTTTAAGCCCAAACAACAAAACAGGTGGTCTCGAAAGGCACACCCCGGCACCCGTCGATGGCTGTGATCCCGTCCACACCACAGAAACCACAACGGATGCCCACGGGGCCCGGACAATAACGGTTACACCCATGAATAAATACAATGAACTGGGTAAAACCGTGGCCAACTACGCGACCCTGAGCCCGGTAAGCTTCCTCAGGCGTTCGGCCACTGTCTATCCCGACAAGACAGCTGTCATCGACGAGGATATGACCCTCAGCTATCGCCAGTTCCTGAAGCGGAGCTGCCGTCTGGCCAATGCCCTGACCGACGCCGGCATTGGTCGGGACGACACCGTGGCGATGCTGTGCCCCAACAGTCATGAGATGCTGGAAGCCCACTACGGCGTGCCCATGGCCGGCGCCGTGCTCAATACCCTCAATATCCGCCTGGACGCCGCCGCCCTGGGGTTTATCCTCAATCATGGTGAGGCCCGGGTTCTGGTCTATGACACCGGGTTCGAATCCCTGGTGCGGGAAACTCTGGAGTCGGTGGACGAGCGACCGATGCTGATCGCCGTGGAGCGGGACGCCGGCGCCAGCGACGGCCTTGCCGACCAGGGTTATGAAGTCTGGCTGGCCGCTGCCGATACCGGGGATAACGGGCCGGGGCCCGGGGATGAATGGGACGCCATCAGCCTCAACTACACCTCCGGCACCACCGGCAACCCCAAGGGCGTGGTCTACCACCACCGGGGCGCCTACCTGGCGGCCATGAGCGATGCCATGGCCTTCAACATGAATGACAGCACCGTCTACCTCTGGACCCTGCCCATGTTCCACTGCAACGGCTGGGGCTATACCTGGGCCATTACTGCCGTGGGCGGCACCCATGTCTGCCTGCGGCAGGTGGACGCGGACGAGATCTACCAGCGCATCGAGCGATACGGCGTCACCCACCTGTGTGGCGCACCCATTGTACTGAACATGGTGCTGACCGAACTGGGCCGGCAGGGCAGACGGCTGTCCTCGCCGGCACAGTTTGCCCTCGGCGGTGCGGCGCCACCCAGCGCGGTGATCCGCAAGGCCGGGGAAATCGGTTTCCAGATCACCCACCTCTACGGACTCACTGAATCCTACGGCCCCGCCAGCCTGTGCGTGCCACAGCCGGAATGGGCGGACCTGCCGCTGGAGAAGAAGGCCCTGAAGATGGCCCGCCAGGGCGTACAGACCCTGTCAGTGGAGGACATTACCGTGCTCGACCGGAGCACCGGCGAGCCCGTGTCCCACGACGGCCAGACCCTCGGCGAGATCTGCATTCGCGGCAACACCATCATGAAGGGTTACCTGAAAAACCCGGATGCCACCGCCCGGGCGTTCCACCGGGGCTGGTTCAATTCCGGTGACCTGGCCGTGGTGCACCCGGACCACTACATCGAGATCCGCGACCGGGCCAAGGACATCATCATCTCCGGGGGCGAGAACATCTCCAGCCTGGAGGTGGAGGAAGCCCTCTACCAGCACCCGGCGGTCTCCGAAGCTGCGGTGGTGGCCATGGCTGATGATATCTGGGGTGAGGTGCCCTGCGCCTTCGTGGCCCCGGCTCATGACGACGGCTCACTTACCGAGGCGATGATCATCGACCACTGCCGTGAGCGACTGGCCCGGTTCAAGGTACCCAGGCGGGTAGTAGTAGGCGATCTGCCGAAGACCGCCACCGGCAAGATCCGCAAGAACATCCTGCGGGACCAGTTGGCCCCGTAGTAACCAGTGGGGAATCTCCCGCTGCAGGACCACAGGGAAGGCCATAACAAGCCCAAAGGGACGGTATCCGGAAAGCTGCTTTCAGTAACAACAAAGACAAAAACGTCAGGAGCGATCGAACATGAAACAGTTCAGTGCCAAGAACCTGCTGGTTTCCGCGGCCACTGCGACCACCCTTGCCCTCGGTGCCGGCAATGCCACTGCGGAGGATCCGATCCGCCTCGGCGGCATCTATATCCTGTCCGGCAGCGCCGCCACCTATGGTGAATTTGCCCAGCGGGGCATCAACCTCGCCGTGGAGGAGATTAACGCCTCCGGTGGCATTCTCGGGCGTCAGGTGGAAGTCATCTACGAAGACAGTCAGGGCAAGGCGGCCACCGCCATCCAGGCGGCCCGCAAGCTGGTCTACCAGGATGGCGTCGACGCCCTGGTCGGACTGGACAGCTCCGGGGTAGCCCAGGGGATGGTGCCCACCGTGCCGGAGCTGCAGAAACCGCTGATCATCACCCACGCCGCCACCCCGGATGTCACCGGCTCGCTGTGTAATGAATTCACCTACCGCATCAGCGTCAATGTGGCTCAGAACCAGAAGGCGGCAGCAATGATCGCCTCGGAGCTGGATGCCACCCGGTGGACCACCATCGGACCGGACTATGCCTTCGGTCACCAGACCTGGGAGTACTTCGGCAACTACCTCAAGGAAATGAAACCGGAGGTGGAGCTGATGGAGTACACCGCCTTTCCCCGCTTCGGTGCCGAGGACTTCACCCCATTTATCAACGGTGTCATGGACGCCGAGCCGGAAGGCATCATCATTTCCACCTGGGGTGGCGACCTGGTGAACTTTATCCGCCAGGCCAACAACCTGGGCTTCTTCGACCAGGGCTATGAGGTGATGTTCACCGTCGGGGCGGCCACCGAGGTGCTAGACGCCCTGGGCGACCAGATGCCGGAAGGCGTGTGGCTGTCCACCCGCTACTGGTATGACGCCTACGACAACGAGATCAACCGCGCTTTCGTCAAAGCCTACCTCGACAAGTACGGCAGTGCCCCGAGTTACAACGCCGAAGGCGCCTACGCCGCGGTCTACGCCTACAAGCAGGCCATGGAAGCCGCCGGCACCACCGATGGCCCGGCGGTGGCCAGCGCCCTGTCCGGCATGACCATGGACGCCCCCAATGGCCAGGTGACCTTCCGCAAGGGCGACAACCAGGCCATGGTCAGTCCCAACTGGGGTGTCTCCGGTCCCATGCACCCGGAACACGGCATCCGCACCCTGACCAATGTCAGGGTATTTGATGGCGAGCAGGTGGCCCGCACCGTGGCAGAAACCGGCTGCTCCCTGTAACCAGTCCCCGGACCAAAGGATCATCAGTAGGGCAGGGAAGCCGGCTGATCCGACAATCACTGAATCGAGGTGTCTATGTCTGGCCTGGGAGCGGCATTACTCAATAGCCTGGAGATGGGCCTGCTGCTGTTTGTGATTGCGGTGGGACTGAACATCGTCTTTGGCGTGCTCAATATCATCAACTTTGCCCACGGGGCCCTGTACATGCTGGGGGCGTATTTCGGGTACACCCTGATTGCCCTGGTCGGCCTGCCGTTCTGGATGGCATTGCTGATCGCGCCCCTGGGCGTCGCCGTGATCGCCGTGGTGATCGACCGCCTGATGCTGCGTTTCATCTATGGCCGGGATGTGGCGGACAGCCTGCTGCTGACCTTCGCCATCCTGCTGATCATCAGCGAGAGCGTACGCAGCATCTACGGCTCCAATATACAGACCGTCTACCCGCCGGCACTGCTGGAAGGCACAGTGTCGCTGCTGGGCAGCCCCTACCCGGTCTACAGCCTGTTTGTGATCGCCATGGGCCTGATCATCGTGGCGGGGCTGTGGTACCTGTTCAATCGTACCCGGGTTGGCAAGATCATGCGTGCCGCCGCCCTCGACCGGGACATGGCCGAAGCCCTGTGCATCAATACCCGGTTGGTGGTCACAGGCGTGTTCGCCTTTGGCGCCTGGCTCGCCGGAGTTGGCGGCGTTATTGCGGCCCCCATGCGCACCATCGATCCCGGCATGGGGGACAAGATCATTATCGAGTCGTTCATTGTGGTGGTCATCGGCGGCCTGGGCAGCTTCCCCGGTGCGCTGATCGGGGCCCTGATTCTCGGCGCCATCTACGGTTTCGGCGGACGCTACCTGCCCGACTTCAACCTGTTACTGCCTTTCCTCGGCATGGCCCTGGTGCTGCTGTTCAGACCCACGGGCATCATGGGCAGGGGGGCAAGCGCATGAAACAGACCATCGTGATGGGGGTATTACTGCTTGCCGTGGTACTGCTGATCGCCTTGCCCTGGTTCGCACCGTATTTTTACCTCTTTATTTTCACCGAGATCCTGATTCTCGGATTGTTCGCCGTCAGCTTCAACCTGGTGTTCGGCTTTACCGGCATGCTCAGTTTCGGCCACGCCGCCTATTTCGGCATGGGTGCCTACACCACCGCCATGCTTCTGTTGCACCTGGACTGGCCACTGGTCTACACCCTGGTGGCCGCCATGGCGCTCTCCGGGCTGCTTGCCCTGGTGATCGGGTTCTTCTGCGTGCGGCTCAGCGAGGTCTACTTCGCCATGCTGACCCTGGCCTTCGGCATGATGGTATTCACCATTGCCCATTCCTGGCGCGATGTAACCAACGGCAGTGACGGCATTGCCGGCTTCCGGATCAGCGAGTTCGGCCTCGGGCTGGACCTGACCCTGGGCAATCCAGCGGTTTACTACCACGTCACCCTCGCCGTGGTCGGTATCGCCTTGCTGGTGCTCTACCTTATCAGCCGCAGCTCCTTCGGGCTGATTCTCAGGGCGATCCGTCAGAACCCGGAGCGGGTGGCTTTCTGTGGCCTGAACGTACGCAGCTACCGGCTGGCCTCGTTCACCATTGCCGGCACCTTCGCCGGACTGGCCGGCGCCCTGATCGCACCGTTCCTGAGGGTGGCCAGTCCGGAGTTGATGCACTGGTCGATGTCGGCGGAACCGGTACTGATGTCCATCCTCGGTGGCACCGGGTATTTCCTGGGGCCCTTTGTGGGCGCCGCCATCTTCGTGTTACTGGAAACCTGGATCACCAGCTTTACCGAGGCCTGGATGCTGTTCCTGGGTATCGTGCTGGCGTTAATGGTGATGTTCTTCCGCCGGGGTGCCCTCGGAACCCTGCTGGACTGGTGGACCAACAAACATGACTGATCCCATACTTACTATAAGTAACCTTACGAAACGCTTTGGGGGTAATACCGCCGTCTCCGGGATAGATCTGGAGCTGCAACCCCGGGAAACCATTGCCATTATCGGGCCCAACGGGGCGGGCAAGACGACCTTCTACAACATGGTGTCAGGACGGATGATGCCCAGTGACGGCCGTATCCTGCTCGAAGGCCGGGACATCACCGGGCTGGCACCGCACCGGATCAGCCGTATGGGCGTTTCCCGGTCATTCCAGATCAATAATATCTTCCCGGAAATGACGGTACAGGAGAATGTTGAGGTGGCGTTGACCGCCTTCCACGGCCACAGCCGCAAACTGTTCAATCTGGCCAGCCGCAACCGCGCCGTCCAGGAGGAAGCCCGGGGCCTGTTGGAGCGCCTGCAAATCCTGGATCTGGCGGAACGGCGGGCGGAAGTGATCAGCTACGGCGATAAACGCCTGCTGGAAATTGCGGTGGTACTGGCCACCCGTCCCCATCTGGTACTGCTGGACGAACCCACCGCCGGCATGACCCCGGATGAGACCCGACGCACCACCACCCTGATCCGGCAACTGGCGGATTCCGGTGACTACACCTTCCTGATCACCGAGCATGACATGGACGTGGTCTTCGGTCTGGCTGACCGGATCCTGGTCATGCACCGGGGGGAAAAGCTGTTCTTCGGCACCCCGGAGGAGGTCAGGGCCCATCCCGAAGTGCGCCGGGCGTACCTGGGAGAGGAAGAGCAAGAGGAGGCCAGCGCATGATGCTCGAGGTTGATAATATCCATACCTATTATGGCGAAAGCCTGGCCCTGCAGGGGCTCAGCTTTTCGGTGAACGAAGGGGAGACCGTCTGCCTGCTTGGTCGCAACGGGGCCGGCAAGAGCACCACCCTCAAAAGCATCATGGGACTGACACCCCCAAGACACGGCCGTATCACCTTTGATGGCCATTCCATTGCCGGTATTCCCGCCCACCGCATTGCCCGACTGGGTATTGGCTATGTGCCTGAGGATCGGCGGATCTTTCCCGGTCTGACGGTACGGGAGAACCTGGAGGTGGCCGAGTACCGGCGTCCCGGGGAACCCCAGGCCTGGACCATAGAAAGGATCTTTGACGAGTACTCCATGCTGGCGGAACTGGCCGATCAGGATGGCGCCACCCTATCCGGTGGCCAGCAGCAGATGCTGACCGTGGCCAGGTCCCTGATGATCCAGCCAAGGCTGTTGTTGCTGGACGAGCCGAACGAAGGCCTGGCCCCGGTCATCGTGCAGCAAATTGGTCGTCTGATAGATGAGTTGGGCCGGAACACCACGATCGTGTTTACTGATCAGAGCGTGCATTTTGCCCTCAGGCATGCCCAGCGGGCTTTCATACTGGAGAAGGGCAAGGTGGTTCACGAAGCCAGCAGCGAGGCCCTGCGTAACGATCCGGAGACCCAGGATCGCTACCTGTCGGTGGCCTGATATTGGTCATGTTCCGGTCCTTGGATCGGGGCAAGTTCAACCCCTACAACCTGCGAAGCCGGCCTCGGCATGGCAATAGGACATGGCGTATACTGCTCACTTCGCAAGCAGGCAAGTAAACTATGATTCAGGATTACGAGACATTCAAAGCGGAACTGGCGTTATCCAAGGAAGAAATCTGCAGGGAACTCTACCAGGAAAATACTGACCGGATTCGCATAAAAAAGGAAGGCACGGCAACCCGGAACCTTGCCCGGATTATCGACTCCACTCTCAGGCTGGCGAATTCCAAGGGTTTCCACGCCATGACCTTGAGGGACCTGTGCGCGGACTCCGGCCTCAGTATGGGCGGGCTTTACGCCTACATCCGCAACAAAGATGACCTGATTCACCTGATCCAGAGCCACGGCTTCAAGCTGACCCGTCGTACCGTCCTCCACTATATCAATGGTATTGACGACCCGGTGAGCAAACTATCCCAGGCGATCAGGGCCCATGTATTCCTGAGCGAGCTGATCCGCCCCTGGTTCTACTTTTCCTTCATGGAAGCCAAGAGCCTGCCAGCGGTGGAGAAGCAGAATGCTATCGCCACTGAGCGGGAGATAGAGACCATCTTCTGCAATGTCATTTCGGAAGGCATAGAGCAGGGGGTATTCCGGGAGATCAACGCCAGGCTGCTGTCTTCGCTGATCAAGGCAATGATGCAGGACTGGTATCTGAAACGACGTAAGTATCGCGATCAGGGCGTCTCGGTGGAGGACTATGCCAACCAGCTGAACGATCTTCTGAAGACCTACCTGCTGCCCGCGTCAGAGTCCGGGGCCGGTATCAATGTTGGCCGCACCGCAACCACCGCCTCCTGAGCTAACTACCCGGGCACAAAAAAGCCCCGCTGGCATCATCGCCACCGGGGCTTTTTTCTTCTTTATCGGGAACCTACCTACACATCCAGGTTGGTTACAGACAGCGCGTTGGTCTGTATAAAGTCCCGGCGGGGTTCGACATCGTCCCCCATCAGCGTGGTGAAAATCTGATCCGCGGCAATCGCGTCCTCGATGGTCACCTTCATCATGCGGCGGGTTTCCGGGTCCATGGTGGTTTCCCACAGCTGCTCCGGGTTCATTTCACCAAGCCCCTTGTAGCGGGAGATGTTCAGCCCCCGCTGGGCTTCCTTCATCAACCACTCCAGAGCTCCTTCGAAGCTCAGTACCGGCTGCTTGCGCTCACCCCGCTGGATGTAGGCGCCGTCCTCGATCAACCCGTCCAGGGTTTCGCCCAGACGGGCAATGGCCTTGTAGGACGATGATTCAAAGAAATCATGGCTGAAAACATGGGTGTAGGGAATGCCATGGACGTAGGTAGTGACCTTTGGCAGGAACAGGTTGCGCTCTGTATCCCGCTCCACGGAGAAGGTGTACTTGGTACCGGTGCGGGTATCCAGGTCAAGCCCTTCACCCAGTCGGCCCACCCAACGGGTCACGGCTTCCTCGGAGGGGAGGTCGTCCGGCGCCAGTGTGCTGTTGTAGACCATCTGCTTGAGTACCAATTCCGGATAGGCCCGGGACAACCGGTCGATCATGGCCATGACCGCCTGGTAATCCTTCACCATGGTTTCCAGGGCGGTGTCCTTGATGGCTGGCGCGTCCGGATTAACGAACAGTTGGGCGTTCTCCAGAGCGGTCTGCGTCAGGTAGGCTTCCTTGGCCCGTTCATCCTTCAGGTATTGCTCCTGCTTGCCGCGCTTGACCTTGTACAGCGGTGGCATAGCGATAAATACATGACCACGCTCAATAATCTCCTTCATCTGCCGGAACAGGAAGGTGAGCAGCAGGGTACGGATGTGGGAGCCATCCACATCGGCATCGGTCATGATGATGATGGAGTGGTAACGCAGCTTGTCAGGATCGAACTCCTCCCGGCCGATACCACAGCCCAGGGCGGTGATCAGTGTGCCCACTTCTGCAGAGGACAGCATCTTGTCGAACCGGGCCTTCTCCACGTTCAGGATCTTGCCCTTCAGCGGCAGGATGGCCTGGGTGCGGCGTTCGCGACCCTGCTTGGCGGAACCACCGGCAGAGTCACCCTCCACAATGAACAGTTCTGACAGAGCAGGATCCTTTTCCTGGCAGTCCGCCAGCTTGCCGGGCAGGCCGGCGATATCAAGTGCCCCCTTGCGGCGGGTCATGTCCCGGGCTTTGCGAGCCGCTTCCCGGGCGCGGGCCGCGTCAATCATCTTATTGACGATGGCCTTGGCTTCGCCGGGCTGCTCCTGCAGGTAGTCGGAGAAGGACTGGTAGAGCTCCTGTTCCACAGCCGTCTTCACTTCCGAAGACACCAGTTTGTCCTTGGTCTGGGAGGAAAACTTCGGATCCGGTACCTTCACGCTGATGATGGCAGTCAGACCTTCCCGGGCATCGTCACCAGACGTGTTTACCTTGGTCTTCTTACCCAGGCCTTCCTGCTCGATGTAGTTGTTCAGTGACCGGGTCAGGGCGGCACGGAAGCCCGCCAGGTGGGTACCACCATCACGCTGGGGAATGTTGTTGGTGAAGGTGTAGATATTCTCCTGGAAGGCGTCGTTCCACTGCATTGCCACTTCCACCACAATGCCGTCTTCCCGCTCCCGGGTGAAATGGAAGACGCGGTTCAGGGGCGTTTTGTTGGTGTTCAGGTGCTCAACGAACGCCCTCAGACCACCTTCATACTCGAAGACTTCTTCCTTGCCACTGCGCTCGTCCTGCAGTCGGATACGAACTCCGGAATTCAGGAATGCCAGCTCCCGAAGGCGCTTGGCCAGGATGTCGTAATGGAATTCAATGCTGGTGAAGGTATCCGGGGAGGGGATGAAAGTGACATCGGTGCCACTACGATCCGTGTCGCCGACAACCCCGAGAGGACCATTGGGCACGCCGTGGGTGTAGGTTTGCTCGTAGACCTTGTTATCCCGACGGATGGTCAGCTTGAGCGTGGAAGACAGGGCGTTTACCACCGACACCCCGACACCGTGCAGACCACCGGAGACCTTGTAGGAGTTGTCGTCGAACTTACCACCGGCGTGAAGCACCGTCATGATAACCTCGGCGGCAGATACCCCTTCCTCCTCGTGGATATCCACCGGAATGCCCCGCCCATTGTCCCTGACCGTGACCGATTCATCGGCATGAATCACCACACCAATCTCGGAACAGAATCCGGCCAACGCCTCGTCAATCGAGTTGTCCACCAGTTCAAACACCATGTGATGAAGACCGGTGCCATCGTCGGTATCACCGATGTACATGCCAGGGCGTTTACGCACGGCATCCAGGCCTTTAAGAACCTTGATACTGGAGGAGTTATAACTCTGTTCGCTCATTCGGACGCTCCTGAAGCGCTGGTTTGTTCTTCCATTAGCTGCCCATGTTCCACGTGGAACATTTTGTATTCCGGCAGCGGACTCTCCCACAATTGGGTGGGGTCGGGTCGTTCAATCGCCGTTAAAAACACCTGGCTACCCAATCGGATCAGTCGTTCGGCCAACAGTCTCCGATGGCCCTGATCCAGTTCAGCATTGATATCGTCGAGCAGGAATGTGACCTGTTTTCCCCGGTCAGCGAGTACCTTTCCCTGCGTCAGCTTCATCAGGATGACCAGTGTCTTCTGTTGTCCACGGGAAAAGATTTCAGCGACGGCCCGGTTCTGAAAGCGGAGCCTGACATCGGCACGATTGGGGCCATACAAGGTATGCCCAACCTTCCTTTCCTGTTCTCGGTGTTCCAGCAGGGTTTTATGCAGTCCCTTTTTCCGGTCCCAACCGGGGTAGTAATCCACCTTCAGGGCTTCGGACCATTCGCTGTGACTGTGGGCGAGTGTGACCCTGAATTCTTCCTGGAATGTCCGGAATACCGATTCTCGAAGCCGGTCGACCTGCTCCGATAGCTCGACAAACTGCCGGTCCCAGACCTGCAGCAGGTGATCATCTATTGTACCACTTCTGAGGATACGATTCCGCTGGGAGATGCTTCGCTGACACTGTTGCCAAAGGGATCCAAAGGAAGGTTCCACGTGGAACACCAGCCAGTCCAGAAACTGCCTTCGCTTGCCTGGTCCACCTGCAACGATGTCGAAAACCCCGGGATCAATCACCGATACCGGAAATAGCGATGCCAGTACCGACAGGCTATAGACATTCTCGCCGTCGACCCGAAGCCGGGTTTCCTGAGTCTGCACATCCCGGGAAAACCCCAGCCTGGCGATGCCGCGATCCTCCTTAAGGTTGGCGGATTTCACCTGACCAAAGATCACGAACTGCTGGTCACCCTGGTGACAAACCACTTTATGCCGATGTTGACGAAAGGAGCGACCAAGTCCCAGGTAGCCGATGGCCTCCAGCAGGCTGGTCTTACCACTGCCATTCTGACCATAGATCAGGTTGACCGATGGAGAGAAATCAAGCCGGGAAGGGGAAAGATTTCTGAACTTTTCGGTTTGAAGGGATAGCAGCGCCATCAGTGCAACATGGTCAGGCGATCATCCATGAACACATCCATCTCCGGCGCCAGAATGTGGACGTAACGATCAAAGTACAGGAACTGTTTCAGCAGCAGTGCAAACTCCCGGGGGAAGTGCAGGCCATGGTCTTCACCGATTCGGACCACTTCCATAAGGATATTGTTCACCTCGTCGTCGGTATCCGCTCCCTGCCACTCACTGGCGGAATCATCCGGTACCATGCGATCCATACTCTGGTAGAGGTTACGCAGGTCCCGGGCGAGGGCGGTCACCTCCACCGATTCGCGGGTAATACCGATGCGCACCATGGCATCTGCCATGCCGTCGAAATTGCCAGCCATGACCGCCCCGATAAAGTCCGACACCGCCTGCCAGGTCTGGGGACGGATGCGACCAACAATACCGAAGTCGATAAACCCGATGCGTCCGTCATCCAGCACCATCAGGTTGCCGGCATGGACATCCGCATGGAAGAACTCACACTGGGTCAAACTGGCAAACCAGGTGTTCATGGCGGTAATCAGTGTCCGTTCCGGATCCTTGGTCACCCGGCAGATGGTCTCCAGGTCTGTCAGGGAGACACCATGGAAGCGTTCCATGGTCAGCACCTTACGGGTGCTGCACTGGTGGTACACCTTGGGCACCGCCACCTCCTCATTGTGGGTGCCCTGCAGGAAACGGCGGAAGGTATCCAGGTTCCGGGCTTCCTGGATAAAGTCGCATTCCTCCATCATGGTCTGCTGGATTTCCTCGACAATACCCGACAGTGAGGTCCACGACAGTTTCGGTGCCAGGGTCTCCACCAGCCTGGATGACAGGTAGAGGAAGTTCAGGTCCGTCAGCAACACGGTTTCCACACCGGGCTTCTGCACCTTGATCACCACCTCCTCGCCGGTCACCAGCCTGGCGGCATGGACCTGGGCAATAGAGGCGGAGGCCAGGGCCACCGGATCGATCTCGCTATACACCTCTTCCAGCGGACGCCCCAGTTCCTCCCGCAGGATACGGCGGATCGAGGTATAGGGAATGCTGGGCGTTCGGTCCAGGCATCCCTGGAACTCATCCACGTACTCCCGGGGAAAGAAGGTAGGGGAACTGGCGATGAACTGACCCAGCTTGATGTAGGTGGCCCCGAGGGACTCGAAGGTTTCCCGCAGCATTCGGGGTGCCGGCGGACGATGACCCCGCACCCAGCCCAGGCCGGTGCGGCCGAGTACCGTCATGGTCTGACCAATACGCAGGGCGCCTTTCAAACCCTGGCTTACCGTTACCCGTGCCATCGTGTTTCTCCTTTCAGAGTCCGCTATTCCTTCCGGAGGTATCCGGGAAGGATCAACCTCCGGTTACAGCCTCATGGGCATCACCACATAGAGACTGCGGCTTTCAGTTTCCGATTCGATCAGGGCGCTGCTGTTGGGATTGGACAGGGTCATCCTGACCTGGTCATCATCCAGCGCGTTCATGACATCCACAAGATAGCCCACGTTGAAACCGATCTGCAGTGCCTCGCCCTGGTAGTCCACCGACAGGGCATCTTCCGCCTGTTCCTGGTCCGGGTTATTGGCGAACACCTCCAGCTTGCCGGAGGACAGGTGCAGACGGACACCGCGGATGTTCTCGTGGGACAGGATACCGGCCCGCTGCAGGGTATTCTTCAGTGTTGACCGATCGGCCATCACCACCTTGTCACCGCCACGGGGGATAACCCGGTTATAATCCGGGAACTTACCCTCGATAAGTTTGGAAGTGAACGTGTAGGAACCGACCGTTACCCGCAGATGATTGTCGCCGATCACCAGCGTCGCCGGGTTCTCCACATCATCCAGCAGCCGCGACAGCTCCAGCACCCCCTTGCGGGGCACGATCACCTGGCGAACGTCCTCCACGCCGGTAGCCATGTCGAAGTGGGCCATGGCCAGCCGGTGACCATCCGTCGCCACGGTGCGCAGGTAATCCGGCGCTACTTCCAGCAGCAGCCCGTTAAGGTAATAACGCACATCCTGCTGGGCCATGGCGAAAGCCGTCGCTTCCAGCATGCGGCCCATTTCCTTCTGCGGGACTTCCAGCCGGATACTGGCCTCCTCGTCCTCCACATTGGGGAAATGCTGGGCTGGCAGTGTAGACAGGGTGAAATGACTGGCACCGCAGCGCAGGTGCAGGCGATCCCCCTCCAGGCCCACCTCAATGGGAGCTTCATCCCCGAGGGCCCGGCAGATATCCGCCAGCTTGCGGGCCGGTACCGTAATTTCTCCGGGCTGATCCACATGAACCGGCGACACCCGCGCCACCAGTTCCACTTCCATATTGGTACCGGTCAGCGTCAGGTGGTTATCTTCCGCCACCAACAGCACGTTGGACAGGACAGGCATGGTCTGCTTCCGCTCCACCACACCGGCAATGGACTGTAGCGGCGTAAGCAGTGATTCTCGGCTGATAGTCAGTTTCATGTCACTCGACGTTCCTGTGGATGTGTTCTTATCGGCTTCTCAACGTCAGCTCGTCAGCAGACGCATGAAATTCTGGTAGTCCTCCCGGATCCCCGGGTCGCTCTCCTGCAATTCGACGATCTTCTTGCAGGCATGCAGTACGGTGGTGTGGTCCCGTCCGCCAAAGGCGTCGCCAATCTCCGGCAGGCTGTGATTGGTCAGCTCCTTGGACAGAGCCATGGCCATCTGCCGGGGCCGCGTCACCGTGCGGGTGCGGCGTTTCGACAGCAGGTCCGCCACCTTGATCTTGTAGTACTCCGCCACCGTGCGCTGGATATTGTCGATACTCACCTGCTTTTCATGCAGCGCCAGCAGGTCCTTCAGGCTTTCACGGATAAACGGCGGCGTGATCTCCGACCCGGTAAAGTGGGCATTGGCAATCACCAGCCGCAGGGCGCCTTCCAGTTCCCGCACATTGGAGCGGATTTTCTGGGCAATGAAGAACGCTGCCTCGCTGCTCAGCCGGACACCCGCCTGATCCGCTTTTTTCATCAGGATGGCCACCCGGGTCTCGAGTTCGGGAGGCTCCACCATCACCGTCAGACCCCAGCCGAAGCGGGACTTCAGCCGCTCCTCCATATCGGTGATTTCCTTCGGAAAGCGGTCACAGGTAACAATAACCTGCTGCCCCCCCTCCAACAAGGCGTTGAAGGTGTGGAAAAACTCCTCCTGGGATCGTTCCTTGCGGGCGAAGAACTGGATATCGTCGATCAGCAATGCGTCCACCGAGCGATAGTAGCGCTTGAACTCGTTGATGGCGTTAAGCTGCAGGGCCTTGACCATATCCGCCACGAACCGTTCTGACCGCAGGTAGGCCACCTTGGCGTTGGGATTTCGCGCCACGATTTCATTACCGATCGCGTGCATCAGGTGGGTTTTACCCAGACCCACACCCCCGTAGAGGAACAAGGGGTTATAGGACCCGCCGGGGTTTTCCGCCACCTGCATGGATGCCGCCCGGGCCAGCTGGTTGGACTTGCCCTCAACAAAGGTATCGAAGGTGAAACCTTCATTGAGGAACGACTGGTGCTTGATATCCCCTTCTACCTGTACCGAGGAACGCTTGGATCCCCCGGAGGGCACCGATGCCGCCACTCCTTTCTCTTCCTCGGTGACGTGGCCTGAATCGTCGGATAACGGTGCCCGCGTCGCTCCCCTGCCGCGCTCCGAAGCGGCCGAGCCATGACCATTCACCCTTCGTGATGAGGATTGATCCGGGGAGGGCTGCGTTTGCTGCTGGCCGTCCGCCTTCGGTCGTGACGCCGTGCCCACTTTCATATTGACCCGTGGGGCCTGCCCCCCCTCCAGGTCCTTGATCACTTCCTCGATCCGGCGCAGGTATTTCTGGTTGACCCAGTCCATAACGAACCGGTTGGGCGCGAACAGCACCAGGTAGCCATCATCCAGTTCAGGCTGAAGGGGCCGTAGCCAGGTGTTGAACTGCTGCGCCGGAAACTCATCCCGGAGTACTTCTAGACACTGATGCCAGATCTGCTGCGGCACGTCCGCTTGCCTCCGATGCTGATGAAATTCGTAACCCGTTCGGTTAACCCCGGCCTGCCGGACGGCAGACCACAAGACCGGAAATTGTACCCCCCGTTGGCCTTGAGAAAAAGCCTGAAAAGCGACACCGTGAACAGCCTGTGGAAATATTTTTTCTTTTTTATCAAAATTTTACAAATTTACACACATGGTTGTGTACAGAAAATCATTCTCAAAAACTTATCCACAGGACCCTGTCGACAATCTGTCAGCAAACCTGTTCATGAAACCTTGACGGATCCGGGATAACTACCCTGTTTCGAAAATTACCGACTTCTCCCCATTTCCTACCGTACCTTTCCACAGGGCTCACCCGCACTTCACAACAACCTTACCCCAAGGCCAATAGTCTGTTTTCGTTGACGATAGATCGATTTTCCACAGAAATGCTGCAACCTAATAACAGTAATAATAGAAAAGATTTAAAAGAATCAGAAAAACCTATTGATACTGTTATGGTGACCCTGCCCGGCCGTCTTCGGACATCCCTCGGTAATCCCTGCCCCGGCACTCTCCCCACCCTCACAGAAACCATTGAAATCACCCCCCGATTTGCTTAGAATGCCGCTCCTGTTTTGACTGTTCATTTTGCAGCCAATCAAGGCGCTGCAAACCACCCTCACGATCAATGAGAGCGTAATCATGAAAAGAACGTTTCAACCAAGCGTACTGAAGCGTAAGCGCGCCCACGGTTTCCGTGCCCGCATGGCAACGGCCAACGGTCGCAAGGTCATCGCGCGTCGTCGCGCCAAGGGTCGCGCACGTCTGTCCGCCTGATCCGGATTGCAGTGTGGGGGATCACTCGTTTCCCAAATCGTCACGCTTGTTGCGCCCTGCCGATTATTCGGGCGTTTTCAACAACGTGCGGGTACGGGTTCCCCACCGGCACTTCCTGATCCTGGCAGCGCCCAATACCCTTGGGCAGCCCCGGCTTGGCCTGATTTTCTCAAAACGCAACCTTAAACACGCTGTCCAGCGCAACCGCGTGAAACGGCTGGTTCGGGAAAGTTTTCGCCACCGCAATGACCTGGGGTCACTGGATATTGTTGTCCTTGGCCGGCAGAACCTCGCCACGCAGGATAACCAGGCACTGCACCGGGCCCTGGACTCGATCTGGCAGAAACTGGTCAGGAAGTCCCTTGAATCCGATACCCGTAGCGGCCCTTCTGGATAGGCACCATGCGATCTCTCCTGGTAGTTCCCATCCAAATCTATCGTTACGCCATCAGTCCAATGATGGCCAGCCACTGCCGTCATACTCCCAGTTGCTCCGCCTACGCCCTGGAAGCCATCGAAACCCATGGTGCCATCCGGGGATCATGGCTTGCGGCACGACGCCTGTCCCGCTGTCACCCCTGGGGAACTCACGGATACGATCCGGTGCCCGGTACTGACCGGTCAGATACCCGAGCAAACGCCAACCCAACTGCAGACTAAGTTTATGGACATTCAGCGCATCGTATTATTTGCCGGTCTTGCCATAGTCAGTTACCTGATGGTCCTGGCCTGGAACGAGGACTATAACCAGCCTGTGGAAACCCCCACAGTCCAGGAACAGTCTGCAGATTTTGAGGCACCCTCCAGCGACGATGAACTGTCTCTGCCTGACAGCGGGGAACAGGCCTCCGAATCCTCCGGCGACCTGAACGCACCGGGTGGACAGACCGCCCGCGGCAATACCGATCTGTCCTCGGCGGATCGACTGGTGACTGTCCGCACCGACGTCCTGGAACTGAAGATTGACCGGGTGGGCGGCAACCTGGTGGAAGCCTCGCTGCTGGATTACGATCGGACCCTGGATGGCGAAGAGCCCCTGCGCCTGCTCCAGACCACCGAAAACCGCACCTATTTCCTGGAAAGCGGGATGATCGGTCGTGACGGTTTTGACAGTCGCAAGAACGGTGAAACCCCGGTGTACCAGGTGGCGGATCCGGAAGTAACCCTGACCGAGGGTGAGGATAGCCTGCAGGTGGACCTGATCTTTCAGTCCAGCCAGGGGGTTACCGTCACCAAACGCTATGCCCTGGAAAGGAACAGCTACGAGATTGATGTCCGTTACCTGATCGACAATCAGTCCGACAACACCTGGCAGGGCAACTTCACCGGCAAGATTATCCGTGACGAGGCCCCCGATCCCACGGCCCAGAACAGTATGGGTATCCGGGCCTTCCTGGGACTGGTGATCAGTTCTCCGGACGACCCCTACGAGAAGTTCGATTTCTCTGACCTGGAGGACAACAACGTCAGCCGGTCGGTGACCAATGGCTGGCTGGCTTTCCTCCAGCACTACTTCATCTCCGCCTGGATCCCACCGCAGGATCAGGCCCATCAGTATCAGACCACGACCCGGGGCAACCTCAATGTGATGGGCTTTGTCAGCCCCGCCACCGTGGTGGAACCGGGTCAGTCCGTCGAGACCGGAGCCCGCGTCTACGTTGGCCCCAAGATCATCGAACGCCTGGAGACCGTGGCCCCCAACCTGGACCGCACCGTTGACTTCGGCTTCCTGTTCTTCATCTCACTGCCGCTGTTCCTGTTCATGGACTGGATCCATGGCCTGGTCGGCAACTGGGGTGTGTCCATCATCCTGCTGACGGTGGTTGTGAAGGCCGTGTTCTTCAAGCTGTCGGCCACCAGTTACCGTTCCATGGCCCGCATGCGGGCGGTGGCACCGCAGCTTACCCGGCTGAAGGAACTCTACGGTGATGATCGCCAGCGCATGTCCCAGGAGATGATGGCGCTGTACAAGAAAGAGAAAATCAACCCGCTGGGGGGGTGTCTGCCCATCCTGGTGCAGATGCCGGTGTTCATCGCCCTGTACTGGGTCCTGTTCGAGAGTGTGCAGTTGCGCCATGCGCCGTTCATGCTGTGGATCCAGGATCTTTCCCAGATGGACCCGTACTTCATCCTGCCGATCCTGATGGGTGCCAGCATGATGCTGCAGATGCACCTGAACCCGACGCCGCCGGATCCCATGCAGGCCAAGATCATGAAGCTGATGCCCATCATCTTTACTGTCTTCTTCCTGTGGTTCCCGGCCGGTCTGGTACTGTACTGGCTGACCAACAACATTCTGTCCATCGCCCAGCAGTGGTACATTACCCGCAAGATCGAGCAGGAAATGGCCACCAGGAAAGGATAGCGCTACTCCGTTATCCACAGAGTGTCAGGGGCCTCGTCATGAGGCCCTTTTTCGTTTCCGGGATACAACCTTCGCATCCACACCGGAGTACCAGATGCAGCCGACCACCGATACCATTGCCGCTATCGCCACCGCACCAGGACAGGCGGGTGTGGGTATCGTGCGGGTGTCCGGCCCCTCCGTTGCCGCTATTGCCAGCGCGGTGCTGGGTTTTAAACCCAGACCCCGATATGCCCACTTCGGCCCTTTCCTGGAGGGCGACGGCAGCCTGATCGATGAAGGTATCGGGCTGTTCTTCCCCAACCCCCACTCCTTCACCGGCGAGGATGTGCTCGAACTACAGGGCCATGGCGGTACCGTGATCCTGGACCTGCTGCTGCGTCGGGTCTGCGAGTTAGGGGCCAGACTGGCCCGGCCGGGGGAGTTCTCCGAACGGGCCTTCCTCAACGACAAGCTCGACCTGACCCAGGCCGAGGCCATTGCCGACCTTATCGAAAGCAGTTCCGAGCAGGCCGCCCGCTCCGCGGTTCAGTCCCTGCAGGGGGTATTCTCGAAACGGATCAACGAACTGGTGGAATCGGTGACCCACCTGCGGATCTATGTGGAGGCCGCCATCGACTTTCCCGAGGAGGAAATCGACTTCCTGGCGGATGGCAAGGTTGCGGAGGATCTTGATCGCATTGTCACCGACCTGGATCGGATCCTTGTGGAAGCCCATCAGGGCAGCCTGCTGCGGGATGGCATGAAGGTCGTGATCGCCGGCCGCCCCAATGCCGGCAAATCCAGCTTGCTCAACGCCCTGGCCGGTCGTGAGGCCGCGATCGTCACCGCCATTGAGGGCACCACCCGGGACGTACTGCGGGAACATATCCACATCGATGGCATGCCCCTGCACATCATCGATACCGCCGGTCTGCGGGACAGCCCGGATGAAGTGGAACAGATCGGTATCGCCCGGGCCTGGGACGAAATCCGTCAGGCTGACCGCATCCTGCTGATGGTGGATGCCACCACCACCCCGGAAACAGAACCCCACGCCATCTGGCCGGATTTCATCGACCAGTTGCCGGAACAGGCCCCGGTCACCGTGGTCCGCAATAAGGTGGACCTGTCCGGTGAAACCGTTGGCATCACCGCCGAGCCCCACCAGGCGGCGCCGGTGATTCGTCTGGCGGCCAAGTCCGCCGATGGCCTGGAAGTGCTCCGGGATCACCTGAAGGAATGCATGGGCTTTGCCGCCACCACCGAGGGCGGCTTCCTGGCCCGCCGCCGCCACCTGGATGCCCTCAACCGGGCCCTGGACTCCCTCCACCAGGGCCAGGACCAGCTCCAGGGCTATGGCGCCGGTGAACTGCTGGCCGAAGACCTGAGGGCAGCCCAGGACGCCCTGGGTGAGATCACCGGGGCGATGACCTCCGATGACCTGCTGGGCAAGATTTTCAGCAGTTTCTGTATCGGTAAATGATCCCTTCTGACCCCCCAGGCTGATTTTCCTGTCGGCGCAATCCGGCTGTATTCGCCCTTTTCCATACCTGGCTCAAGCTGAAACCGCATCGCTTATCTTTGGTGCATTAGTCAGTGTACTGATAAATATAGGGGCATGATTCGCTTTTGGGTGGAGCGTTCAAGGAGTTCCTTATGTGATATTTATTTCCAGTTTAAATGTTTAAAAACAGTTGTTTACAAAATTTATTTACTATAGCTCAATACTGTGGCACGTGTTCTGCTTGCTCATCGGATAGCGGGGCATTTATCAAAAAAATCAGTGGACCATGGGAAGTCAATGGATAGTACAGAGGTGAATACAAGAGCCGGTCGTTTTTCAGGGGCGCGTCTTAAGGGTATCGCCCGCGTTAGCGATCTTGTGGCGGCCCCTGATGGCGCTACCTTTCTGCATGCCGGTCCACCGTATGGCTCCTATCCGATACCCCCGGCCGTCCTGAATGCTGCAGCTCATGCGGTGATGTTTGAAAAGCTCGCTGCCCATTTCGATGAAGCTAAGCAGCTCCTGCTTCGGGGAGTTATCAGACTGGCTCCGGCCCAGGAATACGGCGTGGTGACCCCCCTGGCCCAGGTGGTATCGCCATCGATGCCCGTGTTCATTGTGGGCGATGACAGCTATCAGGCATATGCCCCCATTGCGGAATCTCCACCTCCCGCGCTCCGTTTCGGATCATCGGACAGCATTTGCCTGCAGCAGTTTACCGAACAGACATCGCTGGCCCTGGAAGAGCTGGCGCCGGCACTTGCCAGTAGCTCCGTTGCCATGGAAAGCATTATCGCCCACGCCCTTTACCATCAGCAGGAGTGCCACTCGCTGACAGAGGCGGCCAATAGGGCGCTACTATCGATGATCAGTGGCATCCCGGATGATACCCGCCAGCAACTGAACGCCAATCAGGGCTACGTTCTTCCAATCCTAATGGCGGCCAGTTCTTGGCGTCTGCATCAGGGGCCCGGGGACATTGAGGCGGTTGGTGGCAACGGGCATGAATTCGGTATCCGCCTGAGGGGCAGCTCCCGGTGGTTGACCTGCCAGGCGGATCCGCCCGTGGGGCCAAGGTTTTCTGGCAAGCACAATGAACCGGTTCTCGGAGCTATTGGTGACAGTGCTGTCATCGATTTCTGTGGTCTTGGAGGGCAGTCCCTGGATGCCTCACCGGAGCTGGTAATGCTATGGAAAAGCCAGTTACCGACGAACTGGCGGAATCGTCGCAATGCGCTGGTGGATGCCTCCACCGGGGTTGTCAGTGCCCGTCGGATCGCCGACACCGGTCTGATGCCTCTGGTCCATTTGGCCATGGTGGGTGCCGGACCAGAGGCTGGCATCCTTGGACGCGGTTTCTACCAGCCAGACCCGGGGCTGTTCACAGCCCTCAAACACCAGCAGACCCGTGGCTGAGCATCGTCCGCGGGCCCGTTGTCATTGCAACCTCCGAATGGAGTTTCACTATGGGACATAAAAAACATTTCGTTGCGTCACTGTTACTGGGAGCCCTGGTGGCCGGTCCGGTTGCCGCCGAGGACACCATCAAAATAGGTGTCTCCCAACCATTGACCGGTTCTGTGGCTGCGTCAGGAACCTACGTTGCCAATGGTGCCCGGCTGGCTGCCGACAAGATCAACAGCGAAGGCGGTGTTCTGGGCAAGTCCATTGAACTGGTGATTGAGGACAACAAGTCCAATCCCCGGGAAGCGGTAAACGCTGCTGAGAAACTGATTCTCCGTGACAAGGTGCCGGTGATGATGGGCGCCTGGGGCTCGACCTTCACCCTGGCGACCATGCCCAAGTTGGAGGAATACGGCGTACCCATGGTGGTGGAGACTTCTTCATCCAGCAAGATCACCACGGCCGGCAACCCCTGGGTATTCCGGATCAGCCCCACCTCAAAGATGGAGGCCATTGCTTTCAGCGAGAAGCTGGACAGTTTTGACCCGCCCATCGAGAAAGTGGATTTTCTGTCGGTGAACAACGACTGGGGTCTGGGTGCTGCGCAGGAATTCGAGGCCATGTTCAAGGAACACGGCATCGAAATCGGGCGCAAGGAAACCATTTCCCCGGGCGATGTGGACCTTTCGGCCCAGCTCTCCTCCCTGAAGGATTCCGGCAGCGACACGTTGATCATGACCTCCGGCGTGGAGCAGATTACCCTCGGTATCCGGCAGGCTTCGGAGCAACGACTTCCTCATCGAATCGTCACCACCGGCGGTTCGTTCCCGGAGCCATTGCTCGAGTCACCGGTGGGTGCGGATTATGTCAGTACCCATCTGCTGTTCTTTTCCCCCTGGACACCGGAAAGCGCGGTCCATCCGGAGATTGCTACCGGGTTCGTGGAAGCCTGGAAGGTAGAGGGACATTCCTTTCCTGGTCTGAGCGAAGGTTTTCGTGGGTATGACGGCATCATGACGATTGTCCAGGCAATCGAAGATGCCGGCAGCTCTGAACCCGAGGCCATTCGTGACGCCCTGTGGGAGGTTGAGGTAGCCGGTGTCAATGGTGATATTGCTTTCAAAAAGGATGGCCCGGAAGGCCGCGAAAGTGGCCAGAGTATGCCGAATGTCTACATCGTCCACCTTCAGGACGGTGAAGTGACGGCCCAGTAACGCCAGCGGGGGGCCCCAGGTCCCCCGATCAAACCTGTCTGTAAAAGATTCGGGAGTCCGACTGTGGACGAGATTCTTCAACATCTGGTCAACGCCATGGTATTGGGCGCCACCTACGCGCTGCTGGGTATAGGCCTGACGATCATTTTCGGCATCATGCGTGTGGTGAATTTTGCCCACGGTGAACTCTATACCCTGGGGGCCTATGCCGCCTATGGCCTGGTGGCCCTCCTGGAGGTTGATTTCTTCACCTCCATCCTCATCGCCGCGACGATAGGCCTGCTCGTTGGGGCGATCATTGAGTATGTTTTTCTTCGCAAGAAGGATCTGAACAATATTGATGAGGTGATGCTGATCATGATTGGCATCATGATCGTGATGCAGAACCTGGAACTGCTGGTCTGGGGTGGGGTAGCCAAGATCGTGCCTTCCCCCTTCTCCCAGGGCGCAATCGACTTCGGTGTGGTCTCTCTGAGCCCTACCCGTCTGTTTGTCTTCCTGACGGCTGTGGTGCTTCTTGTCCTGTTCTACGTGGGTATTGAGAGGACCCGCTTTGGCCTCGCCATTCGTGCGACGTTCCAGGACCAGGACGCGGCACGAATCGTCGGGGTCAATGTGTCCCGGATCTACACCCTGACTTTTGCCCTCGGATCGGCAATGGCGGCCGTGGCAGGCGCTTTGCTGGCGCCGATATTTGTTGCAACCCCGATGATGGGCGATCTCGCCAGCCTCAAGGCATTCGCGATCGTCATTCTGGGCGGTCTCGGGAATCTGGGAGGTGCCGCCCTGGGAGGGTTCCTTCTGGCTTTCATCGAGGAGTTCGGGGCCGGCTATATTTCCAGCGCCTATCGGGATGCCTTCGGCTTTATTGTGATCATCCTGGTGATGCTGTTCCGTCCCCAGGGGCTGTTCTCAGCCAAGGAGAGGGTGGGTTGATATGAAGCACAAGGGTTTTTTTATCGTTGTGACGATAATGGCGATGCTTCCGGTGCTTTGGCCCGATCCCTATGTTCTGTCGGTCACCGGCGCCGCTGGCATCATGATCATTGCGGCCATCAGTCTGAATCTGTTGCTGGGCTTTACCGGCCAGCTGAGTCTGGGACATGCGGCTTTCTTCGGCATTGGCGCCTATACCAGTGCGTTGATGTCGCTGGGTTTCGACGTCCGGCTGGGCTTCGGCATTGAGCTGGTAGTGGACCCGAAGCCAGTATGGCTGGCGTTCCTTACCGCGATCGTGGTGACCGGCATTTCTGGCTGGCTGATCGGCAAACTGGCGTTCCGTGTACGGGGCGCCTATTTCGTGGTGATCACCATCAGTTTCGCCCAGGTCATGCGCTTGATTGCCCTGAACTGGGTGGACCTGACCGAGGGGCCCATGGGGATGATCTCGATCCCGCCCCTGACGCTTTGGTTACCCGGTGAAGGCGTGATTGCGCTGACGTCCAAGGCAGCCACCTACTGGCTGGTGCTGGTGGTCGGCATTGTGGCGTACCTGCTGGTCGCCAGCCTGGTCCACTCCAGAGCCGGACGGGCGATGATTGCCCTGCGGGAGAACGAAACCCTGGCCACGTCGGTCGGCATACCGGTGACTTACTACCTGACCATTGCAGCGGTGGTGTCGGCAGCAATCGCCGGCGCGGCGGGCGGACTCTACTCCCACACAGTGCGTATTATCGATCCGGATGTGTTCCTGTTTATCTACACCGTCACCATGGTGATCATGGTGATTGCCGGTGGCAAGGGCACCCTGGCGGGACCGGTGATCGGAGGCCTGATCTTTGGCCTGATGCCGGAATTGCTGCGTGGAGTGGTACGTCCCGAAGTCCAGTGGATCATCTATGGCGCGGTGATGGTGCTTATTCTGATGTTCATGCCCAAGGGGCTGGTACCGGCGCTGTCGGACTTCGTGTCCTGGCTGAAGAACGGCATGGCGAGACCGAAAGGCAAATCCCGGCTAGTGGAAGGAGCGAAATCATGACGGCTCCCGCAATGGAAGTCAGCCCTCCGGAAACGGTGCTGTCCCTGAAGGGGATCACCATGCGCATCGCCGGTCTGGTGGCGCTTAATGACGTGACATTCGATATCCCGGCCGGCCAGATTGTCAGCCTGATCGGACCTAATGGGGCGGGCAAGACCACCGCGTTCAACGTGATCTCGGGATACATGCAGCCAACGTCGGGTCACGTCGAACTCTTTGGTGCCAACATTACCGGTGTCACGCCCCATTCCATCGCATCCCGGGGACTGGTACGCAGTTTCCAACGTACCAGTGTGTTCGGTGCAAGGACGGTATACGACAATGTGCTTACCGCGCTGCATCTGCAGGGCTCCAGTTCACTGCTGCAGTCCCTTTTGCGGCTGCCATCGTTTCGCCGGGATGAATCGGCCCTTGATAAGCGGGTCTGGGAACTACTGGATTTTGTTGGCCTGAGACACCGCGCCGATGAGATTGCCACTACGCTGTCGTTCGGTGAACAGCGCCTGTTGGGTGTGGGGATTGCCCTCGCGGCCCGGCCGAAGGTGCTGTTGCTGGATGAACCGGCGGCTGGCATGAACCCGGCGGAAACCGATGACTTCAAGGCCATCGTCCGGCGCATCGGCGGCAGTGGCATTACGGTGCTGCTGGTGGAACATGACATGCACATGGTGATGTCCATCTCGGACTATATCGTGGTCCTCAACCAGGGCCAGATGATTGCCCAGGGTCTTCCGGAAGAGATACAGCAGAACCCGAAGGTGATTGAGGCCTACCTGGGCAAGGGGGTAAAACGTGCTGAAGCTTGAGGATGTGACGGTCTGCTATGGTCCGACAGTGGCGGTGGACCAGGTCTCGATGGAGGTAAAGGAAGGCGAGTTCGTTACCCTGATCGGCTCCAACGGTGCCGGCAAGTCCACCACGTTGCGGGCCATCAGTGGTCTGGAACCGGTGCGGTCCGGGCGGATCCTGTTCGACGGGGATCCGATCCACAAATGCCGGTCCCAGGAGATCCTGTCCCGGGGCATCGCCCATTGCCCCGAGGGGCGGCGCGTGTTTCCCCAGCTGACCGTGCGGGAGAACCTGGAAATGGGGGCCTATCGCCGGTTCGACAAACAGGGCATACGTCGTGATATCGACCATCAGCTGACCCGGTTTCCGCGCTTGAAGGAACGCCTGAAACAACCTGCCGGCACCCTCTCCGGTGGCGAGCAGCAGATGCTGGCGATCGCCCGCGCGCTGATGTCCCGGCCAAGGCTGGTGATGTTTGACGAGCCATCGCTGGGCCTGGCACCGAACTTTGTGGAACAGGTGTTCAGTCTGGTTTCCGAGATCTGCGCCGGCGGGACCACCGTGCTGATGGTGGAACAGAATGCCTATGCCGCCCTGGAGCTGTGCGACCGTTCCTACCTGCTGAATACCGGCCAGGTAAAGCTGAGCGGCACCGCCAGCGAGATGATGGCCAACCCGGAAATCCGCAGGATCTATCTGGGGGCGGCCTGAAACCGCCGGAGGGCAGGCCTGTCCTCCGGTCCCTGCCAACCATGGTTCAGGGCAGCTTCAGCGAGGCCCGGCCATGGTCGTTGCTGGCACTGACGATCTTGATCATGTAACGGATAAAACGCGCCCGTTCCGCTCTGGTCAACGGCTCGACCGTACGGTCATGGGCGGCCTGGGCGCTGGCATCCACCTCATCAAGCAACCGGCGGCCGGCTTCCGTCAGGCTGGCCAGTTGCCGGCGGTTGTCTTCGGTGCATTTCCGCCGCTCCAGCCAGCCGGTCTTTTCCAGTCTGCGTAGCACCTCGGTGGTGGTGGCCCGGTCGATGCCGACGCTGTGGCCCAGATGTTTCTGGTCCAGCTCATCGTCCCGCAGGGCGGTCAGTACACTGTATTGCACCGGCGTGATATTGAAGCGTCCGCATTCATCATGGAACAGGGCCACATGGATCTGGTGCAGGCGCCGGATCAGGAAGCCTGGCCGTTCAGCCAGGGCACCCTGCAGTTCGGAGAAGGCGTCTTTGGTGGTTGCGGATTTCCTGGCTGGTGTCGAGCTGGGCATTAATGATGTCCTGGTTTTCCTGGGCCGGTCGGAGTTGGAATCAGGGGGCCATTGTTACCCAGAAGCCGCCACCAAGGCCAATCCGTTACCGGCTACCGACGTGAAAACAGTTGCCGGATCCAGCGCCGTAAAGCCATGGACAGCAGGCGGAAAAGGCCCAGTGACTGTTTGCGGGGTGCCTCCTCACCGGACAGCAGGGCGCTGAAGTTGTCCTGGAACTGCTCGATCAGTACACCGACGATCTCATCCACCAGGCTGCCACGGCTGAACTGGGCCAGGGTACCGGTCATCTCGAACGTCAGCGCCAGGGTCAGCCGGCACCGGGTATCGTCCAGCACTTCCAGGGTAAAGGAAAGGCTACCCCTGGCCGAGGAGTTGGACCGACTGTCCTTGCCCCGGCCCTCCACCTGCCCCTGCCAGCTGGCGTCATCAAAGTCCGCTTTACCCTCGCCGGCGATGCGGGCGGAGACCGGGCCCAGACGAACGTTGAACACACCCTCAAGGGAGCCGTCCTCCCGCAGCTCGGTCAGTTCCGCGCCGGGCAGGCAGGCGACTACGGTTGTCAGGTCGGTGCTCAGGCGCTGCCAGACCTCGGCGGCCGGGTGAGGCAGGGCGAAGGTGGACTCCACCCGGCGACCATTGCCCTCCTGCTGGCTGCGGGTGGTCGCCTGTTGGGGGTGGCTGGTGGCCGGATCCGACAGGGGTATATCCGCCAGTGGCGGGAGGGCAAGGGTGGCCGGTACTGGCGCCGGGGTTGTGGTGCCCGGATCGGTGACGTCCCGCAACACCCGCTGGATGGCCCGGACAATGCCGGTATAACCAGTACAGCGGCACAGGTTGCCGCTCAACTCCAGGCGAATGCGGGTATCGTCCACGGCCTGGCCGGCAAACCGGAGTACGATATCACGGGCGGTCACCAGCATGCCGGGGGTACAGAAGCCACACTGGAGCGCGTGCTCGGCGGAGAAGGCCGTTCGCAACCGGGCCATCAACGGGTCGTCGTCAAACGCCTCGATCGTCTCAATGCGACTCTGGTCGCAACCCACTGCCCAGGTCAGGCACGACCGCACCGGCCGCCCGTCCCGGACTACCGTACAGGCACCACAGATGCCCTGCTCACAACCGATATGGGTGCCGGTCAGGTGCAGGTCTTCCCGGAGAAAATCCGCCAGGTTACGCCGGGGTTCCACGGCGATGTCCACGGACTCGTCGTTAATGGTGGCTACAGGTATTCTCATTGCTGGTTACTCCGGTCCAGGGCCCGTTGCATGACGTGGATGCGTATCTCGAGGTCAGCCGGCTCCGTGTCCGGGGCCCGTTGGGCCAACGCCTGGCGCCAGCGTTCCGGCACCAGGGCATCGTCGCCCTCCAGGGTCAGGGGGGCACCGGCAAGGGCCCCGAATACAACCCGTTTGGTGGCCGTGGCGGGCACGGAGTAGACCGCACCGATGGCATGGGCCAGCTCCCCGGTCTTGCGGCACATCTTAAAGTACCCGAACCGTGCACTGGGCGGCACGGTTGGCACGAATACCGCCAGTATCAGTTCCCCGGGTGCCAGCATGGTCTGGAAGGCCCCCCGCAGGAAATCCCGCAGGTAAAGGCGTCGCAGTTGGGCGCGGCCGCCCTGGTGCTGTTGCAGGATCACCTGTGCTTCCAGGGCACACAGGCTGGTCGCCCAGTCCGCCGCCGGGTCCGCATGGGCCAGGCTGCCGCCAATGGTGCCGCGGCTGCGAACCGCGCGGTAGGCGATGCCCCGGGCTATCCGGGGCAAAATACCGTTACAGGTGTCCGGCAGCAGGCCGTCTTCGATCTCGGCGTGGGTGGTAGCGGCGCCGATCATCAGGCCGTCCTCCAACTGCTGGTAGCCCTTCAGTTCCGGTAACGAGGCAATGTCCAGCAAGGATTCGGGCTGTGCCAGGCGCAGGTTCAGCATGGGGCCGAGGGACTGGCCGCCGGCGATTACCCGAATGTCTGGATTCTCCAGGCGGGTTCCGACCTGGTGCAGGTCATCGCCCCGTTCGTAGGCAAAGGCATGGGGCTTCATGACGCCTTCTCCTGTTCCGGCTGTGTCGATCGGGCTCCGGCAATCGCGGCCAGCAGCCGGTGCGGGGTGACCGGCACCTGGCAGACTTCCGCGCCGAGGGGGCGGAGGGCGTCGTTGATGGCATTGACAATGGCGGCGGGTGGGCCAATGGCACCACTCTCGCCGATGCCCTTCTGCCCGAATTCGGTATAGGGGGAAGGGGTCTCCATATGGTCGATGTGGATATCCGGCACCTCGGTGGCTCCCGGCAACAGGTAGTCCGCCAGGGTCGAGGCCAGGGGCTGGCCATTACGGTCGAAGGGCATTTCCTCGTAGAGCGCTGTACCGATACCCTGGGCGACACCACCGTAAACCTGGCCGTCCACGATCATTGGATTGACCAGTACGCCGCCGTCCTCGACTACCACGTAGTCCAGGATCTCGGTGGTGCCCAGGTCCGGGTCGATTGCTACTACGACCGCGTGAGCGGCATAGCTGAAGGTTCCGCTGTCACGCAGGGGCTTGTAACCGGTAGTGGCTTCCAGGCCGCCGGAATCCACGTCGTCGGGCAGGTCCTGGGGTCTCAGGTACCAGGTCTCGCAGACCCGGGTGAGTGATACCTCCTGTCCCTCCGGGCCGGTGACGCGGCCGTTGGCGACGGTCACCTGGTCACGGCGCAGTCCCAGCAGGCCGGCGCCGATGCTGGCTACCCGACCGGACAGTTCGCGACAGGCGCTGGCGACGGCCCCGCCGGCCATAACCATACAGCGGGACCCCCAGGTGCCAGTGGAATAGGGCGTCAGTGCCGTGTCGCCATGAATGACCCGGACCCGCGCGGTATCGATGCCCAGCACTTCCTCGGCAACCTGCGCCAGGGTGGTCTCCAGGCCCTGGCCGTGGGAGTGGATGCCCACCCTGACTTCCAGGGCACCGTCCGGCGTCAGTCGTACCACGGCCTGCTCGTGACCGGGCACCATGGGAATCCCCCAGCCGGCGTAAACCGACGTACCGTGGGCGGATTGTTCACAGAAGATGGACATGCCGACTCCGATCAGGCGTCCGTCCGGTTCCGGTGTCTTCTGACGCTGCCTCACTTTGTCCAGTCTGATGGCCTTGACCGCCCGGCGCAGGCACTGGGGGTAGTCGCCGCTGTCGAAGTGTTTATGGGTAATATTGTCGAAGGGCATGTCCTCCGGGCGTATCAGGCAGTCCAGGCGCAGGTCGGACGGTTCCCGGCCCACCGCCCGGGCCAGTGCGTCCATGGTCAGTTCCATGGCGAAGCAGACCCCGGTCCGCGCCACGCCCCGGTAAGGCAGGATCGGGGGTTTGTTGGTCGCTACCGCAGTCGCATCACAGCGGTAGGCGCGGAAGTCGTAGGGTCCGGGAAGAATGCTGGCCACCTGGGCGGATTCCAGGCAGGCGGAAAACGGATAGGCAGAATAGGCTCCGGCGTCCACGACCGCGGTGGTGTCCAGTGCCAGCAGACGTCCCTCGCTGTCGCCATACGCTGTTACCCGGTAATGGTGCTCCCGGCAGTTGGCGTTGGCGGTGAGCTGCTCGCGGCGGTCCTCCAGCCAGCGCACGGGCTTGCCGAGTCTGATGGCGAGCCAGGCGACACAGACCTCTTCCGGCAACAGGATGCCCTTGTAGCCGAAGCCGCCCCCGACATCCGGCGTAATCACCCGGACCTGTTCATGTTGCAGGTTGAGGCACTCGCACAGTCCGGTCCGCACGATGTGGGGCATCTGCGTTGAGGTATACAGCTGGAGCTGTTCTAGACGGCTGTCCCAGTGGGCGACCACCCCCCGGCCTTCCATGGGGGACATGCATTGCCTGGAGGTGCGGTACTCACGCTCCACTTTGACCGCGGCAATGGCTTTCACCGCTTCAATATCGTCATCCACCCGGGTTTGCTGGAACCGGTTGTCGCCCCATTCATCGTGCACCAGAGCCGTGTCCGGGCCCAGTGCCTCCAGCATGTCGGCGATCACCGGTAATTCCTCGAAATCGGCCCGGGTTGCATCCACCAGATCTTCCGCCGTGGCACGACTGCCGGCGACGCAGGCGGCAACCAGCTCGCCCACGTAACGGACCTTGTCGTGGGCCAGTATCGGTTGCACGGAGGACTTGAAACCGGGCAGTGCCGAGTCGGCCAGGATGCCCCGGACATCGCCCAGGTCGTCGGCGGTATAAACCCGGTGATGCAGGCCTTCGGGTTTGCTGATCTCGCGGATACGGCCATGGGCAATGGGGCTTCTCAGGAAGGCCACATCCATCATGCCCGCAAACGTCAGGTCGCCGATGTACTGGCCGCGCCCTCTCATGTAGCGATCATCTTCCTTGCGCACCGTTCGCGCGCCCACGCCACGGGTCTTCAGGCCGGATCCAACTTCAGTATTTTGCACGCCTTGAACCTCCGCCCCGGTGTTTATTCCGGAGAAAAATTTCAATAAACCATGGTAGTGACTGCAAACTCTAAAAATATTAATCAGTACACTGTGTATTTACATGATCCGACTGTATACTATTAATCAGTGTACTGCACATTATTTTGGTGATCGGCCTGGTAATTCCTTGCAGACACCATGCCTGATCTGCCAAACGACGACGGAGGAGTATTCAGATGGGTGCAAAACCTTATGACCTGATTCTGAAGGGAGGCAGGGTTCTGGATCCTGCCAACCGAAGTGACCGGATAAGCGATGTGGCGGTGAGTAACGGTCGCATTGCCGCTGTGGAAAAGGCGATCGACCCGCAATTGTCCGAGCGGACCACGGATGTGACCGGGAAACTGGTACTGCCGGGTCTCATCGATACACACGCCCATATCTTCGAACATGTGACCGGGCGTTTCGGGCTGAACCCGGACAGCTGCGGAGTGAGGGCCGGCGTCTCTACCCTGGTGGACCAGGGCGGACCCAGTCTGATGACCCTGCCGGCATTCCGTCACTACATCTCGGATTCCGCCCATTCGCGGGTGCTCTGCTTCCTGTCCGCCTACCTGGTGGGAGGTCTGGAAGGACACCATTATCCGCAGCTCTACAGCCCGGAGGACGTCGACGTAAAGCGGACCATCGAAGTGGGTCTGGCCAATCGCGACCTGGTGAAGGGCATCAAGGCCCATGCGGAGGTGGGTGGCAAGTCCCGCTGGGGTATGGAGGTCATCAAGAAGGCCCGGGATATCGCCCGGGGCGTTGGTGTTCCCCTTTATATCCACCTGGGGCAGCTCTGGCCGGAACAGGGCAAGGGTATTGATGACCCCGACACTGTGATTGAGGAACTGGTACCCCTGATGAAGGAAGGGGATATTCTCGCCCATCCATTCACCCGCCACCCCGGCGGTTTTATCTCCAGCAAAACCGGCGAGCTACACCCCATTATCCGGGAGGGGCTTGATCGGGGACTGAGGGTGGACGTGGGGCACGGCTCCCACTTCAGCTTCGAGATGGCCGTCAAGGTAATCGAGGCGGGGATCTTCCCCAATACCCTCGGTGCCGACATGCATGGCTACAACACCAATGCCGGTCAGGTGACGGCGAGTGACCGGGAGCAGAATCCCTTCTATGGCAAGACCCGGTTCTGCCTCAGCCACGCCATGACCGAGCTGCTGGCGCTGGGAATGCCTTTGACCGATGTGGTGGCGACCGTTACCAGCAACGCTGCGGCCATGCTGGGTATTGACGACGAGGCGGGCAGCCTGACGGTGGGTCGTCTGGCCGATATCGCGGTGCTGGACCATCTCCAGGGCCGGTTTACCCTGACCGACAACAGTGGTGCCAGTGTGACCGCCAGTGAGGCGCTCAGTCCTGTGTTCTCGCTCCGGGCCGGCGTGCGCCATGAGGTGGATAGCCCGGTCGTGGTTGACCCGCAGGAACTTGCCAGTTGAAGAACCAGGATTGCCAGTGGTCCGGTGCCCTCGCCTCCCTGGAAAGCGAACTGGGCCGGATCCGCCAGGATGTGGACTCCCTGATCCGGCAGATGGAGAACTCCATTGCCGAATCTGACGCCTTTATCCAGCGGTTTCAGACCTCGGAATAGGTTGTCGACGTCTGGTGAGCGTACGCCAGGCGTTGTCCCTGGACTAGGTTTCCGTCAGGTAGGTCTCGGAAAAGGCTCTTAGCTCCTCGGATACCCTCTGGCGGATGGCCACCCGATCAGACGGATCCAGGCCATAGCGTTCCGCCAGTATCTCGAAGTCGGTGTCCTTCAGGGTGAGCGTCAGTCGCGGACGAAGCCGCTTCTTGCGATACGGCAGGTGTAGCACCTTGCGGACCATGTCCGAGGTGCCCATGTCCTGCATGGCGGCGGCCACCCGGAAGGTGCGCTGGATATCGTTCGACAGGTCAAAGGCGAGTTGCACCGCCTGGACGGCGCGTTCCTCGCTGGACCAATCCTGGCGTTTGCTCACGTGGCTATCTCCGGTAACGACAGAGGCCCGGCGGTTAACACCGGGCCTCTGCGGATGCGCGATTACTGCTCGCGGTTCCTGGCCTTGAGGCGGGAAAGCACGTCGTTGACCGCATCCTGGTCGCCGTCGATACCGGCGGCCTTGAGCTTCTCGTCGAGGCCGGCACCGGACAGTTCCTTTTCCAGGTCTGCACTGGCGTTCTGGCGGTCCTCTTCCCGGGCCTGGCGGTCGCGGATGCGCTCCAGGGTCTCCTTGGCGGTGCTCAGGGACGACTGGTTGCTGTTGATGTTGGTGTCGATCTGGGCGGTGGTGCGCAGCACCCGCTCGTTGGTCTTTACCACCTGCAGTTCGCGACGGTACTCCTCAAGCTTCTTCTCCGCCGTGAGCATCCGTTCCTTGAGCTGGACGACGCGCTCCTGCAGGCGGCTACGGGCCTCGGTCAGTTCCGCCGCACGGCGCTGGTGGCCGACGATGCGTTCGGCCACTTCCCGGGCCAGATCTTCCTGACCGGCGCCGAGCGCCTTGGTGGCATCGTCTTCCCTTTTGGCGACCTCGTTTTCTTCGGTCTTGATCTGGCGGGACAGGGAGGCCACTTCCGCCATCAGCCCGGCCAGTTCCTGTTTCGCCTGCTTGAGTTCCTGCTCGGAATCCCGCAACTCCTGTTCCAGGATGCGGTTGCCCTGTGTATCCACAACCGCTTCCCCCAGCTCATTGGCGCTGCCACGCATGGCGGTCAGCAGTTTCTTCAGTACGCTTTTCATGACGGTTCCCTCCGGTCTCAGGCCAGAAAATCTTCAAAGGTTTGCAACAAGTCGATGGCATTATCGGCCAGGGTGACCAGTTCCTGCCGGACCTCGGTCTCGCTCGAGGTGGGCGACAGGGCGCCGTAGACCACGTAGTGTTCACCCACCTTGCCAAGGGCACTCAGGGGCATGGGAACGCTGATGCGCAGCATGCTCTCGTGGAGTTCGGCCATGGAGTCGGGGCGGATTTCCCGTTCGTCGAAAAGGTACACAAGGCACAAAACCTGTGTGTCGGTTACGGTAACATAGACCGGTGTTTCCTCGGCGCCGGAGACCACCACCTGCAGGACCGGTTCTTCCCCGGTAACAGGCATGACATCGAATCGCCGACCGGCGTGGGTGCTGTCACCCAGGGACAGGGTGAGAGATTGAATGTCCACATCAAGCTCCTTTTGTGGCGTGTTCCAGTCGTGACAGGGGAGATGGGCGTCACGTTTTGGTATCCTCAGTGATTGACAGTTTATGTCAATAATCCGAGTCTATACGCGTTCCTAAATTATTTGCAACAAATAGTTTGGATGGGGTATAACTTGCCGGCAGTATGACAGCTTCTGTCATTGTCCAGGGATGAGGATACAACTTGGTATGGAAACCTTTCTCGCAATTACCTTCTCTTTCCCCACGGTTATCTTCACCGTCCTGCTCGCCGTTGCGGTGATCTACTGGCTGATTTCCCTGCTGGGTATCGCCGGTGATGCGGATGTTGGCGATGGTGACCTGATCGACGGCGATCTCGACAGCTCGACCGATTTCGGTGGGCTGATGGTTACCCTGGGACTCCACGGGGTTCCGTTGCCGCTGGTACTGACCCTGTTGTTCCTGGGGGCGTGGTCGTTTTCGTACTTTGCCGACCTGCTGCTGGGCCGCCACCTGGGTGGTGTGATGTACCTGCTGTTTACGGTGGTGGTGATTGCGCTGGCCCTGGTATTTACCCTGTTCCTGACCTCCTTCCTGATCCGGCCGCTGCGCCCGTTATTCCGCCGGGCATTTCACCAGCCGCTGCAGAAAAGGATCATCGGCACGCCCTGTGTCATTGTGTCCACATCGGTGGATGGCAACAGAGGGCGTGCCGAAGCCATGCTTGATGGCGCCCACCTGATCCTCCAGGTGCGCGGCGATCGTCCCTTTTCCCACCGGGACCGGGCGGTCCTGGTGGAATACCTGTCCGACCAGAAGGCCTACTGGGTGATCCCGGAGGCAGATTTCCACGCCGGTGATACAACCGGTTCGTTCCCCCACTGACGCAGGAGAGTAATTACATGGATTTGTCCTGGATCATGCCGGTACTCGTCATTATTGGCGTACTGGTCATCAGCATTCTTGGCCTGCTGGCCCTGTTCAAGGCGTTCTATCGCAAGGTCGACCAGGGCCAGGCCCTGATCGTCAACGATATGTCCGCCACGCCCAAGGTGTACTTCACCGGGGCCATGGTATTGCCGGTTATCCACCGTCACGAGACCATGAAGATCTCGGTCATTACCCTGGAACTGAACCGCACCGGCAAGGAAGGGTTGATCTGTAAGGACAACCTGCGGGCGGACATTACCGTGGCCTTTTACCTGCGGGTCAACGAGACCCCGGAAGATGTCCTGCGGGTGGCCAAGTCCGTGGGCGTGGGCCGGGCGTCGGACCGGGATGCGGTCAACGAGCTGTTCAACGCCAAGTTCAGTGAAGCCCTCAAGACCGTGGGCAAGAAGCTGGACTTCATGCAGCTGTTCGAGGAGCGCCAGCGGTTCCGGGACTCCATCGTGGAGACCATCGGTGAGGACCTGAACGGCTATATCCTGGAAGATGTGGCCATCGACTACCTGGAGCAGACCCCGAAGAGCTCCCTGGACCCCAACAATATCCTCGACTCCGAGGGTATCAAGCGGATCACCGAGATCACCGCCCTCCACAACGTGGAAACCAACCGCCTGGAGCGGGACCAGGAGCTGGAAATCCAGCGCAAGAACGTCTCCGCCCGGGAAGCGGCGCTGGAGCTTGAACGCACCCAGGCCGATGCCGAGGCCCGCCAGAAGCGTGAGATCGAAACCCTGCAGGCCCGTGAGACCTCGGAAACCAGCCAGGTGCGGGACCAGGAGCGTGCCAAGGCTGAGGCCGCCCGCATCAAGACCGATGAGGAAGTGGCCATTGCCGAGGAGAACAAGCAGCGGCAGATCGAGATGGCCACCAAGGCCCGGGAACGGGCGGTCCAGATCGAGGACGTACGTATCCAGCAGGCCCGTGAGCTTGAGGATGTGAACCGTGAACGGGCGGTGGAAATCGAACGCATCGGCATGGAGAAGGCGCTGGAGGAAGAGCGCAAGGAAATCGCCGATATCACCAGCCAGCGTATCGCCGTCGAGCGCAACGTGGCGGAAGAGGAAGAGAACATCAAGGATGTTCGCAACCGTTCCGAGGCCGATCGTGCCAAGGTCACCCGCGTGGTAGCAGCGGAAGCCGAGGCCGAGGAAGCCAAGCTGATGGAAGTGAAGTCCGCCGAAGCGGCCTTCGAGCGCTCCAAGCTGGAGTCCGAGGAAGTGCGGGTTCGCGCCCAGGCGGACCTGGATGCGGCCGAGAAGCAAGCGGTGGCGGACGAGAAGAAGGCCCGGGGCAACCAGGCTATGGCCGCCGCAGATGGCCTGGCACGGGCCCAGGTACAGGAAGCCCAGGCCAACGCCCTGCGCGCTGAGGGCATGGCCCAGGCCGAGGTCAAGAGTGCCACTGCGAAGGCGGACGAGGAAGCCGGCATGGCCGAGGTACGGGTGCTGGAGCAGCGCCTGGAAGCCGACGCGGAAGGCGAGGAGAAAATGGGCCTGGCCCGTGCCCGCGCCCGCGAGGAAATGGCCAAGGCGGAAGCCAACGGCCTGGTGGAGAAGCTCAAGGCCTACGACAACATGTCCGAGGATGCCCGCCACTTCGAAGAGTTCCGCATGAACCTGGAAGTGCACGAGAAGGAAACCATGGCCCGCATCGAAGCCCAGCGTATTGGCATGCTGGAGAACGGCAAGGTCATGTCCGCCGCCCTGAAGGACGCCAAGTTCGAGATGATTGGCGGCGATGGCGGCATCTTCGAGAAGTTTGCCCAGGGACTGGGTTACGGCAAGAGCGTGGAGGGCGTTCTGGACAAGTCACCGGCGCTGCAGGCGGCCCTGGCCGGCCTGTCCAACCGCCTGTCGGGGGACACGTCCTCGAAGTCGGCGGAAAACGCCTGACGACCCGGTCCGACCCGCCGGCCATAGTGCCGGTGGGTCTGGCCTGCCCGTAGTTTTTCCTTTTCCCTGATACCGCTTTCCAGGACCATTGCCATGACGACGGATCGCAGCGAACTCGAAAGTATCGTCACGGAAGGTAACGCCTTCGACACCATCCAGCGCCGGCTGAAGGACCACGCCGGCGAACTGCAAACCGCCGTGGGCCAACTCAACGAGGCCCGTGCCGAGGTTTTCGGCAGCGCCGCCATGACGGTGCTGGGCCGAGCCCGGGTACGCACGGAGAACAACGCCGTGGCCCGGGATGTGGTGCGTATCGGCGATCAGTTGCTGTTCGGTTTCAACCTGCAACTGGGGCTGCGCAAGACCCTGGCCATTGGTGATGTGTTCAGCCTCTACCATCTGGAGGACTCCGACGACGGCTTCCAGGTCAGCGAAACCGCCATTGAGGCCAGTTTCCTGACGGATGAGCGCTTTGCCACCGACTTCCGGGAACTGCAGCAGTACTACAGTACCGCGACCCTGTCCCAGCTAACCGTGCTCAACGGCATGCTGCTGATGGCCTTCCGCATCGGTGAAAAGCTGGACGACCAACGGGTGTTCCGCTGGGAGCTGGAGCCCACCGGTGAGGTGAAGCGTTATGTGGATAACCGGGGTGAGCGGGACCTGACCTTCCCGGACCGTTTCGATTTCCCCTGGATCACGGCGGGTCGGGACAGTCAGGTGCAGGGGCGCTCACCCCACATCAACATCGCTGACACCGTGTTTGTGGATAACCTTCGGGGCGATATCACCTTCAAGGTCGAGAACAACACCAGCTCCGGCGAGGGTATCCATTCCGATCCGGTGGACTCGGACTCCCAGTCCCTGGACGATGCCACCTTCGAATACGCGGACCTGGGCGAGATCCTGCTGGTGCGTATCCTGCCCTTCAACGAGAAGACCTGGCGCTACTACCTTTACAACCGCGCCACCCGCAAGGTGGACCGGGTGGATGCCCTGGGTGGATCGGTGGCGTCGCTGCCGGACAATCATGGCCTGATCTTCCCCACTGGCTACTACCTGAGCACCGGGGAGCTGAAAACCTTCCAGGTGCCCGCCGGTGACCTGCGCCTGAAGCGGACCCTGCGCTCGCCGAACGGGGAAGATGTGTTGTATGTCTTCTACGAGCGGGCGTCCGGCACCGTCGTCCTCTACCGTTACAACCTCATCAACAAGCAGACCGACACCCCCATGGTGGGGCACGGCTATGCCCTGTTCGAGAACGGTCACCTGGTGATCTTCAACGCCGACAACGAGCCGGCACTGGTGCACCCGCTGCAGGTGTGGCAGACACCGTTCATGTCGGACCGGTTCCATGCCAGTGAACAGGGGGCCAACGACTCGGAACTGGGGCGTATCGGTAACCCGGAACTGGTGAGGGGGATTGCCGAGTTCAATACCATTGCCCGGCAGGCCTCTTCAGGCCAGGCGTCCGAGCGTCACTTTACCGGCCTGATCCGGACCATCGACCGGGTCCTGGACCAGTTCTTCTGGGTCAGCCAGGCCCGGGGCGACAGCGACAGCAGCTTCCACGCCCTGTCCGACTCGCTGGTCCGTGTACGGGACACTTCGGAACTGGTACTGGACGAGTATGAGAAAGTCCAGAGCATCCGCGCCCAGACGGAACGGGATATTGCCCGGGTGGCCGAGAGCCAGGGCGCCTTGCTGCGGGACCTGAAGCCGGACAGTTGGAAGACCCCCGACCAGTTCGTCACCCACCTGAAGAAGGTCCGGGACCACCGTGGCCGCGTCCGCACGCTGAAGGACCTGCGGTACGCCGACACCGGGGCCATCGATAAGCTGGAGCAGGAGTTGACCGGCGCCGAGGAACGGCTGACCGAACGCACTTTCCGCTTCCTGGCCACTCCGGAAGCCCTGGACGGTTACCGGAAGACCCTGGCGGAACTGCAACAGTCGCTGGATGAGGCGGAGAACCGCGAGCAATTGGCGGACATTGTCGGGCGCTACCAGGAACTGACTGCCGGGCTGGACATGATCCAGTCCATGCTGGCGTCCATGTCCGGTGAGGACGCCACCCTGGAAACCCGCATCTCCGAGAACATCTCCTCCATCTACGCCACCATCAACCAGCAGCGGTCCGAGGCGGAAATCCGCCTCAAGGAACAGGGCAGCAGCGAGGCCCGGGCACAGTTCGCGGCCCGCATGCGCCTGTTCGAACAGAGTCTGGCCAATGGCGTGACCGCGCTCAGCGAACCCGGGGACTGCGACGGCCTGATGACTCGCATGCTGGACCAGTTGCAGGAGCTGGAAAGCCAGTTCGGCGAGTACGACGAGTTCCTGCCGGTGATCCTGGAGCAGCGGGAAAACGCCCACGAAAGCATCGAGGCCCGCCGCCAGCAGTTGCAGGACCAGCAGCAGCGCCGGGTGAACACCCTGAAGGATGCCTCCGAGCGTATCCTCAAGAACATCACCCGCCGCACCGAGCGCTTCGACAGCCAGGAGGAACTGCACAGTTTCTTCGCCTCTGACGCCATGGTGGCCAAGGTCCGCAGCATGGCGGAGGAACTGCGCGGGCTGGGCGCCAGCATGGAATCCGACGACCTGCTGGGCCAGCTGCGGTCGTCCCAGGATACCGCCCTGCGCAGCGTGCGGGACCGGTCCGACATCTTCGAGGACGGCGGCCAGGTTATCCGCCTGGGCAAGCACCGTTTCAGCGTCAACCAGCAGGACCTGGACCTGACGCTGATGCCCCGCAATGACCGTATCATGCTGCACCTCACCGGGACCCAGTTTCACGAACCCCTGGACGAGCCGGAACTGGATCAACTGAAAGCCTACTGGGGGATCAGCCAGCCCTCGGAGACCGATCAGGTCTACCGGGGCGAATACCTGGCCTGGCTGGTGTTGCAGGAACTGGCCAGCGACCGGGCCGGCGACGTCAACGTGGCGGAACCGGAGGAACTGATCGACTACATTCGCCGCTTCGCCTCACCCCGCTACCGGGAGGGTTACGAAAAAGGTATCCACGACCATGATGCGGCCCGCATGGTCAGCATCCTGTGGCCCGCCATGCAGGGGGCCGGCCTGCTGCGGTTCGGGCCCCGGGCCCGGGCCCTGGCGATGCTCTACTGGGCCCGCCGGCGCCAGCAGGAGGACGATGCCAGAACCCTGCGTTCCCGCTGCCTGTCCGCCGGCATCCTCAGCCGGGTGATGCAGTCCCGGGATCTGCTGGATTCGCTGGTGGAAGAGGTCACGCCCCTGCTGACGGAGTTTGTGGAGCAGATCGGTCTGGTGTTCTCGGACACCGAGATTGCCGGCGCCGGCGACTACCTGATCCGGCAGCTGTCGGAAGACACCGAGGCCTTTGAGGTGACCCGCTACGGCGCCACCCTGGCCAACGGTTTCCTGGAAACCATGGCCCGGGACGGTCATGAAGGCCAGTACCAGGAAGCGCTGTCAGTCGTCCGCGATCAGCCCGCGGCCCGGTGGCGTATCACCGAGCACTGGCTGCGGGCCTGGATGGCCGCCAGCAAAACCGAAGTGAGTGATCACTATCTGCCGGAAGCCATTGCCATACTGAATGTGCGTGAACGACTGCCCACCCGGGAACGTAATGTGGAACTGTCCTTTACCGTGGACAGCCTGCTGGGTCAGCACCCGCGCATCGATAACCGCACGCTGCCCCTGCAGCTGGACGAATTCGATGAACGGCTGCGCTATCACCACCAACAGGTGATCCCCGCCTGGCAGCGCCTGCAGGAGGTGCGTCATGACGTGCTGGAGCGCTACCGGGACCAGCTGCGGCTGGAGGAGTTCCGGCCCCGGCCACTGTCGTCCTTTGTCCGCAACAAGCTGATCAGCGAAAGCTACCTGCCCATCATCGGCGACAACCTGGCCAAGCAGATGGGCACCGTGGGGGAGGACCGGCGCACCGACCAGTCCGGCCTGCTGATGATGATCTCCCCCCCGGGTTACGGCAAAACCACCCTGATGGAATACGTGGCCAACCGGCTGGGCCTGATCTTCATGAAGGTCAACTGCCCCAGCCTGGGCCATGACGTGGTGTCCCTGGACCCGGAGCAGGCGCCCCACTCCACGGCACGGTCCGAGCTGATCAAGCTCAACCTGGCCCTGGAGATGGGCAACAACGTGATGCTGTACCTGGATGATATCCAGCATACCCACCCGGAGTTCCTGCAGAAGTTCATCTCCCTGTGTGACGGCACCCGCCGTATCGAGGGTGTCTGGCGGGGCAAGACCCGCACCTACGATATGCGGGGCAAGCGCTTCTGCGTGGTCATGGCCGGTAACCCCTACACCGAGAGCGGCGAGGTGTTCCAGGTGCCGGACATGCTGGCCAACCGGGCCGACATCTATAACCTTGGCGACGTGCTCAGCGGCATGGAGGACGTGTTCGCCCTGTCCTACATCGAGAACAGCATGAGCGCCAACCCGGTGCTGGCCTCCCTCAGCAGCCGAGGCATGGACGATTTCTACCGCTTTGCCGACCTGGCCATGGGTAAGGAAGTGGCAGACTCGGATTTCGAGCACGACTACAGCCGGGCCGAGCGCGAGGAGATCGTCGGCCTGCTGAAAAAGATGATCCGGGTGCGGGAAACCGTGCTGCGGGTGAACCAGGAGTACATTGCTTCCAGCGCCCAGGACGACGCCTACCGCACCGAGCCGCCGTTCCGGCTTCAGGGCAGTTATCGCAACATGAACAAGCTGGCGGAGAAACTGTCGCCGGTGATGACCGATGACGAACTGGAAGCGCTGATCGACGACCATTACGTGGGTGAGGCCCAGCTGCTGACCCGGGGCGCCGAGGAAAACCTGCTGAAGCTGAAGGAGCTGCGGGGCACCCTGTCGGCGTCGGAACGCGAGCGCTGGCAATCCATCCTGGACGAATTCTGCCGCCGTCAGGCCGCGGGTGGTGACGAAGACACCGGTATCAAGGTGGTACGCCAGCTGGGACTGATCGCCGAGAACCTGTCCGGCTTTGGTGAGCAGATGGCTGGCCAGGAGCGGGAACTGAAGGTAGAACCGGAGATCACCGTCAACGTGGAAGGTCCGGACACCATGGCGGATGCGGTCACCGCCTTTGCCGAACTGTTCGAGCACTCCATCTTCCCGGTGCTCAAGACCATCGACAGCCGCCTCGACCTGGACCTGAAGACCCGCTACGAGATCAGCCAGGTGCTCACCACCATCCGCAAGTTGCGGGTGCAGGTGGCCAACGAGCACAAGCGGTTGCGCAAGCTGAGTCAGCAGACATCCGCGTCATCAGAGGGAAACTTGCCGGATCCGATCACCGATCCGGAAGGAAATCAGGTGTAGATTGTCCGGGTAAGTAAAAGGGGAAGCCGGCAGGCTTCCCCTTTCTTGTCCATGGCTCCCGGGACGTCAGCCGGTACGGCGCCAGTCCTCCTGTTCCAGCGGCTTCAGGGCGGACGTGTTGGTGCGGTTGCCCAGGAAATCCGGCCGTGGCTTGTTGCCGCAGTATGGGTTCACCAACTGGTTCTCCACGCTGTTGAACACGAAGAACAGGTTGCTCCGGGGCCAGGGGGACATATTGGCATTGGACGCATGCAGCGTGTTGCATTCGAAGATGATCAGCGAGCCTGCAGGCCCGGTGGGCGCCTGTATACCACCCCGGTCCGCCAGTTCCGCGAGGTCCTGGTCGTTGGGTACCCCCAGTTCCTGTTTCTTGAGGGAGGACTGGTAGTTGTCCTCCGGGGTGCGGCCGACACAGGGTACGAACCGATTGTGGGACCCGGGGATCAGCATCAGTGGCCCGTTGAACGGGGTGTTGTCGGTGAGGGCAATGGAAAAGCTCACCGCCCGCATGCGCGGCATGCCGTCCTCCGCGTGCCAGGTCTCGAAATCCGAATGCCAGTCAAAACCCTTGCCATGGAAGCCGGGCTTGAAGTTGATACGGGACTGGTGGATATAGGCATCACTGCCCAGCAACTGGCGCACCATGGCCAGGATTTTGGGGTCCCGGGTTAGCCGATCAAAGCGTTCGGATAACTCGTGCACACCAAAAACCGACCGGATTTCCTGTTTGCCAGGCTCGGTGATGGTGCCCTCTGCCCTGAGAATATTGCTGTCGTTTTCATAGTCCCGCAGATCCTGACGGAACCGCGCTACGGTATCCTGGTCAAGGAAGTTCGGGAAGGCCAGGAAACCGTCCCGTTCATAGCGGGCCAGGTGGGTCTCGCTCAGCGGACCGTCGGTGCGGTCGGAGCCGGTGCTGTGGACAACCGGGTCCAGACGATCAAAGGATGGGGTTGGGCGTTCAAGACGACTGGGATAAAGATCTTCAGTACGAGTATCCATATTCGAACCTCCTTCCAGTAGAACTCGATGACTCAACTCATTACTTGGATGACAAAATATTTCCTTTAAAAATAGCCATTTATGAGTAAATTCCTCGGGCGTGAGGGATGTAGGGGCGGCCGGTGCGGTTTTCAAGGCCCATGGTGAAGACAGAACCGGGTACCTGTGTCAGGCGTATCCTTTATTTCACGGAATAAAGGAGTGTAAAGGTTATGCAAACGCCTGCTTCAGCGAAGGTTCATGCTGGTTCCGGACAATGGATATGGGTATTTTTGTCAGTACTACTACTGGCCGGTTGCGCCAGCCCTTCCCTGGAGGACTACCGGGACCGGTCACCGGCGCTGGTACCGGAACAGTTTTTCCAGGGCACCCTGACGGCCCGGGGCGTGGTCAAGGACTGGTCAGGGGAAGTTATCCGCACCTTTGACGCCGAGATCGAAGCCCGCTGGGCGCCGGATGGCACCGGCACGCTGGATGAGGTATTCCGCTACGACGATGGCGAGGTGGATACTCGGGTCTGGACCCTGGCTCCGGAGGATGGCGGGTATCGCGCCGAGGCCGGTGATGTGGTGGAGCCCGGCTTTATGGAATGGCGTGGCAACGCCATCAACATGACTTACGTACTGGAGGTGCCCTATGGTGACGGCACCATCAATGTGCGTATGGATGACTGGATGTACCTGGTCACGCCGGACACCCTGATCAACGAGACCGCCATGAGCAAGTGGGGCATTCCGGTGGGTGAAGTAGTGCTGGTGATACAGCGGCAGGATGGCCAGTGAATTCAGAATCATAGCGAAAACAGGTAGCAGTTCCTATGTGGAAACAATGGCTTACGGCGGCCCTTCTGGTGGTTGTCGCAGTGGGCGGTGCCATGGTGTGGCGCCACCTGGACACCGCATCCGCCCAGCAGGAGGGCCGGCGTGCCTCCGTCAGTGCCGTGGACACGGTAACCCCCCGGCTGGATACGGTGCGGGATGCGGTAACAACCGTGGGCAGCCTGAAGGCGCTGGACGCGGTGGAGTTGACCACGGAAGTCAGTGGCCGTGTGGTGGAAGTGAACCTGCATGCCGGTGAAAGGGTGGAAAAGGGCGACCTCCTGGTCCGCCTGGATGACCGTCAGGCTGCCGCGGACCTGAGGGTGATCGAATCCCAGTTGGCCGATGCCCGTCGCCAGTTGGAGCGGGCCAGCCGCCTGCGCTCCAATAACAGCGTTTCCCAGGCCCAGGTGGATGAACTGCGCACCGCGGTGGATGTGGCCGCCGCCCAACGCCAGGCGGCGCGGATCCGTCTGGAGAACCATCGTATCCTGGCTCCGTTCTCCGGGGTTGTCGGCCTGTCCGATATCAGCGTCGGGGCCTATGTGACTCCCGGCAACACCCTCGCCACCCTGGACTCCACTGACCGTATGGAGCTGTCCTTCTCCGTGCCCGAGCGTTTCCTGGGCCAGGTGTCCCTGGGGCAACTGGTCCGTGGTACCTCGCCGGCGTATCCGGACGACACCTTCAACGGCGAGTTGGTGGAGCTGGGCACCCGCATCAGTGAACTGAGCCGTTCCCTGCCGGTGCGGGCCCTGATCGACAACCCGGAGGGGCGCCTTCGACCGGGCCAGTTCATGTCCGCCAGCCTGACCCTGCGTGAGCGGGAAGCCCTGGTGATTCCCGAACAGGCGGTGCTGATCCGGGGTGACAGCAAGTATGTGTTCATCGCGGAGGACGGGGTTGCCGAACGCACGTCCGTCACCCTGGGCACCCGTATGCCCGGCCTGGTGGAAGTGGTGGACGGGGTCAGTGAATCCGATCAGGTCATCACCACCGGGCAGGACCGGCTGAGCAGTGGCGACCGGGTGGAGGTGAAGGATAGCGAGGGCGCGGTTCCGGAAAACCGCTTCGTACAGTCCCTGGAGTCCTGACCATGGTGCTGTCCGATATTTCCATCAAGCGACCGGTCTTCGCCACGGTCCTGAGCCTGCTGATCGTTGTCTTCGGCCTGGCGGCCCTGCTGGACCTGCCGGTTCGTGAGTATCCGGATATCGACCCGCCCGAGGTCTCCATTGCCACGGACTATACCGGCGCTGCCGCGGAGGTGGTGGACAGCCAGATCACCCAGGTGATTGAGGGGGCCATCAGCGGGATCGAGGGCATCCGTTCCATTGAATCCTCCACCGAGCAGGGGGAATCCCGCACCAGCATCGAGTTCAATATTTCCCGGGACGTGGACATCGCCGCCAACGATGTGCGGGACGCCGTCTCGCGGGTGGCAGACCAGTTACCGGAAGAGGCGGATGCCCCGGTGGTGCAGAAGGCGGATTCCGACGCCCGACCGATGATGTGGATAACCCTGCGCAGCGATGTCTGGGACAGTGCTGAACTCACCGATTACGCTGACCGGGTACTGGTGGATCGCCTCTCGGTGCTGGATGGCGTCGCCGATGTCCGTATTGGCGGTGAGCGCCGCTATGCCATCCGCGTGTGGCTGGACCGCGACCGGCTGGCGGCCCGGGATATCACCGTGGCGGAGGTGGAGCAGGCACTGCGTTCCAACAACGTGGAACTGCCGGCGGGGTCGGTGGACTCCTCCACCCGCAATTTCACCGTCCGTGCCGAGGGCCGGCTGAGCGATGTGGAGCAGTTCCGCAACCTGGTGGTCCGCCGGGACGGCAACAACCTTCTGCGCCTGGGCGAGGTGGCCAATGTGCAGATGGGCGTGGAGTCCGATGTTGGCCGGTTGCGGGCCAATGGCAAGACCGCCATCGGCATGGGCGTGATCCGCCAGTCCAAGGCCAATACCGTGGCGGTTTCCGATGCCGTACGGGCGGAACTGGACGAGATCCGCAAGACCCTGCCGCCGGAAGTGAGTATTGCCGAGAGCTATGACGAGTCCATCTTCATCCGGGCATCCATCAAGGAGGTGATCACCACCCTGGCCATTGCCGTGTCCCTGGTGATCCTGGTGATCTTCCTGTTCCTGAGGTCCTGGCGGGCCACGCTGATTCCGGCGGTGACCATTCCGGTGGCGGTGATCGGGGCGTTTATCGGGCTGGGCTTCCTGGGCTTTTCCATCAACGTACTGACCCTGCTGGCCATCATCCTCGCCATTGGTCTGGTGGTGGATGATGCCATCGTCATGCTGGAGAACATTCAGCGCCGCATCGACAACGGCGAACCCCCCCTGCTGGCCGCCTACCGGGGCGCCCGCCAGGTGGCCTTTGCAGTGGTGGCCACCACCCTCACCCTGGTGGCGGTGTTCGTGCCCATCTCCTTCATGGGGGGTAATATCGGCCGGCTGTTTGCCGAGTTCGGGTTCACCCTGGCGGCGGCGGTGATTTTCTCCAGCTTCGTGGCGCTGACCCTGGCTCCCATGCTGTGTTCCAAATGGCTGAAACACAGTCCGGAAACCGTGGAAGGTCACCGCCTGTGGGCCGCCAGTGAAAAGATCCTCAATGGCATGGCCAATGGCTACGGGCGCGCCCTCGACTTCTCCCTGCGCCAACCCGGGCTACTGATTGGCCTGGGTATCGTCGGCCTGGTGATCGCCGTGGTGATCTTCCCCAAACTGCCCCAGGAACTGGCGCCGATCGAGGACCGGGGGGTGATCATCATGCCCACCAGCGCCCCCCGGGGCTCCACCGTGGAATTCACCGACCACTACGTCAGGCAGGCGGAGGAAAAGCTGCTTCCCTACCTGGACGACGGGGTGGCCAACCGCATGCTGTCCATCGTCGGTTTCCGGGATGAGGAGGACAACGCCTTCATGATCCTGGGGCTCAACGAATGGGACCAGCGGGACGTCAAGCAACAGCAGATCACCAGCGAGATCCGCGGCAAGCTGTCGGACATTTCCGGCGTGCGGGTGATTGCGGTGAACCCGCCAGGCCTGGGCCAGGGGGGCTTCGACCAGCCGGTGGAATTCGTGGTGGCCGGATCGGATTACGACACCGTCCAGCGATGGAGCGAGATGCTGGTGGAGAAGGCCAAGGACAACCCCAACCTGCTGAATGTGGACACCGACTTCGAACTGACCCGACCGGAACTGCGGGTGACCATCGACCGGGAGCGGGCGGCGGACCTGGACATCACTGTTCAGGATGTGGGCCTGACCCTGCAGACCATGCTGGCCTCCAGGCAGGTCACCACCTACCTGGACCGGGGGCAGGAGTACGACGTGATCGTCCAGGCCCGTGACCGTGACCGGGCCACGCCATCGGACCTGAGCCAGATTTTCCTGCGCCCGCGGCAGGGGGGCGAGCTGATTCCTCTGGCGGCCCTGGTCAGCCTGGAAGAGATCGGCGCCAACCCGGACCTGCGGCGAATCGACCGCCTGCCGGCGGTGGTCATCAGTGCCTCGCTGGCGGATGGCTATGACCTGGGGGCGGCGCTGACCTACCTGAACAACCTGGCGGCGGACAACCTGCCACCGGAGGCCCGTATCAGCTACAAGGGCATGAGCCAGGAGTTCCAGGAATCCACCAACGCCATCTACATCACCTTCGGCCTGGCCTTTGTCATCGTGTTCCTGGTGCTGGCGGCCCAGTTTGAGAGCTGGATTCACCCGCTGATCATCATGCTCACCGTGCCCCTGGCGGTGACCGGTGCCCTGATGGCGCTGTTGTGGTCGGGTATCAGCCTCAATATCTACAGTCAGATCGGCATCGTCATGCTATTGGGGCTGATGGCCAAGAACGGCATCCTGATCGTGGAATTCGCCAACCAGCTCCGGGACCAGGGCTACAGCGTACGGGATGCCATCCTGGAGGGGGCGGTCCTGCGTTTCCGGCCGGTACTGATGACCACCATTTCCACGGTATTCGGTGCCGTTCCCCTGGTGATCGCCACCGGTGCGGGGGCCGAGAGTCGGGCCGCCATCGGTATGGTGATCCTGGGCGGGCTACTGTTCGCCACGACCCTGACCCTGTTCCTGATACCGGTGCTCTACAACCTGCTGGCCCGCTTCGCCAAATCCGCCAATGCCGTGGAAAAGGAACTGGAACGGGAAGCCCTGGCGGAAGGTGGCAGCGGTGGCCTGGCCTCGGTACAGAGTGCCGAACGCACGGTTGACTGAATCCGGGGCCGGACGATCCTCCGGCCCCATACCGGACCCGTGTCTCGGTTTTCCGCCAAACCTGTGGATAACATCAGGGATAATTTGGGAATGATCTCTGGGTAAGCAATTTCAGATTCATATAAAACAATCAGTTACATGGATATTTAGGGTCCGGAATCGCTTCCGGTTCTGTGGATAACTTTCTTGAAAAGTTATCTGAACAGTTTTTATCAACCCTATGAAATCACGGCAGAATTAGGTATTTCTCCCTAGTTCTGTCGCGTCAGCCTCTACAAACGCTTCCTCTCTGGTTAAAATTTGCTCACTGGCACTGCAAAGTCCCCGCTGTGACAGGTATACTGCCCTGTCAATTTTTCCTGCTCCTTTCCTTGAGGTGATTCCGTGGATTTTCCGACCCGTTTCGACGTGATTGTCATTGGTGGTGGCCATGCCGGTACCGAGGCCGCGCTGGCAGCCGCGCGTATGGGCTCGCAGACCCTGCTGCTGACCCACAATATCGAGACCCTGGGCCAGATGTCCTGTAACCCGGCCATTGGCGGTATCGGCAAGAGTCACCTGGTCAAGGAAATTGACGCCCTCGGTGGCGCCATGGGGAAGGCCACCGATCAGGCCGGCATTCAGTTCCGGGTGCTCAACAGCCGCAAGGGTCCGGCGGTGCGGGCCACCCGTGCCCAGGCGGACCGGGTACTGTACAAGGCCGCCATCCGCGAGATCCTGGAAAACCAGCCCAACCTGATGCTGTTCCAGCAGGCGGCGGATGACCTGATTGTGGAAAACGACCGGGTCACCGGCGTGGTCACCAACACCGGTATCCGTTTCAACGCGAAGACCGTGGTGCTGACCACCGGTACCTTCCTGGGCGGGGTTATCCACATCGGCATGCAGAACCACGCTGGTGGCCGCGCTGGCGATGCGCCTGCCAATGCCCTGGCCAAGCGATTACGGGAACTGCCGTTCAATGTCGGCCGCCTGAAAACCGGCACCCCGCCGCGGATCGATGCCCGGTCCGTGGACTTCTCCGTGATGGAAGAGCAATGGGGCGACAGCCCCACCCCGGTGATGTCCTTTATGGGCTCCCGGGACCAGCACCCCGAGCAGGTGTGCTGCTACGTCACCCGCACCACCGCCGAGACCCATGACATCATCCGCAGTGGCTTCGACCGCTCGCCCATGTTCGCCGGCGAGATCGAGGGCATTGGCCCGCGCTACTGCCCGTCCATCGAGGACAAGGTAAACCGCTTTGCGGACAAGGACTCCCATCAGATCTTTGTGGAGCCGGAAGGCCTGAACACCCATGAGCTGTATCCCAACGGCATCTCCACCAGCCTGCCGTTCGATATCCAGCTGGCGGCAGTCCGTTCCATCCCCGGCTTTGAGAACGCCCACATTACCCGGCCGGGGTATGCCATCGAATATGACTACCTGAATCCCCAGGACCTGCGTCATACCCTGGAAACCAAGTTCATCGGCGGGCTCTATTTTGCCGGCCAGATTAACGGCACCACCGGCTACGAGGAAGCCGGCGCCCAGGGCCTGCTGGCCGGGCTCAACGCCTCCCTGCAGGCCCAGGACAAGGAACCCTGGTACCCGCGCCGGGACGAGGCCTACATCGGTGTGCTGGTGGATGACCTGATCACCATGGGTACCTCCGAGCCCTATCGCATGTTCACCAGCCGCGCCGAGTACCGGCTGATCCTGCGGGAGGACAATGCCGACCTGCGTCTCACGGAAACCGGCCATCACCTGGGTCTGGTGGACGACGAACGTTGGGCACGGTTCAATGACAAGCGTGAGGCGATTGCCACCGAGCGGCAGCGCCTTGAGAAAACCCGTATCCACCCGAAGACGGATCAGTCCGCCATTGCCGATGGGTACCTCAAGCAGCCCATGGCCCGGGACAACACCCTGGCGGAACTGCTGCGCCGCCCGGAAATCTCCTACGCCGAGATTGCCGAGATCGGTGGCCAGCGTGCCGGTGCCGACGAGGTGGAGCAGCAGGTGGAGATCGAGATCAAGTACGAGGGCTACATCTCCCGTCAGGAGGACGAGATCGAGCGCCTGCGCCGTAACGAGGAGACCCGCCTGCCGGATGACTTCGACTTTGATGCCGTGGGCGGCCTGTCCAACGAGATCCGCCAGAAGCTCAAGGAGGTGCGGCCGGAGACCATTGCCCAGGCCTCCCGCATCCAGGGCGTGACCCCGGCGGCGGTGTCCCAGTTGCTGGTGCACCTCAAGAAGCGGGACCTGCTCCGCAAGCAATCCGCCTGACGGGGCCAGCCAATGAGCGAATCACTCTGGCGGCGGCAGCTGTCCGACGGGCTCGGGGCCATGGGCATCGAGTTATCCACAGACCAGCAGGAGCAACTGCTGGCCTTCCTGGCGCTACTCAACAAGTGGAACCGGGCCTACAACCTCACCGCCGTGCGCGAACCCCGACAGATGGTGCCCCGGCAACTGCTGGACAGCCTGACCCTGCTGCCCTACATCACCGCCGACCGGGTGCTGGATGCGGGGGCCGGTGGTGGACTGCCGGGCATTCCCCTGGCCATTGCCCGGCCCGATATCCATTTCACCCTGCTGGATAGCAACAGCAAGAAAACCCGATTCCTGACCCAGTGCAAACTGGAACTTCGCCTGGACAATGTTGAGGTGATCCATGGCCGTGCGGAGGACTGCCGGCCAGACCAGCCCTTCGAGCAGGTCACCAGCCGCGCCTTCACCGCCCTGCCCAACCTGGTGGACTGGTGTGGCAGCCTGCTGGCGGATGAGGGGCAGTTCCTTGCCATGAAAGGTCAGTTCCCGGATGATGAAGTGTCCGGCCTGCCGTCAGGCTGGCAGGTCGGTGCCCGCCACCGGCTCGATTATCCCGGCTGTGACGGTGAGCGACACCTGCTGATCATCAACCGGGTTTCTCCGCGACAGGATTCCACAACAGGAGGCTAGCCATGGCTCGCGTCATTGCCGTGACCAACCAGAAAGGCGGAGTGGGCAAGACCACCACCTGCGTCAACCTGGCGGCATCCCTTTCGGCCACCAAACGTCGTGTCCTGCTGGTGGATATGGACCCCCAGGGTAACGCCACCATGGGCAGCGGTGTGGACAAGAACGGCGTCGAGCGGTCCGGCTTCGATGTGCTCACCAAGCGTTCCGGCGCCGATGTGGTGATCATGCCGGTGGAGAGCGCCGGCTTTGATCTGCTGCCGGCCAATGGTGACCTCACTGCCGCGGAAGTGGAGCTGATGAACGAGATCGGCCGGGAGCACCGCCTGCGGTTGTGCCTGAACGCGGTGCGTGAGAACTACGACTACATCCTGATCGACTGTCCGCCCTCCCTGAACCTGCTCACCGTCAACGCCCTGTCCGCTGCTGACACCGTGCTGATCCCCATGCAGTGTGAGTACTATGCCCTGGAAGGTCTGGCGGCGCTGATGAACACCATCGAGCAGATCAAGGAATCGGTGAACCCCGACCTGCAGATCGAGGGCATCCTGCGCACCATGTACGATCCCCGCAACAGCCTGACCCTGGATGTCTCCGGCCAGTTGTCCGAGTATTTCGGCGACAAGGTCTACAAGGCGGTGATTCCCCGCAACGTGCGGCTGGCGGAAGCACCCAGCTATGGCCTGCCGGCGCTGAAGTACGACCGTGCCTCCAAGGGGGCCGTGGCCTACCTGGCCCTGGCCGGTGAAATGGTGCGTCGCCACGGCAGCCAGAAGGCCCAGGGCACGGTGGCGGTGTAACGCGTTGGTGGTAATGCACCGGCGGTGTAACATAGGGCGCCTTACGACAAGTCGAATTTCTCACTGTGGATAAATGACAACGACCATGGCGGCAAAAAAACGAGGATTGGGTGAACGGGGCCTGGGTGCCCTGCTGGCAAACTCCCGGGTCAACCTGGATGAGGAGCCCAGCAACCACGACGGTGAACTGCGGGACATTCCCATCGACCTGATCCAGCGTGGTCGTTACCAGCCCCGTCGTGACATGGACCCCGCGGCGCTGCAGGAACTGGCCGACTCCATCCGGCAGCAGGGCGTGATGCAACCGGTGGTGGTGCGCCCCATCCAGGAAGGTCGCTACGAGCTGATCGCCGGTGAACGCCGCTGGCGTGCCGCCCAGATGGCCGAACTGGACTCCCTGCCCGCCATCATCCGGGCGGTGCCGGACGAAGCCGCCATTGCCATGGCGCTGATCGAGAACATCCAGCGGGAAAACCTCAATCCCATCGAGGAAGCCTTTGCCCTGCAACGCCTGCAGGACGAATTCGGCCTGACCCAGGCCCAGGTGGCCGAGGCCGTGGGCAAGTCCCGCACCACCATTACCAACCTGCTGCGCCTGATCGGTCTGTCGGAAGACGTGCGTATCATGCTGGAACACGGCGACCTGGAAATGGGCCATGGCCGGGCCATGCTGTCCCTGCCGCCGGAGCTGCAGCTGCAGGTGGCCCGCCAGGTGGTGGCCAAGTCCCTGTCGGTGCGCCAGACGGAAGCCCTGGTGCGCCGGGTGCAGAACGAGAATCCCCAGAAGAAAAAGAAGAACCAGGGTGAGGTGGACCCCAATATCCGCGCCCTGCAGGATGATCTGGCTGAACGCCTGGGTGCCCGTGTGTCCATCGACCATGGTCAGCGGGGCAAGGGCAAGCTTGTCATCGAGTACAGTTCGCTGGATGAGCTGGACGGAATCCTCGGTCATATCCGCTAATCTGGAACCTCCGTTAAATTTCCCGAGTGAAACAGGATTTCATCGGATCTACCACATATCGTGATGTGATCCAGAATGAGGCACAACTTGTGTATATCGCGCCAGTTTGGTGCCTGAAGTGACCAAAAAACCACCAGAATTTCGCAGTACGTGAGTTGAACAGCTTTCGGTTAACACATATAATTCCCGCGCTTGGAATGGCGGCAGGTTTTTCGTGATGGCAAGGTCCGGACATCGTCTCAACCGGGTGCCGCTGCTCCGCTGGCTGGTTATCGAGAGTACAGCCATCGTTGTTATGGCCCTGTTATGGGCCACGCAGGGTCGTTTGGCCGGTTATTCCGCCCTGGTGGGTGGTCTTATTTTTCTGGTGCCAAACACCTGGTTTGCCTACCAGGTTTACAAGGTTGAAGGGGCTCGGCACATGTCCCGGATGGTAGGTAACCTGTTCAGGGCGGAATCTATAAAGATTGCCCTTACCGCAGTGTTTTTTGCGGCCGTTTTCAACTTGATGGAGCCGATCCACGTACCGGCTCTGTTATTCACTTTTGCTGTGATGGTTGTGATGGGTGCAGCCCTGCGCTGGTTCATGCGGCCAACACCACAGCGATGACTGGACGAGACGCAGTATGGCAGCTGATACCCCAGTAGAATATATACGACACCACCTGACGAACCTGACCTATGGCAAGTTGCCGGCAGGTTACGAGCGCGCCGACGGCAGCGTAGTGGAAGAAGCCACCTGGACCATGGCCCGCACCGGCCAGGAAGCCGCCGACATGGGCTTCATGGCGGTGCACGTGGACACCATGGGCTGGTCCATTGCCATGGGCGTACTGTTCCTTGGCCTGTTCCGGTTTGCCGCCAGGAAGGCCACATCCGGCCAGCCCGGTGGTCTCCAGAACATGGTGGAGATGACCGTCGAGTTTGTTCAGGGCATTGTCCGCGATGTCTTTCACGGCAAAAATCCGCTGATCGCGCCGCTGGCCCTGACCATGTTCGTGTGGATCTTCCTCATGAACAGCCTGAAGCTGATCCCGGTCGACTACATTCCCTCCGTTGCCCATGCCATGGGCCTCGAGTATTTCAAGATTGTTCCCACCACCGATCCCAACGGCACCTTCGGGATCTCCATCGGTGTGTTTCTGCTGATCCTGTTCTACAGCTTCAAGGTCAAGGGAGCGGGTGGCTTCCTCAAGGAGCTGTCGTTCACGCCGTTTAACCACTGGGCGCTGATACCTTTCAACCTGGTGCTGGAGCTGCTGGCCCTGATCATCAAGCCGGTCAGCCTGGCACTGCGGCTTTTCGGCAACATGTATGCGGGCGAGGTTGTGTTCATCCTTATCGCTCTGTTACCACTGTGGGTTCAATGGACGCTGAACGTGCCCTGGGCGATCTTCCATATCCTGGTGGTGACCCTGCAGGCCTTTATCTTTACAACGCTGGCTGTGGTTTACCTCAGCGCGGCACACGAAGATCACTGATAACGAAACTCAAACACCCTTAACCATCTGAAAAACTGAGGAGTCATCAATGGAAATGGTATTTATCGCAGCTGCACTGATCATCGGTCTGGGCGCCCTGGGTGCCGGCATCGGCTTTGGTCTGCTGGGTGGCAAGCTGCTCGAGTCCACCGCACGTCAGCCGGAAATGGCGAACCAGCTGCAAACCAAGACCTTCATCATGGCCGGTCTGCTGGATGCGGTTCCCATGATCGGCGTTGGTATTGCGATGTACCTGATCTTCGTTGTTGCTGGTTAATCCGGTCGTTAAGGGCGGGCGCCCCGAAAACGGCGCCCGGTTTTACGGACACCAGGACGCAACGAATAGCTAGAGGTATATCGCCGTGAATATAAACCTTACGTTGATAGGGCAATCGATAGCCTTCGCTATTTTCGTCTGGTTCTGCGTCAAGTACGTCTGGCCTCCCATTACCGAGGCCATGAACGCACGCCAGAAAAAAATAGCCGATGGGCTGTCTGCTGCAGACCGCGCTTCCCTGGATCTTGAGCTGGCACAGGAAAAAGCCGCCCAGGAACTGCGTACCGCGAAGGAAGAGGCCGCTGCCCTGATCGAACAGGCCAACAAGCGGGCCACCCAGATCGTGGAAGACTCCAAGGGCGAAGCCCGGCAGGAGGGTCAGAAACTGATCGACCAGGCCCACGCCGAAATCGAGCAGGAGCGCGTCAAGGCGCGTGATGCCCTGCGTGCCGAAGTGGCTGCCCTGGCCGTCGCCGGCGCCGAGAGGATCCTGGAGAAATCTGTCGATGCCAACGCGCACAGCGAGATGCTGGACAAGCTCGCTGCCGAACTCTAAGCGAGGTTCATCATGGCAGAATTGACAACGCTGGCACGCCCCTACGCCCGGGCAGCCTTCGAGACCGCCCAGAGCCAGGATACCCTGGCCCACTGGTCCGAAGTGCTGACTGTGGCCGGACAGGTGGCTGCCAACAGCGACGTGAAACAGCTTCTCGCGCATCCCGGCGTCGACCGGTCAACCAAGGCAGACATTATTCTGGAGTTTGCCGGTACCGAGGTTTCCGAACCGGTCCGCAACTTCTTCGCCATTCTCGCTGAAAGAGGCCGTCTGGCACTGCTTCCGGAAGTTTCCGAACTGTTCCGCAAGTTCCGTGCGGATCTGGAACGCACTGTCGAGATCGATGTGACCGCAGCCTTCGAGCTGACGGACGCACAACAGCAGAAGCTGGCCGAGGCCCTGTCGAAGAAACTGGAACGGCAGGTAACGCTTTCCACCCAGGCGGATCAGGCCCTGATTGGCGGTGTGGTTGTACGCACCGGCGACATGGTGATCGACGCCTCTGTACGCGGAAAGCTGAATAAACTCGCCGACACACTGGGCGCCTGATTTCAGCACAAGGTTTGAGGACAAAGGCATGCAGCAACTGAATCCATCCGAGATCAGTGACATCATCAAGAAGAGGATCGAGAAGCTCGACATCTCTTCCGAAGCCAAGAACGAAGGCACCATCCTGTCGGTTTCCGACGGCATCGTGCTGATCCACGGTCTCGCCGATGTTATGTACGGCGAGATGATCGAATTTGCCAACGGCACCTACGGCATGGCTCTGAACCTGGAGCGTGATTCCGTTGGTGCGGTTGTGCTGGGTGACTATGAAGATCTGGCGGAAGGCCAGAAGGTCCGTTGCACCGGCCGTATCCTGGAAGTTCCGGTAGGTCCGGAACTGATGGGCCGCGTGGTTGACGGTCTGGGCAATGCCATCGACGGCAAGGGCGATCTGGGTACGTCCCTGACCTCCCCGGTCGAGAAGGTCGCGCCCGGCGTTATCGCCCGCCAGTCCGTTGACGAGCCGGTACAGACCGGTCTGAAAGCCATCGATACCATGGTTCCCATCGGCCGCGGCCAGCGGGAACTGATCATCGGTGACCGTCAGATCGGTAAGACCGCTGTCGCCATCGACGCGATCATCAACCAGAAGAACACCGGCATCAAGTGTATCTACGTAGCCGTCGGCCAGAAGCAGTCCTCCATTGCTGCCGTGGTCCGCAAGCTGGAAGAGCACGGTGCCATGGACCACACCATCGTGGTTGCCGCCGGCGCCGCTGATCCGGCCGCCATGCAGTTCCTGGCACCGTACTCCGGTACGTCCATGGGTGAGTACTTCCGGGATCGTGGTGAAGACGCCCTGATCATTTACGACGACCTGTCCAAGCAGGCGGTGGCCTATCGCCAGATCTCCCTGCTGCTGCGTCGTCCGCCGGGTCGAGAAGCCTACCCGGGTGACGTGTTCTACCTGCACTCCCGTCTGCTGGAGCGTGCGTCCCGGATCAACGCCGATGAAGTTGAAAAGCTGACCAACGGCGAAGTGAAAGGCCAGACTGGTTCGCTGACGGCGCTGCCGATCATCGAAACCCAGGCCGGTGACGTTTCCGCCTTCGTACCGACCAACGTGATCTCCATCACCGATGGTCAGATCTTCCTGGAAACCAACCTGTTCAACTCCGGCATTCGTCCGGCAATGAACGCCGGTATCTCGGTATCCCGGGTCGGTGGTTCCGCCCAGACCAAGATCATGAAGAAGCTTGGCGGTAACATCCGTCTGGCCCTGGCCCAGTACCGGGAACTGGCGGCATTCGCCCAGTTCGCTTCCGACCTTGATGAAGCAACCCGTAAGCAGCTGGAGCATGGTCAGCGCGTCACCGAGCTGATGAAGCAGAACCAGTACAGCCCCATGACCGTTGCGGAAATGGGCACCGTACTGTTCGCAGCTAACGAAGGCTACCTGGATGACGTCGATGTGGAGAAGGTCGTCAAGTTCGAAGCGCAGCTTTTGGACTGGATGCGCTCCGAACAGAAGGAGCTCCTCGACAAGATCGGCGCTGAAGGCAAGTACGACGACGATATCATCGCCGGCCTGAAAGCTGCTCTGGAGAAATTCAAGACCACTCAAAGCTGGTAATTCCTCTGGCCCGCCCTAGTTGCGGGCCAGTTGGTTCACATGAGTGTCTAACTTGAAAAGGCAGTGACTTATGGCCGTCGGAAAAGAAATACGTAACCAGATCGGAAGCATCAAGAGCACGCAGAAGATCACCTCCGCCATGGAAATGGTGGCGGCGAGCAAGATGCGTAAGGCTCAGGAACGCATGCAGGCGACCCGCCCGTATGCGGAGAAGATGCGTCAGGTTATTGGGCACATCGCGCTGGCCAATCAGGATTACCGCCACAGCTTCATGCTGGAGCGTGAGGTAAACCGGGTTGGTTACATCGTGATTTCCTCTGACCGTGGACTGTGTGGTGGCCTGAACAGCAACCTGTTCCGGCAACTGGTCCGTGACATGCGTGACTGGAAAAACAAGGGTGTCGAAGCCGACATCTGTGCAATCGGTCAGAAAGGCGCCTCGTTTTTCCGCAACTATGGCGGCAATGTTGTCGCGGCACTGACCCACCTGGGCGACAACCCCAGCGCTGAACAGCTCATCGGCAATGTCAAGGTGATGCTGGACGCGTTCGAGGAAGGTCGCATCGACCGGCTGTACGTGGTGCACAACGAGTTTGTGAACACCATGACCCAGCAGCCGAAGGTGGATCAGTTGCTGCCCCTGCCGCCGAGCGAAGACGAAGAGATCAGAAATCAGTGGGATTATCTCTACGAGCCGGCCGCGGCAACCATCCTGGATGGCCTCCTGCCACGCTACATTGAATCCCAGGTGTACCAGGGCGTGGTGGAAAACCTGGCCTGTGAGCAGGCTGCCCGGATGATTGCCATGAAGAGCGCTACCGATAACGCTGGCAACATCATTGATGAGCTTCAACTGGCCTACAACAAGGCCCGTCAGGCAGCCATCACCCAGGAAATTTCGGAGATTGTGAGCGGCGCGGCTTCGGTCTGATGCGGATCATGATCCAACTGGTTTTGAAGACTATTGAGATAACGAGGAACCGAGCATGAGTAGCGGACACATCGTTCAGATCATTGGCGCGGTTATCGACGTGGAATTTCCGCGTGAATCCGTACCCAACGTTTATGACGCACTGCTGCTTGAAGGTGGCGAAACAACTCTGGAAGTCCAGCAGCAGCTGGGTGACGGTATTGTTCGAACCATCGCCATGGGCAGCACCGAAGGCCTCAAGCGGGGCCTGAAAGCAGAAAATACCGGCAAACCGATTTCCGTTCCGGTTGGTACCGCCACACTGGGCCGTATCATGGACGTTCTGGGTCGTCCCATCGACGAACAGGGCGAGATCGGCGAGGAAGAGCGCTGGGGTATCCACCGCAAGGCACCGGGCTATGCCGACCAGGCCGCGTCCGCGGACCTGCTGGAAACCGGCATCAAGGTTATCGACCTGATCTGCCCGTTCGCCAAGGGTGGTAAGGTTGGCCTGTTCGGCGGCGCCGGCGTGGGCAAGACCGTTAACATGATGGAACTGATCAACAACATCGCGAAAGAGCACTCCGGTCTCTCCGTATTCGCCGGTGTTGGTGAGCGTACCCGGGAAGGTAACGACTTCTACTACGAAATGAAGGACTCCAACGTCCTTGATAAGGTAGCGATGGTTTACGGCCAGATGAACGAGCCCCCCGGAAACCGTCTGCGGGTTGCACTGACCGGCCTGACCATGGCCGAGAAGTTCCGTGACGAAGGCCGTGACGTACTGCTGTTCGTTGACAACATCTACCGTTACACCCTGGCGGGTACCGAGGTATCGGCACTGCTGGGCCGTATGCCTTCCGCGGTAGGTTACCAGCCGACCCTGGCCCAGGAGATGGGTGAGCTGCAGGAGCGGATCACGTCCACAAAGACCGGCTCCATCACCTCCATCCAGGCGGTTTACGTGCCGGCGGACGACCTGACGGACCCGTCCCCCGCGACCACGTTCTCCCACCTGGACGCGACTGTGGTACTGAGCCGTGACATCGCCTCCAAGGGTATCTACCCGGCGATCGACCCGCTGGACTCCACCTCCCGTCAGCTGGATCCGCTGGTGATTGGTGAAGAGCACTACGAAGTAGCCCGTGGCGTACAGACCAACCTGCAGCGCTACAAGGAACTGAAGGACATCATCGCGATCCTGGGTATGGACGAACTGTCGGAAGATGACAAGCTGACCGTTGCCCGCGCCCGTAAGATCGAGCGTTTCCTGTCCCAGCCGTTCCATGTGGCCGAGGTATTCACCGGTTCTCCCGGTAAGTACGTCTCCCTGAAGGAAACCATTAGCAGCTTCAAGGGTATCCTCAATGGTGACTATGACGACCTGCCTGAGCAGGCCTTCTATATGTGTGGCACCATTGAAGAAGCGGTCGAAAAAGCGAAGGAACTGAAGTCCAAGGGTGACAAGTAAGTCACCCTCCCTTCGCTGACCGACCTGAGAGGCAACTGAGATGGCTATGACCGTACATTGTGACGTCGTAAGTGCCGAAGAAAAGATCTACTCCGGTCTGGTGGAAATGCTGATTGCCACCGGGTCCGAGGGCGAACTGGGCATACAGCCCGGCCACGCCCCGCTGCTGACTGCTCTGAAGCCCGGCGCTGTCCGGATCCTCAAGCAGGGCGGTGAGGAGGAGATCCTGTATGTCTCTGGTGGCTACCTGGAGGTTCAGCCCTCCATTGTCACCCTGCTGGCTGACACCGCTGTCCGGGCCAAGGACGTGGATGAAGCCGCAGCGCTGGAAGCCCAGCGGGAGGCCGAGAAGGCACTGGCAAATAAGACCGGTGAGTTCGAGTACTCCAGGGCCGCTGCCGAACTGGCAGAAGCCATGGCGCAACTCCGTACCCTGCAGAAACTGCGCAACAAGGTACGCTAAGACGTTCCGGTGGAACGTGCTCACCAGGGCCGCATCCGTAGTGGTGGCGATAACAGACGCTCAGTCTGGACAATCGCCAGCGCAATGGCTGCGGCTTTTTTGTTGAAGGGCCCCCCCCAAAGGGACCTCCGTATCAACCAGAGGAATCAGGAACCCGCCATGACTGCCCCCCTGCATGTCATCATCCTGGCCGCCGGTCAGGGCTCACGCATGAAATCCTCCCTGCCCAAGGTGCTCCACAAAGTGGCCGGCAGGCCCATGCTGCACCATGTCATGGATACCGCCAGGACCCTGGGGGCCGAAGGCATCCACGGGGTGATCGGCCATGGCGCCGAACAGGTCAGGGCGGTGACACCAGCGGAGGACGTGGTCTGGGCGCTGCAGGAACAGCAGCTGGGTACCGGCCATGCGGTGGCTCAGGCCCTGCCCGGCGTGCCGGATGGTGCCGTGGTGCTGGTGCTCTACGGTGACGTACCGCTGATCAATCCGGAAACCCTGGTGGCCCTGGTATCCCGGGTCAATGACCAAAGCCTGGGCCTGCTCACCGTCGACCTGGGTAATCCCGACGGCTATGGCCGTATCCTGCGAAACGATCAGGGCCAGGTGACGGCGATCGTGGAGCAGAAGGATGCCAGCGAATCGCAGAAGACGATCCAGGAAGTGAACACGGGTATCCTGGCGGTCACCTCGGACCACCTCAAACGGTGGTTGCCCCAGCTCTCCAACCGCAATGCCCAGGGCGAATACTATCTCACCGACATCATCGCCATGGCGGCGGACGAAGGGCTTACCATCGAAGTAGCCCAGCCGTCCCATGAGGAGGAAGTGCAGGGGGTGAACAACCGCCTGCAACTGGCGGAGCTGGAGCGCTGGTACCAGCAGTGCGAGGCCCGCCGTCTGATGACCGAAGGTGCCACCCTGGCGGATCCGGCGCGGATCGATGTGCGCGGCGAGCTGACCATCGGTCAGGACGTGCTGATTGATGTGAACGTGGTGTTCGAAGGTGACGTTACCCTCGGCAATAACGTCTCCATCGGCCCTAACTGCGTGATCCGCGATGCCCAACTGGCGGATAATGTTACCGTGCACGCCAACTCGGTGATCGAGGGTGCCGTGGTTGCCGAGCAGTGCCAGGTAGGCCCCTTCGCGCGCCTGCGCCCGGGCACCCGCCTGGCCCGGTCCGCCAAGGTGGGCAACTTTGTGGAAACCAAGAAGGCCGACGTGGGCGAGGGTAGCAAGATCAACCACCTGAGCTATGTGGGTGACGCCATACTGGGTCGTAATGTGAATGTAGGTGCAGGGACCATCACCTGTAATTATGATGGCGTAAACAAGTTCCAGACGGTATTGGGCGACAATGTGTTTGTCGGTTCCAATACCGCCCTGGTGGCACCGGTCACGGTGGACGAAGACGCCGTTATCGGCGCCGGATCCACCATTACCAGCCATGTGGATGCGAAGGAGCTGGCCGTTGCCCGCGGTCGCCAGCGCAACATCAAGGGCTGGAAACGGCCGGAAAAGAAAGACTGACCCCCGGTAACAGGACGACATCAATATGTGTGGCATCGTTGGAGCAGTTTCCCAGAGGGACGTGGAAGGTATCCTGCTGGAAGGTTTGAGGCGGCTGGAATACCGGGGCTACGACTCCGCCGGCCTGGCGACCCTGGACAGCAGTGGCCAGATCAACCGGGCCCGGGAACTGGGCAAGGTGGCTGCCCTGTCGGAGGCGGTGGCCGCCCATCCGGCCCCCGGCCATGTGGGCATTGCCCATACCCGCTGGGCCACCCATGGCGAACCTTCCCGCATCAATGCCCATCCGCACATGTCCGGCGAACGGCTGGCCATTGTTCACAACGGTATTATCGAGAACTACCAGACCCTGCGGGACCAGCTCCGGGAGGAGGGATACAGTTTCACCTCCCAGACCGACACCGAGGTCATTGCCCACCTGATCGAAAAGCATTACCAGCAGGAACGTCATCTGTTCCAGGCGGTCAAGGCTGCTATCAGTCAGTTGCGCGGTGCCTTTGCATTGGCCGTGGTGCATGCCGACGAGCCGGACCACCTGGTGGTCTGCCGTGAGGGCAGCCCGCTGGTTGTCGGCGTGGGCATCGGTGAAAACTTCATCGCGTCCGACCAGCTTGCCCTGCTGCCTGTCACCGACCGGTTCATGTTCCTGGAGGAAGGAGACCTGGCGGATATACACCGGGATCGGGTAGTGATCATTGACCGCAGCGGCGAGCCGGTGGAGCGGGAAGTGACCCGCTTCGAGCACGGCCACGACGCCGCCGACAAGGGCGACTATCGTCACTTCATGCTCAAGGAGATCCACGAGCAGCCGGCGGTGATCAAGGCTACCCTTGAGGGTCGCCTGAGTGACGGACGGGTGCTGGAGCAGGCCCTGGGCATCGAGGCGGGTAAACTCCTGAAGGACATCCGCCATGTGCAGATCATTGCCTGTGGCACCAGCTACCACGCCGGCATGGTGGCCCGTTACTGGATCGAGGAACTGGCCGGCGTGCCCTGTTCCGTGGAGGTGGCGTCGGAGTTCCGCTACCGCAAGCACGTGATCCAGCCGGACACCCTGTTCCTGTGCATCTCCCAGTCCGGCGAGACTGCAGACACCCTGGCCGCGCTGCGCCAGGCCAAGAAGGCCGGCTTCCGCGCTGCCCTGGCGATCTGCAACGTACCGGGCAGCTCGCTGGTGCGGGAATCGGACATGGTGGTAATGACCCAGGCCGGACCGGAAATCGGTGTCGCCTCCACCAAGGCCTTCACCACCCAGCTCACCGCGCTGCTGATCTTCACCCTCGCCCTGGCCCGCCACAATGGCCTGCCGGAGGAGAAAGAAGCGGAAATCGTCCAGGCCCTGAAACTGGTTCCCGGCCAGGTCGCCGATGTACTGGCCCTGGACGACTCCATCGCGGAACTCAGTGAAGCCTTCGTGGACAAGAACCACAGCCTGTTCCTGGGCCGTGGCTCCCAGTTCCCGGTGGCCCTGGAAGGGGCGCTGAAGCTGAAGGAAATCTCCTACATCCACGCCGAGGCCTATCCGGCCGGCGAGCTCAAGCACGGCCCCCTGGCCCTGGTGGACAGCGAGATGCCGGTGGTCACCGTGGCGCCCAACAATGACCTGGTGGAGAAGCTCAAGTCCAACCTGGAGGAAGTCCGGGCCCGGGGCGGCGAGTTGTTCGTTTTTGCCGACCGCGAGGCCGACGTGAAATCCGAGGAAGGCATCCACGTCATGCAGATCCCGTCGGTCCACCCGATTACGGCACCGATTGTTTTCACCGTACCGCTGCAGTTGCTGTCATACCATGTGGCGGTACTCAAGGGCACCGACGTGGATCAGCCGCGGAACCTGGCCAAGAGCGTTACTGTCGAATAAACCGATAGCCAGGGGGCCCGCAACGGGCCCCTTGAAATCCGCCTTCCCCGACCCCTAGATTGCCAATGGCTGCTGCAGTAGCTCAGGCGGTAGAGCAACTGACTCGTAATCAGTAGGTCGGGGGTTCGACTCCCCCCTGCAGCTCCACCCATCGGCCCGCTGTTCCTACTTGCTATTCTGGTGGAATCGCACCTCTCGGCTATCCGGTTCCGGTAACCGTCCGCTGACGACCCTGGCCAGGAAGGCCGTGAATATCAGGGCGAGCACCACGGCAGGTCCAGCCGGGAGGTCGTAGAACGCCGACAGGCCAAGCCCGATGCCCTGGCCCGCGGCGGCCGCCAGCATCGCCTGCCAGAGTGGCCTGCCCCCGTGATGGCAGATCAGCAGCGGCGTGGCGATCAGGCTGGCAAACACCACGTAGATGCCCGCCATCTCCACCGTCAGGGTGACCGACAGGGCGAACAGGACCAGGAACAGCCTGTCCCGAAATCCCTTACCGGGTAGGAGCTGCCAACCCAGTACCGCCAGCGTCACCACGGCCAGTGGCACCAATGACTGGCCGGTCACCCACAGCAGGTCCCCGTCCAGGGTCCGGGCCAGGGCCTGAGCGCCGTGGGGATCGCTGCTGACCAGCAGGGTCGCCAGGCTGGCGCCGGACACGTAGAGCAGGCCGATGGTGGCCTCCCGGTGGGCCGGCAGGTACCGGAGGATCAGGTGGACCAGGGCAACGGCCAGTAGCGCCAGGATCAGGCTGCTCACCGGAATGCCCAGCACCACTTGTTTGGGGACAAGACGGTTGCCGGCCAGTGAGCCCAGTGCGGCCCACTGGGCGATGGCCAGATCGGCGAACACCATGCCCCGGGACAGCACCCGGTGCCCCAGGGGCACCAGGCATATCGCCATCAGGATTCCTGCCGCCAGGGGGGCAGCCAGCCAGGCCCAGTGTTCAGGCGTCATCAGCCAGGCCTTCCAGTTGCCCGATGAGATGGTCGATCAGGTCCGGCAGGGTTTTCGTTGGAGCCTCATCCGTGACTGTGGACGGCAGCACCAGAACAGGCAATCCGGTTTGCTCCGACAGCCAGCGGGCCGGGCGGTCATCCTGATAGGTGGCCACCAGGATCCCGTCTGCCTGCTCCAGCCGGTCATGGCCCAGTACCCCGCTCAGGTGCGAGGCACTGGGGGGCAGGCCGGGCTTGGGTTCCAGGTCGATCACCGGCTCCACTCCCAGCCAGCGCAGCAGGTAATCGAAGCTGGTGTGCTGGACCACTATTTCCAAACCACCGAGTTGCCGCGCCGCCTGTCGCCACCGGTCCCGGTGAAGGTTCCAGTCCACCCGCCAGGACAGGTAACGCCGCTGGATGTCGGAGGTACTGTCCGGCGCCAGTTGGCCCATGCGACTGGCCAGGGCTTCGGCAATCACCGGCACCGCATCCGGGTTCAGGTGCACATGGGGATCGCCCTCCGGATGCACGTCGCCCATGCTGCGATCCACATGGTCGTGGGACTGGTGCAACGGCACCTGCTCCGCAGCATAGAACAGCCCGGGGCCGCCTTCCTGTACCTGCCGGTTGGCGGATTTCTGGAGCAGTGTTGGCAGCCAGCCCACTTCCAGGGACGCCCCGGTGCAAACCACCAGGTCGGCCCGACGCACGGCGGCGATCAGGCTGGGCCGGGCCTCCACATAGTGGGGGTCCTGCCAGGCGGTGGTGGCTACGGTAACGTCGGCGTCCGGCATCAGTGACCGGGCCAGGTCGCCCCACTCAGGCTCGCAGGCGAACACGTTCAGGCTGGCCTGGGCGGCTGGCGCAACGAGCGCCAGCACCAACCCCGCCAGCCATCCTTTAGAAGCCATGGGCACCGTGCTCCCCGAACGACATCACGTACTGCAGGGTGACAGTATTGTCCGCTTCCTCAAAGCCGTAGGCATCCTGGAAGGTGTACTGCAGCCGCAGGGTCGAGAAGTGGGAGTGTGACCAGGCCAGCATGATGTCGGTCTCCTCCAGTTCCTGATCGTGGAAGTGGTCGCCATGGGCTTCTTTGAGATCCACTTCGCCATAACGCACGCCGGCGGACCACTGGGGCGCAAACTGGTAGACCGCCGAGGCGTACCAGCCTTCGTGGACATCATCGGAGCTGGCGTACTCGTTCAGGTCGTCAGCGTAGAGATACTCGCCACTCAACGTCAGTTGCTGTTGGCGGGTGTTGCCCCGGGGGGACCATTTCCACACCAGGTCCGCCATGTAGAGGTTTTCGCCGGTGTAGGAAGCCCCATGGCTGTGGTCGTGACCCTCTTCATGTTCGTGCTCATGGTCATGACCAGCGCCTTCCCCACCATGGATCTGGCGGTTACGTACCCAGGACAGCCCCGCCTGCCAGCTCTGGCTGGTGGAGATATCACCGCCGAACCGGGTATTCACGGTGTACACCCCGATATCCTCTTCACCTTCGGAGAGGCGATCGCCGTCGAAGGCTTCCGCACCGATCTGCCAGTAGAACGGGGTTGGTAACAGCATGTTGAGACGCACACCGTCGTCAAAATAGTGGCTGCCGAGCATGGCGCGATAGGCCGCCGGGCGCTCCACGAAATCATCTTCATGCAAATGCCGCCCGTTGAGATAACCCACCTGGGACAGGAAGCGGCCACCACGCATGCTCAGGTTCCAGGGCATGCCGGTGGTCTGGATGAAGGCTTCCTCCAGTTCCAGTTCGGTCTCGCCGTCATGACTTTCCAGGACAGCGGTCATACGTCCCTCGAACAGGTCGTCGATGGGCGAGGACAGGGACAGCTCAGTATGGCCCAGCCCGAAGCCCTCGTCCCGGTGGGACAGGGCGGTGGTGTTCTGTTTGTAGTAACCGTCCAGCACTGCGCTGATATCCGGGTTCAGCTCGTTGGCCAGGGGCGCGGTCAGTGGTGCGAGGGCCAGCGCGAGTGCGCTGGCCACGGAATGGCTGTGTTTCATGGTCGTTCCTTACTGCTCAGTGGTCATGGTCGTCGTGGCTGTGATCGCCGTCGGCCAGGCCGAGCCACACCAGCCCGGACGCCTCGAAGTCCAGGTTCAGGGTGCGGACGATCCCGCCGTCATGGCTGTCGATCTCGGTAATGGTGCTGGCGTTGGGGTCCAGCAGGTACAGGCGGTCATCGGCGGCGGAGGTGGTGATGGAGGGCGCGGCGGCGTCTTCCCCCAGGGCGCCGGTTACCGTAATGGTATGGGCCAGGGCCCAGTTATCCCCGGGGTGGAAGAGGCGCAGGTCGCCATCGTCGCCCAGCACATAGAACACCTCTCCATGAGCGTCGAACCCCTGCGCCACAAGGCCCACGCCGGCGCCAAGGGTCAGCTCCCGGTAGGGATCGGCGCTGGCTTCCGCGTCAATCACATACAGCTGGTCGCCAGCGATACCCACCAGCTCCTCCACTGCATGATGGCTTGCGAGGGTGCCGATCCGGCTGTCCGCCGCCAGCGAGTCTGGGTTGTCCAGCTTGCTGGCCGGGTAGGTGGTGTCGTGCAGGTCGATGACCAGCACGCCGTCACCGCAGCCGAAGGCCAGCGTATGGTCATTGGCGGCGGCGCCGTGGAGGAGCGGGCATTGCTCCCCATAGCGGGTTTCAAAGCTGAAGCTGTCACCGTCGAAGCTGTAACGCTCCACTTCCGCCGGCAGGGTGGTGTCGGTGATGGACGGGTCCCGGTAGGTGACGAACAACTGGTCGCCGATTAGCTTGGCCACCCCGTGCATGGCGTTGTCCCGGCCCAGGCTGGCCAGTGTGGTGCTATCCATCAGCGAGGCGTCGGACAGCGCCGTCACTTTTGAGCTGGCCACCCCGTCTTCACCGTCAAAGAACACCACGCCGCTGTCTGCTCCCAGGGAATAGTGCGTGGGCCGGCGGTCGTTCAGGGTCAGGCTCAGCATGGTGGGGGTTTCGGCGTACTCGTGCATGTGATCACCGTGATCCTCCACGTACAGGCCGCCGTCCAGGAAGGACACCAGGTCGTCCTCCCGCTGGATCACCACGGCGTAGCGGTATCCGGGGCTATGGGATAGCCGCGGTGCTTCACCGGCGAGCGGGACGGTTTCCAGCAATGTGCCGTCGTCCACTTCGAAGACCTTGAGGGCGCCGGCACCGGCGTCGTAGGTGGCCAGTCGCCCGGTGCTGTCGATCTCCTCGTGCGCATGGTCGTCGTCGCTATCGTCGGAATCGGATCCACTGTTGCCGCCTCCGCAGCCAGCCAGGAGCAGGGTGGTTGCTGCCAGGGCAATGGCCAGGCGCAGCGGGTTGTGGGCGAATGGTGGGGTCAGTTTTGTCATGGAAAACTCCTTTTACGTTATAACGTTGCTTTTATCGATTGAATAGAAAGTCAGTCGAGGCGGATATGGAACAGCGGTTTGCCGACGGAGGTTGGTGAATCGGCTTGTTCCTCGTGTGGCGGATTAAGGTCTTGTCTGATCAACAACGAATGTTATGTTATAACATAATTAACGTAAAGCCCGATTCGGGCACTTTGGTGTGAGAGGAGTGAGAAAACATGCAGGAAAACAGCAATCGACTACCGGTAACCGTCCTGTCCGGTTTTCTCGGGGCCGGTAAGACCACGGTGTTGAACCATATCCTCAACAATCGGGAAGGCCGCCGGGTGGCGGTGATCGTCAATGACATGAGCGAGGTCAACATCGACGCTGCCCAGGTCCAGCAGGAAGTCACCCTGAACCGGGCCGAGGAAAAGCTGGTGGAGATGAGCAACGGCTGCATCTGCTGCACCCTGCGGGAGGACCTGCTGGTGGAGGTGCGCCGCCTGGCGACTGAGGGCCGGTTCGATTACCTGGTGATTGAGTCCACCGGCATCTCAGAGCCGCTACCGGTGGCGGAGACCTTTACCTTTGCCGATGAAGACGGCATCAGCCTGTCGGATGTGGCCCGGCTGGATACCATGGTGACCGTGGTGGACGCGGTGAATTTCCTGAAGGACTATGACGAGGCGCTGTCCCTGGAAGAGTCCGGCGAAAGCCTGGGCGAGGAGGATGAACGCAGCGTGGCGGACCTGCTGGTGGACCAGGTGGAGTTCAGCGATGTCATCCTGGTGAGCAAGACCGACCTGGCCAGTGAGCAGGACCTCCACCGCCTGACCGGGGTGCTGCGCAGTCTGAACACCGAGGCGGAAATCCTGCCCATCCGCCAGGGCGATGTTGCCCTGGACAAAGTCCTCGGCACCGGGCGCTTCAGCTTCGAGCGGGCCCAACTGGCGCCGGGCTGGTTGGTGGAAATGCGTGGTGAGCATATCCCGGAAACCGAGGAATACGGCATTGGCAGCTTCGTCTACCGGGCCCGCCGGCCGTTCCACCCCGCCAAGTTCTTCGAGTTCCTCAACCAGCCCTGGCCCACCGGTCGCCTGATCCGTTCCAAGGGCTACTTCTGGCTGGCCACCCGGCCAGAGTTTGTAGGCCAGTGGAGCCAGGCAGGTGGCATCGCCCGTCACGGCTTTGCCGGTATGTTCTGGAAGGCGGTGCCGGAAGAGCACTGGCCCGAAGACGAGGAATATCGCCAGGCCATCATGGCCCACTGGGAGGAACCCTTCGGGGATATGCGCCAGGAACTGGTGTTTATCGGCCAGAACCTGGATGAAGCCACGGTGCGCCGGCAACTGGATGACTGCCTGCTGGACGACGGGCAACTGGTGGCGGGCAAGGACTTCTGGCAGACCCTGAACGATCCGTTTCCCGCCTGGCGTTAAATGGGATGGGGGCTATACCGCCCCATCCCTCACATTCTCCATCACCACAAACGTACTCGTCTGCAACACGTGGGGCAGCGCCGAGATCTGTTCCCCCAGAACCTGCCGGTACTCCGCCATGTTGCGGGTGCGCACCTTCAGCAGGTAGTCGAAGTTGCCTGCGATCATATGACACTGCTCCACGGCGGCGATCTGACGGACGGCCTCGTTGAAGGCGGCCAGGGCCTTGCTGCTGGTGTCATTGAGGGTGACCTGGGCGAAGGCGATGTGGCTCAGGCCCATGCGGGTCTGGTTCAGCAGCGCGGTGTAGCCGGTGATGTAGCCCTGTTCCTCCAGCCGGCGCATGCGCACCTGGCAGGGGGTCTTCGACAGCCCTACCCGGGAGGCCAGTTCGGTAATGGTGATGCGGGCGTTCTTCTGCAGCTCGCGCATGATGGAATGGTCGATGCGGTCCGGCTCTGTCATATGGCCTCGTTCGTGGTTAATGAGAGACACCCGATGGAAACCGGAGGCCAATTCCCTGCGTACCGTTCCATAGCGTTCTAGACTGAAGTCAGTGCAGGTGCGATGGCAGGCAGCCCCGGATCGGCAACCCGATCACCGGGTGTAATCAGATCATTTTTCCTGTTATCCCGGAAACTGAAGTCTTTATTGTAATTCAGACTCGGTAAAAACGGGACATTTAACGGATGTATAAAATTAATACAGGAAAATGGTCTGACGCCCTATCGGTAGAATGCCTGCAAGAGAGACAGATGACGATGAGGTTACCGTTATGAAACCGCAGCAGTCAGACAAACCGACACTGGCCGAAAGCCGCCAGGCTGTCCGCAACTACTATCTCGCCGATGAGTACGAGGTGATTCGTGAACTGATTGCGGATGCCGGCCTGTCGCCGGAGGAACGCCGTGCCATCTCCGACCGGGCCGCGGACCTGGTGCGGGATGTGCGGGCCAACGCCCGCTCCACCATCATGGAAAAATTCCTGGCGGAGTACGGCCTGACCACCAAGGAGGGCGTGGCGCTGATGTGCCTGGCGGAAGCCCTGCTGCGGGTGCCGGACAACATGACCATCCATGCCCTGATCGAGGACAAGATCACCTCCGGCAATTGGAGTGCCCATGTGGGCAAGGCGTCGTCCTCCTTTATCAACTCCACCACCGTGGCGTTGCTGATGACCAGCAACCTGCTGAAGGATTCCGAGCGCCAGAGCGTGGGCGACACCCTGCGCAAGATGGTCAAGCGCATGGGCGAGCCGGTGGTGCGCACCGTCGCCGGCCAGGCCATGAAGGAAATGGGCCGCCAGTTCGTGCTGGGCCGGGATATCGAGGAAGCCCACAAGGAAGGCAAGGACTATGTGGCCAAGGGCTACACCTACTCCTATGACATGCTGGGCGAGGCCGCGCGAACTGACGCCGACGCCCTGCGCTATTACGAGGCCTACGAGAACGCCATCGATTATATCGCCCAGTTCTGTGACGGCGATGTGCGTAAGAACCCCGGTATCTCGGTCAAGCTCTCCGCCCTGTTGGCACGCTACGAGTACGGCCAGCATGACCGGGTGATGAAGGAACTGATGCCCCGTGCCCTGAAACTGGCGAAGAAGGCCGCAGCGGCCAATATGGGTTTCAATATCGATGCCGAGGAACAGGACCGGCTGGACCCGTCCCTGGATGTGATCGAAGCCATCCTGTCCGATCCCGACCTGGCCGGCTGGGAAGGTTTTGGTGTGGTGGTACAGGCTTTCGGTAAGCGTGCGCCACAAACCCTGGACTGGCTCTATGCCCTGGCGGAGAAGCTGGACCGCCGCATCATGGTGCGGCTGGTGAAGGGGGCCTACTGGGACGCCGAGATCAAGCGTGCCCAGGTGATGGGGCTCACAGACTTCCCGGTGTTCACCCGCAAGGCCTGCAGCGACGTGGCCTACCTGTCCTGTGCCCGCAAGCTGGTGAACATGGCGGATCGCATCTACCCGCAGTTCGCCACCCATAACGCCCACTCGGTATCCGCCGTGCTGGAGATGACCCGCACCGCCGGGCTCGACAACTACGAGTTCCAGCGCCTGCACGGTATGGGGGAGTCCCTCCACAGCCAGGTCATGAAGGATAGTGGCGTGCCCTGCCGGATCTACGCGCCGGTGGGCAAGCACAGTGACCTGCTGGCCTACCTGGTGCGCCGGCTGCTGGAGAACGGCGCCAACAGCTCGTTCGTCAACCAGATTGTCGACACCCGCATTACCCCGGAAGAGATTGCCCGGGATCCTATCGAGACGGTGGAATCCCTGGGCCGCGATCTGTCCAGCAAGGCCATCGTCAAGCCGGCCAACCTGTTTGGCGAGAAACGCCGTAACTCGAAGGGCTGGGATATCACCGACCCCGTGACCATCGGGGAGATCGACCGTGGCCGCGGGCAATACCGGGAGCATCGCTGGAAAGGCGGTCCGGTGGTTGTCTCGGACGTTATCGGCACGGAAGTGCAGGTGGTGCGCAACCCGGCCAACCCGGAGGATCTGGTCGGCTACGTGACCCAGGCGTCCCCGGACGATATCGACGCGGCCATCAACGCCGCGCAGGCCGAATTCAGTAGCTGGTCCGCCCTGTCCGCCGCTGAGCGTGCCGCCCGGGTTCGCCGGGTGGGGGACCTGTATGAGGAACACGCCCACGAGCTGTTCGCCCTCACCACCCGGGAGGCGGGCAAGTCCCTGCTGGATGCCGTCGCCGAGATCCGGGAGGCGGTGGATTTCGCCCAGTACTACGCCAACGAGGCGGAACGCTACGAAGGCAGCGGCAATCCCCGTGGGGTGATGTGCTGCATCTCGCCCTGGAACTTCCCGCTGGCGATCTTCACCGGCCAGATCATGGCCAACCTGGCGGCCGGTAATACCGTGGTGGCCAAGCCGGCGGAACAGACCTCGCTGCTGGCCAGCCGGGCCGTGGAGCTGATGCATGAGGCGGGAATTCCGAAGGCGGCGGTTCAGTTGCTGCCGGGCACCGGCGCCACCGTGGGGGCGGCGCTGACCTCCGACGCCCGCATTGCCGGCGTCTGCTTTACCGGTTCCACCGCCACCGCCCAGCGCATCAACCAGGCCATGACCGACAACATGGCACCGGACGCCCCCCTGGTGGCGGAAACCGGTGGCCTTAACGCCATGATCGTGGACTCCACCGCCCTGCCGGAGCAGGTGGTGCGGGATGTACTGGCATCGTCGTTCCAGAGCGCCGGCCAGCGCTGCTCGGCCCTGCGCATGCTGTATGTGCAGAAGGACATTGCCGACCACCTGCTGGAGATGCTCTATGGCGCCATGGACGAACTGGGCATCGGCGACCCCTGGCTGCTGTCCACGGACGTGGGGCCGGTGATCGACGACAACGCCCGCAAGAAGATCCAGGACCATTGTGATAAATTCGAGCGGGACGGCAAGCTCCTCAAGAAAGTGCCGGTACCGGAAGGCGGGCTGTTCGTGTCCCCTGCCGTGCTCAAGGTCAGTGGTATCGAGGAGATGGAAGAGGAAATCTTCGGCCCGGTGCTCCATGTGGCCACCTTCGAGGCGAAGGACATGGACAAGGTGGTGGATGCCGTCAATGCCAAGGGCTACGGCCTGACCTTCGGTATCCACAGCCGGGTGGACCACCGGGTGGAGCGGATCGCCAACCGCATCCATGTGGGCAACACCTACGTCAACCGCAACCAGATCGGCGCCATTGTCGGCTCTCAGCCCTTTGGCGGCGAGGGCCTGTCCGGCACCGGTCCCAAGGCTGGTGGACCGCAGTACGTTCGCCGTTTCCTGCAGGGACCGGTCAAGCAGGTGCCGGCGGATACCAGCGCCAGCACGGTGGATGCCAAGGCCCTGCAATCGTTGATTGCTTCACTGGACAAGGCGCCGCTACCGGGGCCCAGCGAACGGATGGCCCACCTGGTGCCGATCCTGGGCGAGGCGCCGGCTCCCCTGGATGACCAGACAGAGGAATTGCCCGGCCCCACGGGCGAGCTGAACCGGCTGTCCAACCATCCCCGTGGTCTGGTGCTTTGTCTGGGCCCGGACCGGGGCACCGCCCTGGAACAGGCGGCAACCGCCCTGTCCCAGGGTAACCGGGTCGTGGTGATCGCACCGGGGGTTGAGGAAACCCTGGCGCAGGCGACTGACGCCGGCCTGCCGGTGGTGGGTTGTGACGGTCTGCTGGACCCGGAGGCCCTGGCCACGGTGGACGGTTTCCACGCGGTAGTGAGCTGTGCGGAAACGGATCGGCTGAAGCGGTACCGCCAGGCCCTGGCCAAACGGGATGGCGCCCTGCTGCCACTGATCACCGAGCATACCCTGGATCAGCGCTATGTGATCGAGCGTCACCTGTGTGTGGATACCACGGCTGCCGGGGGCAACGCCAGCCTGATCGCGGCCTCGGAATAGATCCGGAGCGGGAGCAGGGAGTGCTCCTGGCTTTCCGTTTACTCCGCCATTAAGGTGGTAGGCCATCCCCCGATGCACCGCTGCCCGGAGTACCGGATCCCCCATGGCCTATCTCAGCCTGTTCTTTGTTGCCTTTGCCGCTGCCACCTTCTTTCCGTTCCAGTCTGAAGCCCTGCTGGTGGGATTGCTGGTGTCGGATGCCTATTCCATTGCCGGCCTGCTTCTGGTCGCCACCGTAGGCAATGTGCTGGGTTCGGTGGTGAACTGGTATCTGGGCCTGTACATCGAAAAGTTCCGCTACCGCAAGTGGTTCCCGTTCAAGGCCCGCACACTGGAAAAAGCCCAGGTTCACTACCATCGGTGGGGCCACTGGTCCCTGCTGATGAGCTGGGCGCCGTTCATTGGCGACCCCCTCACCCTCATTGCCGGTATCATGCGGGAGCCCTTCTGGCGTTTCCTGGCCATTGTCACCCTGGCTAAGGGCGGGCGTTACCTGATCACCGCCATGCTGACCTTTGGCTGGCTCAATAGCTGATCTACCAGGTATCGCCTGCTGTCCTCCCGATAGATGGCGGCACCGTTTTGGTGCGTCTGAATGCCGCAATGAGATCGACATCGCACGAAAGTTCACCGATATCAAGCACATTTGCGATTGCTTCTGGTAATATGCGCCCGCCTCGTAAAAGATCCTATCTATAGAAGTGATAGACAAATGCCATCGACCGTGTTCGGCGGTTTTACCGCCAATTTCCTGGGCAAGGCGCCCACCTGGTACAAGCAGCTGATCCTGTTGTTCCTGATCATCAACCCCATCGTGGTGGTGATGTTCGGACCGGCGGTGGCGGGCTGGCTTCTGGTGGGCGAGTTCATCTTTACCCTGGCGATGGCGCTGAAGTGTTACCCGTTGCTGCCCGGCGGCCTGCTGGCGGTGGAGGCTATCCTGGTGGGCATGACGTCACCGGAGGCGGTCTACCATGAGCTGCTCACCAACTTCCCGGTAATCCTGCTGCTGATGTTCATGGTGGCGGGCATCTACTTCATGAAGGAGCTGTTGCTGGTCACCTTCACCCAGATCCTGGTGGGGGTTCGTTCCAAGTCCGCCCTGTCGCTGCTGTTCTGTGCCGCGGCGGCGGTACTGTCCGCGTTCCTGGATGCACTGACAGTAACGGCGGTCATCATCAGCGTTGCGGTGGGCTTCTATTCGGTTTACCACAAGGTGGCTTCGGGCAAGGGTTACCAGCACAAGGACCACAACGCCGACAGTGATGCGGAGGTGATCGAACTGCACCGGGAAGACCTGGAGCAGTTCCGTGGCTTCCTGCGCAGCCTGCTGATGCATGGCGCCATTGGTACCGCCCTGGGTGGCGTGGCCACCATGGTAGGCGAACCCCAGAACCTGCTGATCGCCAAAACCGTGGGCTGGGATTTCAAGAGCTTCTTCGAGCACATGGCACCGGTGAGCCTGCCGGTGCTCGGCGCCGGCCTGTTCACCTGCTGGGCGCTGGAGAAACTGCGCTGGTTCGGTTACGGCACCCGTCTGCCCAAGCCCGTACGGCGGGTACTGGAAGAGTTCGCGGACAACGAGAAGGCCAAGCGCACCAAGGCCGACGAGGCTGCCCTCTGGATCCAGGCCTTTGCCGCCGGGGTGCTGGTGGTGGGTCTGGCCTTCCACCTGGCTGAGGTGGGTCTGATCGGCCTGCTGGTGATCATCATCATTACCTCCTTTACCGGGGTGACCGACGAGCACCAGATCGGCAAGGCCTTCCAGGAATCCCTGCCGTTCACCTCCCTACTGGTGGTGTTCTTCGCCGTGGTGGCGGTGATCCACGACCAGCACCTGTTCAAGCCGGTGATCGAATTTGTGCTGGACCTGCCGGAGAGCCAGCAACCGGGCATGTTCTTTATCGCCAACGGCCTGCTGTCCATGATCAGCGACAATGTGTTCGTGGCCACGGTCTACATCAGTGAGATCAAGCAGGCCCTGGACGCCGGCGCCATCAACAACGAACATTTTCAGACCCTCGCCATCGCCATTAACACCGGCACCAACCTGCCCAGCGTGGCCACCCCCAACGGCCAGGCGGCGTTCCTGTTCCTGCTGACCTCCGCCATCGCGCCGCTGGTGCGGCTGTCCTATGGTCGCATGGTGGTGATGGCGTTCCCCTACACCATCGTCATGGGTACGGTAGGCCTGATCAGTGTGATCTATCTGGTCTGATGGCCACCGGAGGGCCTACCATACTGCTGGAAGGGTGCGCCTGAACCCTATGCTCGGAGGGTGACGGCAGGGCAACACGGTTCTGCGTGATCAGAAAACGCCCTGCCGTCATCTCCGCAAGATTCGGGTCGGCCGCCACGGGGAGACTCCCTATCATCGATTCTGAACCGGCTATCAGCCGACGATTCCGTCATCGATGAAAGGAGCTCCAGCCATGAATATCCTGTCCAATAAAGTTGCCATTGTTACCGGTGCCAGTGCGGGCATCGGCTATGCATCAGCCCGTCTGTTCGCCCGGGAAGGGGCCTCGGTGGTTGTTGGCGCCCGTCGTCAGCAGGAGCTGGAGGCCCTGGTCCGGGAGATCGAGGCGGAAGGTGGCCAGGCCGTGGCGCTGGCGGGGGATGTGCGGGATGAAGACTATGCCCGGGCCCTGGTGGACATGGCCACCAGGGCCTTTGGCGGCCTTGATATCGCCTTCAATAACGCCGGTGTGCTCGGCGCCATGGGGCCGGCATCCGATATGTCCCGGGATGACTGGGATGAGGTGCTGACCACCAACCTGACCGGCGCCTGGCTGGGGGCGAAGTATCAGCTACCGGCCATGGTGGCCCGGGGTGGCGGCTCGCTGTTATTCACCTCATCGTTTGTCGGCCATACTGCGGGTATGCCGGGCATGGCCGCCTACGCTGCCAGCAAGGCCGGCCTGGTCGGACTGACCCAGGTGCTTGCCGTTGAGCACGGCGCCCAGGGCATCCGGGTTAACGCCCTGCTACCGGGGGGCACGGATACCGATGCGGCACGCACCTTTGCCGATTCACCGGAGGCAATGGACATGGTGCGGGGGCTGCACGCCCTGAAACGGATTGCATCGCCGGAAGACATTGCGCAGTCGGCGCTGTACCTGGCGTCGGACGCCGCCTCGTTCACCACCGGTTCGGCCATGCTGGTGGATGGTGGCGTTTCCGTGAACAGAATGTGAGGGACGTGATGATGTCGGACTATGCGCGTATCGAACAGGCCATTACCTATCTGGTTGGGCAGGCGGGCAGTCAGCCGACGCTGGAGCAGGTGGCGGCACACGTAAACCTGAGCCCCTATCATTTCCAGCGGTTGTTCACCCGTTGGGCCGGCACCTCTCCGAAGCGCTTCCTTCAGGTGCTGACCCTGGAACACAGCAAGGCGTTGTTGTCGGAATCCCGCTCGCTGCTGGACACGGCGCTCGACATCGGTCTCAGTGGTGGGTCGCGGTTGCACGACCACTTTGTCCAGCTTGAAGCGGTGACCCCCGGTGAATTCAAGACAAGGGGTGAAGGGCTGCGTATCAGCTATGGTGTCCATGACACGCCTTTCGGAGACCTGCTGGTGGCCCGCACCGACCGGGGTGTGTGCCGGGCCGCCTTTCTCGACTACTCCGACCTGAATACTGAACTGGCACAACTCAGGTCAGACTGGCCCGCAAGCACGCTGGTAGAGGATCCTGAGGCTACCGAGCCGGTGGTGGCCCGGATGCTGGGCAGGCCGGAGGAGCAGGCGGAAGGCCCCATCTCCATCCGGGTGTCCGGTACCAATTTCCAGATTGCCGTCTGGCGTGCGCTGATGAACATTCCCTACGGCGCGGTGGTCAGCTATGGGGATATCGCCCGCTCCCTGGGATACCCTAGCGCCTCACGGGCGGTGGGCAACGCTGTTGGGGTGAACCCGGTGGCCCTGCTGATTCCCTGCCATCGGGTGATCCAGCAAAGCGGCGCTCTTGGTGGTTACCGTTGGGGGCCGAACCGCAAGCGGGTGATCCAGGCCTGGGAGCGTTTGCGGACCGAGCCGGAAACGGCGGTGTCCTGATCGCTTCATGGCCAATCTTATGGCGATCGGTGTCAGTCACTTGTTGGGAGCGAATATCCCGTATATAGTGACAATGTCCTTGGCTGAATACCAAATGTAGTGATCAAAGTGTCGCCATCTGGTATCGGGAATCCGGTGAGAATCCGGAACTGACGCGCAGCGGTATTGGGGAACGAGTGGGCATTACGACACTGGCACGCACGCCGGGAAGTCGCCCGCAAGGCCGAACCGAGAGGTTCAAGCCCCTGAGTCCGAAGACCTGCCCTGGACAGAATGTCGAGCCTTCGCGTTTAAAGGTGAGCAGATAGATTCTTGCGGACGACCCTATTAATCCCCTCTCCCCTGGCGGGAGAGGGTTAGGGAGAGGGGGATGG
>NZ_JBJJKZ010000017.1:0-281043 GCF_045449695.1 Marinobacter shunpengi
CCTCACCCCGGCCCTCTCCCTCCAGGGGAGAGGGAGAAGTAACCCGCAACCTTTAAGGGTAAGCACCTCTCTGCTTCCCCCTGAATCTCCTGCAACGCGAAGTCTCCTAATCCCAACGCGTTGTAAAGGAGAGCACCCATGTCCACCGCCCTGGCCGAAGCCCCGCAGGCCGCCACCGAATCCCTTCAGGTTATCAAGCGCAATGGCACCCTGGTCAGCTTCAATGCGTCCAAGATCAGCGTCGCCGTCACCAAGGCCTTCCTGGCCGTGGAAGGTGACCAGGCCGCCGGGTCTGCCCATATCAACCATGCCGTCCAGGATGTCACCGACCAGGTGGTGCAGGCCATCAGCCGACGCCTGAAAGCCGGCGGCAAGGTCCATATCGAGGACATCCAGGACCAGGTGGAACTGGCCCTGATGCGCGGTGGCGAACAGAAAGTGGCCCGGGCCTACGTGCTCTACCGGGAGGAACACGCCCGCCAGCGCGCCATCGATGAGCCCATGGAAGCCCACCCGCACCTCACCGTGAAAAAGGCCAGCGGCGAGATCGCCCCCCTGGACCTGGGCCTGATGAAACTGCAGGTGGAACAGGCTGCCACCGGCCTGGAAGGCATCAACGGCGACTCCCTGGTGGAAGACGCCCTGCGCAACCTCTATGACGGCATCGACGAAACCGAGGTGCTCTCCGCCCTGGTCATGACCGCCCGCGGCCGCATCGAGCAGGAGCCGGACTACAGCGCCGTCACCGCCCGCCTGCTGCTGGAACAGCTCCGCCTGGAAACCACCGGCGCCCTGGGGCTGTCGACCCAGTCGAGCCTCGCCGAGGTCTATCCTCAGGCGCTGACCGCCTTTATCCACGAAGGCATCCGCTACGAACTGCTGGACGAAGCGCTGGCGGCTTTTGACCTGGAACGCCTGGGTGAGGCCCTGCAACCGGAGCGGGACCAGCAGTTCGGCTTCCTGGGCCTGCAGACCCTGTACGACCGCTACTTCCTGCACTGGGACAAGGCGCGGCTGGAACTGCCCCAGGTGTTTTTCATGCGCGTGGCCATGGGCCTGGCCCTGCGGGAGGACGACCCCAACGCCCGCGCCATCGAATTCTATGATCTGCTGTCCAGCTTCGACTACATGGCGTCCACGCCGACCCTGTTCAACAGCGGCACCCGCCACTCCCAGTTGTCCTCCTGCTACCTGACCACCGTGCAGGACGACCTGGAAAGCATCTACGGCGCCATCCGCGACAACGCCATGCTGTCCAAGTGGGCCGGCGGCCTGGGTAACGACTGGACGCCGGTCCGCGCCCTGGGCTCCCACATCAAGGGCACCAACGGCGAGAGCCAGGGCGTGGTGCCCTTCCTAAAGGTGGTCAACGACACCGCCGTCGCCGTGAACCAGGGCGGCAAACGCAAGGGCGCGGTGTGTGCCTACCTGGAAAGCTGGCACCTGGACATTGAGGAGTTCCTCGAACTGCGCAAGAACACCGGCGACGAACGCCGCCGCACCCACGACATGAACACCGCCAACTGGGTGCCGGACCTGCTGATCGAACGCATGCGTAACGACCAGGACTGGACCCTGTTCTCCCCCAGCGACGTGGGCGACCTGCACGACCTGTATGGCAACGAGTTCCGTGAGCGTTACGAGCACTACGAGGCGCTGGCGGAGCAGGGCCGGATCAGACTGTCCAAGAAGGTCTCCGCCAAGCAGCTCTGGCGCAAGATGCTTACCGTACTGTTCGAGACCGGACACCCCTGGATCACCTTCAAGGACCCCTGCAACCTGCGCTCGCCCCAGCAGCACCGGGGCGTGGTCCACAGCTCCAACCTGTGCACCGAGATCACCCTCAACACCAGCGAGGACGAGATCGCCGTATGCAACCTGGGCTCCGTCAACCTGGCCGCCCACGTGAAAGACGGCGAGCTGGACGTACAGCGCCTGGAGCGCACCGTCAGCCGCGCCGTCCGCATGCTCGATAACGTCATCGACATCAACTACTACGCCGTGCCCCAGGCGAAGAATTCCAACCTCAGGCACCGCCCGGTGGGCCTGGGCCTGATGGGCTTCCAGGACGCCCTCTACAAACTGGGTCTGCCCTACGCCAGCCCGGAAGCCGTTGAATTCGCTGATGTGTCCATGGAACAGCTCAGCTATTTCGCCCTCCGCGCCTCCGCTGAACTGGCCGGCGAGCGCGGAGCCTATGAGAGCTACGAAGGTTCCCTGTGGCACCAGGGCATCCTGCCCATCGACTCCCTGAAACTGTTGAAGGAAAACCGCCGGGAAGGGGACGCCAATATTGGCAGCGCCACCCGCCTGGACTGGGCGCCGGTGCGCGAGCTCATCGCCAGGAACGGCATGCGTAACAGCAACGTCATGGCGATCGCCCCGACTGCCACCATCTCCAACATCGTTGGCGTGTCCCAGTCCATCGAACCGGCGTACCAGAACCTGTTCGTCAAATCGAACCTGTCCGGCGAGTTCACCGTGGTGAATCCCTCCCTGGTCCGAGACCTAAAGGCCGAGGGCTTGTGGGACAACGTCATGGTTAACGACCTCAAGTACTTCGACGGCAGCGTGCAGCAGATCGACCGCATCCCCGACGAGCTCAAGGCCCGCTACGCCACCGCCTTCGAGATCGACGCCCGCTGGCTGGTTGAAGCCGCCGCCCGCCGCCAGAAATGGCTCGACCAGGCCCAGAGCCTCAATCTCTACATGGCCGAACCCAACGGCCGCAAGCTGGACGACCTGTACCAGCTGGCCTGGGAACGCGGCCTGAAAACCACCTACTACCTGCGCTCCCTGGGCGCCACGGGCGCTGAAAAGACGGCACCGGTCGCCGCGCCACAGCCGCAGGTATGCAGCATCGACGATCCTGACTGCGAAGCGTGTCAGTAACCGCTTAAGCTGGCAGGTATACCGGCAGCTTCGATGTAACCATCCCCTCTCCCCTGGAGGGAGAGGGCCAGGGAGAGGGGGAAGGCGGCCAAGCTGCGGAGTTAATGTCCCCACCCTCTCCCCAACCCCTCTCCCGTCAAGGGAGAGGGGCTAACACCGGCATTCTGGTAGCCCGTTTTCCAAAGGAGATCCCCCATGCTTAACTGGGACGACGAACCAAAACCCGAAAGCAAACCCACCAACACCGAAGGCCCAACCCCGGTCAACGTCGACGACAAACGCGTTATCAACGGCGAAACCGACATCAACCAGCTGGCCCCGTTCAAGTACCCCTGGGCCTGGGAGTACTTCATGAACGCTAACAAGAACCACTGGACCCCCCTGGACGTCAACATGGCCCAGGACGTCCACGACTACCACCACCGCCTCAACCCGGCGGAAAAACACGTCTACGAGAACGTACTGGCCTACCTCACCACCTCCGACATCCTCGCCATGCGCAACATCGGCCTGGCCGTCATGGAAAAGATGAGCGCCCCGGAACTGCAGATCTACCAGGCCCGCCAGGTCTACGAGGAAGCCATGCACACCTGGGCCTACCAGCACTGCATCGAAACCCTCAACCTCGACCAGAGCGAAATCTACAACCGCTACCGCGTGGTGCCGGCCATCAACGGCAAGATCCAGATGGCCAACCGCCGCCTGGACGCTGCCATGCGCTCCGACATGAACCTGCGTAACCGCGACGACCTGCAGGAGTTCATCATGTCCTACCTGTTCTTCGCCGCCGTGTTCGAGGGCGCCTGGTTCTACAACGGCTTCAGCCCCATCTTTGCCCTGCAACGCCGGGGCCTGATGCGCGGCACCGGTGAACAGCTCCAGTACATCCTGCGGGACGAGGCCATGCACTTCTCCTTCGGCCTGAAAGTGGTCAACCAGATCCTGGAGGAAGAAAACATCACCCTCGACCCCAAAGCCGTGCGCGACATGTGGGACGAGTCCGAAGCCGCCGAGCGGGACTACGCCAACTACATCCTGCGGGACCCGATCCTGGGGTACTCCGCCGAGTACCACCACGAGCAGTTCCGCTTCGTGGCCAACCGCCGCGCACGCACCGTGGGCCTGGAAGAACCCTTCCCCGGGGCGAAGAACGTCTCCCCCTGGCTGGACGAACAGGCCACCATGCGCAAGGAGAAGAACTTCTTCGAGACCCGGGTGATCGAGTACCAGACCGGGGCGCAACTGGAGTGGTAAGCAGGGACCATCGGGCGTCGGGGAATAGCACCGGCCCCCGATGGCAGATGGATTGGGATCTGTGATGTCGGTTCTTGAAATGATTCACTTGTCGCTGCAAACTGCTCGCTGAAGATTGTCGCCTGGCGATCTTCAGGGAACAGGTGTAGCACAAGGAATAGTGGAAGCACGCATTAACTTTTTCCTTGTACGTTGTCGACCCCTGCCGCCTCTTCGGTGCTACTAGCGATTTAACAAGGAACTGTTATGCGTGATGATCTGCTCATCCCCATCGTTTTTCCGGAGTACCTTATTTCCGTCCCAACACCCAGAAGAAATGTGGACTTCCTCCCTTGGTTTGAGTTCGACGATTTCTCCATCCCCGCCACAAAGTGGTTGAAAAAGCCGGCTTTGAAACACCGTGGATGATAGATCCAAGACCAAATTCATACATCGGCGAATTCCGGGATGACTATGTGGATCTGAACTTTGCACCAAAAAACCGCGTCCTGGAAATCGAAGGCAGGGGGGCTATCAACCAATGAAGACCGTTCTGGTTGTAATGCTGATTTTTATGCTATCAGCCTGTGATGTGGTGCCTGTATCCGATCCGAAAAAGCCAGCGACAGTACCTGAATCCGCTTTCTGGGTGGGCGGCGACGATGGCGGTGTGTTTGTGACGGTTTCCAAAAAGGGAGAATCCTATCAGGGCACTATCTACTGGCAAGATGGTGAAATCTGGTACGAAGGCCCCCTTGAGTTTTCGGGCGAGAAAGGTAAAGAACCCGATATTGATGACCCGGAAATCTACATGGGGTGGGATGGTGACGACCTTCTACTCCAAGGTGGGGAGGCACTCAGTATTCCCTAGGTTATGTTGCTGACCCTTTGAAACTAAACCATCATGCTGGCATGCGGCAGGGACTTTGTCGAAGCAAAATTCAATAGTCCGGAATACGGTGACTATCAGAGGGAACAGCAGAAAAGCACTGACCGCATCAACGATGTAACGGATGTGTTGTGGGCGGTGTTGGGTGTTCGGCGTAGAAGGTAGACTGTCTGGAAAACTCTATTCAGTGAACCTTCATGCCAAGACAGTTCTACCGCCGCGGCCCTGACCACCGCGGCGGCGCCACCGTTACCTTCCTGCACGTTCGGCGACGATTCCAGTTCCGCACCGTCGAGATCGGCCGCTGGGTCACCGAACCGGAAAAACAGCGCAGCGCGGCCCTGTTCTACGACGCCCTGTGCGACCTGATGACCATCCTCGGCGGCACCGAAAGCCTTATCTCCCTGCGCGGCACCCTGGCCCTGCAATACGGCATCGGCGGCCAGCCCGGCGTGTCCGCCCACTACACCCCCGCCACCCGCAGCTTCGCCCTGGCCAAGAACGCCGGCCCCGGCAGCATCGCCCACGAATGGTTCCACGCCTTCGACCACTACATTGCCGACAAACTGTTCGAGCGCAGCGGCAAGGGCGCCTTCGGCTCCACTCTCTGGCTGACCCGCGACGACGCCATCCAGCACCCCCTCAACCAACGGTTGGAGGCCTGCTACCAGGCCATCCTGCTCAACGACACAGGCACCGAACCCAGCGAGCTCTTTCAAAAGTCCGTAGTGGCAGACAAGGCCGCCGGCGTCCACTACTTCAGCAAGCCCGAAGAACTCTGCGCCCGGGCCTTCGAAGCCTTTGTGCAGGACGCCGACTGCAAGAACGACTTCCTGGTAAAAGGCACCCGGGAAACCGACGAGGCAAAAATGGGCCTGTACCCGCAGGGACCCCAACGGGAGGTTATCAACGCCGCCTTCCGGGATTACTTCTCAAGCCTCGGGCGGGCATTGCAGCGCACGGATACCTGAGGGCCGGAGTTAAGCGAACGCGTTCGTAAAACTACGTAAATTGCACAGGAAATGCTAATAACCATCTGATAGGGTTGAAAGTAGAAGGTGGACCTGTGGAGTTATACGGCCATTGATACTCTCCGGGAGTGGTCCGTGCCGGGGCGTATAACTCCGGCGGAATCCGTGGGGCGAGTCTTAATCTTATGAATTACGAGCGTTTTCCGGGATCCATGGTTGGCCGATTTTTGGAATTATACGAACGGGTGTTATACGAATGTGTTCGTATAATTAGCTGTTAAACATAGGTATCTCACGTGAATCGAGGCGAATTTGAGGTCTATAAGCTCCGCTACGACCGGGCCGAAAAATACCTCCCAGAATCCGACGATATGACGTTGATTACGCTCAAGGGGCACTTGCTCGTGGAGGAGGTGCTTGAGGATATCGTCCTTCAATATTGCCGCGAACCTGAGGTGATCTCAAAGATTCGAATCACGTTTTTTTTGAAGCTCCGGCTTGCACAGGCTCTCGTTGGTTCGGATCGAGTTCCCGAATTGTTATGGAAGTTGGCTGAAGCTCTAAATTCACTGCGGAATGAGCTGTCTCACCAGCTTGATAGTCCAAAGGTTGAAAAGAAATTCGACGAAGTTATCAAGCTGTACGAGGAAGTTCAGAAGCTCGACCCTGAAATGAGCCGCCTTGCAAAACTCAGAGTCGCAATCGGCTTCATGCTTGGCGCACTATGCTACGTTGAAGGCAAGCTAAAAACCGGAGAATTTCAGACACTCGCGGAATGTCGAAATGTTTAACAAGTCAATGTTGCCGGACAGTTTCTCCGTGGCTTCGCCACTCCAAAACTGCCGCAAATTTCGGCGTTAGCTCTCCCAACACAACAAGGAAGCATCGTGAAATTTGATTTTTCAGCACAGTTTCTCCGAGTTAATCCACCAGACACAAGCTTTGGTGACGCCTGGGAGTCACTTTGCTTTGCTTTGTTGGATGCGGAACTTAATGATTCTTCCTTGATTCGGCTTCGGCCACCCGATAAGGGGGTAGACATACTTCACAGGAATGCACAAAGAGCTTTTCAGTGTAAGAGTAATGAACAAGGCGCATTTGGGTCTCTAAGTTCAACTGAAAGTATAAAATCCCTACGCACTGCCTTTGCAGAGAAACAAAGGCTCTCATGGGAAGCTTTCGCGTTTGCCACAAACGCTAATTATACTGGCAGTGCGTTCACGTCAATTATAGATGCAGCTAAAGACCTGGGTCTAAACGACAAGCAAATCGAATTTCTAGGCCCAGAGCATTGGGATAAGCTTTGTGTGCGCCACGCAAATTTAATCTCCGATCGGTTTGACTATAGAATTCCTGTTGCGAAAGAGCGCGTAGCTCAAGCATTTGAAAATCAACGTTACTTTCCACAATACGTATCGCAATATACATCAGAAGTTAAGAATTCGAGCTTGGTCATGCGCGTCTCCAACAATCGAACTCCCGCGATACTAGAAGTTCCGTTTTCTCCAGATCTCACTGTTGAACATCTTGTCGATGTTGTTAAGGATTTGCTTGGTGTTTCGCTTGAATGGACTAATTATCAGGATTTAGGTACGTCTGCTGGGCCTTCAATATCACTGACGTTAGACAAGAAAAAACAATCATTCAACAAAAAGATCGGCGAGCTAAATCTAGGTCAGGAAAACGAATTAGAATTTTGGATCACCATTGTGTGGCGTGACCAAGAAAAGAACGACGCAACAGAATCAAAGACACACATGAAGCGTTTTAACCTCGAATATCTTAGCGAGTTCAAAACTATAAGCAGGGGTTCTATTTCTTATGGTGAGAGAAAAGAAAAAACCATTTCGCGTTCAAAAGAGATTGTTGAAAACATGCTGTGGAATGGTGTGAGGCAACTAAAAATTGGCTAACAAGTGACTGTGGTGTCAAACTCATTAATTAGGCCATATTTTCACGCCATGGCTCACCGTTTTTCATCATGGTATTGAGCACCACGATCATCTTTCTCATGCAGGCGATGAGGGCGACTTTCGGCATCTTCCCCTGGGCTTTCAGGCGCTCGTAGAATCGCTTGAACACGGGGTTGCACTGGATCGATGAGAGCATGGCCATGAACATCACCGTGCGTACTCTGTGGCGTCCTCCCCGTATCCGTCGCTTGCCGTTGAGCTTGCCACTGTCCCGGTTAATAGGTGCGACCCCGACCAGGGCAGCAATCTCCTTTCGGTTGAGAGAGCCAAGCTCTGGCAGCTCACTGAGCAACGTATAGGCAAGCACTTTGCCGACGCCGGGGACACTGGTCAGGATTTCGGTTTTGGTTCGCCAGTGATCCACTTTGGCCACTTCCTGTTCGATCTGCCGGGTGATGGTGTCGATCTGATTCTGGAGCACTCGGAGCAGGGTTTTGATGGAGCGATGGAGTGATTTTGGCATGATCTGGAGACGGTTTTTCTCCATGGTGGACATCTCCAAAAGCTGTGCCCGTCGTGCCAGGAGGTCTTTGATTTTCTGAGAGGTTTTGTCCGGGATCGGTCTGAACTCCGGCTTGATGGTGGCGGCATATCGGGCGATGACCTGGGCATCGATCCGGTCGGTTTTCGCCAGCACACCGATGGCCTGGGCGTAGCGGCGGACACTGATGGGATTGACGACAATGATCGGTAATCCCGCCTGGTGGCAGGCTGACACCAGGGCATGCTCGTAGCGCCCGGTGGCTTCGACAACGATACGCTCGATGTCGTACTTCTTCAGGACCTGGACCAGATGGCGGATGTAGGCGTCGTTATTGGGAAAGGAATGCGATTGTCCGGTGGGGTGGATGGCAACGTCCAGGTTGGCTTTGCCGACGTCGATACCGATGTTGACTGGGGTTTGGACTTCCGTGTGTTTCATAATAAGCTGACTCTGCCTTGCTATACGGGCTCGAGGCCCCGATGACTGTTCGAGTTATCGCTTGAGAGTCATGCAGCGCTACGCACTTGTTATCGGTCTCTCGAAAGAGGAGCCGTCGCTACACCGAGCTGCTGCATGAAGGCCCCCAGTGGCCGCTGGGGGTGGGCCTCAATTTACCCAAACACGGCAGAAATTATCCATACAAGTAGTTGCAGTTCGTTCTGGACTTCCCCCACTCTAATGGACACGCATCGATAACTCCGCAAGAGGAGCAGAGCGATGCCAGAGATGATCACGGGGAAGAAAACTCAGCAGTACAGCACTGAGTTCAAGGTCAAAGCGGTGGAATGGAGCCACCAGGCCCACCGGAGCGTGAAGGGCGTAGCCGAAGCGCTGGATATTCACCCTTTCATGCTGTCACGCTGGCGCAAGGAATACCGAGAGGGAAAGTTCGCCATGAAACGGGTCAAGAAAGCGCCAGCCGACGCTAAGCAGAAGGTCCAGGAACAGGATGAGATCGCCCGCCTGAAACGCCGGATATCGGAGCTTCAGGAGGAAAATGACATCCTAAAAAAGTTTCAACGTTTTCAGGCCGAGGAACGACGGAAGCATTCCGGTTCGTCTGGAAGCACCGAGGGGAACACGGAGTAAAGGCGCTGTGTCGTCACCTGAACATCTCGCGGTCTGGTTACTATGCCTGGGCAAACCGGAAGCCCAGTCAGAGAGCGTCTGAGAATGCCCAGTTACTGTTGAAAGTCCGCAAGGTCTACAACGACAGCAAGGGTCGCTATGGCAGCCCCAGGGTCTATCAGGCGCTGCGCCGTGAAGGTCTCGTTGTGGGTGAGAACCGGGTGGCCAGATTGATGCGGGAATGGGGCATGAAGGCCCGTGTCGCACGCGTCTATCGACGCATGACGAAACGACGGGATGACCTGAAGGCCCTGCCTAATCATCGACTGGAGGCTGACAAGCCGACGGCAGTGAACCAGCACTGGAGCAGTGACGTCACCTACATCAAGCTGGGTAAGAAGTACGTGTTCCTGGCGGTCGTGCTGGACCTGTTCTCACGACGCATCATCAGCTGGCGATTGGGCGAAAACCTGAGCGCAGACTTTGCCAAGGCAACGCTGCGAGAAGCTTTTACAAGCCGGCAACCGGCACCGGACCTGCTGTTCCATACCGATCGTGGTATCGAATACCGGGCGCACAAAACCCAGGCGCTGCTGAACCAACATCGGGTACGGCACAGCATGAACCGCCCAGGGCAATGTACGGACAATGCCGAGGTGGAGTCCTTCTTCAAGACCCTGAAGGGAGAATTGCTGCACGCCACCAGCTTCGTGACGTTGAGACAATTACGAAAGCACATCAAGGACTATATTGAAGGCTTCTATAACAGCCACCGGTTGCACAGTGGCCTTAGTTACCGGACTCCGATAGAGTTCAAGGGGATTAACTGATGGGGCGTGTCCATTTTATTGGGGGAAGTCCAACGCACCTACGCTGCCGCTCCGTTGCGCCGCAAAGCCAAGCGTTAAACGTATAGGTCAGGCTAGGCCCTATGAGTCCAAAAATCACGATGGCCATATGCGGGGGATTGATGTTCGGTGTCTCCGTCCCCGTCATTTTCGCTGCGTGGGGAAACGCTCCTGCGCTTCTGGTTGGCGTTGCCATGCTTCTCAGTGGAGGGTTGTTGGTAGCTTCTATTCACCATGCGAGAACCAGCTATCAATTGTTGCTACTTGCAATAAACGCCTTGCTAGCAATTGCTATATTGATCGGGATTCTGCTTATCAACCCCCATACATTCCTGGTCGTTTGGTCTTCACTCGTCATCTTGCTGTCGGGCGTCAGTGCTTGGGCCTTAAGGCGCGCCAGTTCCGTTTAACCAGGCCAAGCACGGGGACAGCTTTTCCGTTCCGGCTTCGCCTCCACTACAAAGCTGTCCGTGTTGGCAGCGTTAGATGTTCGAGTTCGCAATTAAGCATGGAGAGTTGAAGTTGCAAGAGATTAACCTATCGAAACATAAAAATTGGATTGCATTGGTAATAACTGGTGTTATCTCGGCACCGATAATCCCTCTTGGTGCCGGGCCTGATATGTACATCCTTCGGGAAAGTCATCTTGTCGACGCAAAGCTACTAGGGATAAAAGAAGCCTTAAAAGGGTCCTTTGAAGATTTTGGTTTTGAAGCTTCAGAAAGGATTACTCTAAACGACCCAAAATTACTTTTGGTTCCAGTTACAGAAATTTCCGATGAAGCAATTAGGAATGCTCTAATTATTGGCGATATGGCGCTAGCATTTTTTAATAGGAAATACTTTTCTGCAAAGGCTAGATTCTTAAATTGGGATAGGAAAGAAGGGCGAGCTATTGGCATTACATATGCCGATGGTGTTATCGCGCCAATCAAGAGCAATTTTTCTCATTCAGGTCCAGCAATCGTTCAAGCAGTAGAGTATGATTTTTGGGATTGGCTTTTAGCGGCTTCTTTGAGAAATGAGCTGTCAGAGCTGGGAGAAGCACTCTACAAGTGCATTGAGTGGGAGAGGGAGTCACAATTCTCATCCCATATTACACACAAGTTCGCGTTTAATTGGATTGGTCTAGAAGCAATGATGCCACAGGGAGAGTGCCAAGAAAGTGCGCTAGTCAGACGTTATTCGCTAATTGTAGGAGCTCCTAGAGGAGCTGATTCTAAGATTATTATGGGTGATGACCTCAAAAAAGGCTTCTTTGAGCAACACAAAAATAAAAACTCAAAGGCATGGGTTAAGTCTATTCAGGAGATGTATCATTACAGGTGTTCTATCTTGCATGATGGCTCAAGTGACTTAAGTTCCGATGAAATAGAGCCTAATAAAGTAGATTGGTTTTATCATCTAACGAAAGCCTTGAATTTTAGAGTTTCAGGCCTTGCAGTTAATGCTCTTGTAGATAATGTAGAAACAATCGAAGATTTTTGGGAAAACTACGTTATTGACTATTTGTATAGTAAGAAGAACCACTGGGCTAATAATGGTATTTTTCATCAAGATCATATAATAGAGTTTGACTGGAAAAATGGCACTTACCCCGACCACATCTAACAAGCGCAGGCATAGGGACAAAATTTCCGCTGCGCTCCAAAATTGCCCATGCTGCGGGCGTTAAGAGTCCGAAGCGATTATGGAATACTGGATAATGGAAACACGAAAATCATCACGGCTTATAATCGTCGACGAATCAGGAAGATTATTGCTATTTTTATACAAAGACGAGCACCAGTCTCCGTTTTGGGCAACAGTTGGAGGAGAGCTGAAGCCCGGTGAAGGCTATACCGATGCGGCGAAGCGGGAGCTGTATGAGGAAACGGGGCTAAGACAGGAGGTCGGAGAGGTGCTTAGAGATCGTGATGAAGTATACGCTGTAGCAAGGTCGGGACCAGCCCGTTGGCTTGAAAAGTACTTCTTGGTTGAATGGCCTTCAGGTGTGGACATATTTGCGGCGAAATGGACGGATGAGGAAAAGAGTACTATTCAAAAATGGAAATGGTGGAGTTTAGAGGAGATGCACGAAGAAAAAGAGTCTCAGTTCAAGCCCGAATGGATTCCTGATTTGCTCCAGTCCGTGCTACGTAAAAGAAATTAACAAGTCTCTCCATTTGACGGCGCTGGGCGGCAAAAATGAGTCAGACCTTAGAAATACCAGGAAATGATCAGATGATTCGGGAGTATAGGCCAGGAGATATTGATCAAATCTTAGAGATTTGGCTATCAGCCTCAATCAAAGCTCATAATTTTATCGCACCTGATTTTTGGCAATCAAAGGTCAACGACATGCGCTATGTATACATCCCAGCATCGGAGACATTCATATTTGAGTCCGAGGGGAAAGTGAACGGATTTTATAGCCTCTATGGAGACAATCTGGCAGCAATCTTTGTGGCTCCAGAATTACAAGGCAAGGGGATAGGTGCTACCTTGCTTGATGACGCGAAGAATAGGCGAAAGAACTTGCAGCTCACCGTTTACAAAGAGAACATTCCGAGCGTTGATTTCTATGAAAAACAGGGGTTTATTCATATGGGTGAGCAAATTGATGAGCATACAGGGCACCCTGAGCTCATCATGGAGTTTCACTCGTAGCAAGTTGGTCCAGTTCTGATGGGCCCTCCACCGGGCGCCCTTTTCTCCGCTTCGCTGCGGAAAGTTCGCCGTTGAACCAACGAGTCAAATGCCGGTAACAGCAAGATCCAGCGCACCAACAATCTGATCTCTGAAATGCGAGAGGGAGCCAATAGGGTTCCTGAGATGCTTTTCAGGTACCGAAGAAACTTGCGGGGTTAACAGCAGCAGTTCCTGATCGGCAAAACTTATTTCCGGGGTGAGTCCTTGCATGGCTTCGTCACCAAAGGCGGACCGTTTGCCCAGCGGTATGACAATGCGGGTTGCCAGGTCGCTCAGGAGTCTGCTCTGAATGTCGACAAGGTAAGGGTAATGCGCCGCAAAACCAGAGTGTTGAACAGGAGGATCTGCGTGAAGGCTATTGGCCTGCTGGCGGTGGTGTCCCTTTTGGCCGTTCTTTTCCCGGTTGGTTGCCTCTACCTGGAGAGTCCGAACCGCTACTATGAGAGCCACGAGGATGCTCTCTATGATGGGATGTGGGTGCCACGCATCTTTCCGTCGGACATCCGGGAGATACACGAGCAGCATAATCTGGATAGCAATGAAGTCTGGTTACGGTTTCGATCAGGTCCCAAGGGTTTTCATCCCCGTGGGCATGGTTTTGTCGAAATCCGGTTGTCGGAGTTACAGGAATTCCGCTCCAGCGATCCATTTATGGTCGGGTGGTGGTTCGACAGTGATGAAGAGCGTCCTTCCCGGAAGCTCTACAAGGGTAGTTGCTACCCCAAACGCGATGCGGGTGGAAAGGTCGCGTTTATCCTTGAAACGCCAGAGTATTTCTACTGGTGGTGCCAACACCCATAGTTGTCCCAACGTCACCGTTAAGAGGCGAAGACTATGGAAATTGTTCCTCTAGCTGACAAGAAGGCGTTCATTCCGGAGTTGGCGGAGCTTCACCATGGCGAGTGGAGTCATTTTAATCCGTCGCTTACTGTGGAAAAGCGGGCTGAAGCAATTGCTAAAGCCGCGGGACGAGAGGGTGTTCCGTCAATATTTGTTGCTATGTCAGGAGATCAATTGGTTGGTTCAGCGGCCCTGGTTCAGCAGGACATGGACACCAGGCGTGATTTATCTCCTTGGCTGGCCGCAGTTTATGTCAAAGAAGGCTTTCGGCATCAAGGAATCGCTACGGAACTGATCGCCCGATGCGAAAGGGAGGCCGTCAAATCAAAGGCTGATACCTGGTACCTCTACACGGAATTCGCGTCCAGGCTCTATGAGAAACTTGGCTGGCGTCATATGGAACGTTGCGAATATAAAGGCGTAATGGTCAGCGTCATGTGTAAACAGATTGCCTGTTAACAATTACAGTACCGGTGCAGGAATCTGGCGGGGCCGCTTAACCAGACACTTGTTTCGTGCATACATGCCAGGGAACAGCTAACCAGGCCGTTCGAGCGCTCTGCAATGCCTGACCTGGCCATCGCAGGTCCATTGCGAACCTACCCCTTCCAGACTGGGCGTTATCTGCCGCGCCAGGTCATTTTGCTTTCTCAGAAACCTCAAAGTTGGACTAGGATGTCAGGGGACGTGATTCGAGCGACCTGATCGTAATGTCGGCGGGTTTGTCTGTGCAGTCGCTGAAGGAACCTTCGACACGCGGTCAATCACCAACAAGGGGCGACTGCTTTGGGGACCCCTTCTGGAAAATCAGGAGCGACCAGCATGGGTAGACTAAATGACAAGGTAGTCGTCATTACGGGTGGGACGGGCGGTATTGGCAAAGTGACCGCAGAGCTGTTTCTGAACGAGGGAGCCTCTGTCGTCGTGGTAGACCTGGACCAGTCAGCCATCGATAAAACCGTGTCAGAACTGGCTGTCCACGGCCCGGTCACTGGCGTCAAGGCGGATGTCAGCAAGGAGGATGAGGTAGCCGCCTACGTAAAAGCCGCCGTCGATACATACGGCCGGATCGATGTGTTCTTCAACAACGCGGGCATCGAGGGCAAAGTGGCCCCCATTCCCGAACAAGCCATCGAAGATTTCGACAAAGTCTTTGGTGTAAACGTCCGGGGGGTGTTTCTCGGGCTCAAACATGTGTTGCCGGTGATGTACCAGCAGAAATCCGGCTCGGTCATCAACATGTCGTCCGTTGCCGGCTTGACTGGCAGTGCAGGCGTTACCCCCTACGTTGGCTCCAAACATGCAGTGGTCGGCATTACCAAGTCAGCCGCCCTGGAGGCAGGCCCCTACAACGTGCGCGTTAATTCGGTTCACCCTTCGCCGGTGAACACTCGCATGATGCGGTCGCTGGAGGAAGGCTTCAACCCGGGACATGGGGCCGAGGCCAAAGCAGCTCTGGAACAGGGGATCCCCCTGGGCCGCTACGCGGAGTCCATTGATATCGCCAACTGCGTCCTCTTCCTGGCGTCGGACGATTCCAGCTTTGTGTCCGGTTCGATGTACCGGATTGATGGCGGGATGTGTGCGGACTGAGTTTCCGCATCACCGGAGTGAGTTGGCGCCCTCGACGGTGCCTGGTTTGTTTGCCGGACCCCGTGACTGGCCCCGCTGCTGTCCGATTTCATACCCGAGGCTTTGCGCTCGGTGCCACATTTGTTGCCTGCAGAAAGCCGCTGATCGTCGGAGACGGGGTCTTTCTCTGTCGGCAGGGAAAGGCAAAGGTTAAATTGAAGAAAGATGGATGGACCGTTGTCACCAGTGATAAGAAACTGTCTGCACAATGGGAGCATACGATTGCCGTAACATCGGATGGTTATGAGGTCCTTACACTCCGAGAGGAGGAGTGTATCCATTAAAGACAGGAGTCTGCTCATGCAGCCGAAAGACATCGTGGCGCAGTTCATCGATCATATCCATGACCAGAGTTTTGACGAGGCGAAGGCCTTGCTGGGTGCTGAGGGGTTTGAGTTTGTAGGCCCGAATATGCGTTTTCTCAGTGCGGATGACATGCTGTCGTACCAGTTTGGTATGGCGGCTATCCAGAAGGACTTGATCGTCCGCCAGCTCAGTGCCGACGGGGAGCACGTGTTTGCCATCCTGGATTACCAGACCCACTTTGAACCGATCGGTGATGTGCGGCTTGCCGTCTGGTTCCGGGTCCAGAACGACAAGATCCAGACGGTCGAAGCCTTCTATAACGCGGCCGTGGTTGAAAACATGCTGGGGGGCAACCTGCCGTCAGCCGACTGAAAAAATGGGGGAATACCAGGCATTCATCCGGCCTCGGCAGGGTTTCGCTATAACGCTGACTACCCCTGGTACAAGGAGACAGCGACGATGATCAAGAGAATCTGGCACGGCTGGACAACCCACGACAATGCCGATAAATACGAGACGCTTCTCAGGGAGGAGATATTTCCGGGCATTGCCGCAAAGAACATCCCGGGCTATCGGGAGATCCAGTTGTTACGTCGGGCACATGACGATGAAGTGGAGTTCATTACGATCATGACGTTTGACTCCCTGGATTCGATCAAGGCGTTTGTTGGTGAGGACCCGACGGCCTCATACGTTCCTGCGAAGGCACAAGAAGTGCTTTCACGATACGACGACCGGTCGCAGCACTATGAAGTCCGGGAGTCTCTTTCCTACTGAGGAAGTTGGTGTTTACAAAGGAGATTGGAAGTCATGGAAGCAAAAGTCGCCGTTTTCGGCCACCTTCGGTTCCCACCGGAAGCCATGGGGGCCGTCAGGCCTCACCTGCTGGAATTCGTGGAGGCCACTCGCCGCCACGATGGCTGTATCGCCTATGACGTTGCCGAGGATCTCACCGATCCGGGGCTGATCCGCTTTTCCGAGCTATGGCCGAGTCAGGAATCCCTGGATGCTCACCTTGTGGCACCGCATATTGGTCCCTGGAGGGACGCGGCGAAGGAGTTGGGCCTGATGGACCGGGTGTTTACGGCCTACGAGGTAACCGCTTCACGCGCTGTTTAAGTCTGACACCGGGCCAGGAGAGCCCGGCCCGGTGCCTTCACCTACTGGAAATGCCAATCAGAAGCGCCGACCAAAGCCCAGGTCCAGTTCCACATCCACCTGGAAGACCGTCGTGGTGCCGCTCACCTCGTTGCCTACCACCAGCAGGGGGCGCCGGTTCGGGCTCTGGTAGGCCGGGATGAACACCAGGTCTTCCGGCCCCAGGTCACCCACCAGCGGATTCACGCTGTCGTCCGGCAGTTCCGCGTCAACGCTGAAATCACGGTTGTTGATGTAGTTGACGAAGCGGACCCGGTAGGGGTTGGTGATGTCGTACACCATGATGCCGCCGACCCGCTCAAGGCCGATAAAGGCGTAGGTATGGCCCCAGATCCGGCCCAGGGTCACGCCTTCCGGCTCGGGGCCCTTGTCGTCGGAGCGGGCATCGAAGGAATCGTTCTCGTCGTTGTTGCTGTTGAAGTCATCCTGCAGCAGCTCCGCCGTGATCATCTCGAAGTCGGCGCCGGAGTCGAACACCAGGTTGCCCCGGGCATCGCGGATGGAGAACGAGCGGGCACCGTAGCTGTAGATCACATCCATGTCGCCGTCGCCATCGGTATCGCCGTTGGCGGTGGTGGTTTTCAGCCGGCCAAGGTTCGCGTCATCCTGGAGCTCCTCGGCGTTGGGGAAGACCTCCGGGTCCAGGGTCAGGTCCTTGACCCGCGTCTCTTCGCTGTAACCGTCATAGTCCCGGGCATCGCCCTCATTGGCGGTCACCACATAGGTCCGACCGAAGAAGCGGTAACTGTCGATGGCGTCCGGCATGTACATGCCCTGGACAGGCCAGTTGGTGATGTTGATACCATCGTCCCGGTTGCTGGCATCCAGCTCGTTGCCATGCAGGCTGTGGTCCTTGGTGCCCAGCGGCTGGATTTCCAGTACCCGGGCCCGTCGGATGTCCACCAGGGCCAGGGCGTTGGCCTCCTGCAGGCTGACCCAGGCAAAGCGTGAGTTACCGGACACGGTGATGTATTCCGGTTCCAGATCCTGGGCCGTGCTGGCGTTGGGGCCGAAGAGGCGCACGCCCCGGGCCCGCAGTTCATCTTCCATGCCGTTGAAGCGGGTGAAGTCGGCGGTGCGTACGGAGGCATTGGTCGCGCCGTGGCGCAGGTCGATGACACTTACTGAGCCTTCCGGGTCGACGGTATAGTCGTCGTTGGGTTCGCCTTCGTTGGCCACCAGAGCGTAGCGGCCGTTCGGGGTGAAGGTCACCATGTCCGGCAGGGCGCCCACGGTCACGGTGTTGATCAGTGACAGGTCCACGGCGTCGTAGAAGGCGACCAGGCCCGGGGCCTGCTTGTCCTCGGCCTCGATGGCTACGGCGACCAGACCCTTGTGCACCGCCACACTGTTGGCGCTGGCGCCCAGGGCGGAGGCATCAATGGTGCTCATCAGGGTGGGGTTGGTGGGGTCGTTGATATCCAGCACATCCACGGTTGTGGCGGCGGCATTGACCTTGAAGATGCGCTGGTTGCGGGGATCGTGGGCGACCACCTCGGCGGCGCTTTCATCGAACACGCCGGTCTGGTGCTGACCAATCGGTTCCAGGGACAGGTTGGGCTGGAAGAACGGTATGGCGTGTGCACCAGTGGACATTGCCAGGCCAAGGCCAAGGGTTAGGGCGGACAACTTCATGGATCCCTCCTGCTTAACGTTATCGAATGTGATGTTGTGTAACGTTAGGTAAATTCCATGACGGTCTGATGACCCTTGGGTGTCAGCGACATATCGGGGTAGGTGGGGCTGGGTTCGTGGTATGGTTTGAGCGCGATACAGGCGTTGGTGGCAGTTCAGCGGGTAACTGATTTGATATCAAGACTTCCAAAATGGATTGAGTATGGGGCCTTTGTGCTGGCCCTGGTGGCTGGGTGTATCAATGCGATTGGTCTGCTGGGCTTTGAGCATCAGTCGGTGTCCCATCTGTCCGGCACGGCCACCCTGCTGGGTACCTCGGTGTTGGGGAACCCGGCCACCGTCAGCCTGCACCTCGCCGGGGTGCTGTTCGCGTTCTTCCTGGGCGCCTCGTTGTCAGGCTATCTGCTCCATGGCAGTACCCTGAGGCTGGGGCAACATTACGACACGGCGCTGGTGGTGGAGTCGCTGCTGCTCTTCGGGGCGTTCTATCTGCTGTCCGGGGGCTCCTTCTACGGCATGTTCGCGGCCTCGGCGGCCTGTGGCCTCCAGAATGCCATGGCCACCCAGTATAGCGGCGCTGTGGTGCGCACCACCCACCTGACCGGGATCTTCACGGATCTGGGCATCATGCTGGGGGCTTTCCTGAGAGGGGAGGGTTTTGATCGGCGCAAGGCATTGCTGTTCCTGATCATTATCTCCGGATTTATTGCAGGGGGTACTCTGGGAGCCATGCTGTTTGAGGCTCTGAAGTTTAAATCCCTGCTGGTGCCCGGCACGGTGTGCCTGGTGCTGGCAGGCTGCTATCGGCTCTACTCGGCCAGGTATCGGCAGGCGCCTGACCAGTAACTCGATGGCCTTGCAGTCGCCTGATCTACCATCGCACGGGAACTTGCCAGGTTGTGCGTGCTCATAAAGCCGAAGGAGGATTTCCCATGAACAACAATGTCATCACCGTGTCGATCCTGTTGCTGGCACTGACGAGCCCGGCAGCGTTGGCGGCAGAAAAGTCGGACTACGCCGGGCAGGAGCATCGGGCGATCAAGGCGCTGTCGGAAACGGAGGTCGCTGACCTGCTGGGCGGCAAGGGCATGGGCTACGCGAAGGCAGCGGAACTCAATGGCTACCCCGGGGCGGCCCATGTCCTGGAACTGGGCGACAAACTGAACCTGACGCCGTCACAACGGGAACGCACCCAGGCCATTTTTGACCGCATGCAGGCATCGGCCCAGGCGCTGGGCGCGGAGCTGGTGGCGGCGGAAAGCGCCCTGGATCGTGCGTTCGGAGACCGTAGCGTTGACGAATCGACGTTGTCGGAACGGGTCGCGGACATCGCCCGCATCGAATCCCAACTGCGGGTGGTTCACCTGAAGGCCCACCTTGAGCTGACCGGCCTGCTGGATGACCACCAGGTCGCCCGGTACAGCGTGCTGCGGGGCTATGTCGATGGCGACCCGCACCAGGGCGGGCATGGCCACCATCAGGGACATTAGTGGCAATGGGCCTGTTGCTGCTGCGTCGGTGTCCCTCGGGTATCGGGAAATGATGATCAAATGGGGTCAGTCGGTAGCAGAGGGACACATTGATGAACGACCGCGAGCACCAGCGCCTGATCGAGGAGGCCATCCCCGACGTCCGTGACGGGCTGACCCGTACCGAGCGGCTGATCCTGTACGTACTGAGCGAGACCCAGAAGGAGCTTGGCGGGCGCAATGTGCCCACCGTCATGCTCTACGGTCGGGTGGTGGAGTACATCAATATCACCGAGCAGGAGCTGCACCTGTACCTGGACCGCCTGGGCGTGAAGGGTGACGGGACCTGAAAATGGTCCGGTCTACTCCGTGCCCGGGGCCAGGCGGTAGCGGCGTTCGGGCCGCCCGACGGTGCCGTAGGTGACTTCCGCCGTCAGTTCATCGGTACTCACCAGGTATTCCAGATAGCGGCGGGCAGTGGTGCGTGAGGCGCCGATCTCCTGGCCCACGGCTTCCGCGCTCCAGTCCCCGTTGGTGCGGACCACCTCGCGGATCTTGTCCAGGGTGAGGGCGTCGATGCCCTTGGGCAGGCGGGGGGCGGCGGGCTCCCCGGCGGATTCCGGCGGCGTGCGGGGCAGCAGGGCGTCCACTTCCTTCTGGGCGACATCACCCAGGCTGTCCAGGGTCTCCCGGTGCTCGCGATAACGCTGGATCGCCGCCTGCAGGCGCTCGAACACCAGCGGCTTGAGGATATAGTCGAACACGCCACCCCGCAGGGCGCTGCGCAGGGTATCCACTTCCTTGGCGGCGGTAATCAGGATGACATCGCTGGGGCTGTCGCTGGCCCGCAGTTCCCGCAGCAGTTCCAGGCCATTGCCATCCGGGAAGTACACATCCAGCAACACCAGGTCCGGGCGCAGCACGTCGATCTGGTCCCGGGCGTCGGCGAGGGTGTGGGCCAGTCCGCACAGTTCCACGCCGTCCATGCGTTCCACAAAACGCCGCTGGATCTCGGCAATCTGGGTATCGTCTTCAACAATCAACAGGCGAATGGTGTTCAAACGGCGTTAACCTCGCTGCATCCGGCGGTTCGGGTCGGATTCGGGCACCTTTGACAGGTACAGTGTAAACCGGCTGCCGGACGGCTGCAGCGACTCCACCGTCACCGAGCCGCCCCAGCGGTCCACGAACTGGCGCACCAGGTACAGGCCTATGCCGCGGTCGCCGTCACCCTTGCCACTGACGCCGCGTTCGAAGATCCGGTCCTGCTGGTTGGCGGGAACGCCTGGCCCCTGGTCCTCCACTTCAAAGATCAGGTCATGGCCCAGGTCGGTCATGCTCAGGTGCACGATGCCACCTTCGCCCCGGTGCTGGCGGGTGGCTTCCAGGGCGTTGTCGATCAGGTTGCCCAGGGCACTGACCAGCTGGTCCCGGGGCAGGCTGTCGGGCACGTCCGCCATCTGGCTGTCCGGGTCGATCACCAGGCGCAGGCCCATCTCCCGGGCGCGGTTGTACTTGCCCAGCAGGCAGCCGGCCAGCACCGGGTCCGGTACCGCTTCCAGCAACAGGTGGATCAGGGCCTGGTGATCACTCACTTCGCTGCCAATCAGCGCCAGGGCCTCGTCGTTGGCGCCAATCTGGATCAGCCCGGCAATGGTGTGCAGCTTATTGGAGTACTCATGGGTCTGGCTGCGCAGTGTGTCCGCGTACTGCTGGATGCGGGTGAGCTGGCGGCTGACCTGGTCCAGCTCGTCCCGCAGCCGGAAACTGGCCACTACGCCAATAATTTCGTCCCCCTGTCGCACCGGCAGCCGGTTGACGATCATCTGCCGGCCCTTGAGCCACACTTCCTGGTCGAAGGCGGACTCGCCGGTTTCCAGCGCTGCCATCAGGTTGTTGTCCGGCAGGATATCGCCAATGGGTTGGCCCGCCAGTCGGGTGTCCGGGTCCAGCCCCAGGGTTTTGATGGCGGTGCGGTTAAAGGTGGTGATGATGCCGTCGCGGTTGATGGCGATAATGCCTTCCCGCACCGACTGCAGGGTGGCGTCCCGTTCCTGGAACAGGCCGGCGATCTCCTCCGGCTCCAGGCCGAAGATGGCCCGCTTGAAGCGCCCGGCAATCACCATGGCGGCCAGCACGCTGCCCACCAGCATCAACCCCATCACCGTGTAGAGCACCAGGTTGTAGCGGCGGATCACGGAGAACACCTGCTCCAGGGAATAGCCCACCGACACGATGCCGATAATCTCGCCGTTGGCCGGGTCCACAATCGGCGACTTGCCCCGCATGGACTCGCCCAGGCTGCCCCGGGCCCTGGCAACATACGCCTGCCCCTGTTCCAGTGCCAGGGTACCCCGGTCACCGTCGTCATCCGCCATGGAATGACCGATACGCGTGGGGTCGGGATGGGCCAGGCGGATGGCGTTGTGGTCGCCGATCACGATGAACAGGGCCTGGTTGGTCTCCGTCAGTCGATCCGTCAGGGTGACCAGTGCGCTGGAATCCCGCTCACGCACGCCCTCAATCACCGCCGGCATGGCCGCCACGGTCTTGGAGACCATCAGCGCCCGCTGGCCGATCTCGTCGTACAGGGATTCACTCAGGTAGTAGCCGGCAAAACCGCCGATCAGGCCGGTCTGCAGGGCGCTGACCAGTCCCAGCACGAGGATCATCCGGGTTTTCAGTTTGAGCTTGCGGTAGGCGAACGGCATTCACTGACAACGTTTGTTATTCGGTATTGGGAGAAAGGGTACGTCAGGAACGGGGGTTTTGCCCGTGAACAATATGCACAAAACACCCGTTAAGTTCTTTAAAGGCATTACGCCCACAAACTTCATCGTTCCGTCACCGATTCGTAACCTGCGCCTTGAGCCTTCCCCCGGTTGTCACGCCTGACGCCAGAGGCACGACTCACAGGGAGTCATGCCCCGGGAAGGCACAACAACAAGATTGAGGTGCCAACGATGCTTATCAAACGATGCCTGTCATTCGTGGCCGTGGCCACGTTCAGCCTGTCTGCCCTTGCCTGGGAACCTTCCGGAAAAGTCGAATGCATTGCCCCCGCCGATCCCGGTGGCGGCTGGGATTTCACCTGCCGCAGCGTCGGCAAGGTGATGGAAGATCTCGATCTGGTTCCCCGCAGTGTGCAGACCATCAACATGGCCGGTGCCGGCGGCGGCGTGGCTTTCGCCCATACCGTCAGCAAGCGCAACGGAGAGGAGCAGGTGCTGGTAGCCGCCTCCACCGCCACCACCACCCGCCTGGCCCAGGGGCAGTTCCCGGGCGTGAACGCCGACATGGTGAACTGGATCGGTGCCCTGGGTGCCGACTACGGCATCATCGCCGTGGCCAAGGACTCGCCCTACCAGGACCTGCCATCGCTGATGGCGGCCCTTGAGGAGGACCCGCGCAGCGTGAAGTTTGCCGGCGGCAGCGCCAAGGGTGGCTGGGACCATCTCAAGGTGCTGATTGCCGCGAAGGAAGCGGGAGTGGAGGCCCTGCCGCGCATTCCCTACCTGTCCTACAACAACGGTGGCGAGGCCATGACCCAGGTGGTGGGTGGCCACGTGGACGCCTTCACCGGCGACATCACCGAGGCCCAGGGCTTTATGGATTCCGGCGACCTGCGGGTACTTGCCGTGCTGTCCGAGGAACGCCTGCCCGGCGACTACGCCCATATCCCCACCGCCCGCGAGCAGGGTATCGATGCCCTGGGTGCCAACTGGCGCGGTTTCTATATGCCGGCGGACATCTCCGACGAGGCACAGCAGTACTGGATCGACGCCATGGACACCATCTACCAGAGCGATGAGTGGAAGGCGGTGATGCGCCAGAACGGCCTGATGCCGTTCCATATGAGTGCTGGCGAATTCGAACGCTACGTGAAGACGCAGATCCAGGACATCGAGGACCTGTCCCGGGAAATAGGGCTGGTGCGGTGATGGCTGGCTTCAACGATCGAATCTTCGGCGTTGTCATGATCGTCCTGGCCGTGGCCTACGGCTGGGGCGCTCTGCAACTGCCGGAACCGTTTGGCGGCTCCGAAGCCGTCGGGCCCGACACCTTCCCGCTGGTGCTGGCCGTGGTGCTGGGGCTGTCCAGCCTCTACATGGTGGTGCGGCCGGACCCGGACAACGCCTGGCCCTGGAGCCGTACCGGGGTGGAACTGGTGATTGCGGTGGTGGTGCTGGTGCTCTACGCCGCGCTGCTGCAGCCGCTGGGCTTCATCATCAGCACGCTGCTGGCGGTGGGCACCCTGTGCTGGCGCATGGGCGCCCGGCCCCGCAATGCCTTTACCACCGGGGGCATTGCCGGCGTGGTGGTGTTCCTGGTCTTTACCTTTGCCCTTGATCTGGCACTGCCTTCCGGCCTGCTGGCGATCCTGGAGGTGAACTGATGGAAACCCTCGGATTCCTGATGGACGGCTTTGCCGTCGCGCTGGCGCCGGAGAACCTGATGTTCGCCCTGCTGGGGGCGTTCCTGGGTACCCTGATCGGTGCGCTGCCGGGCCTGGGCCCCGCCAATGGCGTGGCCATCCTGATCCCGCTGGCCTTCACCCTCGGGCTGGCGCCGGAAACCGCATTGATCATGCTGACGGCGGTCTACGCCGGGGCCATGTACGGCGGGCGTATCTCGTCGATCCTGCTGAATATTCCCGGTGACGAACCGGCCATGATGACCTGCCTGGACGGCTACCCCATGGCCCAGAAGGGCAAGGCCGCCGAGGCGCTGGCCATTTCCGCCATTGCCTCCTTCATGGGCAGCCTGATCGCCACCATTGGCCTGATCCTGCTGGCCCCTCTGCTGGCGAAGTTCGCGCTGACCTTCGGGCCGGCGGAGTACTTCGCGCTGTTTTTGCTGGCCTTTGCCACCCTCGGTGGGATCACCGGCAAGAATCCCATGAAGACCGTGGTGGCGGCCTGTATCGGCCTGATGATTGCCACCGTGGGCATGGACAACACCGGGGTGCAGCGGTTCACCTTCGGCACGCTGGAACTCTACGAGGGCGTGGACTTCATCATCGCCATCGTGGGCCTGTTCGCCATCTCCGAGCTGATGTTCTTTATCGAGGACAAGGCCGGCGGCGGCAAGGCGAAGATGGCGGTGAACAAGCTCAAGCTGTCCTGGAAGGATATCCGCGAGATCATGCCGTCCAGTGTTCGTGGCGGTATCCTGGGCTTCATTGCCGGCGTGCTCCCCGGTGCCGGCGCGTCCCTGGGCAGCTTTATCGGCTACACCCTGGAAAAGAAGGTGGTGGGCAAGAAAGGCTACTTCGGCGAGGGCGACCCCCGCGGCGTGGCCGGCCCCGAGGCGGGCAACAACGGCGCCTCCAGCGGTGCCCTGGTGCCCATGCTGACCCTGGGTGTGCCCGGCAGCGGCACGACGGCGGTGCTGCTGGCGCTGCTGATTTCCCTGAACATCACCCCCGGACCGCTGATGTTCACCCAGAACGCGGACATTGTCTGGGGCGTGATCGCGGCGCTGCTGATCGGCAACTTCCTGCTGCTGGTGCTCAATATCCCGCTGGTGGGCATCTTCGTGCGGCTGCTGTCGGTGCCGCCCAAGTACTTGCTGCCGGTGGTGACCATGGTCGCCTTCGTGGGGATCTATTCCATCAGCAACACCACCTTCGACCTCTACTTCATGGTGGCCTTCGGCGTGGCGGGCTATGTCTTCCGCAAGCTGGAGATTCCGCTGGTGCCGATCATCCTCGGCCTGCTGTTGGGCCCGGAGATGGAGAAGAACCTGCGCCATGCGCTGGACCTGTCCGACGGCGACTGGACCACCCTGTGGGACAGCGGCCTGGCCGTCGGCCTGTGGGTATTCGCCGGCCTGGGGCTGATCCTGCCCTACATTGTCGGCCCATTGCTGCGGCGGCGCATGAACTCCGCAATGAAGGAGGTACCGGTCTCGGACTGAGGCCACACACGCTTTTCAGCGACCAGCAACGTTAGTCATCGTTGCCTTTTGGGGTATCAGGTAAAGCCTGGTACCCCTTTTTTCTGGCTGGCGTTCAGCTTCCCCACCGACTATTTCGCGGCAACTTCGGGCTTGCCAAGGGTAGCGACGGCCATGGCCGCCGCCAGGTTGACGGCGATGCTGCCCACAATGGCCAGCGTGTAGTCCTGGCTCAGGTCATAGGCGTACCCCGCTGCCGTCGGACCCACCAGGGTGCCCAGGGCAACGCTGGTGTAGAGCACACCGATGATGCCGCTGACGTGGCGGCCACCGAAATAATCCATCACCAGTGCCGGCATCAGGGCGACGAAACCACCGTAGAAGGTGCCGAACGTCAGCCCGAAGATCGCCAGCGGCACCAGGCTGACGGAGACCGCCCAGATCACCAGGGTCGCCGCCATGCCGGCAAAGGCCAGGATCAGCGCGGTACGGCGTCCGATCAGGTCGGCCACATTGCCCAGCAGGAAACGCCCGATGGTACTGCCGACTCCCACCATGCCCAGCAAAAAGGCGCCTTCGCCCGCGCTCATGCCCTGGTCCGTGGCAAAGGGCACCAGGTGGACAAAGGGTACGAACAGGCCGAAGGAGGCAATCAACCCGGCAAAGTACAGGGTCAGGAAGGGGCGGCTGCGTATCGCCTGTTTCAGCTCGATGCCCTCGGAAACGCCGGACGGGGCGGGCTGAAGCGGTGGCCCGCCATCCGGCCCCAGGCCGCGGCTGCGGGGATCATTCACGATCAGCAGGGCCATGCTGATGCCCAGCACGGCAGAGAGAACGCCGAGGGAAATGTAGGCGCTGCGCCAGCCCAGGGTGCCAATCAGCAGGGCCGCCAGCAGGGGCATGATCAGGGTGCCGAAGCCGATCCCGCTCACTGCCAGACCGGAGGCAAAACCCCGACGGCGCGCGAACCAGCGCTGCACGGTGCCCACCGATGGCACGTAGGCGAAGCCCACCCCGAGACCGACACCCAGGCCATAGGCCAGGTAGACCTGGAGCAGACTCTGGGCGAAACCGGCCAGCACCAGGCCGCTCGCCACCAGCACCATCCCGATGATGGCCATCGGCCGGGAGCCAAACCGGTCAGCCAGGGGCCCGGTGACCACACCAAGGCCGAAATAGAGGAATCCCGCCAACGAGAACACCAGCGACACGGCCCCGCGGGACGCATTGAACTCCTGCTGCAGGGCATCCACGAAGGCGCTGAAACTGTAGGCGGCACCGAAGCCCACAAAGGTCACGGCAAAGGCTGCGGCCACCACGTACCAGCCATAGAACAGGGGCTGACGGCCTGGGGTATCGTTATGCAGGGGCCGGGTGGTGCGGCGGGTATCGTCTGGAGAGGTCATGACCGGGTCATCCTGATGAGTAGGTTACTGTTGTTTTTATAGGCTTATCTTCGTCCGCGCTTACGGATTGTGCAACCCCGCTTCCTGCTCTTGCCTGAAACAGGCCATTGACAGCGATCTCCGAATAGATGATAGTCATCATATGATGGTCGTAATCAAATGGAGAAAACGTCATGAATGCTGAAAGAACCGCCACTGAACAACCGACACCCCGGACCGGAAGTGGTCATCAGGCCGATGAGGTTTTCCAGGCCTTGATGACGCCGCAGCGGGTTCCGGCCACCGGGGAGGAACAGGCGCTGCTGGCCGGAGCGGTCAGCTTACGGGTACGGCACGGCGACAACAGACTGGCGGTCTGGCAATGGGGGCATGAAGGCCCCAGGGTCCTGCTGGTTCACGGCTGGAACAGCCGGGCGAGTCATCTGGGCCACTATATCCAGACCCTGCTGGCAGCGGGTTACCAGGTATTGGCGTTCGACGGGACCGGCCACGGGGAGTCCGAAGGCGGTCGCTCCAATGTGGTGGACCTGGGACAGGCGGTGCTCCGCGTCGTGGAAACTGCCGGTCCGGTGGAGGCGGCAATCGGGCATTCCATGGGGTCGCCGGCACTGCTGTACGCCTTTGCCCATGGTCTTGAGGTTCGCGCCAGCATTCATGTTGCCGGCCCCAGCTCCCTCAGAGGGGTGCTGTACCGGACCGCCGCTATGGCCGGGCTGGATACGGAGCAGCGGGATCGTCTGATTACCCTCATGGAAGCGGAAACCGGCATGTCAGTGGAAGAGATGGAGCTGACCCGGCTGGCCCAAGGGTTTCGTCACCCGGCGTTGATTGTCCATGACGCGGACGACCGCGAAGTGCCCGTCCAGGAAAGCCAGCAGCTTCACGCCGCCTGGACCGGGGCGACCTTGCACGTCGTTTCCGGACTGGGGCATCGTCGGGTGATCAGCGATCGCGCGGTGATTGAGCTTGGTCTGGAACTCCTGGGGCGGTACCTGCCGGTCAGTCGGACCGTGGCAGAGGAGGTCGGATCATGAACGCATAACCCTGGCGGACTCCGCTACTCTGCTGATCGTTGCCTGCGTCCTGCAGGCGCTGGGTACCTGTGCCGGTTTTGTCACGGCGCGGGCCCTTATCCGGTATGTTCTCTTTGTCATCCACGTCCTATAGGATATGAGTCAGCACGTTCTCCCCGTGGTGCAACAACAGGATAGCCTGCCAGGAAGGCCCACCACCATTACCTCCGGTTACACCAACAAAGGATCCGTGAATGTCTGACGATACCTATACCCCCCCGAAAGTCTGGAAATGGGAGCAGCAGGACGGCGGCAAGTTCACCAGCGTTAATCGCCCCATCGCCGGTCCTACCCATGACAAGGAACTGCCGGTTGGCAAGCATCCGATCCAGCTGTACTCCCTGGCCACGCCCAACGGCGCCAAGGTGACCATCCTGCTGGAGGAACTGCTGGAGAAGGGCATCAGGGAAGCGGAATACGACGCCTGGCTGGTGAAGATCATGGATGGCGACCAGTTTGGCAGCGGCTTCGTGGAGGTGAACCCCAACTCCAAGATCCCGGCCATGGTGGACCACAGCCAGGATCCGCCCCTGCGGCTGTTCGAATCCGGCTCCATGATGCTGTACCTGGCCGAAAAGTTCGGCGCCTTCCTGCCGAAGGACATCGCCGGGCGTACGGAGACCCTGAACTGGCTGTTCTGGCAGATGGGCAGCGCCCCGTTCCTGGGGGGTGGTTTCGGGCACTTCTATGCCTACGCCCCGGAGAAATTCCAGTATCCCATCGACCGTTACACCATGGAGGTGAAGCGCCAACTGGACGTACTGGACCGGCAACTGGCCAACAATCGGTATGTGGCCGGGGATGAATACACCATCGCCGATATGGCAATCTGGCCCTGGTACGGCCAACTGGTGACCGGCACCATCTACGATGCCCAGGAATTCATCGAGGCCCATACCTACACCAACGTGATCCGCTGGAGCAAGGAGCTTCAGCAGCGCCCGGGCCTGAAGCGCGGCCAGATGGTCAACCGGGTCTGGGGCGATCCCGCCGGTCAGCTACCTGAGCGCCATGATGCCAGCGACTTTGAGCTGAAGACCCAGGACAAGCTCGATACAGCGGAATAGCCCGTCGGGCAGGTCCCATCGCCGGATGGAGCAGGGTTCCGCTCCGTCCGGTGCTACTATCGCAGGCCCGTGATACTCGGTCACTGCTTTTGCGCACAGTCCTCAATCACCAGTGAACCCCTCTCGAACCGGATCTTGACGGGCTCCGGGGCGAACGGTTCGATATGCGCCGGAACCTCCTCCCGGGCAAACGTCGCTCGAAGGTATTCGTATACCTGTGGTTCTACGATCGGCCCCTCGTAAAAGTAGGCGGGGCCCTCTTTTTGAAAGGCCAGAACCGAGTATTCGCCGTTATAACGAGCAGGGATGGCTTCGGCGTTTTCAGAGGATATCGGGAAGATGGAGATGAAATCAGCCTGATCATCGGCTTCGAATTCATTCAGATAGTACGACCAGTCTCCGTAAGTTTCCTGAGGGGTTTGCTCGTCCGGCGCGATAACAATCATTACCGGCTGCCCTTCCTGCCAGGTTTTTTCAACATCGGCGAACCCTTCCGCCAATGCACCCATTGGACTGAACCATGGTAATACGGCGAGCGCCGCCACCAGTTGCATGAACTTTTTCATTGTCGGAACCATCATTTTTTCAACAGAATCGGCTGGTTGCGGGAAATCGAGAGTTGGTTAAAAGCAAACTTGAAGTCGTAGTCGTCGCTATCGGGATTAACCCGTTTGTCAAAGTGGGGTGTGTCCGGGCGACTGAAATTGCCTCCCCAGCGCAATCCGTGTTTGGTCATGGCATCAATAAACTGAGTTGCCGCCTGTGTTTCATTACCATTCCTGAAATCGCTGGAGGTATTCCAGGAGCCACCGTCGACAATATTGCAGTCAATGGCATGCCCGATAAGATGTTGGGATTTTGTTGCCGGTGGCACCACGGCACCTGACACAGCATTTCCGTTTACCCGAAAAGCCTGATTGAGGAATAGTTTGACTGAGAGTGTGCCAGCGGTCTGATCAGCAAACTTAAGCGATTCCAGGAATCCCAGCGATATAACGATCTCTCCCTGCTGAACCGCTTTGTGGGAAAGAACGCGGAAACCTGATGATAGTTCGATGTTTGCAAAATCGGCCGCTTGAACTCGAATGAGATCACCGGTTGTTCTGAAATCGCTCTTCAGCCAACGCGATATCTCCTCACAGAGCAAGGGATTCAGAGAGGAGGAAAGTGATCCATTGAACCGATGGGTATCCTGTACTACAGATTGGTTGGCGACACGCTGGGAATGACTCTTTGCATTCCAGGAAAACATCCGGAGGCTGCGCCTGGTCTTGGGGCCAAATTCGCCATCGATATCACCGGAGTATGTCCCCAGTTCCGCCAGATCAGTTTGCAGCCTTGCGACGTGATTCCCGGCTGATGTGCGCCGGGCCCCGTCCCATCGTCGATCCGAATCAGAATCTCCAGAGGTGAAGTTATAACCGCCATAACGGTGTTGCTGTGCCATTTGCACTCCTTGTCTGTTAGTGAGTCATTCCGTTGACAATTGCACGTTAAACATACTTGAAATCGCCATGGGAAACTATTGCGGGGAGTTCAGGTTTGTGGGCCCTTTGGAAAACCTGAAGACACGCGTGTTCTGCACTGACAATACGGTCCGTAAAATTAGGTTTAACGGACCGTACTGAGTGGCTTCACCTGTTGGCTGGCTTTCGTCGGTCTTCGACGATATGGCCATAACGGGTGAGATCGTTTTCATGGGCCGCATCCCGCCAGGGCTCTTCCAGGGCCAGCCTCTCCCATTCCTCCATGCCGGGCAATGACAGCATCCGTTGCAGGTATTGCTGACAGTTCTCGGGGGCCTTGAGCTGATAACCCCGGAACCGGAACACCACCGGCGCGAAGAAGGCATCCACGCCCGTGAACCTGTCGCCCGCCAGGAAGGGGCCGCCGAAGCTGGCCAGCCCCTGTTGCCACAGGGCAATGACCCGTTCGATGTCCCGTTCCAGTGGCTCGGGCATCCTGTTGAGGTGCACGGTGACACCGACATTCATGGTGCAGATGTCCCTCAGGGCGGCGAACCCCGAATGCATCTCGGCACAGGCGCTGCGTGCCCAGGCCCGGGCGTCGCTGTCTTCAGGCCAGACCCCGGCGTGGTCTTCCGCCAGGGTTTCCAGGATGGCCAGGGAATCCCAGGCCATCCGGCTGCCGTCCACCAGCATGGGCACCTTGCCGCTGCCGCCAAGGCCTCGATACTCCTGCCAGGCTTCCTGCTGGCCAAACGGAATCAGGTGTTCGTGAAAGTCCAGGCCCAGTTCCCGCATCATGAGCCAGGGCCGCAGGGACCAGGATGAGTAGTTCCGGTTGGCGATGTACAGGGTTTTCATTGTCGTGCTCCTTGTCGGGTCATGGGCGCCAGAAGGGCTTGTGGGCCTCGCGGCACAGGGTGCCCCGGGGGACTCCGATGTCCTTTTCCACCAGCGCCTGGTCCATGTCGCGCAGGCGGATCCTGAGGGCGGCCCGATAGCGGCTCCGTTGCCACCATTGGTGGAGTGTGGCGTTCAGTTTCTGGTGAAGTGTCATGGTCATGCTTCCCTCCCAATGGACGTCCGGGTTAAGGTGGAAGCCGGCTTCAGTGCCACATTAGGCGACGGTCGGGAGTCCGGTCCATCAGTATTTCGGCAACGGAGCGTTCGTAAATCATGAACATGAATAATCTCAAGCTCGACCGGCTACGGTCGTTCGTACTGGTGGCGGAGGAAGGCAACCTGACCCGGGCCGCACGGCGCCGGCACACCACCCCATCGGCGGTCAGTGAGCACTTGCGGCAACTGGAGGAAACCCTGCTGGTGACGCTGTTCGAACGCACCCGTCAGGGCATGACACTGACCCGGGAAGGCGAATTGCTGCTGCCACCGGCCCGCAAGGCTCTGGCGGGCGTCCGGGAAATGGCCGAGCTGGCGGGCCAGCTTGGACAGGCGCGACCGGTGTCGCTATCCCTGGGCATCAATGCCCCGCCGGAAAAGCTGGGAGTGGACCGGCTGATCCGCCAGTGCGCCAGCGACCTGCCGGAGATTTCCCTGGAGTTGCGCACCAGCACCTCAAACACGATCGTTCACCAGGTACTCCATGGCGAAATGGATTGCGGTTTCGTCTATGGAGACTGGTCGGACCGACGACTGTCACTGGCACCACTGATGGATATCGAGGTCTGTGTGGTGGCGCCGGCCAGCGTAGCCGCCGATGCCTTTCCGGACGCCGCTGACGACATTGCCAACCTGCCCTGGATCTGGCCGTCGGATACCTGCCCTTTCCACGGACTGCTACAGAAGCTGCTGGCCAAGGGCGGATCTGGTGGACGCCGGGTGGCCACGTCGGAGGACGAACACACCGCGCTGGCCATGGTGTCCGCCGGGCTTGGCTACGGGGTGGTAGAAGGGGCGCTGGCCCGTGACTGGCAGGCCCGTGGTCAGGTCACGGTGCTGGAGCGCCCCATGTTCCGGTCGCGGCTGAGTTTCTGCACGCTGGCCAACCAGCATGGGGCGGGTTCGCCGGTTGATCGGCTGGGGCGGCTGGTCCGGGAACAGGTGTTTGCGGTGGATCGCCAGGGCGTTTAGAGAGGTTCGGTTCCTGGCGGCAGTTCCAGGTGAATCACCCGTCGCGCATCCAGGTCAACGGGGGGCTGGTACACCTCGGAATAGTGCTTGCGCACCAGTTGGCGGATCAGCCCCGCCGATTCCGCCCGACGTAGCGCGGTGTTCAGGGTCCGGTACAGTTCCTGGCGCTCTGGAGAGACATAGAGGATATGGTCCTTGCGGTAGACCAGGACAAGGTTCTCCTCCACCGCCAGTTCCGGGTATTCGGGCCATTCCTCGGCGATTTCGTTGGCGCCCCGGGGCAGGTAGTCGACGCCCCGGTTGCCGGCGGCGACCATGCGGAACAGGCGCTTCCAGTCTCCGCCCAGGCCGGTGACCGGCAGATCGTTATGTTCCCATATCTGGTAATCCAGCCAGGTCTTGCCCATGCCGGCGGTGAGCTGGCGCTCCCGGATATCGTCCAGGTTTTCGATACCGTCGTACCGGTCCTGCTCGCCCTGGGGGATAAACAGGATACGCTGGCCGATCAGGTTGTTGGTCATGCCTACCTCAATGGGCAGGAAGCGACGGTCCCGGCTTGCCGTCTGACCCAGCATCATCACGCTGATATCGCCTTGCTTCAGCATCCATTCCAGGCGATTGTTGGGCATGTTGGGCGCCTGCTCCACGGTGACCTGGTAACCTTCCTGCTCCAGTACCCGGGTGAGCAGGTCCGACAGGTAGTCGAAATCGTTCAGGTCGCCCAGGGTCAGAACCACGGAGGGGGCGGCATGGGTCGGTCCCCAGGCCAGCACCAACAGGAATGTGAACAGGGTCGGCCAGCAGCGGGCACGACGGCTATGGTAAACAGGAGACTTCACAACACACCTATGTTTACGCGCCGGAGGCGAATCGACACATGCTAGGTCAGTTGCCGTCAGCGTACAAGTGAGTGCTTCCTTACGGGCTTATGCACCAGGGCCGGTTGTTGTAATCGATGGTTTTCAGGGATGATGTACGGGGCTCCGCCAGGCCGCCGCAGATGCCGGGTTGGCGGAACGACGGTGTCCGTAAGGGAGCATGTCCTTGTCGAGAGCTGCGCTGATTTTCTGGCTGTTGCTGATCCTGGTCATGGTGGCCGTGGACTACTATCGGGCCTGGCAGTATATCCCACCGGAATGGAATCCCTGGGCCCGGGTTGAACTGGATCATCCCATGACACCGATTACCCGCCTGAAACTCACCGGTCTCCGGGACGACCAGCAACAATGCACGGAGTTGCTGGCCACCGCCCCGGACGCCTGGCTGGATCATTTACCGCTGGAGGACTATACCCCGGTGGAATCCTGCCCGCTTACCAATGTGGTCCGGGTCAGCCGAACCAGTGTCGAACTCAGCTCCACCTTTACCGCCACCTGCCCATTGGTGGCGGCGTGGGTGATGTTCGAGCAGCAGCACCTCCAGCCCCTGGCCCGGCAACACCTGGGCAGCCCGGTGGCACAACTGGACCACTACGGGACCTTTGCCTGTCGCAATATCTACCATCGCGAGAACGCGCGGCGCAGCGAGCATGCCCGTGCCGCCGCCCTGGATGTAGCGGCCTTCCGCCTGGCGGACGGTCGGCGTATTTCTGTGCTGGACGACTGGGACAATGAGCAGGAACCGGCCCGGAGCGAGTTCCTCAAGGATGTTCACCAGGCGGCCTGCGACTACTTCGGTACGGTGCTGGGACCGGACTACAACCAGCCCCACGAAAACCACTTCCACCTGGATACCAGCCGGTTCGGGATCTGCCGTTAAGGCGTTATTCAGAGACTCCTTAAGCAGGCGGGATAGCAGACCCGAAGACAAAGCTGTCCATGGACAGCACGCCGTGTTCGATGCCGCCTTCAATCAGCGTTGCGGCTGCGCCTTCGCCGGCCGCTCCCGCCGCCACCAGCAGTGGCAGGAAATGCTCGCTGGTGGGATGAGCCCGGCTGGCATGGGGGGCCTCCCTGAGGGTGTTGAGCAGGCACCGGTGATCCCGGGTCAGCACGACGTGGCGTACCCAGTGACTGAAATCGCGGGCATAGTCCGCTCCCCGTTCCCTGCCCCAGTTCACCTCATGGAGATTGTGGGTCAGGCTGCCGGAGCCGACGATCAGCACGTCGGCGTCCTGCAGGGGGGCCAGGTCCCGGCCCAGTTGCCAGGCCGAACGGCTATCCAGGTCTATCGGCAGGGATACCTGGAACACCGGCACCGAGGCATCCGGGTACAGGTAACGCATGGGCACCCAGGCGCCGTGGTCCAGCCCTCGCTCCGGCTCAGGGGCCGGTTGCCAGCCGGCCTCCTCCAGGTGTTCCAGTGCCTGTCGGGCCAGGTCCGGATGTCCCGGGGCCGGATATTGCAGGTCATACAGCGCCTTCTCGAAGCCCCGGAAATCATGGATGGTGGCGGGCGCTGGCGAGAGACCCACCTGCAGGTCCCGGGTCATCCAGTGAGGCGACACCACCAGCACGGCAGCCGGCCGGGGCAGTTGCCGGCCCAGCCGGGTGAGGGCCGGGCCCGCCAGGCCCGGCTCCAGTGCAAAGGTGGGGGCGCCATGGGAAATGAACAGACTCATACCTCTAGCCTCCTCCCGTGGGTGTGATCAGGCTCGGGCCAGCAGACGGTCCACCGAGGCCCGGCCAGCACCACTGAACAGCAGCGAAACCGAGACCGCCAGCAGGGCCAGGCCGAATTCGTAGCCGTTGTTGCTCATGAACAGGCCGTTACCGATATGCACGCTGAAGATCGCGATAAGCATGGCGAAGGCCAGTACGGCAGCTGCGGGACGCACCAGCAGGCCGACAATGAGTGCAAGGCCACCGAAGAATTCCGCGGCCCCGGCCAGCAGGGCCATGACGATGCCCGGGCCCAGGCCGATGGAATCCATCCATTGGCCGGTGCCTTCCAGCCCGTAGCCACCAAACCAGCCAAACAGTTTCTGGGCGCCGTGGGCCACAAAGATAATGCCTACGGGAATGCGCAGGGCGAGTGCACCCCAGCCAGCGTTGGTGGACAGCAGTTTGTTGATGAATGCGTTGTTCATAATCAGGTCTCCCAGGTGTGTGAATATGGGAGTAGATTATCGGTATCGATATTCGGGATAAATAAGCCTATATTGAATTAATTGTTCCTGATAATGAGATAATCGACCATGGACCGATTGCTGGAAATGCAGACCTTCTGCACCGTAGTGGAGGCGGGTAGCTTTGTGGCCGCGTCCGAACACCTTGGGGTTTCCAAGGCGGCGGCGTCTCGCTATGTCAGTGAGCTGGAATCCCGGCTGGGGGTCAGGTTGCTGCACAGGACCACCCGACGGTTGTCCCTGACGTCGGAAGGCGAGGTGTTCTATATCCGTTGCCGTGAGCTGCTGGCGTCGGTGGAGGAGGCGGAAGCGGAGGTCACCTCCCGGGGGGATGTGGCCAGGGGCATGCTGCGCATCAACGTGCCGGTCAGTTTCGGGATCAGTCATCTGGCGCCCCTGTGGGGACAGTTTCACGAACGCTTTCCCGAGGTGGAACTGACCATCGACCTCTCGGACCGCACCGTGGATGTGGTGGAGGAGGGCTACGACCTGTCCGTTCGGATAGGCAGGCTACGGAATTCCACCCTGGTCAGCCGGCGCATCGCCACCACCCACCTGAAACCCTGTGCCTCGCCGGACTACCTCCGGCGCCACGGCGAACCGACCCACCCCCGGGAGCTGGCGGACCATCGGGTTATTGCCTACAGCTACTTCACCGGCGGTAACGACTGGCCCTTCAGCGGACCGGAGGGCGAGGTCAGTGTCCGCACCCGCCCCTGGATGGTCGCCAGCAACGGGGAAACCTGCGTCGCCACGGCCCTGGCGGGCCAGGGCATTGTGCTGCAACCGGGGTTCCTGGTGAACGAGGCGCTGGAGGCCGGCACCCTGGTGGAGCTGATGCCGGACTATCCGTCCACGGAGCTGGGGGTGTACGCCGTCTATCCGACCCGCAAGTTCGTCACCCCCAAGGTGCGGGCGCTGGTGGACTTCCTGGTGTCTGCCTTCCCTGACTCCCTGTAATGCGGGCTGCCGTTACTCCCGCGGACTCCCGGCCTCCGGCTTTGCGGAGGTCGTTGACGGTTTCAGTAACGGACGCTTGCTGTCGGCATTCAATATCATCAGTGCCAGCCCCCCGGCCACCATGCCCCAGAACGCCGATCCCACATCAAACAGGGTCACGCCCGAGGCGGTCACCAGGAAAGTGATCAGGGCCGGTTCCCGGTGGGATTCCTCACGCAGCGCCGTCACCAGGCTGTTGGCGATGGTATTGAGCAGGGCAAGACCGGCAATGGCGAAGATGAATTCTTTCGGAAAGGCCGCGAACACCGCACCCACGGTGGCGCCAAACAGGCCCACCAGCAGGTAGAAAAAGCCGGCCGCCATGGCCGCAACGTAGCGCTTGCCGGGATCTTCGTGGGCCTCCCGGCCGATGCAGATGGCGGCGGTGATGGTCGCCAGGTTGATCGCGAAGCCGCCCAGGGGCGCCAGCAACACGGTGGCGGTGCCGGTCCAGCCAATCAACGGCGATGCCGGCGCGTTATAGCCCGACGCCCGCAGTACCGTGAGCCCGGGCAGGTTCTGGGAGGCCATGGTTACCACGAACAGGGGCAGAGCCACGCCGATCAGGGCGTCCAGGGTAAAGGTGGGTGTCACCCAGACGGGGGTTGCCACTGCCAGTTCCACCGCCGCGAAATCCACGGAGCCCTGCACCAGGCCGATGGTCGCACCCAGCACCAGTGGCACCAGGATGGCGTAGCGGGGGATCAGTCGCCGGGCCAGCAGGTACGAGGCGAACATGGCGAACACCAGCCCGAACGACGAATTCAGCGAGGCAAAGGCATCCAGCCCGAACTGCAGCAGGATGCCCGCAAGCATGCCGGCGGCAATGGACAGGGGGATGCGGTTCATAACCCGTTCGAACCAGCCGGAGAAGCCGGATACGGCCATCAGCAGCCCCGACACGATAAAGGCACCAATGGCTTCCGACATGGAAATGCCGGAGGCCCCTGTAATCAGCATGGCGGCGCCGGAGGTGGACCAGGCGGTGGCAATGGGCATGCGGTAGCGCAGGGACAGACCAATGCTGGTCACCGCCATGCCGATACCAAGGGCCAGCAACCAGGAGCCGACCTCTTCCGGTGAGGCGCCCAGGGCCCGGGCGGCCTGGAAGATGATCACCGCCGAGCTGGTGTAACCCACCAGCACCGTGACAAAACCCGCGTTGATGGCGGACAGGGACAGATCCTTGAGAAACTTCATGACAGATTCCATGGGTTCATGGGGCCGTTCACCCCGATGTGTCGGCCCCGATGTATGATCAGGTTCGTTTGCGCCGCCGTTCGGAGACCGGTTCGCCAGCGACGCCCCAGTTGTCCATATCGACCTCATCAATCACCACGAATGTGGCCGAAGGCGGTTTTTCCAGGACCTCAAACAGTAGCTGTGTGGTTCCCTCAATCAGCCGGGCTTTCTGCTCCCGGGTGACGCCGGTGTCGGTAACGCGGATATTAACGAATGGCATGGATGTCTCTCCTTGGATCGGTGCCCCGCCAATCCTGCGGGGCGCTGGATTCAGGCGGCCTGGTGAGCCTGTTCCTGTTCCACGGCTTTTACAAACGAGGGGTGTTGCGCGAGGTCGGTTAACAGGCGCTGGACGTTCTCTCCGACCGGGATATCCACCGGAAACAATTCGCCCCAACTGGCGTACACCGTGAGCATCATATCCACGACGGTCGGTTGCGCGCCACAGACAAAGGGCGAAGTGGCCAGGGTGCGGTCCACGGTTTGCCACAGGTCGCTGATCATCCGGGCAGCCTGTTCCAGGGCCGCCAGGCGGGTTGGTTCATGGTCGATGTGCTGGCTGATGAAAAACAGCCTGCCGTAGGCCGGGTGCAGGGTGGCGTTGGCGAACATCAGTTGCTGGGTGAAACGGGCCCGGTCTGCACCGGGGCATGGCAGCATGGCATGCGCATGCTTCTCCAGCAGGTAGAGTACAATCGCCGCGCCTTCCCGCAACACCAGGTCGTTGTCCACCAGCACCGGCACCTGGCCGGTGGGGTTGAGTCTGGCGAAGTCCGGCGACGGGTTGCGATGGACCAGTTGAACGTCTGCGCCCAACTCGATCAGCAGGGCATGAATGGCGCGCGAGCAGGCGCCGGGCAGGTAGTAAAGTGTGTACATGTGGGGCTCCTTCCGTTGATGATGTCACTGGGGCAACCAGTGTTTGAGGAGCATAGATCCAGTGGTTACCAAAAGATACCTGGTTTCTTTAAGTTATATGATTCTCCGGTTACCGCCTGGTAACCAGGTGATCTATAGTTACCCATTGTCGAAAGTCGATCGTCTGGGGGATACCGATGGCGATCGGCGCGCAGAAGGAGACGCTGGACCATGCTACCAAGGCGCAAGAACCCCGTGGAAGAACCACCGGAGCAATGCCCGCTGAATGAATGCCTGAGTATCATCGGCGGAGCCTGGACCCCCAATATCATCTGGTACCTGAGTGAGCGTCCCCGACGATTCAGCGAACTTAAGGATGATATTCCCGGCATTTCCGCCAAGATGCTGACCGCCCGCTTGAAAAAGCTGGAGGCCGACGGCGTGGTGGAAAGGCGGGTGGAACCCACCTCACCCCCCAGCGTGGAGTACCGGTTGACGGAACTGGGCGGTGAACTCAAGCCGGCCATCGATGCCATTGTCAGCGTCGGACACAGGCTGAAGGAGTTAAATGGCTGACGCCGACAGCAAAGAACCGTCGTTTAACCCAACTGGAGGTTGTCGTGGCGTATTCGCCAACAGAAGACACCTATCGCTGCCTGGGAAAGGGATATTCCAATGAAACCTCAACACATTGCCATCATCGGTGCCGGCACTGCCGGGCTTGCCTCCGCCACCCTGCTTGCCCGGCAGGGCCATCACATCACACTGTTTGAACGAGCGGAATCCCTTGCGCCGGTGGGTGCCGGGTTACTGTTGCAGCCCGCCGGGCTGGATGCCATGGCGGAGCTGGGGTGCCTGGCGACGATCCGGCAATATGGCCAGCGGGTTGATGCCCTGTACGGCTGCACCACCGATGGGCGGGCCATCATGGATGTGGCCTACCGGGATCTGGGCCAGGGGGAGCAGGTAGCCGGCCTGGGGGTGCATCGTGCCGCCCTGTGCCATGTGCTGGATGAGGCACTGGCGGACCTGCCCCATGAGCGCCGGTTCGGCTGTGAAGTACTCTCACTGGGTGACGCGGCCACCGGCACCATGGTGGCCTTCCGGCAGCAGGATCAGACCAGCCAGGAACGTTTCGACGGCGTGCTGGTAGCCAACGGCAGTGCCAGCACCCTGCGCCCGCGATCCCTGGTCCGCTATAACCGCCAGTATCCCTGGGGAGCCATGTGGCTGATCCGCCCGCTGACCGATGGCCTGGCGACCTTTTCGAAGCCGCTGCTGCAACAGCGTTACCAGGGCGCTCACCGCATGCTGGGCATGCTGCCTACGGGCACGGTTCCCGGCAATGGCAGCCAACCCATGGTCAGCTTTTTCTGGAGCCTGCCGGTGGCTGACATGGCTTCCTGGCAGGAAGATGACTTTCCCCTGACCCACTGGAAGCGGGAAGTCACGGACCTGTGGCCGGAGCTGGGCCCGTTGGTGGAAAGCATCGGTTCCGCCAGTGACCTGGTGCCCGCCACGTATCGCGACGTGGTCCTGGATCACTGGGGCGAGGGGCGGATCGGGGTCATCGGCGATGCCGCCCATGCCATGAGCCCGCAACTGGGCCAGGGGGCCAACATGGCCCTGCTGGACGCCGTGGCCATGGCCCGGGCCCTGGCCGACTGTCGTCGCTGGGAGGAGGTGTGGCCGCATTATGCCAACCAGCGCCGGGGTGCCATCCGTTTCTATCAGCGCATGAGTTGGTGGCTGACGCCGCTGTTCCAGTCCAACCTCAAGGGTGCCGCCGGTCTGCGGGACCTGACACTGCCCCTCTCCCGCAAGGTGCCCTGGCTGCGCAGGCAGATGGCGGAAACCGTTGCGGGTCGAAAGCAGAAGTGGTTGTAGTTCGTAACGGTCGGGGGCGATCAGGGTGAGGTAGTGGCTGACGCGGCCCGGTCAGAGACCGCTACCGTGACGGCCGGATCAAACACCAGCCGCAGATGTGTGCGATACGCATGCACCTGTTCAATCAGCGCCTTATTGTCGTCCAGCACTCTCGCCAGCACGATGCCTCCCTCCAGGCAGGAGCTGAACATATCGGCCAGGGCCTCAATGGAAACCGGAACCCGGGCCGGATAGCGCCCGGCGATGATGGTCAGCCGGTCGAGCACCATGGTTCGCCATTCCATCAACCCGTCCTTCATGCGCTGGCGGACAATGTCGTCAAACTGCTGCATTTCGTAGGTGAAGGCCGCCACCAGACACCCGGGGTGGGTGGAAGTCATTCCGCCGACCATCTCCGCCAGCAGGTTGAGGAAGATCAGCAGTCGCTGTAGTGGGTCCTCACTGAGGCTGTCGGCGCGTTCAAGCAGTTCACCGAAGACCTGCCGGTCCTGCTCCAGGTAGCGTTCCACCAGCGCTTCCGCCAGGGCACTCTTGCCGTTGAAGTGATAGAAGAAACCGCCCTTGGTAATGGCCGCCTTCTCAAGGATGTCCTCAATGGAGGTGCCCACATAGCCCTTCTGGAGAATCAGCGACTCTGCGGTGGCCAGAATCCGTTCACGGCTGCTGTTGGTGCGTGTAGCCATCCTTAACTGTACCTCCGGTCCAGTAAAAGACCCTGTCCTGTCACCGATCGTCATACTTCCGGGGCTAATGAACCTAATCCACTGATTATAAATCAGAAAAATAATGAAAAAGTCCGTACTCCCGGTCCACTGCTTTCCGGCGCGGGCCTCCCTAGACTGTCTGTTGTCCGGCCGGATACTTCGAATTGCAACATTGTGCAAATAGTAAACGATTAGTGCGGGGAAGGGGAATGTATCCATACCGGTTACGCCCCCGGGCGTGGTACCCCGCGTCATGGCAAATGGCCAAGGAGTGAAACGAAATGACTGCGAAATACCGAAACCACCTGCCACAACTGGACAACCGGATCTTCCTGCTGGACGGCGGACTGGAATCCACGCTGATCTTTCTGGACGGTGTGGAACTGCCCCTGTTTGCCGCCTTTGACCTGTTGTCCACCAGGGAGGGCGAACAGAAGCTGGAGGCGTACTTCGAGCCCTATGTGGACATTGCCCGCAAGTCCCGGCGTGGGCTGATCCTGGAGACGCCCACCTGGCGGGCCAGCAAGGCCTGGGGGCAACAGCTTGGCTACAGCGAGGCGGAACTGGCGGACGCCAACCGCCGGGCCGTGGCCTTGATGGTGCGCATCCGTGAGCGCCATGAGACCCCGGAAACGCCCATGGTAATCAGTGGCTGCATCGGCCCGAAGGGCGATGGCTACACCCCGTCCGGAGAGCTGACTATCGAGGAGGCCCGGGCCTACCATCAGTCCCAGATCGATACCTTCAGGGACACCGCCGCCGACCTGGTGGCCGCACTGACCCTGAACACGGTTGAAGAGGCCATCGGTATCGTCCAGGCGGCGGTGTCCGCCGGCATGCCTTCCGTGGTGTCATTCACCACGGAAACCGATGGCCGGCTGCCAAGTGGTGTCAGTCTGGGGGAGGCCATCCGCACCGTGGACGAGGTAACGGACGCTGCGCCAGCCTACTACATGATCAACTGCGCTCATCCCGAGCACTTCAGCAAGGGGCTGGAGCCTGGCGCCGACTGGACCCGCCGCATCCGGGGGCTGCGTGCCAATGCCAGCCGCAAGAGTCATCAGGAGCTGGATAACAGTACGGAACTGGACGACGGCAACCCGGCGGAACTGGGAGAGCTGTACGCGTCGTTGCGTGAACGTTTTGATCACCTGACCCTGCTGGGAGGATGCTGCGGTACCGATGTCCGCCACATCCAGGCAATTGACACCTGTTGCCGACACTGACGGCCGCCCGGTAGAAAGAAAACCCTCGTTCAGCCGCTGCGAGCGAGGGTTTCTACATTGCGGGGGAGGCTACTGAACGTTGTCTCCGCCCTCACCAATCACCAGGGACTCCGACGCATACTCACCTCCACCCAATGCCCGGTACAGGGTGATCCGGTTCGCCAGCCGCAGCAGTTTGGTGTCCACCAGGGCCTGGCGGGCGCTGAGCAGTTCCCGCTGGGCATCCAGTACTGCCAGGTAATCGTCAGCACCGCCTTCATAGCGGGCCTGGGCCAGGGTCAGCGAACGCTCGGTGGCCTGCACCAGGCTGGCCTGGGCTTCCACCTGCTCCGCCAGGTAGGCGCGGGCGGCCAGGGCATCGGCCACCTCCTGGAAGGCGGTCTGGATGGCCTGCTCGTAGCGGACCACGGCCTTGTCCCGGCGGATCTCCGCCACATCCAGGCTGTCCTGCAGCCGTCCGGCGGTGAAGATCGGCAGGTTGATACTGGGGGCGAAGGACCAGGTGCCGGAGCCACCCTCGAACAGCCCGGACAGGTCGGCGCTGGCGGTGCCGGCGGACCCGGTCAGGGTGATGCTCGGGTAGAAGGCCGCCCGGGCCGCGCCGATGTTGGCGTTGGCGGCCCGTAGGTTGAACTCCGCCTGGCGGATGTCCGGCCGCTGCAGCAGCACGGAGGAGTCCAGCCCCGCCGGCACACCGGCCAGCAGCGTCACCGACGGGTCGATCACATTGCCTTCCGGCGTTTCCGGTACCGGGCCGCTCACCAAGACCGACAGGGCATTGCGATCCTGTTCCACCTGGCGACGTAGCTGTGCCCGGCTGGTGCGGGCGGTTTCCAGGGCAATTTCGGCCTGGCGGACATCCAGCTCCGCGGCCAGCCCGGCGTCGAAGCGCTGGCGGACCAGGTCCACCGAGGCCTGCTGGGCCTCCACCGTGTCCTCGCTGATGCGCAGCTTCTGGCCATCGGCCAGTAGTGTCAGGTAGGCGTTGGCCACTTCGGACACCAGGGTGATCCGGGCACTGCGGCGGGCGGCCTCGGTGGCCAGGTAGCTTTGCAGGGCGGATTCCTCCAGGCTGCGCACCCGGCCGAACAGGTCCAGCTCATAGGCGGCCACGCCCAGGCCCACGCTGTACTGACTGGTGATGGTGCTGTCACCGGTGCCGCTCAGGTCCGCCGGCAAACGCTGGCGGGTACCATCGGCACTGGCGCCGATTTCCGGGAACAGGGCGGCACCCTCGATGCCGTATTGCGCCCGGGCTTCGGCCACATCCAGCATGGCCAGTTCCAGGTCACGGTTATTGGCCAGGGCGGTGTGGATCAGGGCCCGTAGCTGCGGGTCCGGGAACAGGGTTTCCCAGCCCGGCAGGACCACCGTATCCACATCCTGGTTGCCGTCGCCCACCGCTTGCGGCACCGGGGCGTCCGGTGTCTGGTAATCGGGAATCATGCTGCAGCCGCCGAGGGTCAGGGCCACGGCCAGCGCGGGTATCAGGGCCTTCATGACGGATTCTCCTGTGATTCCAGGACCTGATGGTCGTCGTTGGTGTCGTCCCGGTGACCGTGCAGGGGCACGCCGGAGATCCGGCGTACCAGCACATAGAACAGCGGGATGAAGAAGATGGCCAGCACGGTGGCCGCCACCACGCCACCGAACACGCCGGTGCCGATGGCGTGACGGGCGCCGGACCCGGCCCCGGAGCTGAGCATCAGCGGGGTAACGCCGAGGCCGAAGGCCAGAGAGGTCATCAGGATCGGGCGCAGCCGCATGCGGGTGGCTTCCAGGGTGGCCTGGAGCAGGCTACGGCCTTTCTTCTCCAGATCCTGGGCGAATTCCGCGATCAGGATCGCGTTCTTGGACGACAGGCCGATGGTGGTCAACAGACCCACCTGGAAGAACACGTCGTTGTTCAGGCCTCGGAGATTGGCGGCCAGCACGGCGCCGATAATGCCCAGGGGCACCACCAGCATCACCGAGAACGGAATCGACCAGCTTTCATAGAGGGCGGCCAGGCACAGGAACACCACCAGCAGCGACAGGGCATAGAGGAGTGGCGCCTGGTCGCCGGACTGGATCTCCTGGTAGGACAGACCGGTCCACTCGAAGCCGAATCCGCCGGGCAGTTCCGCGGCCAGTTCCTCCATGGCGGCCATGGCGTCCCCGGTGCTGAAGCCGGCGGCGGCATTGCCCTGGATGTTTATGGACGAGACGCCGTTATAACGCTGCAACTGCTGGGCGCCGTAGGTCCACTCGCCGGTGGCGAAGCTGGAGAAGGGCACCATCTCGCCATCGCCGTTGCGCACGTACCAGTTGTCGATATCCTCCGGCAGCATGCGGAAGGGAGCGTCCGCCTGGACATAGACCCGCTTGATGCGGCCCCGGTCGGCAAAGTCGTTGACGTAGCTGGAGCCCCAGGCCACCGACAGGGTGGTGTTGATATCCGCCAGGGAGACGCCCATGGCGCGGGCCTTCTGGCGGTCCACATCCAGACGGTACTGGGGTGCGTCCGGCAGGCCGTTGTAGCGCACCTGGGTCAGGGCGGGGTTCTGGTTGGCCTGGCCCAGCAACTGGTTGCTGGCGTCCACCAGGGCCTGGTGACCCTGGCCGCCCTGGTCCTGGAGCTGGAAGTTGAAGCCGCTGGCCACGCCCAGGGCCGGGATGGCCGGCGGGTTGAGGGCAAAGATCACCGCCTCACGCACCTGGGAGAAGGCCCCCATGGCACGGCCGATGACGGCATTTACCCCGTCCTGCTCCAGATCCCGTTCGCTCCAGTCCTTCAGCCGCACGAAGGCGAGGCCGGAGTTCTGGCCCTGGCCGGCAAAGCTGAAGCCGGCCACGGTAAAGACGGATTCCACCGCCTGGGACTCCTCTTCCAGGAAGTAGTGTTCCACCTTGTCCAGCACCTCCAGGGTTTGCCCCTGGGTGGAACCCACCGGCAGTTGCACCTGGGTCAGCAGGATGCCCTGGTCCTCTTCCGGGAGGAAGGCGGATGGCAGGCGCATGAAGCTGAAGGCCAGTACGCCGACAATCACCACATAGAGGAAGCTGTAGCGCCCCCAGCGGCCGATGATCTTGCCCACACGACCCTGGTAACGGTTGGCGGCACTGTCGAAGCTGCGGTTGAACCAGCCGAAGAAGCCGCCCTTGGTGTTGTGGTCGCCCTTGTGGGACTTGAGCATGGTGGCGCACAGGGCCGGTGTCAGGATCAGCGCCACCAGCACCGACAGCACCATGGCGGACACAATGGTGATGGAGAACTGGCGGTAGATGGCGCCGGTGGAGCCCGGGAAGAACGCCATGGGTACGAACACCGCCGACAACACCAGGGCGATACCCACCAGCGCGCCGGTAATCTGGCCCATGGACTTGCGGGTGGCCTCGACCGGGCCCAGGCCCTCTTCCGCCATCACCCGTTCGACGTTTTCCACCACCACGATGGCGTCGTCCACCAGCAACCCGATCGCCAGTACCATGCCGAACATGGTCAGGGTGTTCACCGAGAAGCCGAAGGCGTAGAGCACCCCGAAGGTGCCCAGCAGCACCACCGGCACCGCGATGGTGGGGATCAGGGTGGCGCGGAAGTTCTGCAGGAACAGGTACATCACCAGGAACACCAGGGCGATGCCCTCGAACAGGGTCTTCACCACCTCCATAATGGAGATTTCCACGAACGGCGTGGTGTCGTAGGGATAGGACACTTCCAGGCTGTCCGGGAAGTATTCGCTGAGTTCCCCGATACGCTCCCTGACCTGCTCGGCTGTGTCCAGAGCATTGGCGCCGGAGGCCAGGTTGATGCCGATGCCGGCGGAGGCCTTGCCGTTGTAGCTGCCAACGATGTTATAGGACTCCGAACCCAGCTCAATCCGGGCAACGTCCGCCAGGCGAACCCGGGAGCCGTCTGCGGTGACCTTGAGCAGGATCTCGCCGAATTCCTCGGGGGTTTCCAGCAGCGTCTGCACCACGATGGAGGCGTTCATCTGCTGGTCTTCCACCGAGGGCGCACCGCCCAACTGGCCGCCGGCCACCTGGTTGTTCTGCACCTCGATGGCGCCGGTCACGTCCGCGGGAGTCAGGTTGTATTGGTTGAGTTTGTTAGGGTCCAGCCACACGCGCATGGCGTACTGGGCGCCGAATAGCTGGACCTGGCCCACACCCTGGGTGCGGGAGATGGGGTCCTGCACATTGGCGGCGACATAGTCGGCAATGTCCGACTGGCTCAGGCTGTCGTCGCTGGAGGTGAAGGCCACCACCATCAGGAAGCTGTCCGACGACTTGGTGACCTGCACACCTTGCTGTTGCACCACCTGGGGCAGGCGCGGGGTAGCAAGCTGCAGTTTGTTCTGTACCTGCACCTGGGCGATGTCCGGGTCGGTGCCGCCAGCGAAGGTCAGGGTGATCTGGACATTGCCGGAAGAATCACTGGTGGAGGACATGTACAGCAGGTTGTCGATGCCGTTCATTTCCTGCTCGATGACCTGGGTTACCGAGTCCTCCACCGCCTCGGAGGAGGCACCGGGGTAGTTGGCGGAGATGGTCACCTCCGGCGGCGCTACCGTGGGATACTGCTCCACCGGCAGGTTGGTAATGGCCAGGGCCCCCGCCAGCATCATGATGATGGCGATCACCCAGGCAAAGATGGGGCGGTCGATAAAGAAGCGTGCCATGGTGTCAGCCCTGTGCGTTGTCGGTTGCGGCGGTGGTTGCCCCGTCGTTCACATCCACCGGCGTGACCGGGCTGCCGACCTGGACTTTCTGCAGGCCATCAACGATCAGGCGATCACCGGCCCTGAGGCCGTCGCTGATCAGCCACTGGTTCCCGACCGCTTTCTCGGTGGTGACGTTGCGCTTCTCCACGGTGCTGTCCTCGTTAATCACCAGGGCGGTGGCCTGGCCGCTGGGTTCCCGGGAGATGCCTTTCTGGGGCACCAGGATGGCGTTGTCACGCTCCGCCTGGGGCAGGCGGGCACGGACGAACATGCCCGGCAGCAGGGCACCATCCGGGTTGGGCACCAGGGCCCGCAGGGTGACCGAGCCGGTGGCCTCGCCCACGGCGAACTCCGAGAACTGCAGGGTGCCCTCGTGGGGGTAGACGGTGCCGTCCTGCTGCGCCAGAGTCACCGATGCCTTGCCCTCGCCCACGGTTTCCAGCTGGCCGCTGGCCATGGCCGATCGCAGGCGGCTCAGTTCCTCGTAGGACTGGGTCAGGTCCACATAGATCGGGTCAAGCTGGCGGATGGTGGCCAGGGCCGTGGTCTGGTTGGCGGTGACCAGGGCACCGGCGGTGACCGTCGAGCGACCGATGCGCCCATCAATGGGGGCGCGGATGGTGGTGTAGTCCAGGTCGATACGGGCGCTTTCCACGGCGGCCTCGGCGGCGGCCACCTGGGCGTTGCCGGCGCTGAGGGTGGTGCGGGCCTCGTCCAGGGTCTGCTGGCTGATGGCGCCGTTGCCGATCAGGGATTCATAGCGGTTGGCGGTAAGGCGTGCCTTGTCCCGGTTGGCGCGGGCGTTGGCCAGTTCCGCCTGGGCACTGGCCAGGGCGGCCTGGTAACGCTTGGCATCAATCCGGTACAGGGCCTGACCCGCTTCCACGGTTTCCCCTTCCTCGAACAGGCGTTCCTCGATCAGGCCAGTGACCTGGGGGCGGACTTCGGCCACCTGATAGGGTGAGGTGCGACCGGGCAATTCATTGACCAGGATAAAGGGCTTTTCTTCGACGGTGATAAAGCCGGCCTGGGGCGGTGGTTGCTGACCGGCGGCCTGGGCGGAACCGGTTTGCTGCTGGCCACAGGCGGACAGCAGAGCAGAAGCAATCAGCAACAGGAGCAGGGATTGCGTAGAATGGCGCATGGGTAGTGACCTCTATCCAATAAAAAGGCGCCGGGGTCCATGGCGGGGCTCCCCGGCGCACAAGGCACAACAACGTATAACGGTAAACACGATGATACATACATTCATGAATGTATGTATAGTGACATTTACTGCCCTTACGCGTTATTTACAGGAGCACCCATGGCCAGACGCACCAAAGAAGACGCCCAGAAAACCCGGGAGCAGCTGATTGAAGCGGCTGAGGTGGTGTTCTATCGCAAGGGTGTGTCGCGCACGTCACTCAATGACATTGCGGCGGAGGCGGGTGTCACGCGGGGGGCCATCTACTGGCACTTCAAGAACAAGCACGATGTGTTCGAAGCGATGATGGACCGGCAGAAGCTGCCGCTGGAAATGCTCAAGGCACTGATGGAAGATCCGGACGAGAGCGATCCCCTGGGCCGGTTCCGGGAGTTCCTGCTCTACCTGACCCAGGAGATCGCCCGCGACCCCCGACGGCACAGGGTGTTCGAGATCATGTTCCTGAAGAGTGAACTCACCGAAGAGAACGAACCCCTGGGCAGCCGCCGCCGGGAGAACTTCCGGGAAGCCTCCGAGCGTATGGCCATGGTACTTCGCAATGCCATCGAGCGTGGCCAGCTACCCGGGAACCTGGACGTGGACCGGGCGGTGGTGCACCTGCACGTGCAGCTCACCGGCCTGATCTACACCTGGCTGCTGATTCCGGAAACCTTTGATATGGAGAACGAGTCGGAACAGGTGATTGATGCCTACTTCTACTCCCTGCAGAACTGTTTCGGGAAGGAGTAGGCCCCGTCTCCAGGGGGTTATGTCAGCTCCGGTCGGTAAGCCGCCGCTTCTCTGCCCGCCGCATCCAGTACCAGGCGATAAACGCCACCACCGACACCGCCAGGATGATGATCGTGGCCAGGGCATTGATCTTGGGTGACACCCCCATCCGCACCGACGAGAACACCACCATCGGCAGGGTCGTGGCCCCCGGGCCGGAGACGAAGCTGGCGATGACCAGGTCGTCCAGTGACAGGGTGAAGGCCAGCAGCCAGCCGGACACCAGGGCCGGGGCGATCACTGGCAGGGTGATGACGAAGAAGGTCTTCAGGGGCGTGCAGCCCAGGTCCATGGCAGCTTCCTCCACGGAGCGGTCCACTTCCCGCAGGCGGGCGCTCACCACCACGGCCACGTAGGCGCTGCAGAAGGTGGTGTGGGCGATCCAGATGGTGACCATGCCCCGGTCCTGGGGCCAGCCCACGAGCTGGGCCATCTGTACGAACAGCAGCAACAGTGACAGACCGGTGATCACCTCCGGCATCACCAGCGGGGCGGTGATCATGCTGGACAGCAGGGTGCGCCCTCGCATGCGCCGGAAGCGGGTCATCACGAAGGCGCACAGGGTGCCCAGGCACACCGCCATACTGGCGGAATAGAAGGCAATACGCAGGCTCATCCACACCGCTGCCAGGATCTGCTGGTCGCGGAACAGTTCGCCGTACCAGTGGGTGGAAAACCCGGCCCACACCGAAACCAGCCGCGAGGCGTTGAACGAGTACACGATCAGCACCACCATCGGCAGGTACAGGAACAGCAGTCCCAGCCCCAGCATGGCTTTCGAGAAGCTGATTCTACCCATGCTTTTCCATCTCCCGGGCCTGGAACCGGTGGAAGAACACGATGGGAATCAGCAGCAGGGCCAGCATGACGATGGCCAGCGCTGAGGCCACCGGCCAGTCGCGGTTGTTGAAGAACTCCTCCCACAGCACCTTGCCGATCATCAGCGTATCGGGCCCGCCCAGCAGTTCCGGAATCACGAACTCACCCACTGCCGGGATGAACACCAGCATGGCCCCGGCGATGATGCCGGCCTTTGACAGTGGCAGTGTGATACGCCAGAAGGTGGTCAGGCTGCGGCACCCCAGATCTGAGGCGGCCTCCAGCAGACGCAGATCCAGCTTCACCAGGTTGGTGTAGATGGGCAGCACCATGAAGGGCAGGTAGGCATACACTATGCCCAGCACCACCGCGAAATTGGTGTTGAGCATGCGCAGGGGCTCGCTGATCACGCCGAGCCACAGCAGCAGGCTGTTCAGCAGGCCCTGGTTGCCGAGGATGCCCATCCAGGCATAGACCCGGATCAGGAACGAGGTCCAGGATGGCATCATCACCATCAGCAGGAAGACCAGTTGCCAGTGCTTCGGCGCCCGGGCTATGGCATAGGCCATGGGGTAGCCGATCAGCAGACAGAACACGGTGGCCAGGAAGGCGGTTTTCACCGAACCCCAGTAGGCGGCGATGTACAGGCTGTCCGAGGCCAGGAACAGGTAGTTGCCGAAGTTGAGGACAATGGAAAAGGTATCATCCGCCCACTGCACCACCGGCTCGTAGGGCGGAATCGCCATCACCGCGCTGGAGAAGCTGATCTTCAGCACCAGCGCGAAGGGCAGCAGGAAAAACAGCAGCAGCCACAGGAACGGGATGCCGAACACCACGCGGCGATGAAGCAGCACGGCGCGCACACGCTCCATGACGGGCGTCGGGGTCAGTCTGTGCTTCACGGTATCAGTTCCACAGCAATATCGGGCTGGAGGCTTCCCAGGAGACGAACACACTATCGCCCCAGGTTGGCCGTTCGCCGCGACGCTCGACGTTGGCCATGGTGGCCTGCACCCGCTTACCGCTGGCCAGCTTCACGTAATAGGAGCTGATGTCCCCTAAATAGGCGATGTTGTCCACCGTACCCTGGCTCCAGTTACTGTCACCCTCCGGTTTGTCGGTGGTGAGGTAAATCTTCTCCGGTCGCAGGGCAATCAGGGTGTCTGTGGTTTCCGCAGGCGTGGTGACGCCCCGGTCGATGAACACCGGTGCATCCAGCAGGTCGCTGGTGAGAGTGATGCTGTCCGCCTCGTCCGCGCGGATGCTGGCCTCGAAAATATTCATCGATCCGATGAATTCCGCCGTCATACGGCTGTTGGGGCTTTCGTAGATATCAATGGGTGAGCCAACCTGCGCAATCCAGCCCTGGGACATGATGGCGATACGACTGGCCATGGTCATGGCTTCTTCCTGGTCGTGGGTCACCATCAGGCAGGTGGCGCCGACCTTCTCCAGGATGTCCACCAGCTCCAGCTGCATCTCGGTGCGCAGTTTCTTGTCCAGGGCACCCATGGGCTCGTCCAGTAACAGCAGTTTCGGGCGCTTGGCCAGGGAGCGGGCCAGGGCTACACGCTGCTGCTGACCACCGGAAAGCTGGTGAGGCTTACGCCTGGCAAAGGGCTCCATCTTGACCAGCCTGAGCATGGCCTCAACGCGGTCGCGGATTTCGGCCTTTGGCAGCCGGTCCTGTTTCAGGCCCATGGCGATGTTCTGCTCCACCGTCATGTGGGGGAACAGGGCGTAGGACTGGAACATCATATTGGTGGGCCGCAGGTAGGGCGGCAGATCGGTGATGTCCTGCCCGTCCAGCACAATGCGACCGGTGTCAGGCCTTTCGAAGCCCGCCAGCATGCGCAGCAGGGTGGACTTGCCAGAGCCGGAACCACCCAGCAGAGCGAAGATCTCGCCCCGGTGGATGTCCAGGCTGACGTTATCTACAGCCAGTGTGCTGTCGAAGCTTTTTGAAATACCGTCGATGCTGAGTAACACCTCCGCTTGCGCGGAGGTGTCGATGCTGCTCGCCACGCCTAGCGACCAGACTTAACGCTGGTCCAGGTGCGGGTCATCAGGCGCTGGGCGTCCTGGGGCCGGCCTTCCATCAGGTACAGCTTCTTCATCACCTCATCGGTGGGGTAGATGCTGGTGTCGCTGAGGATCTCCGCATCCACGAACTCGTTGGCAGCGCTGTTGGGGTTGGCGTACCACACGTAGTTGGTGATGTCGGCAATGATCTCCGGTCGCATCAGGAAGTTCATCAGCTTGTGGGCGTTATCCACGTTGGGGGCGCCGGCGGGAATGGTCATCATGTCAAACCACAGCACCGCGCCTTCCTTGGGGATGGTGTACAGGATCACGTTGCCGTTGTCGGCTTCCTCGGCGCGGGCAGCGGCCTGCAGGATGTCGCCGGAATAGCCGGCGGCCACGCACAGGTCACCATTGGCCAGATCCGCAATGTAACGGGAAGAGTGGAAATAGGTGATATTCGGGCGCACAGCCTTGATCACCTCGCCACCCTTTTTGATGTCGTCGGCGCTATTGCTGTTCGGGTCCAGGCCGATATAGGCCATGGCCGCACGCACCATTTCCTCACCGGAATCCAGCATGGCAATGCCGCAGCCACCGGCGGCCAGCTTGCCGGTCACTTCGGGGTCGAACACCAGGGCCCAGGAGTCCGTGGGGGCGTCGTCACCCAGGATCTGCTGGATACGGGCTTCGTTATAGCCGTAGCCGTTGGTGCCCCACAGATAAGGGATGGCGTACTGACTGCCCGGGTCGACCTTTTCCAGCTGCTTCATCAGGTCCGGATTCAGGTGGGTCATGTTCGGCAGCTTGTCGTGGTCCAGAGGCGCAAAGGCCTGGGCGGAGATCTGCTTGGCCACGTAGTGGTTGGACGGTACCACCAGGTCATAGCCGGAACGGCCGGACAACAGCGCCGCTTCCAGGATCTCATTACTGTCGTAGACGTCGTAGATGACCTTGATGCCGGTCTCTTCGGTGAACTTCGCCAGGGTATCCTCGGCAATGTAGTCCGACCAGTTGTACACACGCACCTCGCCGGCCGCCAGAGCGACAGACGAACCAAGGGATACAGCAATAGCGGCCGCCAGGGCCGCGGGCTTACACAACTTCAACATGGGTGTTGTCCCTCATAGAAAAGGGATTAATGCAAAACGTACAGGAGGTACGCAGTGTTGTGCAGGTCTGCTGAGGGTGGCCTTCTGGCGGCTGGGAAGTCGCCCGAGACTCCTTTGAGGCTTGTCCTGGAAACGGCGGTGGGAACCTGCCGAATTCTCGCGATATTTATCACGACTTTTTGCAGGGCGCTATCAAAAATTTAACGCCCGGCATGGTGATTTGTGCTTATCCGAACGGTGTCACTGCAAAGACGCTACGCTTTTCGCTTCCTGTGAGGGTTGACGGGCCCGGGCCCGCTTTGCACAGGCCTCGCCGAACGCGCCCAGAAGCGCGCGGTAGAAGGGGAAATCCCCCACATCATGGCAGGGATGCCACTGCCATTCCGGATGCCATTGCACTGCCAGGGTGAAGGCCGGTGCGTTGATGAGTGAAAACGCCTCCACCAGGTTATCCTCGGCAACAGCCTCCACCCGCAGCCCCGGGGCCAGGTCTCGGATGCCCTGTTCGTGCAGCGAATTCACGTAGACCGAGTCCGACTGGGGCCAGATCCGGGCAAGACGACCATCCGGCAGGATCCGGATGTCATGGCCGGTGGCGTAGCGTTCTGCCAGTGGCGTGCCCTTGTCCTCACGGTGCTCCCGGAAGCGACCGGTGGTGTGGAGCTTCTGGTACAGGGTGCCGCCCAGGGCCACGTTCATTTCCTGGAAGCCGCGACAGATGCCCAGGATGGGTACACCGGCGGCTACCGCGGCGCGGATCAGGGGCAGGGTGGTGGCGTCCCGTTTGGGGTCATGGGCGGTGCCCGGTTCGCTGCCCTGGTCCCGGTAATGGTGGGGTTCGATATTGGAGGGGGAACCGGTGAGCAGGATGCCGTCCAGCCGGTCCACCAGCTGTTGCAATGGCAATCCCGTCCCCAGGGCCGGGATGGCGACCGGTATGCCGTCGGCGCCCTCGCTCACGGCGCGGCTGTACTTTTCGCCGAAGGTGAAAATCGGGTGCTCACCGTCAGTGTGCTGGCTGCAGGCACTGATGCCGATCAACGGGTAGCAGGGGGTATCGGGGGCGTTCGGTGTGCTCAATGGGTGCCTCCTTGAGGCGAGGATGCCAGCGCCGCTTGGGCTGGTCAGAGATTGCGCAATTTCTAGCACGGGCTGCCCCCCTGCGCCAGCGATTTCATGGGCCCGCCGCTACGGCATATGCGTATCTTGCAAAAGCGCGCGGAAAGCAGGATAAAGGACGCTGAGACACGCCTGTGCCGGCCCTTCTGCACGGGTTGAGTGTGAGTTCCGAAAGGCTTTCCTATGGGTTCTGGTTTAGCGAGCGTCGACGCCTTCCTTCAGAAGCATCCCGAGCTGCAGTTTGTCGACCTGCTGATTCCGGATATCAACGGTATTGTCCGTGGCAAGCGGGTGGATCCGTCGACCCTGGCCAAAGTGTTCGAGCGGGGCATTGCCCTGCCGGCCTCCATCTTTGCGCTTAATATCCAGGGCACAACAGTGGAAGAGACCGGCCTGGGTCTGGATATCGGCGAGGCGGACCGGGTTTGCCTGCCCATCGACGTCACCCTCACCATGGAACCCTGGCAGAAGCGGCCCACCGCCCAATTGCTGCTGACCATGTACGAGCTGGACCGGGAGACGCCGTTCTTCGCCGATCCACGGGTGGTGCTGCAGAACATCGTCAAACGCTTCGAGGCGATAGGGCTGACCCCGGTGGCGGCCTACGAGATGGAGTTCTACCTGATCGATCAGGAGAACCTGGCTGGCCGGCCCCAGCCGCCCAAGTCGCCGATTTCCGGCAAGCGCCCGGCGGGTACACAGGCGTACTCCATCGACGATCTGGACGAATATGCGGAATTCCTGGCGGATGTGCTGGATGCAGCCCATGAGCAGGAACTGCCCGCCGACGCGCTGGTGGCGGAATCCGCCCCCGGCCAGTTCGAGGTGAACCTGCGCTACGTGAACGACGCGGTGCGGGCCTGTGACCATGCCACCCTGCTCAAGCGTCTGATCAAGAACATGGCCTACGACCATGAGATGGACACCACCTTCATGGCCAAGCCGTACCACCACCAGGCGGGCAGTGGCATGCACCTGCACGTGAGTCTGGTGGACCAGGACGGTAAGAACGTTTTCGCCGGTGATGCCGAGCAGCCCAACGACCTGTTGCGTTGGGCCGTGGGCGGGCTGGTGGCCACCATGAACGATGCCATGGCGTTGTTCTGCCCCAACATCAATTCGTACCGCCGCTTCAGCCCGGAATACTATGTGCCCAGCGCGCCCACCTGGGGCGTGGATAATCGCACGGCCTCGCTGCGCCTGCCCGGTGGTGATCCGGAGGCATTGCGTATCGAGCACCGGGTGGCTGGCGCCGACGCCAACCCCTACCTGCTGATGGCCGCAGTGCTGGCGGGCATCCATTACGGCATCACCAACCGCATCGAACCGCCACCCATGACCGTAGGCAATGCCCATGAGCAGCACGAGGCCAGTCTGGTGAACAACCTGCGGGATGCCCTGCGGGAACTGGCTCAGTCAGCGGTAATGGAAGACTATCTGGGGCGGGATTTCCTGGAGGTGTTCGTGGCCTGTAAGGAGCACGAGCTCAACGAATTCGAGATGACGATCTCGGACCTGGAGTACCTCTGGTATCTCCATACCGTGTGATGATCCGGATGTGAAAACGGCACCACACAGGCGCCGGTTTCGTATCGACCGGAGACTAGTCGAGCGAGATCCAGGTCGCCTTGAGCTCCGTGTACTTGTCGAAGGCATGCAGTGACTTGTCACGGCCATTGCCTGACTGCTTGAAGCCGCCAAACGGCGCGGTCATATCGCCGCCGTCATAGTGGTTGATCCACACACTGCCGGCCCGCAGGGCTTTGGCGACCTTGTGAGCCGTGTTCAGGTTGGACGTCCACACCGCTGCCGCCAGGCCGTAGATGGAATCGTTGGCAATCGCGATGGCTTCCTCGGCAGTGCTGAAGCTGATTACCGACAGTACCGGCCCGAAGATTTCCTCCGATGCAATGCGCATGGGGTTGAGGACGTTATTGAACACCGTCGGTTCCACAAACAGCCCGCCGGTGTCCTCCATCACCCGTTTGCCACCGGTGACCAGTTGCGCACCCTCGGCCTGACCAATGCGGATGTACTCGATGATGCGATCCAACTGGGCCTGGTCGACGATGGCCCCGCAGGTGGTGGCCGGATCCAGCGGATGGCCGGGGCGCCAGGCTTTCAGGGCGTCGCAGACCTGTCCGATGAACTCGCTGCGGATGCTGTCCTCCACCAGTAACCGGCTGCCGGCGGTACATACCTCGCCCTGGTTGAAAGCGATGGCGCTGGCGGCCTCGGCGGCGGCCTTCTTCAGGTCCGGGGCGTCGGCGAAGACAATGTTCGGGCTCTTGCCGCCGGCCTCCAGCCAGACCTGTTTCATATTGGACTGGCCGGCGTAGATCATCAGCTGTTTGGCGACGTTGGTGGAGCCGGTGAATACCAGGCAATCCACATCCATATGCAGAGCCAGGGCCTTGCCCACGGTGTGGCCGAAGCCGGGCAGCACGTTAAACACGCCCGGCGGAATGCCGGCTTCCTCGGCCAGTGCCGCGAGGCGAATGGCGGTCAGGGGCGACTTCTCCGACGGCTTGAGGATCACCGAGTTACCGGTGGCCAGGGCCGGGGCAATCTTCCAGGCGGCCATGATCATGGGGAAGTTCCAGGGCACGATGGCGGCCACCACGCCCATGGGCTCCCGGGAGATCATGCCGATCTGGTCTTGGGGCGTAGCTGCCAGTTCACCATAGACTTTGTCGATGGCTTCGGCGGTCCAGCGGATGGCCCGGGCAGTGGCGGGCACGTCCACGGTGCGGGCATGGGTGATGGGCTTGCCCATGTCCAGGGTTTCCAGCAGTGCCAGTTCGTCGCCGTGGGCTTCGATCAGATCGGCAAGGCGGATCAGCACCTGCTTGCGTTCGGTGGGCGCCAGGCGGCTCCAGGTGCCCTGTTCGAAGGCGCGGCGGGCGGCGATGACCGCCTGTTCCGCGTCATCCTGGTCGCAACTGGCCACCTGCACCAGCTCCCGGCCATCCACCGGGCTGATACAGGGGAAGGTATCGCCATTGACCGCCCACTGGTAGGCACCATTGATGTAGGCGCGCCCCTCGAAGACGAGTCGGTCCGCCCGTTGTTGCCACTGGTCACGGGTGGTGGGTGTTGCGGTGTTGGACATGGGCGCCTCGCAGGCAATGGAATCGGTCAATATCAGGCGAACTATCGGGCTTCCTTACAGGTCCCGCTATAGGTAGAAGAACGTGTCTTCCCGCGTGCCCGGCGCTGGCATAGACTTGCCGCAATATCGTCCCTGATGGCGCTGATCCATGACCCATTACCCTCCGGTTCCTTCCTGTTACGCCGCCTCTGCCAATCCTGCACCGGAACGTTCGCCCCTTGAGGGCCGGAGCGAGGCGGATGTCTGTGTGGTAGGCGCCGGCTACACTGGTCTGTCCACGGCCCTGTTTCTGGCGGAGGCGGGCTTCAGGGTAGTGGTGCTGGAGGCGGCGACGGTGGGCTGGGGGGCGTCCGGCCGCAATGGCGGCCAGATCGTCAACAGTTTCAGTCGTGACCTGGACGCCATCGAGCGTCAGACCACACCGGACCACTTGCGCCTGCTGGCGGAGATGGCATTCGAAGGCGGCCGGATCATCCGCCAGCGGGTGCGGGATTACGACATTGCCTGTGACCTGAAGGATGGCGGCATCTTCGCGGCCCTCAACCCGCGTCAGCAGAAGCATCTGGAAGCACAGCAGGCCTTGTGGCGACGATTTGGCCATGACCAGCTGGAACTGCTGGACCGGGAGGGTATCCATGCCCGTGTCAGCACCGACCGCTATGTGGGTGGCGCCATTGACCACTCCGGCGGCCATATCCACCCGCTGAACCTGGCCCTGGGAGAGGCCGCTGCGCTGGAGTCCCTGGGCGGGGTGATCCACGAGCATTCCGAAGTCACAGGTATTAGCCACGGCCAGCGAGCAATGGTCAGAACTGCCCAGGGAGAAGTGAGCGCCCGCTTCGTGGTGCTGGCGGGCAATGCCTACCTGGGCGGGCTGGTGCCGGAGCTGGGCGCCAGGTCCATGCCCTGCGGTTCGCAGATCATTGCCACCGAGCCGCTGGATGAGGCGGTTGCCAACCGCTTACTGCCGGACGACAACTGCGTGGAAGACTGCAACTACCTGCTGGACTACTTCCGCCTCTCCGGTGACCGGCGGCTGATCTATGGCGGCGGTGTGGTCTACGGCGCACGCGACCCGGCCAATATCGAGCGGCTGATCCGGCCCAATATGCTCAAGACCTTCCCGGAGCTGGCCAATGTGAAAGTGGACTACGCCTGGACCGGCAACTTCCTGCTCACCCTGTCACGGCTGCCCCAGATGGGGCGCCTGCAGAACAACGTATTCTATTCCCAGGGCTGCTCGGGCCATGGTGTCACCTTTACCCATGTGGCCGGCAGGGCGCTAGCTCTGGCGATCCAGGGGCAGTCGGACCGCTTCGACGCCTTCGCCAGCCTGCCTCACTACCCATTCCCCGGTGGGCGCCTGTTCCGGGTGCCGTTCACCGCCGTCGGGGCGTGGTATTACGCCATGCGAGACCAGCTGGGCGTTTGACTCCGGCTGGCTACAGGATTTCCGAAACCTGGACGATGGACTAGAATCGCCTGTCCGGGTTACCCGGCTTTTTCTCCTCTGTTGAAAGGATCTCCACCGTGAGTCGAACACTGATTTCCAGCGGTTCTGAATTCGAGTCCAAGATCGGCTATTCCCGCGCTGTCGTTGATGGGGACTACGTGTACGTGTCCGGCACCACCGGCTTCAATTACGACACCATGACCATCTCCGACGACGCGGTGGAGCAGGCCGAGCAGTGCTTCCGCAACATCGGCAAGGTACTGGAACAGGCGGGCAGCAGCTTCGCCGATGTGGTGCGCATCCACTACATCTTCCCGGACCGGGCCGACTTCGAGCCCTGCTGGCCCGTCTTCCAGAAGTACCTGGGCGAGTCCCGTCCCGCTGCCACCATGTTTGTGGCCGGCCTGCTGGATGACGCCATGAAGCTGGAGATTGAGGTCACTGCAAGAGTCAGGGGCTGACACCCGTTTGGGGATAATGCAGGGACTGGTCCGCAATGGATTCAGCCATCAGGCGATAACCTGTCTCTCCCGGGTGGAAGCCATCCTCTGCCAGCAGTGAGGAATCGGTGACCGCTGCATAACGCAGGTAGATAAAGTCCCCGGGCTGTTCCCTCACCAGTGATTGATAGACTCTGTCCAACTGCCGCGCCCGCCAGCCCATCATCTGCCGCAGTGGCGAGGGCAACGCGGTGAACCGATGCATGGGCGGCACGCTGAGCAGGCCGAGGGGTGTCGGGTAGCGGTCTTTCAGCATTTTCCGTAACGCCAGCAATCGTTGCCGGAACCGGTGGCGTGGCGTGAAGCCGGTGGTGTCGTTGACACCCATGCTCAGCAGGACCACATCCGCCTGCGGCAAGCTTTCCAGCGGCAGGTTATCCATCAATTCGGCCAGGGTTGCGCCGTTGATGCCGCAGGTGTGCCAGGTAACGGTCTCACCGCTGCGTTCATGGAGCAGCCGGGCAAGCTGACTCGCCAGGCCCTGGTCATGGCGTTGCACGCCAACGCCGGCAGCCGTGGACTCGCCTATCACCAGCACCCGTCGGTCCGGCGTTCCCTCACCGTACTGCCCGGAAGGATCGCCACCGGCCTCGGGAAGCCGGACGATGTTGCGACGGACGTTTCGGCCCTGATAGATCAGCAGGGGCGACAGGCCGGCAGTGGTCAGCCAGAAGGGCAGGTGCATGGGCTGGTCCCGTGAACAGGTTGAGGCGGTTTCCTGCCAGAGCATGCTATGGCTGCGGCGGCAGATCAAGTGAGGGTGGTCGGTTGGGATCTGGTCGGAGCCACACCATCCACGGACCGCTGGCGAACCGTGGATGGTGTGGTGGTGCTCAGGCAGTGGCGGTATTCATCCGCTCCACCAGCTCATCATCCAACTGATTGGCCCGCTTCGCGGCGGGCCGGCTATCCATGCGGTTGGTGTACTCCTGGAACACCTCGTTGGGCGGCAGGTTCTTCTGCATCATCTCCCACCACAGGTAGCTGCTGACAAGGATATCAGCGGCGGTGAACTGCTGCCCGCAGATGTAGGGGCCTTTCTGGAGGGCCTGTTCCAGCGTCTGGATAACGTCTTCCAGACGGCCACAGCCCACGGCCTGCACGTTGTCGTCATCGATGCGCCAGCCATACGCCGCAGCGCTGGTGGCCATCTCGTACGGTCCCGCCATGAAGAACAGCCAGCGATAGTAGGGTCCCCGTTCCCGGCTGTTGACCGGTGGTGCCAGGCCCTTGTCCGGGAACTGGTCGGCCAGGTAGGTGCAGATAGCGGCTACCTCGGTGACTACGGTGTCACCGTGTTTGATGGCGGGCACCTTGCCCATGGGGTTGATGGCCAGGTACTCGGGCGTCTTCATGGCCCCTTCAAAGTCCAGGATCTCGGTCTCATAGGGTATGGCCAGTTCTTCGAGCATCCAGCGTACGACCCGACCGCGGGACATGGGATTGGTGTAGAACGTGAGTTCTGACATGACGATTTCCTCTTCCTTGGTTTTGGCGTTTACTGCGTGCAGGAACAGATTAGGCTGGAATTAGGAGAGAATCGGTCCTAGATAAGTGGGATCATCAAAATTTCATCATTGGCCCGGAAAAGGATGGCAATTATGTCGGGACCCACGACGCGTGTACTGGCCGCCCTGGAGTTACTGCAATCCCACCGCCAGATCAGCGGCGCCGAGCTGGCGGAACGCCTGGAGGTGGACCGCCGCACCGTGCGCCGCTATATCGCGGTGCTGGAGGAACTGGGCATTCCCGTAACCACGGAGCAGGGGCGCTATGGCGGCTATAGCCTGGTGGCCGGCTTCAAGCTACCGCCGATGATGTTCACCGACGAGGAAACCCTGGCCATTGCCCTGGGTTTGCTGGCGGCCCGACAACTGGGGCTGGCGGCCTACGCCCCCGCCATTGCCGGGGTCGAGGCCAAGCTGGAGCGGGTAATGCCGGACAACCTCAAGCGCCGGGTGCGGGCGGTGCGCGACACCACCCGGGTGATCCTGCCCCGGGGCGAGCCCAGCCTGGATGACCACGCCCTGCTGACCCTGACCAGCGCGGCGGAGGATAGCCAGCGCGTGGCATTCCGCTACCACTCCCCGGACCGTGGCATGATCGACCGGATCATCGACCCCTATGGCGTGGTGTTCCGCCAGGGGCGCTGGTATGTGATCGGCTTCTGCCACCTGCGCCAGGCCATGCGTTCCTTCCGGCTGGACCGGATTGATCAGGTGCAGGCCTGCCCCGAGACCTTCCGCCGGCCAGCGGACTTCGATCCGGCGACCTTCCTGCAGGACAGCCTGTCCTCCTGGGGGCAGGACCACGAAGTATCCGTGTTGCTGCATACCGATCGCAGGACCCTGTCGGCCCTGGGTACCTTTATCCCGGAGTGTTCCGGCCAGTTCGAGGCCCATGAGGACGGGCTGCTGATGAACACCTACACCGACAGCCTGGAATGGTTTGCCTGGTGGCTGTCGCAACTGCCCGTCCGCTTCACCATCCTGGCGCCGGAAGGCTTAAAGGAGGCATTGCGCCGCCATGCACAGACATTGCTGGCGGCCTGCTGATCGTCCCTGGTGCGCTGGCCGCCATTGCCCGACACCCTGGTAGGTGTCGGCAGAGGTCTTCGTCATGCCGGCTCGGTGGTGGCTTCCTGAATGGTCGCCTGCAGGTTCGTCACCAACGCCGCCACCTGGCGCTCCGCTTTCGCCACCGATTCGGCCAACAACTCACCGCCGGCTTCCTGGTTCTCCACCGCGATGCGATGGATCCGGGTGATCCCGATAAACTCCAGCACCGTGGTCAGGCCCGGTTCCAGGTGGTTCAGGTGGGCCATTTCACCGCCGGGCTCGAAACCGACGCCTCCCCGGGAGGAGAGGATCACCGCGTGACGGGGCCGGTCCGCCAGCAGCGGGGTAAACGGGTCTTCCGGCCTGGTTTCGTCATACGCCACCGTGCGGTCCATGCGTACCACCAGGTCCACCCAGGCTTTGAGGGCGGCGGGCATGCCGAAGTTGTAGAGCGGTGCGCCGATCACCAGGATATCCGCGGCAATCAGTTCATCAATCAACTCGTCGCTTTCCGCCAGCACGTCGGCCATCCAGGGTTGCTGATGTTCCGTCGGGGTGAAGGCGGAGGCAATCCAGTCATGGCTGACAAAGGACGGTGGTGTCAGGCCAATGTCCCGGTGAGTCACCGTGTCCCCCGGGCGGCGGGCACGCCACCGGGTGACGAACTGGTGGGTGAGGGCGCGGCTGTGGGAGCCATGCTCGTCGATGCCGGCAAAGCCGGGGCGGGCGCTGGCGTCCAGTTGCAGGATATGGGTCATGTCAGGCTCCTTTGGTAATCTGAATTCATCTGTGATTGACAGCGAATTCAGCGTATCCCCATACTTGATAGGCCGACAAACGACGATTTTTTCGACCTATAGATGAGCTGGATTCATCCATGAGCACCCGACGATTACCCTCCCTCTCCGCCCTGCGGGCTTTTGAAGCCGCCGCCCGCCACGAGAGCGCGAAACAGGCGGCCCGGGAGCTGTCGGTGACCGCCACCGCCATCAGCCACCAGATCCGGGGGCTTGAGGATGCGTTGGGCATCGCCCTGTTTGTGCGCAAGCCCCGGCAGTTGGAATTGACCGCCCAGGGCCGGGAACTGCAGCAGGCGCTGGAAGCCGCCTTCGATAACATCGCCGGTGTGGTTGAGCGCCTGAAGGCCGCGCCCACCCGCCGGACGGTCACCCTCTCCACCACGCCGGCCATTGCCTCACGCTGGCTGCTGTCCTGGGTGTGCCTGTTGCGGGAGTCCCATCCGGATATCGATCTGCGCATCCACGCCAGCCATGAGGCCGTGCCCCTGGACGGGGTAACGGCGGACCTGGCCATCCGTTACGGCGACGGCCGCTGGCCCGGGCTGGTGGCGGAAAAACTGATGGATAACACCTTCGTGCCCGCCTGCAGCCCGTACCTGAACCTCACGGACGTGGCCGACCTGCCCAACCATCCGCTGATCCACTTCCACCCCCAGAACATCGTGGTTGCCCCCATGGACTGGCCCAGCTGGCAGAAGCAGGCGAAGGTGCCGGGGCTGGATGTGAGCGCGGGGCTGGTGTTTTCCGACGAAACCCACGTCATCGCCGCCGCCATCGGTGCTCAGGGGGTGGCGCTGATCGGTCGCGAGCTGATTGAGGATGAACTGAGGGAGGGCCGTCTGGTGCAGCCCTTTGGTCCGGAACTGCCGGGGAAGGCCTTCCACCTGGTCTACCCGGAAAACCGGCGGGACGACCCCACCATCCAGGCTGTCCGGGACTGGGTGATGACGGTGCCGGGTGGCCTGTGCCCGGAGACCCGGTAGTTACCGGAGCGTCCCGACGTTCATTCGTTTCCCTCCAGCAGGTGCGCACCCGGTCCCTCATCCCCCAGTTCGTCCATCGGGTTGCGCAGGCGGCAGGCCTCGATGGACAGGCACCCGCACCCGATGCAGTCGCTGAGCTGGTCCCGTAGCCCCATCAACAGGTTGATGCGGTGGTCCAGCCGGGCCCGCCACTGCTCGGAGAGCCGCTGCCAGTCATCCGCGGTCACCGCACGTTCCGTGGGCAGGGAGGCCAGCGCCTCGCCGATCTCCGCCAGGGAGATACCCAGGCGCTGCGCGACCTTGATCACCGCAATCCGTCGCAGGACATCCCGGTGATAGCGACGCTGGTTGCCGGCGTTCCGCCAGCTTGTGATCAGCCCCTTCTGCTCATAGAAATGCAGGGTGGAGACCGCCACACCGCTGCGCCGGGCAGCCTCTCCCACACTGAGTTGACGGTTAAGTTGTCTGGCCACGATAGCCTTCCTCCTGTCATTGATGGCTGACTGATGTGTTCTCTGGCGCGGGTATAGCGACGGGCTATCTTTGCCATAGAAAAACACAAGCGCCGGAACGGTTTACCTCAAGTTTGGTTGAGGTTCCAGCATAGGTCCACCTTCACTGGCCAAACCATAAGGAGCCTGTCATGAAACAGATCTTTGCCGACCTCTGGGAAACCGATGTGGAAAGCCCATTCCCGGGCCTGACCACCCACGCCTACCTGTTGACCCGCGATAGCGGCAATGTGTTGTTCTACAACACGGGCCACGACCATGAACGGGATGCTATCGCCGAACTGGGCGGTGCTGACTGGCAGTTGCTGAGCCATCAGGATGAACTGGGCGCGTCCATCCTCAAGCTGCGTGACCGTTTCGGGACACAACTGGGCGGCCACGAAAGGGAGCGGGATGAATTCGCGAAGATCCGGACCCCGGACCGGCTGTTCGATCGCCGCGAAGTGCTGCTGGATAACATCGAGGTTATTCCGACACCTGGCCACACGCCAGGCAGCACCTGCTTCCTGGTGGCCTCGCCGACCGGAAAACGCTACCTGTTCACCGGGGACACCCTGTACCGGGGGGACGACGGCACCTGGAAGCCGGGCTACATCGACGGCATGAGCGACCGGGAGACCCTTGCCACCAGCCTGGCGCTGTTGAAGGAACTGACGCCCGACGTGGCGATCGGCAGTGCCTTCGGCGGCCAGGCCGGGTACGAAGAGATGCGCCCGGAGGAGTGGTCAGGGAAGGTGGAATCGGCCCTGGTGCAGCTCAATACCTAGAATCCCGTCCTGGTTAATATGGTGGGCCGTCGTTCCGGGATCAGCGCAGGGGGCTGGCGGCCAGTATCAGGGAAAGTGGCTGACAGGTATCCGGATGGAGTGGCTCGCGGATCTCCTCCAACTGATAGCCACTTTCCCCCAGCAGTTGCGTCCAGCTATCCAGCGAACGGTAGTACCAGGGCATGGCTTGCCAGTCGCCCTCGAAGCTGCGGAAGTCCTCCTGTCGCCAGCCCTCCTGTTGCGGCTGCTCCACACCGCCGGGATGGACGGTCTGGATGATGAGTCGCCCCCGTGGCGTCAGCAGGACGCTGACCGCCCTGAGCAGCGGCGACAGGTGTTCCTGTAGCAGGGCGAAGTTGGCGACGATCACGTCAAAGGGGCCGGGGATCTGCCCGGGGTGTCGGGTCAGCTCTTCGTAACTTCCAAGGAAGAACTCACCGCCCCCGCTGGCCCTCGCGGCCTCAATCAATCCCGGGGAAGCGTCCACGCCGACCGCCTGGACACCCTGCGCCGCCAACGCCCGCACCAGCCAGCCCTCGCCACAGCCCAGGTCCAGCACACGGCCCGGATGGCAGCCCAGCACCGCGTCCACGATGGCGGCATTGGTGACCCGCTCACGGCTTTCGATGGAGCCGCTACGGACGGCCCGGGTCCAGGCGTCGGCGTTGGTGGTCCAGCTTTGGGGGATGGTGTTGTCGGCGAGATAAGCCATACGCTGTTGTTTCTGAGAGTGTTTGTAGCAATATAAACACAAAACCGAAGTTTCGGGCGTTTTGTGTTTATATTGCTACAAATAGGGTCAACGGGACACTAACGCTTCCGCTATGATCCAGTTTCAGCCGCAACTCCGGAGCCCACCATGACCGCCTATTTCATCCAGGCCTTTATCTACCTGATTGCCGCCGTAATTGCCGTACCGCTGGCCGCCCGTTTCGGGCTTGGGTCGGTATTGGGTTACCTGGTGGCTGGCGTGATCATCGGGCCGGTGACCGGTCTGGTGGGGCAGGAGACCACCACCATCCAGCATTTCGCCGAGTTTGGCGTGGTGATGATGCTGTTCCTGGTGGGCATGGAGCTGGACCCGAAGGCACTCTGGGCCGAGCGCAGCAAGTTGCTCGGGCTGGGTGGCCTGCAGGTGGGCCTGACCGCAGCCGCCGGCATGGGCATCGGCCTTTGGGCCGGGCTGGTGTGGCAGACGGCGCTGACCGTCGGGTTTATCTTTGCGCTGTCGTCCACGGCCATCGTGTTGCAGACCCTGAACGAGAAGGGGCTGGCGAAGTCCGAAGGTGGTCGCAGCGCCTTCTCGGTACTGTTGTTTCAGGACATCGCGGTGATTCCCATCCTGGCGCTGGTGCCGTTGCTGGCCCTGCCGGAACTGATGGGCAGTGGGCCAGCTGACGGTGGTGGGCATGGCAGTGGTCTGAGCCTGGTGGATCATCTGCCGGGCTGGGCTCATGCTCTGGTGGTGATTGGGGCGATTGCGGCGGTGATTGTCGGGGGTTACTACCTGAGCCGGCCGCTGTTCCGTTATGTCATCCAGGCGGGGCTGCGGGAAGTGTTCACCGCCACGGCGCTGATGCTGGTGATCGGTATTGCCGCACTGATGAGCCTGGTGAACCTGTCCCCGGCATTGGGCGCCTTCCTGGCCGGGCTGGTGCTGGCCAACAGCGAATTCCGCCATGAACTGGAAGCCAACATCGAGCCCTTCAAGGGACTGCTGCTGGGCCTGTTCTTTATCACTGTCGGGGCGGGGATCGACTTTGCCGTGCTGGCGGAGGAATGGGGGCTGGTCCTGTTGCTGGGGGCGGCGGTGATTGCCGTCAAGGCACTGGTGCTGCTGGTGCTGGCGATGCTTTTCGGTATTCGCGGCAGCAACGGCTGGCTGTTCACCCTGGGGCTGGCCCAGGCCGGTGAGTTCGGCTTTGTGCTGCTGACCTACAGCGTGCAGAACTCGGTGGTGCCACCGGAGCTGGCCAAGATCCTGTCGCTGGTGGTGGCGTTGTCCATGTTCCTGACACCCCTGCTGTTCATCCTCTACGATCGGGTGGTGTTGCCCCGTTACCGCCGGGTGACCAATGAGGAACGCCAGGCGGACACCATCGATGAACAGGCCCCGGTGATTGTTGCCGGGGTGGGGCGGTTTGGTCAGATCGTCTGCCGTCTGTTGCGGGCCAATAATATTCCGGCGGTGGTGCTGGACCACGAGATCGAACAGATCGAGAACGTGCGGCGCATTGGCATCCGCAGTTATTTCGGCGACGCCAGCCGGTCCGACCTGCTGGAGACGGCCGGCATCGCCCAGGTAAGGCTGCTGGTAATCGCGATCGACGATCCGGACCGGGCTATCCGCATGGTGGAGCACGTCAAGCAGTTCTACCCCGGGGTCTGGGTGCTGGCCCGGGCCTTCGACCGGGGGCACAGCTACCGGCTGCGACAGGCCGGGGCCGACGATGTGATCAGTGAAACCTACCATTCCGCCCTTGAGATGGGTGGTCATGCCATGACGGCCCTGGGCGTGCACCCCTTGCGGTCAAGGCAGATGACCTGGGCCTTCCAGCAGAACGAGGAGGCCCATCAGGACGAACTCTATGAGGCCTGGAAGGAAATCGAGGAAGGCATCCATTTCAGTTCCCGCTATGGTGAACTGTTCATGAAACTGGAAGAAACCCTCAGCGGTATCATGCAGAGCGACTGGGACGAACCCAGCCGGGAGGATGTACCGGTATGGACACCACCAAAGGAAGACTGAGGTATGACGGATAGTGAGGTCCCGCCCGGTGTGGGCAGTGACGACCAGGTTGTGCTGTTCGACGGCGTCTGCAAGCTCTGCAACGGCTGGGCAAAGTTCCTGATCCGCCATGACCACCAGCGCCGGTTCCGCCTGGCATCGGTGCAGTCGCCCCAGGGGCAGGCGTTGCTGGAGTGGTGCGGTATGCCCACGGATCAGTATGAAACCCTGGTGCTGATCCGCAACGGGCGGGTCCATGTCCGCTCTGATGCCATCCTGTGTATCCTGGGGAGCTTACCCATGCCCTGGCGGCTGGGGGCGGTAGGCCGGGTTATCCCTGGCCCGATCCGCGACTGGCTCTACGACCGTATTGCCCGCAATCGCTACCGGCTGTTCGGTAGGTACGACACCTGCCTGGTACTAACCCCGGACCACAGGAGCCGCTTCCTGGATGAATAGCGCTACGCCTGTCCTGACGATCTGCCGGTGCTCGCTCGCCTTTATCTGGATCTACCAGGGGATCGTTCCGAAGTGGCTGGGGCCCCACGCCGATGAGCTGAGCATGAATGTGCTGGCGGGGTTCACACCCGAACAGGCGCCGGTGATTTCCTACATCGCGGGCACTGTGGAAGTGCTCCTGGGCCTGTCCATCCTGCTGCTCCATCGACAGCGTTGGCCCTACGCCGTGTCTGCGGTGTTCATTGCGGGCCTGTACCTGTTCACGGTGGTGATGGCCAGCCAGTTCCTGGTCTCCGCTTTCAACGCCACCACGGTGAATCTGGCCGTGTTCGCGCTGTCGGTGATTGCCCTTGTGGAGTTGCGGCGGGTGGAGGCCGGGGCCAGCGGCAAGAAAAGATAATCTCCGGCGGGTGGTTTATCCTTGTCCCATCATCAATCCCGGTGCTCCCGGGTAAAAGCCTTCAACAAGGAGCCTTCCATGACCAACGTCCCCCAACTGACCGACGCCCTGCTGACACTGGAAAACCGCGTCGCCACGCTGACGCTGAACCGCCATGACCTGCGCAACGCCCTCACCGGCTCGAACCTGATTGACGATATTGTCACCACCGCCGACTGGGTGAACCACTGCGATGAGGTTTCCGTGCTGGTAATCACCGGCGCCGGGTCTGCCTTCAGCGCCGGCGGCAATGTCCGAGACATGGCGGACCGGGGCGGCGATTTCGCCGGCGATGTGGCGGAGTGTGCAGAGCGCTACCGCAAGGGCATCCAGCGCATCCCCCTGGCCCTGCAGGAAGTGGAAGTGCCCATCATTGCCGCGGTCAACGGCCCGGCCATTGGTGCCGGCTTCGATCTGGCCAACATGGCCGACATCCGTATCGCCTCCGAGAAGGCGAAGTTCGGCGAGACCTTCCTCAACCTCGGCATCATCCCCGGCGATGGCGGTGCCTGGTTCATGCAGCGGCTGATTGGCTACCAGCGGGCCTTCGAACTGACCCTCAGTGGCCGCGTGGTGGAAGCCACCGAAGCGAAGGAACTGGGTATCGTTATGGAAGTCGTCCCGGCAGACGAGCTGCTGCCCAACACCCTGAAACTGGCCACCCGCATCGCCGCCCAGCCCCCGAAAGCCACCCGCCTCACCAAACGCCTGATGAAGATGGCCCAGCGCATGGAACTGAAGGAATTCCTGGATGTCTGCGCCGTATTCCAGGGCATGTGCCACAACGAGCCGGAACACCTGGAGGCGGTGAACCGGATGTTGGAGTCCATGGCGAAAAAATGAAACATGGGATTCGTTCACCTTCAGAGGAGTGACTCAGGGATGAGGCTCAGCCAGTACCAACTACCTCTTTTCTTGGCTTCAACCCTTTTCGTAATCGCCGGAATGGCTTCCATGCAGGTTGCGACAGCTGGGCAGAAAAGTCGATTGGAAGTCAGTATTCCGGAAGAGAGTGAACTTACATACGACCGGAAAGAAGCCAATCCGGATTTCATCGATTTCAGTGGTGAGGTGGAGCAAACCGGGTTGCTCCTGGCTTATTGGGAACTCCTCTATATGGAGACCGGGCCGCTGGAGGACAGTGAGCCGGTGCGCAACCTGAAGTTCAGGTTCTACCCGGGACCCGCCAGCGAGCAAGCACTGCCGTCGGTGGCTTTCAGAGGCGACAGTCAGAAGTCACCATTGGACCGTATCTTTATCTACCGTTCCCGTTCCGAGGACAGCCTGCTGGATGAGTTTGTCAGCGAGTTTGATCAGTCCGATTCGAAGGCCAGACAGTTGCTTGAGGTCTTTGAGGAATTGCCGTGAATTAATAGGTTTCCTATAGTGCCTTTGATACGCTCCGATCATTGATTCAGTGATCTTAATTCAGGATACGGAAGTCATACGGACATGAAAAAAGTTATATACGGCAGCATAGCCGTCCTGGTAGTTGCTTTTGCACTTTTCTTTACGCTGGGACCAACCTTCACCTTCAGTTCTTACACGGTTGAGTTTTTCCCAGACTCTCCGGCAAGGGACGCACTGGAAACGTTTTCCATTCCGGAGTCATACCATCGGTCCGGTGATATCGAGGTTACCGGTCCGGAAGGAACCCTGCCTGAAATCGCGACTCTGCGCTTCTCTGTCTCTGATGAAAGCGACCTGCTTGACATAAAATCCCACTATCAGCGCCTGTGTGAGCGCAACAACTTCCAGTTCCCTGACGACAGCCTCCAGTCCATGGATCCTGAGCTGCTGTGCGTGAAGCAGGAAGAGCGTCGATATTCGGTGATCTTCTCGCCGAGTTGTAATGACTCTGGTTGTGAAGTGCAGTTGTCCGTCAGGGCTATCTAACCCACCGTGTTCAGAAAAGGACTTTCAGAATGACCGATCGAGCCGATATAGAACCAACACAGCCGACGGGCTGGCGACGATTAAGTTACACCTATCATTGTGGGTGGGTTGACTGGGGGCATGCATTGCCGGATGGGGCCCTTGGATTATTGAACAAGCTGAAGGGACAAACGGCAGACAATGGGTTGCTCAACTCGGTAGACGTGACTTTGAATGGCAAGCCGGCTTTCGTGATCGGATATGGTCAGGAAATGGGGGCTTTGGGAATTCGGGTTTCCTCCCGACGTCACTGGGTCATCCAGAAGGGGCTCTCCCAGGCCGAACTGGAAAGTGTTGGTCTTGCCATTTACCTGAGTGCCTCCTTTGATTTCGAAAAACTCCAGGGCACTTTTCCTTTTTCCCTGGTTTCTGGCGGCAGCAGTTTCAGTACCGAGGATCTGGTCTCCAATGTGATTGGTTTCTACAGTGCCGCACGGGCTATTTCGCAGGACAGGATGCGGAGGCTGTGTGGTGAGGTGCCGGTGGACGAAAGCTACCGGATCTGGGACGAGCACACGCCAGATGGATTTTCCGGGTATCAGAACCGGACGACGACCCCAATCCTGTTTCCGACTCAATATGTTCCCGTCGGAGCAGAGAATCCCGTATTTCCTTCGGCTCTCAGTTCCATAAAGCCCGCCAGGCAGGGAGAAACCTGGGTGAGGCTTAAGAGCCGATTCCTGGATCCCGGCTTTGTGAATGGGAGGGTGCCGATAGAGGTTTTGCCGGACGGTTCTGTAAGGGTAAGGAATGGCAATGCCAGACCATCGAGAGTGACGCCTTAGGCTGGTGTTGTCCCTGAGCTTCGCCGGGCATCGATTAACACGGGCCCGGCGAATCAGGTCAGACTGGGCTGATCGATAAAATACCCGCGACGGAATTCTGGACTACCATGGAAAGGAGCCGGGCTGTGGTGATGCAGGAAGTTCACCCAAACAGCCCTTTCCATTGCCGGACCTCAGGGAACCCTGGTCATGAATAAGCTCTCCTTTTCCTTTCGATTCATCCTGGCTTTCGCCATCACCCTGATTGCCATTGCCGCCCGGGCGGAGACCGGAGATTCCTCCTCTCCGAAGGCCATACTGTTCCAGAACGTGTATGTTTTTGATGGTAAATCCGCCGAACGGCGACCGGAACCTGTCAATGTGCTCGTAGACCAGGGACAGATCCAGCGCATATCGGAGGAAGACGTTGCGCCAGCGGACGATATCCCTGTTCAGGTGATTGATGGTGATGGTCGAACGCTGATGCCTGGACTGATTGATGCCCACTGGCACTCGACACTGGTCAAGCCCACCTCTATGGAGGCACTCACATCGGACATTGCCTACATCCATCTGGTGGCCAGTAACGTGGCCGAGGCCACGCTGATGCGGGGGTTTACTTCGATACGTGATATGGGCGGTCCGTCGTTCGGGCTGCGCAGGGTCATTGAGGAAGGGTTGGTGCCGGGTCCAAGGATCTTTCCGTCCGGCGCCATGATCTCGCAGACGGGAGGTCACGGGGATTTCCGGCTGCCCCACGAAGTACCCGAACCCAATAACGCTGGCCTGAACTATGCGGATCGGGTGGGCGTTACGGCCATCGCTGACGGGGCCGATGCTGTGCTCAAGCGGGTCCGGGAACAACTGATGCAGGGGGCAACCCAGATCAAACTGATGGCCGGCGGCGGTGTATCATCCATGTATGATCCGATCGACGTCAGCCAGTATACGCCGGATGAGCTGCGGGCCGCGGTGATGGCAGCGGAGAACTGGGGTACCTATGTGGCAGTGCATGCCTATACCTCAAGGGCCGTGCAGATGGCCCTTGAGGCCGGTGTGAAGAGTATCGAACATGGTCAACTGGTGGACGAGGAAACGGTCAGGATGATGGCCCGGAAGAACGTCTGGTGGAGCCTTCAGCCCTTTATCGAAAACGAACTCGCCAACCCCCAGACCGGGCCGTCCCGGCTCAAGCAGATCATGGTGCACCAGGGCACGGACAGGGCCTTTGAGTTGGCGAAGAAGCACAAGGTGCAGGTGGCCTTCGGCACCGATATGCTGGGTACGGGTGACTATGGCGACAATCAGAATGCTCTGCTGGTGACCATGGAGCGGTGGTACACCCCGGGCGAAGCGCTGCAGATTGCCACCGGCAATAACGGTCGGCTGATCGGCCTGTCGGGGCCCCGCTATCCGTTGCCGGGACCCATTGGCGTGATCGAGGAAGGCGCTGTTGCCGACCTGTTGCTGGTGGATGGTGACCCGACCGAGGATCTGTCGCTGATCGCGGAGCCGGAGGCCAATTTCAGGATCATCATGAAAGGCGGGGTGATCTACAAGAACACCCTGGGCCCTTCAGATAGCGCCACTAACGGAGACTAGGTCCGGGCTCACAGTTCGCCATTCGACCCTGGCCACCGTCTGCAGCTTCTCCAACTGACTCTGCAACATGCCGATGGGCCGCGTGCCCTCCAGGGTGAGGGCGATATCCAGGGCGTCGCCGCTGCTTTCCATGGCCATTTTCGAGATCCGGAAGCCCCGGATACGCACTACCTGACACAGCCGTTCCAGGGCGGCGGCTTCGGGGTTCATCCGGCAGTGGATCTGGTAACTGGGTATCTCCTGTTCATGGGCGTTCATGCCACGTGCTCCTTGTTGGGTGTCCGGTTGCGATGGGGTTCGTCGATGATGTCGGTGTTGCTGGCGCCGGGTCTGACGATGGGCCAGACATTCTCCTCCCGGGCGATGGCTACGTGCAGCAGCATCGGACCCTGGTAGGCCAGCAGGGTTTCGATGCCCCGGCGGATCTGGTCGGTGCGGTTGATGTGCAGGGCGTGGATGTCGAACGCCTTGGCCATGGTGAGGAAGTCCGGGTTGTCGTCCAGGTTGATCTGGCTTTCCCGGTTGTCGTAGAACAACTCCTGCTGCTGGCGGACCATGCCCAGGCACTGGTTATCCAGGATGATCAGTTTTACCGGCAGGTTGTAGCGGCGGATGGTGGCCAGTTCCTGGGCGTTCATCATGAAGGAGCCGTCGCCGGTGACATTGATAACTGTGCTGTCGCGGTCCGCGAACTGGGCGCCGATGGCCGCCGGCAGGCCGAAGCCCATGGTGCCCAGGCCGCCGCTGGTGAGGTGGTGGCGGGGGCTGGCAAAGCGGTAGTGCTGGGCCACCCACATCTGGTGCTGGCCTACATCGCAGGCAATCACCGTATCGCCCGGGGTGATCCGGGACAACTGGCGGATAAACGCGGGGCCGTTGATCGGCGCATAGGGATCCTCGTTGTCCGCCGCATGGAAACCACCGGTGGTGTGCCAGGTGCGGCACCGGGTTTGCCACTCCCCGATCACCAGGGGATGTTTCCGCAGGTCGTCGGTAAGGTCATCCAGGATGGTGCCCAGCTCTCCCCTCAATGCTATGTCCGCCGGGCGCAGCTTGTTCAGTTCCGCCGCGTCGGCGTCGATATGGATCATGCGGGCATTGGGGGCGAAGCCGTCCAGCCTGCCGGTGGCGCGGTCGTCCAGGCGGGCGCCGATGACCAGCAGCAGGTCACACTCCTCCACCGCCCGGTTGGCGGCCCGGGAGCCGTGCATGCCGAGCATGCCCAGATCCGCCGGGTGGTTGGGCCCGGTGTTGCCGAGACCCTTGAGGGTAGTGACGGCGGGCATGCCGGAGGCTTCTGCAAAGGCCCGGAAGGCACTCTCCGCGTTGGCCAGGGAGACGCCACCGCCACTGTAGATCAGGGGCTTGCGGGCGCTTCGCAGCATGGTCAGGGCATCGCCGAGGTCCACCGGTGATTCCGGCACCGGCACTGGCTCCGCAATGGCCGGCGCATTGATGTCGGCCAACTGGATATCCTTGGGGATGTCGATCCATACCGGGCCGGGCCGTCCGCTTTGGGCCAGTTCGAAGGCCTCTTCCATGATGCCCGGCAGATCCCCCGCCCGTTCCACCAGGTAGCTGTGTTTGACGATACCCAGCGTCATGCCGAGCATGTCGGTCTCCTGGAAGGCGTCGGTGCCGATCAGGGCGGTGGGCACCTGGCCGGTGATGACCAGCATGGGTACGGAGTCCCGGTGGGCATTGGCCACGCCGGTGATCAGGTTGGTGGCGCCGGGGCCAGAGGTGGCGATGCAGACGCCAACCTTGCCGCTGGCCCGGGCATAGCCGTCGGCGGCCAGGGCACAGGCCTGTTCATGGCGGCACAGCACATGCTCCACACCCACGTCGTCCACCAGGGCATCGTAGAGCGGCATGATGCAGCCGCCGGGGTAGCCGAATACGGTGTCGGTGTGGTGGCGGCGGAACGCCTCCAGGATGTGTTGTGCGCCGGTCATGGTGTTCTTCCTTTGATTTTCCTGGTGCAAAAAAAAGCCCCCGGGACCTTTCGGTGCCGGGGGCTTCTGGTGTCTCTTCGGTCTGTCAGTCAGTCAACCGTCTGTCCACGCAAAAGCCCCCGGATGGCACCACGACCACCAGGACTAGCTTCACGATGACAATAACGGCGTTCAGGTTCATTGCGCTCGGATTCGTTGGCTGACTGAAAATTCTGGTTAAACAGTAACCCGATTGCCGACAATCGCGCAACCGTCGATATCGGGTTTTTTTGAACGATGGTCCGTTTTATCTGGATTTGGACCCGTGTGAGACCACCGGATCAGGTCTTGACGCTGTCCAGTATCGGGCCCAGGTAGGGCTTGTGAGTATCGATTTCCTCTCGCGTCAGTCCATTGATTTCATAGGGAAAGACCAGCCAGTCCCCGGTCTGGTGCAGGCTGTAGTCCGGGGCAATGCCGGCCTTGGCGGCCCCGGGACGTTGATAGAGGGTGGCGACACGGGTGTCGGCGGGCATGTTGCGCTTGAGCTGGCGGTTCAACCGGTTGAGCACCGCGGCAACGCTGTAGCCGGTGCTGAAGACGTCGTCCACGATCAGCAACCGGTCGTCGTGATTGAGGTTGTCCAGCAGGTAGTGGGTGCCGTGCACGCGTATGTTCTGTTCCGGGGCCGACACCATTTCATCGTAGGCCTGCATGCCCCGGTAGGAGGTACGCAGGGCGATGTGGTCCGTGGCCACGCCCAGGGTTTGCAGGCATTCCTGCACGTAGATGCCGATGGCACTGCCGCCCCGCCATAGCCCAACGATGAAATTGGGCCGGAACCCGCTCTCGTAGACCTGGACGCCGAGGCGGAAGGCGTCCTCGATCAGGGCCTCTTCGTCAAGGAAGCGGCGGGAACGGCTGGCTTTGGGGGGGACGGAACTGATTTTCATCGGGATCTGCCTGTAACCCGGAGTGCGGTATTTGAGACTGTCCGGGGATGGTGGGATGATGACCGCTTACCCCCAGACATTAAGAGACTCATGGCTGCGAAACAATACCTTACTGCCCAGGGCCTGCTGGAAGACGCCTTCAGGCTGGGGGCGCAGATCCTCAATTCCGGGTTTCGCCCCACGTTCATGATCGCGGTCTGGCGGGGCGGTGCCCCGGTCGGCATCGCGGTGCAGGAGTTCCTCGACTACCACGGCCTGCATACGGATCACATCGCCGTGCGCACCTCGTCCTATGGGGCGGGCATTGACCAGCAGAGCAGGGAAGTTCGGGTACACGGCCTGAACTACCTGGTCAAACACGTCACCCATGAGGATTCGTTGCTGATCGTGGACGATGTGTTTGACACGGGGCGTTCGGTGCAGGCCATCATTGATGAACTGGGCAAGCGGGCCCGCCTCAATACCCCGGAGGACATCCGCGTGGCGGTGCCCTACTACAAACCGGGCCGTAACGAGGTGGGCTGGGCGCCGCAGTACTATATCCATGAGACGGAAGCCTGGCTCAAGTACCCACATTCCCTGGAGGGGCTGACCGCCGGGGAGATCCGGGACAACCGACCGGCACTGTATGAGATCCTGGCGCCCCATCTTCCGGATACCCGAAACCCCTGAACATTCGACAGACACAGAAGGACTGCCATGTACATTGCCATGAACCGATTCCGCATCGCCCCCGGCAAGGAAGAGGACTTCATCGAGATCTGGCGTAACCGCGACTCCCACCTGGAGGGCGTATCCGGATTCCGGGAATTCCACCTTCTGCAGGGCCCCAGTCACGAGGACCACACCCTGTTCACCTCCCACAGCGTGTGGGATTCCGAGGAAGCCTTCGTCAACTGGACGAAATCCGAGGCCTTCCGGAAGGCCCATGCCAACGCCAGTCCCTCGAAGGACATCTATCTGGGGCCACCCCAGTTCGAGGGATTCAAGGCGGTGCTCTGACATTCCCATAGACGCCACTGAAAAGGCCTGAGTGACCACACAGGCCTTTTTTATCCTTGTAAGTTAATCAAATGATTAATATGATTTTGATCAAATGATTAATCGGGTGAAAGGATAGCTATGATCATGCAGTCAGCTTCGCGGGACCGGAACGTCCTGATAGCGATGATGGTGTTTCTGGCGGGAGCACTGACCGGGTGCCTGCCGTCGGAACCACCAGTCACGCAGTCGAAGACGTCACGAGTGGTGGACACGGCCCGGGTGATCCCCGCCAACGGCCCGGAGCAGGTCACCCTGTCAGGTCAGGTGAAGGCCAGTGAGCACACCCGGTTGAGTTTCGAGGTGAGTGGCGAGGTCCGGTCCGTATCGGTGGATGTGGGTGACACCGTGGCCGCCGGGGAGGTGCTGACCACCCTGGACAGGGCCCGCTACCAGCTTGCCCACGACCAGACCCTGGCATCGGAGCGGGAGGCTGCGGCTGCCCTGCAGGAAGCACGGCTGGACCACCGGCGGCAGTCGGACCTGGCGGACCGGGGCTTTGGTAGTGCGTCCCAGCTGGACAGTGCCCGGGCCGCACTGGAAACCGCCCGTTATCGCCATGAGGCAGCAGTGGCCTCCCGGCGTATTGCCGAGCGGGACCTGGCGCAGACGCAACTGAAGGCACCCTTCGAGGGCACTGTGGGTCAGCGCATGGTGGAGCCGGCGGAGCGGGTATCCGCCGGCCAGGCGGTGCTGGCGGTGATTTCCGACCGGGAAGGTTATGAGGTGGACACCAGCGTGCCGGAGACCCTGGTCAGCCGGCTGTCGGCCCGCTCCGAGCAGGCGGTGAGTATCCCCGCCCTGGGCGTGGAGCGGATGCCGGCCCGCGTCCACCAGATCGGTTCAGAACCCCGTTCCGCCAACAACTACCCGGTGACCCTGACCCTGGGAGACACCCTGCCGGGGCTGCGCTCCGGTATGACTGCCCAGGTGCACCTGTCCATGGATCAGGTCGATGGCGGGCACGCCCTGGACACGTTCCGGCTTCCCCTGACCAGTCTGGTCCACGATGGCCCCCAACAGGCCCATGTGCTGCGGATCGGCCCCGAGGAGCGGTTGCAGCGGGTGGATGTGCTGGTCATCGACACGGCGGGCAACCAGGCCGTGGTGACCGGGCCGCTGGCCAGTGGCGAGAGGATTGTCGCCCGGGGACCGGAATTCGTAACCGAGGGGCAGCAGGTGAGCCTGCTGGGCGATGGCCCCGAGCGGTTCCACTGAGGTGTCCATGAACCTGTCCCAGTTTGCCTTCCGCTACCGTCCCGTTGTCCTGCTGACCACCATCCTGGCCCTGGCCTACGGGGCTTTCAGCTACTTCTCGCTGCCCACCCGGGAGGATCCGGAGATCCTGGTGCGGGAGGCGGTGCTCACCACCGAATATCCGGGGCTGTCCGCCGAGGAGGTGGAGGAGACTATCACCAAGCCCCTGGAGGCCAGTGTGCGCAAGGTGGGGGAGGTGGAAGAGATCCGCTCCACCTCCATGCGGGGCCGCTCCATCATCCATGTGGTGATCCACGACCGTTACTTCGACCTGGACCAGATCTGGGACGAGGTGCGGGAGCGCGTCGACGCGGCCCGTCCGGAATTACCCGAGGGGGCCGGCGAACCCAACCTGAACGATGATTTCGGCGATGTGGCGGTGGTCACCGCCGCGCTGACCTCCCGTGACTTCTCCCAGGCTGAACAGCTCCAGATGGCGGAGCACATCCGGGCCGAGCTGTACGGCATCGAGGGCATCCGCAAGGTCGAGCTGATCGGTGTGCAGCCGGAGCGCATCTTCGTGGAGCTGCCGGTGGAGCGCATGGCCGAGCTGGGACTGTCTCCTCAGGCCCTGGCGGACCAGTTGGAGAAGCAGAACATCCTGCCCCCGGGCGGTGTGATCGAATCCGGTGAACAGCGGTTCGCGTTGCAGGTCAGCGGTGGCTTCCACAGCCTGGAGGCCCTGCGCCAGGCGGAAATCCAGTTGCCGGAAGGCGGTACCCTGCGGTTGCAGGACCTGGGGGAGGTGAGCCATGGCTACGTGGACCCGGTGCAGCGGCCGGCCTACTTCAATGGTGAGCGGGCCATCGTGCTGGCGGTGTCCATGCTGGAGGGCCACAGCGTGCTGGACTTTGGTCACGCAGTGAAGGACGCCATCGAAGCCATCCGGCCCACCCTGCCGGCGGGCTATAACCTGGACATCATGACCTTCCAGGCGGAGCAGGTGGCCAATGCGGTCTACGGTGTCACCGCCAGTATGCTGCAGACCCTGGCCATCGTGCTGGCCGTGGTGGTGCTGTTCCTGGGGGTGCGAACCGGCCTGATCGTAGGGTCGATTATTCCCGGGGTCATGCTGGTCACCCTGGCGGTGATGGGCCTGACGGAGATGACCCTGGAGCGCATGAGCCTGGCCACCCTGGTCATTGCCCTGGGGCTGCTGGTGGACAACGCCATCGTGGTGGCGGAAGACTTCAAGACCCGCCTGGAGGCCGGCGCCAGCCGCAACCAGGCGTTGCAGCAGACCGGTAGTGAGCTGGCCATGCCGCTGCTGTCCTCCAGCCTGACCACCATCCTGGTGTTCCTGCCGCTGATGCTGGCGGAGCATGTGGCCGGTGAGTACACCCGGTCCATCTCCATTGTGGTGGCCATTACCCTGCTGGCGTCCTGGCTGCTGTCCATGACGGTGACGCCGATCCTGTGTCATCGCTTCCTGAAAGCGCCGGTGCGTTCTGCGGGCGAGACCGGGGACACACCGCCGGAAGCCACCCTGTCGGACCGACTGTTTGGTCGCATGGCTGCCGTTTATGAGCGGCTCCTGCGGACGATCCTGCACTACCGCAAGACCTTCCTGCTGCTGATGGTGGTGGCCTTCGCCGCCGGCGTGGGACTGATGCAGGTCGTGCCGAAAAAGTTCTTCCCGGATTCCGACCGCAGTCAGGTGCTGGTGTACGTGGATTTTCCCTCCGATATTGCGCCCAGCGTGGCGGACGACGGGATTCGACGGATCAGCGACCTGTTGTCCGGGGATGACAATCCCCATGTGGAAAGCGTCGCCGCCTACCTGGGCTTTGGCGGACCCCGTTTCGTGCTGTCGCTGACTCCCATCGATCCGGCGCCCAACAAGGGCTTCCTGGTCCTGAACGTGAGCGACGCCAGGCACATGGACGGCGTGCTGGACAACACCCGCAGGCTGCTGGCCACCCGCCATCCGTCCGTGTCCGCCCAGGTCACCCGCATGTTCCTGGGCCCTTCGGACAGCAACCTGCTGGAGGTCCAGGTGACAGGGCCGGACCGGGAGATGCTGTTCGAGTCGGCGGCGAAGGTGGAACGCATCCTCGCGGACCTGCCCGGTACGCGGGATGTGCGCCAGAGCTGGGAGGCGCGGATCCCGTCGCTGCATATCGAGGTGGACCAGGCCCGGGCCCGCCGTGCCGGGGTCAGCTCCGCCGATATTGCCCGTTCGCTGCAAGGTGCCATCGACGGTTACCGCATCACCGATTTCCGGGAGGGGGACCGCCATATCCCGGTGATGCTCCGTTACCAGGAGGAAGGCCGGGAAAGTCTGGAACGGCTGCGTTCCCTGACGGTCTATCCGCTGGAAACGCCAGGGGCGGGCGTGACCCTGAACCAGGTGGCGGATATCTCCCTGGGCAACGGTTACTATCGTATCGACCGGGTGGACCTGAAACGGTCGATTACGGTGGAAGCCCGTAACAGCGGCTATACAGCGGAGGAGATGGTGCCCCGGGTGGAACCGGCCCTGAGGGAGCTGGAGGCCGGTCTGCCACCGGGTTACGCGGTGGCGTTTGACGGTGTGGTGAAGCAGTCCGCCGAGGGGCGCGCCGCGTTGCAGGCCAACCTGCCCCTGTGCCTGGGTATCGTGATGGTGCTGCTGGTGGCCCAGTTCAATTCCTTCAAACGGCCCCTGCTGATCGTGGCGACGATTCCCCTGGTGATCCTGGGCGTGGCCGTGGGCCTGCTGGTGCTGCGGGCCAACTTCGGGTTCATGGTGTTGCTGGGCCTGTACAGTCTGGCGGGGATCATCATCAATAACGCCATCGTGCTGATTGACCGCATTGACCTGAACCGGCAGGAAGAGCCGGCGCTGCCGATAACCGAGGCGGTGGTGGCGGCCTCCGTGCGCCGGCTGCGGCCCATATTGATGGCCACCATCACCACTATCCTCGGGTTCCTGCCGTTGATCGTGGGCCATGACCCGCTATTCTACGGCATGGCCAGTGCCATGGCCTTTGGGCTGGCCCTGGGTACGGTGATGAGTCTGGGCGTGGTGCCGGTGCTGTACACGTATTTCTTCGGCCGGGAATCCGGCACACTGGAGCCCGCCAGCGTTGACGGAAAGGAGTGAGTGGATTGAACAGTCCGGTGAATGCCGATAACCAGACGGCGGAAAACCTGATCCTGGCGGGTATCGACCTGTTTGGTGAACATGGTTTCAGCGGTACCACCACCCGCATGATTGCCACGGCAGCGGGCGCCAACATTGGCTCCATTGCCTACTACTTCGGCAACAAGCATGGGCTTTACCTGGCGGCGGCCCGTCACATCTCCACCCGGTTGCGGGAAGACCTGCAGCTGGGGGAGATGGGTATTACCTACGACCACGCCCAGACCCTGGGGGAGGACAGTGCCCGTCGGCTGCTGGAACAACTGATGGGGCGCATGGTGCACCTGTTCATGGAGAGGCCGGAGGCCCGCCGCTGGCTGATGCTGGTGATGCGGGAGCAGGCCAACCCCTCCGAAGCCTTCGATATCCTTTACCGGGATGCCTTCGAGAAGGCCCATGTCGCTGTCACTACCCTGGTGAGCGTGCTGATGAAACGCCCGGCCAGTGATCAGCAGGTCATCCTGGAGGCGCACACCCTGGTCGGTCAGGTGGTGTTCTTTCTGGTAGGGCGCACTCCATTGCTGAGACGGCTTGGCGCCGGTGAGCAATTTGACCCGGAAACCATCGCCCTGGCGGAGGCGGTGGTGGTGTCCCATGTGCGGCGCATGACCCGTACATAGGCTCTATTGCCAGACTGTCACTTGGTGCCCCGTCACCCACCTGTTAGCGTTAACTGTAACGTGATCTGTGTCACATCACGTCCGGCAATGTCCGCCGCTTCGGCCCGCGGACATGCACGCAGGAGTCAACGGAATACAGGAGTTCAATCATGATGCACACACGTTTGGTTCGGGCAATGGGGCTTTCCCTGGTCGCTGGTTCCTTGGCTTTCAGCCTCTCGGCGCACGCCGCCCAGGGACTATACTCTGCGGATGATCTGATGGACGCGGAGGTTTATGACAGCAGTGGCGAAGAAGTCGGTGAGGTTGAGGATATCCTCATGGACGACGGTATGTCGGTCCATGCGCTGGTGATCAAGACCGGCGATGTACTGGGGCTGGGTGGCCGTGACGTTGTTGCCGAGCGCGGTACCTTCACCGTGAGCATGGAACCGGACAACGACGGCGACGAGTTTGATGACAAGGACTACAGGGTTCAGCTGGAAGGAACCCAGGATGATATCAAGGCGCTGCCAGCCTATGACGCAAGCTGGTGGAACCAGACCAGCCAGGGGCTGCAGCAGGCCTGGGAGAACACCAAGGACATCAGCGAAAGTGCCTGGGAGAATACCAAGCAGGCCACCTCCTCCGCCTGGTACAACATCAAGGAAGGGGCCAGGAACGTCGGCGACGAGATCGAGGACGCCACCAACTGATCCCCCAGTCAGGAAGCGCCCCCACGAGGCGCTTCCTGCTGTTCTCACCCCATGTTTTCACATTGATACCCGCCTAAAGTCTAAGGGCGTTGGGTAGCTGTCCGGCGTTGGCTGGTCTAGATTTATCGGGATAACAACACCCGAACGTCACCGACCAGACCAACAATAAGGACATTCCCATGCGAAAGCGCTCATTCCTGAAGCTTACCTCCAGCCTGCTCCTTTCGGCGTCTCTTGGCGTCTCGATGACGGCCCATGCCGAAGGTCAGTACATCATGGGTACGGCCACCACCGGCGGCACCTATTATCCGGTAGGGGTCGCCATCTCGACCCTGATCAAGGTAAAACTCGAACCCACCGAGAACATCTCCGTCTCCGCCATCAGCTCCGCCGGCTCCGGCGAAAACCTCAAGCTGATGGACGAGGACCAGGCCCAGTTCGGCATCCTGCAGGGGCTGTACGGCGCCTGGGCGTGGGATGGCAGCGGCCCGGTGCCCAAGGCCTACAAGAACATGCGCTCGGTCTCCATGCTGTGGCAGAACGTGGAGCATTTCGTGATCCGCAGTGAAATGGCCGATTCCGGCACCATTTCCGACATGGAAAACCTCTACGGCGAAACCTTCTCCATTGGTGCCCGCAACTCCGGCACCGAGGGTTCCGGCCGGTTCATCCTCGGCAATGTGGGCATCGACCTGGAACAGATGGAGATGGCCTACATGGGCTATGGTCCCAGCGCCGATGCCCTGCAGAACGGCAATATCGACGGCATGAACATTCCCGCCGGTGTGCCGGCCTCGGCGGTGACCCGGGCCTACGCCAACATGGGGGATGACATTGTCACCCTCAATTTCACCGAGGAGCAGCTGGCGGAAGTGAACAGCAACTTCGATCTCTGGTCCGCCTACGAGATCCCCGCCGGCACCTATCCCAACCAGGACGAAGTGATCAATACCATTGCCCAGCCCAACATCCTGGCGGTGCGGGACGATGTGTCCGAAGAGGACGTCTACCAGATCACCAAGACCATCTACGAGAACCTGCCGTTCCTCAACAACATCCATGCCGCCACCAAGGCCATGGCCCTGGAGAAAGCGATTGTGGGTCTGCCCATGCCGCTGCACCCGGGCGCCCAGCGCTACTACGAGGAACAGGGCATCGAGATCCCGGACCGCCTGAAGGCCGAATAAGCCTGCGGGCCGTGACAGGACATCGTGTGTGACAGAACCGCGTAGTGACGACGCCGGGGTCGATGCCCGGCTGGAAAAGATCCGCGAGGAAAGCCCGAAAGAGGCCCCGGAACGCCTGGAACACCCGGTCATTGGCCGGGTGATCTTTGTGCTGGCCATCGGTATTGCCCTGGTCCACCTGTGGTTCAATACCTTCTCCACCCTGTCGGAGCTGTGGACTTCGGCGCTGCACTTCGGCCTGTTTGGCCTGCTCTGTGCCCTGGCCATGCCGCTGATCCGCAGTGAGCGGGCCGGTGTCCAGCGGGCCGTGTTCTGGGTGGACCTGGTGCTCGGGCTGGCTGCCCTTGGCTGCGCCCTGTACCTGATGGGTTTCGAGGATGCCCTCTATGACCGGGGTGTGGTGTTCTCCACTGCGGACTGGGTGGTCTCTATCGTCGCGGTGGTCCTGGTGCTGGAGTTTGCCCGGCGCACCACCGGCTGGTTCATTCCCTGCCTGTGCATTGTTGCACTCACCTATGTGGCCTGGTGGGGGCAGTACGTGGAAGGCATTTTCAATTTCCCGGGGCTGACCTGGGAAACGGTGCTCTACCGTTCGTACATCGGCGGGCAGGGCATGCTGGGCTCCATCGCCCGCATCTCCTGGACCTACGTGTTCATGTTCATCCTGTTCGGTGCCTTCCTGGTGAAGTCCGGCGCCGGGGATTTTATTATCGACCTGGCCCGCTGCGCCGCTGGCCGCTTCGTGGGCGGGCCCGGGTTCGTGGCGGTGTTCTCCTCCGGACTGATGGGGTCGGTGTCCGGCTCCAGCGTGGCCAATACCGTGTCCACCGGCGTCATTACCATCCCGCTGATGCGCAAGGCCGGGTTCCCGGCACGCTTCGCTGGCGGCGTGGAGGCAGCGGCTTCCACCGGGGGCCAGTTGATGCCTCCGGTGATGGGGGCAGGGGCCTTTATCATGGCCTCCTATACCCAGGTGTCCTACCTCACCATCATTGGCGTTGCCGCCCTGCCGGCGCTGCTTTATTTCCTCTCCGTCGCCATGTTCGTGCGCATTGAGGCCAAGCGCAGCCATGCCGTCAAACTCGAGGACGAAGAGGCGGAGACTTTCGGTCAGGTACTCAAGGGCGGCTGGCACTACCTGCTGCCGCTGGTGGTGCTGGTGGCATCGCTGATCTACGGCTTTACGCCCACCTATGCGGCGGGCATTGCCATTGTATCCGTGGTGGTGGCGTCCTGGATTGCCCGCAAGCCGATGACCTTACGGGATATCCTCGACGCCCTGGCCCAGGGCACCCGCAATATCATGACCACGGCGATCCTGCTGATTACCGTTGGCCTGATTGTGATGGTGATCTCCACCACCGGTATCGGCAATACTTTCTCGCTGATGATCACCGAATGGGCCGGGGGCAGCCTGCTGGTAACCATTGTGCTGGTGGCGCTGGCGTCCCTGATCCTGGGCATGGGGCTGCCGGTTACCGCCGCGTACATTGTGCTGGCGACCCTGTCCGCCCCCGCCATCTACCAGTTGATTGCCCAGGCCCAACTCATTGACCTGATGGCCAGCGGTAACCTGCCGGAGCAGGCCCGGGCGATCTTCATGCTGACCTCGCCGGAGGCGACGGAATTGCTAAGCGCCCCCATGGAACGGGCCCAGGCAGTGGCTATGCTGGCGGAGGTGCCGGAGAACTTCACCAGCCAGTTACTGGAACAGGCGCTGTCCCCCCATGCCCTGACCATGGCGCTGGTGGCGGCCCATATGATCATCTTCTGGCTGTCCCAGGATTCCAACGTCACCCCGCCGGTGTGCCTGACTGCCTTCGCCGCGGCGGCCATTGCCGGTACGCCCGCCATGCGCACGGGCCTCACTGCCTGGAAGGTGGCCAAGGGCCTGTACATTGTGCCGCTGCTGTTTGCCTATTCGCCGCTGATTTCCGGTACTCCCCTGGAAATGCTCAAGGTGTTCACGTTTGCCCTGTTTGGTATCTATGCCATTATTGCGGGCCTGGAAGGATATCTGGAACATCCCCTGCGGTGGTGGCTGCGGGTGCTGATGTTCCCTGTCGGAGCACTGATGCTATGGCCCCACGGCATGATCTGGATCGACCTGGCTGGACTGGTGGTGTTTGTCGCCCTGCTGGCGTGGAGTGTCCGCCGTTCCCACGGTACCGGTGTGACCGCGACCGCCTGAGGCCAGCCCTGTGACCTTCTCCCTGTCCCTGTGGGAGATCCTGGCCCTGGTGGCCATCGGCGGCGTGGCCGGCTTTATCAATGTGCTCTCCGCCGGTGGGTCGATGCTCACCCTGCCGCTGCTGATATTCCTGGGCCTGCCGGCACAGGTGGCCAACGGCACCAACCGGGTGGCCATCACCCTGCAGAGCATCACCGCCGTGGGCAGTTTCTTCCGGGCGGGGCACAGCAACCTGGCGGTGAGCATCCGCCTGGCTATCCCCGCCGTCGCCGGCTCCCTGCTGGGGGCCTGGACCGCCACCTGGATTCCCCAGGCCATCTTCGAGTCCATACTGATCGCCGCCATGATCGGTGCCTCGGCGTTCATGCTGTTGCCTCAGCCGAAGCTGGATACCCGCCCGCTGACCCCGGACCGGCTGGGTCCCATGGAATACCTTGCGCTGTTCCTGATCGGGCTCTATGGGGGGTTCATCCAGGTCGGGGTGGGTGCCCTGTTCATCGTGGTGCTCTACCGGATGCTGAAAATCGACCTGCCCCAGGTGAACGTCATCAAGGTGTTCATTATCCTGATCTACACCCTGCCGGCCCTGGCCATCTTCGCCGCCAAGGGACAGGTGCTCTGGATGACTGGTCTCGTGCTGGCGGCGGGCAATATGGCCGGGGCCATGATGGCGGTGCGGGTCAACATGGGCCCACAGGGCGCCCGCTGGATCAAGTGGCTGACCCTGGCCATGGTGGCGGCCATCCTGGTGCGGCTGATCCTGTACTGAGCGGGAATGCCGGCTGGCGGCGCGGCACCGGCACCGGTGCCGCGCACGGGGCAGGTTTAATCCCCGAGGGGGTTGAGTTCATTCACGAAGGTCAGCAGGTCGGCCATGGTGAACCGTCCCGGTTCCTTCGAGGGCAGGAAGGGCTTCCAGTCCTTGCCCTCCTGCCAGAGGTAGGATTGGTGGTCGCCGTGAACCAGCCCCACGAATACCTCGGAGATAATCGTCGCGCCCACCGGCCCCAGCCGTTCGCCGTTGTGGGTAACTTCCGCTTCCTTGAGGAGGTAGTACCACAGGGGTGTGGCCTCGTGCAGTCCTTGATCACGGGCCACCTGGCCATCCGGGCCGCTGGCGATCTGATCACCGGTGAGTGGTGTCAGGCCCATCTCGCGGGCCACATCCTGTCCGGAGGGCAGGCCCAGGCTGACGCCGCGCTTGAGGTTACGCTCTGCGAGGTTGCCTCCACCCCCGGGCAGTTCGTGTAGTTCCCTTGCCAGCAGGGCGTCAATTTTCTTCGACGCATTGAAGGCGATCCCGTCCGGACGATCCAGTTCATAGAAGCGTCGCCAGTCGATGATCCAGTTGCTGGGCAGGTGGGAGACCGGCACCGGCCCGGTGGGGGGATCCGGGGCCAGCAGCCCGGTGATGCCGCCGGAAAGGCCGGTAAAGTCGAACAGGAAATCGAACCCGGTATCCGGGAACACCCGGTTGTAGCTGTAGCGCTGCCGTACCATGCTATGGCCGATGCGGTAGGCGGCCACCGAGAACTCCACCGGCATATACGGCGTATGCTTGAACCGGTAATACTTGCGGCCTTCGTTCAGGATGTGATCCGTGGTGCCTTCACCGCACAGTCGTTCCATCCAGTCGTGGAGCACCAGCCACTGATAGTGATGGGTGACGGTTCGCCGGGCCCGGTCGAAGAGTTCGGCATCCGGTACGCCTTCGCTTGTCAGGTGGTCGCAGACAGCGTTGTGGAACTTGATGAACGCCAACTGGGTCTGGGCGACCACCAGGTTTTCGTCATTGCGGGGGTCGCCGATCAGGGCCATACCCTCGGGGCTGCGGGGCAGGTCGTTGTGGAATTCACCGGTAATGCCACCGAAGTCCACATTGATGTTGCGGCCGACCACCAGTTTCGGGCCGCGCTGCCTGGGGGCGTCCGGACTACGGGCATACAGGTGAGGCGAGCCGTCCGGGCCCAGGCCGTAGACGTTGTCCAGATCCAGGGCAGGCGTGCGGAAGTTCTCCAGGCCCAGGGGATCCCGCTTCTTGTCGGACAGTGAGCTCAGGTCCAGCGTAATATCGTGGTCCACGAACTGGCCGAAGTAAGTGTAGCCACCGGGTATGGTCGGGTTACTGCGGTCGTCGCCATCCGGTTCCGGATCCAGCATGGCTTCAGCCAGCGCCTTCAGCTTGTGGTCGGGCACATCGAGTGGGCTCAGGTTCGGAAACATGCGCCCGAACATGCCCGGGTCATCATGTCCCGACAGTCGGCCCAGTCCCTCCCGGGTAGGGTGACGTCCGCCCATTCCGTGGCCGGGGCAGAGGTTGGCCTTGCCGTGGTCCTGGGAGTCCGGGATCTGGTTGTCCTTGATGTTCATGACTCTCTCCATCTTGTCCTTGTCATTGGTCTCGGGAGCTTCAACTCCCTGCATTCACTACCAGGTGTGACCGGAAGCCTTGGCTTCCGGGACGGGAATCGAGCATCCTGCGTGCCATTTGGTCAAAAAACTGTAAACGCGCTGTAATATCAGTGGCCTGGCGTGCCCCGGCAGCTAGCGGAAGCGCCTGGGGCCGGCGTTTGCCGGGAGAAGCCCTGCCGGCTGTAAAACTTCTCGACTTTTTTGCGTTACTGGCCGCGTTAAAGTTTTGTGTTTTTATTGAATTTCATGAACATTCGGAGACGTTCTCGTCAATTTTGATCAGTTATGTATTCCTGACATTGACAGCGGTTTCGAAGGCCACGACGACGCTATTGCCACGTCATTCAGCGGGATTGGCGGGGATGCCGGTCTGGCTGGGGAGGGTAAGTGTTTCTTTGCCGGGCGGTTTCAGGCATATGGTGGAGCGCCCGCCAAAGAGACTGTCGTTTTTCGATGGATGTTGGCCGGCCTTACAGTTATGCGAGCCGGACAGTCTTGACGACGGCGAAAGCGGCAAAGTGGCGGTCCTGTTGGCACCGGGCCACGTCATGGAAGACGTGGCCCGCTGGCCACAGTGATCGACTGCCCCACCATGCCTGGCAGGTGCCTCTCGCGATCAGTTGGTGGTTTCTATCCGGTGGAAGTCCAGCACGTTCTCCCGGGGTGAGCTGTCGATACCGAACACCTCCGCGCGCTTTTTCGCCAGGATATAGCCAAAGCAACCGAAGTACAGGGCGATGACCAGTGCACCCACCCACTGGATACGCAGGAAGTCCAGCTGGAACAGCAGGGTCAGCCCCACCATGGCCACCAGGTTGCCGAAGAAATAGGGCAGTCGACCGAACCGTTTCACGGTCAGGTTCAGGTTGTCGGTGTACAGCCGGATCAGGGAATCCAGGGAATTGATCACCATCAGGATGCCTACGGTAATCATGGCCAGGTTGATGACCGTGGCAATGGACAGCTCCTGGGCGTGATAGTGATAGAGCACGGTGAACCAGGTGCCGATGGCGATGGATGGCACGAACAGCATCGCCAGGAACAGTTGCCAGGTGCGGATGCCACTGACAAACCGGGCGGTGAACTGGCCGATCATGATGCTCCAGGAGAACCACCAGAACAGGTAGAATTCGTGGTAGTCGTTAATCGGCAGGGCAAAGCGGTGGATGTTGCCAAAGTACTCGCCCAGCAGGCTGGCGGTGACGAAGAAGTCCCAGGGGCTGCCCTGGCCGCCCAGGAAGGCCTGGCCCCACATGACGGCGATCAGCGCGATAAACAGCCAGCTCGAGCCCAGGCTGAGGATACGCACGTACTTGATCTTGCTGCTGGAATACACCGCCAGGGCGATGGCCGCAAACACGATCAGGTAGAAGGTGGGCACCACCGTTTCGCCATCGCCCAGTTGCGGCAGGTACCAGGGCAGGTTCACCAGCAGCAGGTAGGCGGTGAAGGCGCAGGTACCGATGATCACCACGTTGTTGATGACCTTCACCAGGGGGATCTCGAAGAACTTCACCCGTGGTTCGATCATGCAGAAGTAGAAGCAGGTGAGGAAGTAGAAGCCCCAGATCAGGAACGCCCAGAACCCGAACTCAATGGCCAGGGGGTTGGCGAAGCCGTACTCCGGGTTGGTTCCCACGTCACCATAGCCGCCGAACTCGGTGAGGGGGAACATGATCAGCCCCACGTCCAGGCCGGAGGTGAACAGGATAGCGATAAAGGTGAAGGTACGCACCGGTGTGACGCCGATGCACTGCACGTCCCACCACTTGTAGATAATCAGCACAATGGCGACGAAGGTGAAGATCAGGCCTGTGGATAACCAGAGTGTCATACGCCTGCCCTCCGGTTGTACTGTCTCATCAGGGTCGATGTCATGGGTGTTGTCTCCTCTGTTGATTCGAGTTGTCTACCCAGGACTTGCCTATCCGGCGCCCGAAAACGACAAGGTCGTCGCGCTGATAGGGAAATCCTGAAAGCCGGGCGATGCCAGAGCGGGTGTGCTCCGGCATCGTCTGGTACTGGCGCTAGCGCCGTGCCTGCCCCGGGCGTTGGCGCGCCTGCCACTGATCGTCCGTGACCACGGGCGCATCCGAAGGTTGCAGGGGTTCTCTGCCCCGGATCAGGTCGGCGGCCCGTTCCGCCACCATGATGGTGGGGGCGTTCAGGTTGCCGTTGGGGATGGTGGGGAAGATGGACGAGTCCACCACCCGCAGCCGGTCAATGCCATGAACCCGCGTATTAGGGTCAACCACCGCCTGCCCGTCGGTGCCCATCTTGCAGGTGCACGATGGGTGATAGGCGCTTTCCACTGCCTGGCGAACGAAGGCGTCGATGTCCTCGTCGCTCTGGATATGTTCCCCGGGCTGGATCTCTGCGCCCCGGTACTCATCCATGGCCGGCTGGTTGATGATCTCCCGGGTCAGCTTCACGCAATCCCGGAAGCCTTCCCGGTCCGCCTCGTGTTGCAGGTAGTTGAAGCGGATGCGGGGCGCCTGTTTCGGATCGGCGGACTGGACGTGCACGAAGCCCCGGCTTTTCGGCTTGTTGTGACCGATGTGGAGCTGGAAGCCATCGCCGTCGAAGGCCTCCTTGCCGTCGTAGCGCATGGCCGCCGGCAGGAAGTGATACTGCAGGTCCGGCCATTCCACACCGGCCTTCGAGCGGATAAAGCCGCAGGACTCGAAGTGGTTGGTGGCACCCAGGCCATCCTTCTTCAGGATCCAGCGCACGCCGATCTTCAGCTTGTTCCACCAGTCCAGCTTGCCGTTGAGGGACACCGGCTGCTTGCAGCGGAACTGGAAGTAGAACTCCAGATGGTCCTGCAGGTTCTCGCCCACCCCGGGCAGTTCATGGTTCACCTCGATACCGGCCTGCTCCAGCACCTCGCGGTTGCCGATGCCCGAAAGTTGTAACAGGTGAGGTGAGCCAATGGACCCGGCGGACAGGATGACCTCTTCCCGGGCCCCCACGTCATGCACCTTGCCGCGTTGTTCATAGCGCACGCCGGTGGCGGTGTTGCCCTCCAGCAGTACCCGGTGCACCAGGGCATGGGTGACCACGGTCAGGTTGGGGCGGTCCATGGCCGGGCGCAGGTAGGCGTTGGCGGTGGACCAGCGACGACCGTTCTTGACGGTCATGTGCATGGCGCCGAAACCTTCCTGGCGGGCGCCGTTGTAGTCGTCGGTTTCCAGGTAACCCGCGTCGACACCGGCCCGGATAAACGCCCTGTACAGCGGGTTCTGCATGTTGTTGCCGTTGTTGACGCCTAGCGGGCCGGTATCGCCCCGGTAGTCGTCACCACCGAAGGCCCAGGTTTCGGCCTTCTTGAAGTAAGGCAGCACGTTGCGGTAGTGCCAGCCGTCGGCGCCTTCGGCGTCCCATTCATCGAAGTCCCGGGCGTGGCCGCGTACATAGACCATGCCGTTGATAGACGAGGAACCGCCCAGCACCTTGCCCCGGGGGCAATGCATGCGGCGGTTGTCCAGGTAGGGCTCCGGCTCGGTCTCGAACTGCCAGGCGTACTTTTGGGTGTTCATGGGAATGGACAGGGCCGTGGGCATCTGGATGAAGATGCTCTTGTCGCTGCCGCCGGTTTCCAGCAGCAGTACCTTGTGCTGGCCATCCTCGGTGAGGCGGTTGGCCAGCACGCAGCCGGCGGAACCCGCACCCACAATGATGTAGTCGAACTGGTTGTCGGTCATAACAATCCTCACTCTTCACGGAGTGGTGGCACACAGGCGTTCGTCCAGCGCAGGGCCGTGCCTGCGCCGTCGGGACCGGGCCTGTCGAAACGGTCGAGTTCAGAAAGGGGCGTCGATATCTTCCATGCCCACATACACCGCTTTCAGCTGGGTGTAGTGGGCCAGGGTTTCGCGCCCGTTCTCACGGCCAATGCCGGAGAGTTTGTAACCGCCAACCGGCATTTCCGCCGGTGACGCGCCAAAGCTGTTGATCCAGCAGATACCGGCCTGGATGCGGTGGATGACCCGGTGGGCCCGGCGGATGTTGTTGGTGAACACCCCGGCGGCCAGGCCGGTGTCGGTGCTGTTGGCCCGGCGGATGACTTCCTCTTCGTCGGAGAACGTCAGTACCGACATCACCGGCCCGAAGATTTCCTCCTTCACGATGGTCATGTCGTCGGTGCAGTCGGTGAAAATAGTGGGCTGCACGAAATAGCCCCCCCGGGAATCCTCGGGCTCGAACGCTTCACCGCCGTGGGCCAGGGTGGCGCCTTCTTCCCGGCCTTTGCCGATGTAGTGCAGCACCAGTTCCTGGTGTTTCCTGGAGATCAGCGCGCCGTAGTTGGTGGCCGGGTCCATGGGATCGCCGGGCACGATGTTGTTGCGGGTGCGCTCCAGTAGCCGGTCCATGAAGCGGGGGTAGATGTCCTGGTGCACGAACACCCGGGTGCCGTTGGTGCAGATCTCGCCCTGGGTGTAGAAGTTGCCCACCATGGCGGCAGAGACAGCGTTCTCCAGGTCGGCGTCGTCGAAGATGATCAGCGGCGACTTGCCCCCCAGCTCCATGGTGACGTCCTTGAGGGTAGTGGCCGCGGCGGCCATCACCTTCCTGCCCGTACCCACCTCGCCAGTGAAGGACACCTTGGCAATATCGGGGTGGTGGGTCAGCCACTGGCCTACCTCGGCGGCACCGTGGACCACGTTGAACACGCCAGCCGGTACTCCGGCTTCGGTGAAGATTTCCGCCAGTCGCATGGCGCCCATGGGGGTTTCTTCGGAAGGCTTGAAGATCATGGCGTTGCCGGTGGCCAGGGCGGGGGCCGATTTCCAGCAGGCGATCTGGATCGGGTAATTCCAGGCACCGATACCGGCACAGATGCCCAGGGGCTCGCGGCGGGTGTAGTAGAAATCGCCCCCCAGGTCCTGCTGGTTACCTTCCATGGAGGGCACGATGCCGGCGAAGAACTCAATGGCATCGGCACCGGTGGCCACGTCCACCGCTTCCGCCTCCTGACAGGGTTTGCCGGTGTCCAGTACTTCGGTGCGGGCCAGGTCGTCATTTCGCTCCCGCAGCAGGGCCACAGCCCGCAGCAGGATGCGGCTGCGTTCCACCGCGGGCATGGCGGACCAGTCGGCGAAACCCGAACGGGCGCTTTCGATGGCGGCCCGCTGGATGGATTCGTCCGCTACCTCGACCTCATAGATCACCTTGCCGGTGGCCGGATTCACCACCGGGAAGGTTTCCCCGCTGGTGTTGGGCAGGAAACGACCATGGACGTAGTTCTGGTAGACAGGAAGCTGGTTGGACATGGTGACCGATAACCTCAATTCAATGAATGCATCGCCCCGGCGCCGGCCAGGGTTTGTTCGATAAACTGTTTGATCAGCCGCTCGCCGGCCTCGAAGCTCTCCATCGGGTCGAGGCTGAGGGCACTTCGCAGCCAGAAACCGTCGATCATCGCGGCGGTCTGGCGGGCCGCCTCGGTGGCTTCCCGCGCTGGCAGAACCTGGGCAAAGGAAAAGCGCAGGTTGCTGTACAGCCGGGCATTGTTGATCTGCTGCAGGCGCTTGAGGCCAGGCTCGTGCATGGACCGGGCCCAGAAGCTGAGCCAGGTCTTGGCGGCCAGGGCCGAGCGCTGGAACTCCGAGAAATTGGCCTCGACAATGCACGCCAGGCGTTGCTCCGGAGAGCCGTCGGTTCTGGCCATGCGCTCCCGCAGTTCCTGGCCCAACTGCTCCAGCAGGTGACGCAGGGCCGCCTCGATCAGACCCTGCTTGCCGCCGAAGTAGTGGCTGATGATCCCCGACGACATGCCTGCCCGTTTGCTGATGCTGACGATGGTGGTGTTCTGCATCCCCAGCTCGGCAATGGAGGCCATGGTGGCCTCGATAAGTTGCTGTTTCCTTGTGTCTTTCACGCCAACAATCGGCATCGTATTCCTCGGTAATCTTTTTTAATTGAACGTTCAATTAACGAAAGGCTACCGAAAGGATGACGGTCTTGCAAGGTTTGTGGGCAAAAAGTGATCAGTCAGGCCGGGAAGGGGCCAAGGCTCAGAGGCGGGACCCGGCGACGCCCATCGAGGGGGCTGGCGGTCGGGTGAAGGTAAAGATCTCGTAGGTTTCCTGATCGAACATGGCGATGTGGCTGATGTGCTCCACCGGTATCACCACCCGGAAGTGTTCCAGGTCCAGGCGTCCGGTGTGATCCCCTTTCATACCCATGAACCGGTAGTAAGCCTCGTAGTCCTGGGTATCCACCAGTTGCAGGTCGGACTCCCGGCGATAGCCGCTTTTCATGGGCAGCAGTGCGAAAGTGCGCACGCCGCCGGTCTCAGGGGTGAAATCCACCACCTTGCCGGCGTACCACTTGCGGGACTTGAGGGTGACCGAAACCGACATGTTGAACACGGTGGCATCCAGCAGCAGCTTCTCCAGATGGTGGCCACTGCACTCGGATGCCAGCCTGGACACCCGGAATACCTTGTTGCGGGCCCGGATATGGCTGTAGAAGGCGAACAGCACCGCACCGACCAATGCGAAAACGGCGACGGAAAGCTGGTGGGAGGTGACTTCTTCCAGACCAAAATTCAGCCAGGCCTGCTGCACCTGCGAGAGGGGATAGCCGGCCAGATCGAACAGATGTGTGGGCAGGTTCAGGGTATCCAGCAGGATGGTGACAAGAAAACCGAAGACCACGCACCAGAAGCCCAGCAGGCCAATGCGGAAATAATAGTCCCAACCGGTGGAGCGGCCCTGGCGGAACCGGGTGGGCAGGTGGTAGTTGGCGACAATAAAGCCGCAGACCAGGATAAAGAAGATGTAGAGAAACCCCACGGCGCCGCTACTCCGCTACGGCTTTGGGGGACTCCTCCATTGGTTCGCCAAGGTCATCGGCGTTCTCGGCATACAGTGAGCGGCAGAAGCTTTCGCTGTTCAGGTCGACGCTGACAGCACCGTTGTCATCAATACGGAAATGGTCCCCATGCTCCTCCACGGCCTTGCGAAGGCGCGCCTGGTAGGCCGATTCCTCATTGTTGGAAAACAGTCTGAATACCTTCATGTTCCACTGATCTCCCGGCAGTTCGTCCGTGACCCGGTATGGGCTGACTGAAACAGGTTGATACCTGCACTCTATAACACAACTGGTGATTTTTCGACCGGACACGATGCGAAAGGTTCACAGCCCCCGCATCCACTCAGGGCGCAGGCGGGCGCGTTCCGGTGTGTTGATGGCAGTGCGTACCTGCTCCAGCATTCGTTCCTTGTCCCGGCCCAGGGTGCCCTTGAGCACCAGGTAGTTGGAGGCGTGGTCGCTGCGGAATACCGTCTGCTCCAGCTCCAGGTTGTCCAGCAGCTTTTTCGCCTCCAGGAACAGCTCGTGCTGGTCCAGGGGCTCGAAATCCGGGAACTGTTCCCGGTAGCGGTCCATGCCCTGGGGGAAGCTGACCACCAGAGTGGACAGGAATTCCGGCTGGGTGTCGTTCATCAGGCGGGCCGAATTGAGGGCGTGCTGGTCGCTCAGACTCTTGCCGCCCAGTCCGTTGAGGATCATGACCGAGCGCTTGATGCCAGCCTCGCCGATCTTCAGCAGGGCGTCCTTGGTGGACTCGTAGGACTCGCCCTTGTTTACCCGACGGAGCACCTCGTCGTCACCGGATTCGGCACCGATATAGAGCATGTGCAGCCCGGCATCGTGCAATTCCTTCAGTTCCGCCACCGACTTGCGCTTCAGGTTCCGGGGCAGGCAGTAGGAGGTAACCCTGTGAACATCCGGCAGATGTTCGCGGATCGCCTCAAGGATCTTCAGCAGGCGATGAGTAGGCAGGATCATTGCATCACCATCGGCAAGGAATACCCGCTGGACGATCATGCGTTCGCCGCACTTGCGGATTTCCTCCAGTACTTCCTCTTCCGGGCGGGCCCGGAATTTCTTCTGGGGGTCGGTATACATCTCGCAGAAGGTGCACTTGTTCCAGGAACAGCCGTTGGTCACCGGCAGGATCAGCGAGTTGGCTTCACTGGGTGGGCGGAAGACCGGCTCAACGTATTGGATGGGGAACGAATGCATTGTGGGGCGACTCCGAGCGAGTGTATCGAAACGGTCACACAGGTTAGCGAATATGGAGGCAACAGTGAATCCGTGGGCCGGCTTCAGGTCACCTGACACCTAACAGCTTGTTAACTCAAGCGTATTGAATTCTGCTGTTAGCTGCCCAATGTATAGGGTGCAGTAAACCTCTTCGGGAGCCGGACGCCATGGCGGCATGCTCCGGATCAAATGCTTTATAGATACGCTCTATTGGTCAATTAAAGCCAATCAATTTGAGGAATCAAGGTAGACCGTTTACCTTACGCACCTCAATCAACTTGAAGGAGAGTAACTCAATGACGACTCTGGTAAACACCGAGATCAAACCGTTCAACGCCACCGCGTTCAAGCAGGGCGAGTTCGTTGAAATTTCCGACGCCGACGTGAAGGGCAAGTGGGCCGTTTTCTTCTTCTACCCGGCTGACTTCACCTTCGTCTGCCCGACCGAGCTGGGCGACGTTGCCGACAAGTACGACGAGCTGCAGAAGCTGGGCGTTGAGGTGTTCTCTGTGTCCACCGACACCCACTTCACCCACAAGGCGTGGCACGACAGCTCCGAGACCATCGGCAAGATCCAGTACTACATGGTAGGCGACCAGACCGGCACCATCACCAACAACTTCGGTGTGATGCGTGAAGGTCAGGGTCTGGCCGACCGCGCTACCTTCCTGGTGGATCCGGATGGCGTTATCCAGGCCATGGAAATCACTGCCGAAGGCATCGGCCGTGACGCCGACGACCTGCTGCGCAAGGTCAAGGCTGCCCAGTACGTTCGCAACCACCCGGGCGAAGTATGCCCGGCCAAGTGGAAGGAAGGCGAAGAGACCCTGTCTCCGTCCCTGGACCTGGTTGGCAAGATCTAAGCAGCCAGTCTGCTGGTTGGGGACCTGTTCAGGCAGGCCCCATGTTTTCCGCAAACCCCGGCCTGGCCGGGGTTTGTTGTATCTGGCGGTCCGTTCTTCCGGGTTTGACGTCATCTATAGCAATCTCCTATTGATCGCTTAAGGTCAATTAATTTGAGCATTCGAGGCCCGGGCCTTATTGTTATCACCATCTTATTCCTTGGAACGCGATTTTCAGTTCAGTCATTCTGTTTTTGAAGGGGAAACACTCTATGTTGGATGCCAATCTCAAGGACCAGCTTAAGGCCTATCTGGAAAACGTCAGGGAGCCTATCGAGCTGGTGGCCGCCTATGACGACAGCAAGAAATCCCAGGAGCTGAGGGAGCTGCTGGAAGAAATCGAGCCGTTGTCCGACAGGATCGCCTTGCGCACCGAGGACGACCCGGATGTTCGCCGTCCGTCGTTCGCCATCAATCGGGTCAACTCCGATATCGGCGTGCGCTTTGCCGGTATTCCCATGGGGCACGAGTTCACCTCCCTGGTGCTGGCCCTGCTGCAGGTGGGTGGCCATCCGTCCAAGGCATCCCAGGACGTAATCGAGCAGATCCAGTCACTGGACGGTGACTTCGAGTTCGAGACCTTTTTCTCCCTGTCCTGCCAGAATTGTCCGGACGTGGTGCAGGCCCTGAACCTGCTGAGTATCATCAACCCGAAGATCCGTCACACGTCCATCGACGGTGCGCTGTTCCAGGACGAAGTGGAGCGGAAGGAAATCATGGCCGTACCGGCGGTGTTCCTGAACGGAGAACCCTGGGGCCAGGGCCGCATGACACTGGAAGAGATCGTGGCCAAGCTGGACAGCAATGCCGGTGCCAAAGAGGCCGAGAAGATCAACCAGAAGGACCCGTTCGAGGTGCTGGTGATCGGTGGTGGCCCGGCCGGTTCCTCTGCCGCCATCTACGCCGCCCGTAAGGGGATCCGCACCGGTATCGCCGCCGAGCGCTTTGGTGGCCAGGTAGCGGACACCATGGGCATCGAGAACCTGATTTCCGTGCCCTACACCGAAGGCCCCAAGCTGGTGGCGGCCATGGAACAGCACGTCAAGGAATACGACGTGGATATCATGAACATGCAGCGGGCCGAGAAGCTGATCCCGGCCTCACAGACTGGTGGCTATCACGAGATTCGCCTGGAGAACGGCGCCTCCCTGAAGGCCCGCAGCCTGGTGCTGTCCACCGGTGCCCGCTGGCGTCAACTGGGTGTTCCCGGCGAGGAGGAGTACCGCAACAAGGGCGTGGCCTACTGCCCCCACTGTGACGGTCCGCTGTTCAAGGGCAAGCGCGTGGCGGTCATCGGCGGCGGTAACTCCGGTGTCGAGGCGGCTATCGACCTGGCCGGCATTGTCGGCCACGTGACCCTGTTGGAATTCGCCGATGACATGAAGGCGGACGACGTGCTGCAGAAGAAGCTTCGCAGCCTGAAGAACGTGGAGATCCTGACGTCCGCCCAGACCACCGAGGTTACCGGCGAGGGTGGCAAGGTCAACGGCCTGACCTACAAGGACCGGAACACCGGCGAGAACCACCACGTGGCCCTGGAAGGTGTCTTCGTGCAGATCGGCCTGGTGCCGAACACCGAGTGGCTCAAGGGCGACATCGAACTGAGTCGCCATGGCGAGATCATTGTCGATGAGCGTGGCGAAACGTCCATTCCGGGCGTGTTCGCGGCGGGTGATGCCACCACCGTGCCCTACAAGCAGATCGTCATCTCCATGGGTGAGGGGTCCAAGGCGGCACTGAGCGCCTTCGATTTCCTGATCCGCAACGAGGTGCCGGAAGGCGAAGAAGAAGCCGCGGCCTGATACGACGGCTCCTGATGAGAGAACCCCGCGCCCGAAAGGGTGGCGGGGTTTTTTATGGTGAACCGGATCAGCGGGAACCGATGTTACCGTCCCGGTCGGAGATGACGATTTCCACCCGGCGATTTTCCTGGCGCCCGGTGGCGGTCTGGTTGGAGGCCTTGGGGTACTGCTCGCCCAGTCCTTCCACCTCGACCCGATCGGCGGCGATACCATCCGCCAGCAGCTCATCGCGGACTGACTCCGCACGCCGCAGCGACAGGGCCTGGTTGTAGTCGGTCTCACCAATGCTGTCGGTATACCCTTCAACGCGGACGCGGTAGTTGCCGAACTCCTGCATGAAGTCGGACAGCTTCTGCACCGTCTGCTCGCCAGCGGGCTTGAGTTCCGCTTCGTCGATATCGAACAGCACATCCCCCAGGGTCATCACCATGCCTCGCTCGGTGTGTTCGGCATGCAAGCGATCCATCTGTTCCCGCAGCATCCGTGCTTCCATTTCCGCTATCTGGGCCCGTCGTTCGCCGATGCGGATACGCAGGTCATCCCGCTGTCGCTGTGCTTCCGCCAGTTTCTCTTCCAGTCCGGCCCGCAGGGCGTTCTCCCGGGCAATGTCGATATGGCGGCTGGCCAGGTACACCTGGTGGTCGATGGCCCCGGTGTCGGCGCCTTCACGGAACAGTTCCTCGGCCTGGTCCAGGGCCTGGTCCGCATCCCTCAGGTGTGACAGGCCATTGCGGGCGACCTGTTCGTTGTCCACGGCGCTGTCGTAGGCGGCCCGCGCCTCCACCAGCCCCGGATGTGGCTCCGGCGTGCCGGCGCAGGCGGATAATAGAAGCCCCGCCAACGTTATCATCGAGCCTGCGGTAAGACATCGCTTGTTCATGTTGTCTCCCTGTGAGTCTGAACGGTACACATGGCGGCGGGTTACTGCTGGTTTTCCAGGTTGCGGCGCAGCGAATCGATGCTGGCCTGCAGGTCGCCCAGGGCGTTTCTCACCTGTTGGGTATCGGCACGGGCTTCCGCGAGCTGGGCGTCCAGCGCCGCCTGTTCCAGCAAGTGGCGGGCTTCTGTATTGCGCTGTTCTTCTATCAGTGTTCCAGCGGCCTCCAGTTTGTCCCGGGCTTCGGTCATCAAGGCGGGTTCCACATCCCGGGCACCGGCACTGTCAGCGGACTCAATGGCGCTATGAGCCGCTTCCATTTCCTGTTCCGGTTTGGGGCCGGGGTCCGTGGCGCAACCGGCGAGGAGGGCACCGAAAAGCAGAAGGGAAATAACACGGGAACACATGCACGGTCTCCTTGTGTTGGGGGTTGCCGGCAATAGTGGCGGCGCGGGCATCCAAACGCTGCCAGACTGGCGGAAAGCGTAGCAGTAAACGACTCGAAATCGTCCTGCCAGACCATGACGGTTGTGCAATGATCACAGGGTCATCGACGGATCTGGTAATGTTCACGAACGATCTGGCCGGAAGGCGATCCGGGGCCTTCAGCCCATACATTCAACATGGGGAGCGTCATGCCCGACCTGGAAAGCCTGTCCCCCGCCATCCTGGCCGGTCAGTTCTTCGGGCTGGTGGCCCTGGCCATCTGCCTGGTTGCCTTCTCCAGCAAGAACGATGACCGCCTGCTGGTGCTGCTGATATCCGCCAACGTTGCCTTCGCGCTCCAGTTCGTCTTCTTCAGTAGCTGGACTGCCGCCGCGCTGACGGTGCTGGTGATCGTGCGCATCGTGCTGGCCCGGCGATTCACCGGCAGCCAGTGGGTCATGTGGGCGGTACTGGCGGCCAACCTGGTGGCAGCGGCCCTGACCTGGCGCAGTTGGGTTGATGTGTTTCCGCTGACCGCCGCGACCCTGGGCACGGTGGCCATGTTCCTGTTGCGGGGCATTGCCATGCGTGTCGTCCTGGGGCTGGCGGCGTTCGCCTGGATGCTCAATAACCTGATCATTGGCTCCATCGGGGGCAGCCTTGCCGAGGGGCTGATCTTTGTTACCAACATCGTCACCATCATCCGCATGGCCCGGGCCAGGAAACGCTACCCGGAGGTGCCGGTGGACAAGGTCGGTCCGAGCACGACCGCTGACTCATCCCCTTCCGCTAACATTTCCGATCGCCGGGATTACGGCGGCTGATCAGCGGGTTGCAGAATCGGTGCTTCGGAACCAGAGTGATAGGAACACCACTCGCTATCCCGCCTCTTACAGAGGAGAACCTGTATGCTCCTGGCAGAGAAATCCACCGGTCATCTGGTGGAAATCAGTGATATCAAGATCCTTTTCGACCCCAATGAGCCCGAAGTCACCGGTAGCGTGCACTACGGTGAAGAGGCCCAGGATCCCGAGCCCATCGCCAAGACTGCACTGGTCTTTCCCTCCGGCGAACCCTTGCCCCAATGCTGGACGGATCCGGATTATCGGCGGAAGTAATCCTGGTGTCCCATCTGATGAATTTTCTGATTTAACAAGTGGTTCGCGACCCGGCGGATGTGAGGTGTTATGGTAAGAAACCCTCACGGTATATCAGGCTGGCCTGAGCCGGCCTGTGCCTTTCGCTATGAACAGGATGCGCTGAACCATGACAAACCTGAAAAGACGGTCCGGTTCATGGACCTTCTGGCAACTGACATCGCTGCTGGCCCTTGTGTCGCTGCTGACCGGTTGCGGGATCAATAACATTCCCACCTACGATGAACAGGTAAAGTCCGCGTGGTCCCAGGTGGAAAACCAGTACCAGCGTCGTGCCGACCTGGTGCCGAATCTGGTGGAAACCGTCAAGGGATTTGCCGCCCAGGAACAGGAGACTCTCACGGCCGTGATTGAGGCCCGGTCAAAGGCCACCTCCATTCAGGTGGATGAGAGCATCCTCAACAACCCCGAGAAACTCCAGCAGTTCCAGCAGGCCCAGGGCGAGCTAAGCAGTGCCCTGAGCCGGTTGATGGCGGTTTCCGAACGCTATCCTGACCTGAAATCCAACCAGAATTTCCTGGCGCTGCAGTCGCAGCTTGAAGGCACCGAGAACCGTATTGCCGTTGCCCGGCGTGACTTTATCCAGTCGGTCGAGCGGTACAATACGGAAATCCGAACCTTCCCCGGAAAAATCTGGCACAGCCTGCTCTACGGCGACATGGAGCTGCGGGAGAACTTTGAGGCAACCACCGAAAACGCCGAAGACGCGCCACAGGTTGAGTTCTGATGAAGGTATTGCTGCGCCCCTGCATTGCGTTTATTGCGCTGTTGCTGCTCCAGGCCCCGGCCTGGGCACAGTCCACGCCGGATTTTCCGGAACTGAGTGGGCGAGTGGTGGATCAGGCCGGGATGCTGTCCCAGGACGCTGAGTCCAGACTGACCAGCATGCTGGCAGCCCACGAGGAAGCTACTACCAATCAGGTGGTTGTGGTTACCCTGCCGGAACTGCAGGGCTATCCCATTGAAGATTTCGGGTACCAGCTCGGTCGCCACTGGGGTATCGGCCAGGAGGGCGAAGATAATGGTGCACTGCTGATTGTCGCCGAAGAAGAACGTGCTATCCGCATCGAAGTGGGTTACGGCCTTGAAGGTCAGCTAACCGATGCCGCTTCGTCCACCATCATCAACCGGATCATCACCCCGGCCTTTCGCCAGGGGGAGTTCTCCCAGGGCATTATTGCGGGTGCCGAAGCCATGATCCAGGTGCTGGGGGGCGAGCCACTGGCCGTGCCAGAAGGTCAGACAGGACGGGATCCTGCTGAAAAGCCGAACCTGCTGGCGGTGGTTTTCTTCTTTGTCATCATCGTCTCGTTCATCTCCCTCGTCGGTGGAGGCGGCGGCCGTGGCGGTCGCGGCCGGGGCGCACTGATTGCCGGGGCGCTGCTGGGATCCGGTATGGGAGGTCGCGGTGGCGGCTTTGGTGGCGGTGGTTTCGGCGGCGGTGGTGGTGGCTTTGGCGGCGGCGGCGCCTCCGGCGGCTGGTAACCTGTGTTGACACATTATCTTGAGAGCAAGAGCGATCTATGACGCTATTAACCAGGACTGAACAGGACCAGGTGGCGGCCGCCATCAACGCGGTCGAACGGGAAACCGATGCCGAACTGGTCACCGTGTTGGCCCGCCAGGCTGATAATTACGCCTATATCCCGCTGGTATGGGCAGGGATCGTGGCGTTGCTGGTGCCCGGGCTGGTCAACTACTTCACCGAGTGGTTTGGCGTCCACACGCTGCTACTGGTGCAGTGGGGTGTCTTTCTGGTGCTGGGTGCCCTGTTCCGCATCCCGAAGATCAACACCATGCTGATCCCGCGTCATGTCCGGTACTGGCGCGCCTCCAATCTCGCCCGTCGCCATTTCCTGGAGCAGAACCTGCACCATACGAAGGATAGCACCGGTGTGCTGATTTTCGTTTCAGAGGCAGAGCGCTATGTGGAAATCCTGGTAGACCAGGGTATTTCGGCCAAGGTGGACAATAAGGTCTGGGAAGGCATCGTGGAGAACTTTACCCGGCAGGTCCGCCAGGGAAACACCTGCCAGGGCTTCCTGGACTGCATCGAAGCCTGTGGTACGCACCTGAAAGCACAGGTCCCGGCCACCCACGAACGCAATCAGCTACCCAACCATCTGGTGGTTTTGCCCTGAGTTCATCAGGTAGAACCCCTGGTTGAAGCCCTAAGCCGGCGTTTGAAGAAGTGCCACGCCCAGCCACTCACGACCTGGCATTCGCTGACTCCCTGGAGGAGTCAGCGAAACAGGGCGTCTACTTCGAGAAAGCGGGTTCCCCATGGACGAGTGATTTACCGGCTTGGTAAATGAACCGTTCCTTCCATATAGAACGCCGCCTGCCCGGCAATCTTCACCCGGTCGCCGGCCAGTTCACAGCGTAACTCCCCACCCCGGGCGGATAGCTGGCGGGCCAGCAATTTCTGCTTGCCCAGGCGTTCCGACCAGTAGGGCGTCAGTACGCTGTGGATGGAGCCGGTGACCGGGTCCTCGTCGATGCCTATGCCCGGGGCGAAATAGCGGCTGACGAAATCACAGTCATCGCCCGGCGCCGTGACGATGAGCCCCTGGTCGCCCAGCTTTTTGAGGATGGACAGGTCCGGGGTGGTGTTACGCACGGCGTTGGCATCCTCCAGAATCACCAGCAGGTTGGTGTCCCGGGGCACTTCATAGACCGGTTCAGGCACTCCCGGCAGTGCGCGGCTGAGGATATCCGGCGTGGGCACCGACTGGTATTCCAGGACCGGGAAATCCAGCTCCAGCCAGTTTCCCGGTTTGCGGGATACCGACAGCGGCCCGGTTAGTGAGCGGAAGCGGATCTTCTCCCGGGGCCAATCCAGGCGGTTGAACAGCACCCAGGCGCTGGCCAGGGTGGCATGGCCGCACAGGGGGACCTCGGCGCCGGGAGTGAACCAGCGGATGTGGAAGTCCGCTTCGCTGCCTTCCGGTTCCGGCACCAGGAAGGCGGTTTCCGACAGGTGGTTCTCCAGCGCCAGGGCCTGCAGGGTATCCTCGGGCAGCCATTGCTCCAGCGGCATCACCGCCGCGGGGTTGCCCCGGAAGACCTGGTCGGTAAAGGCATCAACCTGATAGAGGGGTAGTTCTGTCATGGTGCTGTCTCCAGTTCAGCCATTGGTGATAGTGGTTTGCCTTGCCGAGCAGGAAACGCCCCAGCTCGATCCGGCTGTAGAAGTGCAGCTCCGGCAACGGGGAGGAACCGGTCACAGTCCAGTGCCCGTCGGGGCGCCGTGACACCCGGAAGCCCATCCGTTCCAGCCTGGCCTCCGGATCGGCGGGCACAACACTGGGGCCGGACTGTACCTGTAGCAGGTCCCCGCGATGGGGACGGGATGCTTTTGGTGATGGTCTCATGGGACAGCTTCCTTTCCTGTGGTCTGGGTACCCAGTGTCCCGCTATCGAGCCTGCCATAACAGAATCAGCTAAACTGATATTGAACCGGTACAGAGCAATCGGTCATCCGAACTGTACCGGTTGTTCCGGCCAGTAACTGTACTGCGTCTTTGCTCCCGGACTGTGGAAGGATAGTGCCATGGATACTCTCTATCATCAGGTGGCGGACCAGGTGGAAAACCTGATCCGCGACGGCGTCTATCGGGATGGCGAGCGCTTGCCGGGTGTGCGTGTGCTCAGCCGGCAGCTTGGCGTCAGCATTGCCACGGTACTGCAGGCTCACCAGACCCTGGAGGGGCGGGGCCTGCTGGAACCCCGGGAGCGCAGCGGCTACTTCGTGCGGGTGCCCCCGGTGGATGCGCCGGAGCCGGCCATGTCCAGCCATGACGCCGGGCCTTCGCCGGTCAGTGCCCGGGAGATGACCATGGACCTGTGCTCCGACGAGGAGCGGCGCCTGGTGCCCCTGGCCACGGCGGTGCCGCACCCGGACTACCTGCCCATCCGCCAGATTCAGCAGGCGTCCATCTGGGCAGCGCGCCATGGCCTGGACACCCTGGACTACGCTTTCCCCGGCAAGAGTGCTTTCCGCCGGCAGGTGGCCCAGCGCATGGTGGCCCTGGGCGTGGCGGTATCGCCGGACGAGATCCTGGCCACCAACGGCGCCCAGGAAGCCATTATCCTGGCCCTGCGGGCAGTGACCGAGCCGGGGGATATCGTGGCCGTGGAGTCGCCGTCGTTCCCTGGTATCCTCCAGGCCCTCGAGATCGTGGGCCTGAAGGTGATCGAGATTCCCGCCCATCCCTCCGAGGGCCTCAGCCTGGAAGGCCTGCAACTGGCAATGGAGCAGTGGCCCATCAAGGCCTGCGTCGCGGTGACCAACCATAGTAATCCCATGGGCATGCGCCTGTCCGACGATCACAAGCGCAAGCTGGTGGCGTTGCTGGCTGATGCCGGTGTCCCCCTGATCGAGGACGATATCTACGGTGACCTGGCCCATTCCGGTGAACGGCCTCGGCCGGCCAGGAGTTTCGACCGTAGTGGCAATGTCATCTATTGCAGTTCCTTCTCCAAGACCATCTCCCCGGGCCTGCGCCTGGGCTGGATTGCGCCGGGCCGGTATTTTTCGGCGGTGCGTCAGCAGAAGTACTTTACCAACCTGGCCACCGCCAGCCTGCCGCAGATGGCCGTGGCTCACTTCCTGGAACAGGGCGGCTACGACCGCCACCTGAGGGGGGTACGCCGGGTCTACCGGGACGCCACGGCACGGCTGCGCTCGGCAGTGGCCCGGTATTTCCCCGAGGGTACCGCCGTGACCCGCCCCAGTGGTGGCTTCGTGGTCTGGGTGCAATTGCCGGACGGCTGTTCCGGTACCACCGTCTATCGCCTGGCGCGGGAGCGGGGCATCAACGTGGCGCCCGGCATCATGTTCTCCACCACCGGCAAGTTCGAGAACTGCCTGCGGCTGAACGCTGCCAATCCCTGGACACCACGGATCGAGGAGGCCATTCGCACCCTGGGCCAACTGGCGACGGAAACCCGGCGGGAGGGTGCCACCGCCCGATTGTGAAGGCTCCGGAGCCGTGGCAGTATGGCCGCTTATCGCTTTCAGCCTTCGGAGTCGCCACCATGAAAATTGCAGTGTTTTGCGGATCAAGCCACGGTAACCACGAGCGCTTCGCCCACAGTGCCCGGGAACTTGGCAGCTATATGGCCGGCCAGGGTATCGACCTGGTGTTTGGCGGCGGCAAGGTTGGCCTGATGGGGGAGGTGGCCGATGCGGTACTGGCTGGTGGTGGCAGGGTCTATGGGGTGATCCCGGAATCGCTGAAGAACCGGGAACTGGCCCACCCCGGGCTGACGGATCTGCAGGTGGTCTCCGGCATGCACGAACGCAAGGCGAAGATGGCCGAACTGGCGGATGCCTTTGTGGCCATGCCCGGCGGCCCCGGCACCATGGATGAACTGTTCGAGGCCTGGACCTGGGCGCAACTGGGCTACCACGACAAACCCTGTGCCCTCTACAACGCCTTTGGTTACTACGACCAGTTGCTGTCGTTCCTGAACACCATGGCGGATTCCGGCTTCCTCAAACCCCATCATCGCCAGATGCTGGTGGTGGAGGATCAACCCGAGCCGCTGCTACAGGCGCTGATGCGTTACCAGCCACCGGAATGGAAGTGGACCTGATCCGGTTATCCGGTCTGGCCATCAATGCGTTCTATTGAAAGACTGCCATGATTGCATGTCAATTGGCTTGATGCGTGAAGTGAACCGCCCCACTGCTTGGGTGGGGCGGGGTGATAGTGGGTGATTGCTTTTCCAATAACCTGGTGATCAGGGCATCAGGACGTGATCGATAACGTGCACGACGCCGTTACTGGCCTTCAGGTCCGCTTTGATCACGCTTGTCTTGTTACCTTCAGCATCCTCAAGCGTGACACTGCCATCGCTCTCCTTGTTGATGAACAGTTGTTCTCCGTTCAGCATGGTCACAGAGCCACGGGTGTCGCCAGCCTCAATGAGCATCAGGATCATTGAGCCAGGGATCAACTGGCCTTCCACAACGTGATAGCCAACGATGGATTCGAGCTTGTCACTGTTTTCCGACATAAGCAGAGAATCCAGGGTTCCCTCCGGCAATGCGTCAAACGCTTCGTCGGTCGGTGCAAGCAGGGTGAACGGGCCTTTACCGTTCAGTTTTGCCGACAACCCGGATTCCTCAATCGCGGTTTCCAGCACGGTGTGCTCATCGGATGTTGCCACAAGTTCAGCAACGGTTTTCTTGTCGTCCATTCCATGGTTATCAGCATACGCAGGGATGGAAAACACAGTACAAGCAATAACTGTTGCAGACAGTCCTCGAATGTTCATGTTTACTCCTTTCTCCATTTAGTACGGCATTTACCCTGATCATTGAATTACGCATGTTTCACGTTATTCACATTATCCATGCTAGGAGATATACGGCGGATCGCCAGAATGAGATGCTTAACATTGACAAACTGTAATGGCAGTTGGTCTATCAGTTGTCGGAACGGAGATGGCCCCGATCCGGTCACCTGGTCTGGTTGTTAACGCTTTATCCCGCTAAAGTGGTTGCATAACGCAACCGGCCAGTGTGCCAATGTCAACCAGGAGCCCCCATGAGCGATATCATCCTGCACCACTACGACGCTTCCCCCTTTGCCGAGAAGGCCCGCATGATGCTGGGCTTCAAAGGTCTTGCCTGGCGGTCGGTGGAGATCCCGAGAATCATGCCGAAACCGGACCTGATGGCCCTGACCGGTGGCTACCGCAGGACCCCGGTGATGCAGGTGGGGGCGGATATCTATTGCGATACCGCCATGATTGCCCGCCAACTGGACCGCATCCAGCCATTACCGGCCCTGTATCCGGAAGGTAAGGAGGCCGTGGCGGCCAGCACCGCGCATTTTGCCGACCAGGTCATGTTCCAGCACGGGGTGGCACTGAATTTCCAGCCTCACGCCGTGGCCGAACGTTTCAAGGGGGCGCCGGAGGACGTGAAGAAAGCGTTCCAGGCGGACCGCAAGAAGCTGTTTGAGGGCGGCAGTGCCACCCCGTTGCATCCCGCCCAGGCCCTGTCCCAATGGCCGACGCTGCTGGGCCGGCTGGAGCAGCAACTGGCGGACAGCGGCACTTTCCTGCTGGGCGAGGAGCCCTGCGTTGCTGATTTCGCCTACTACCACGCCCTGTGGTTTGTCCGGGGCAACCGGGCTATCGCGGAGTTGCTGGACCCCTATCCCCAGGTGCTGTCCTGGATGGACGCGGTGGCCGCCTGTGGCCATGGCGAGGCCTCCGCGCTGGATGCGGCCGACGCCGTCGAGATTGCCCGCAACACCGATCCCGAACCGTTGTCGGAGACCGGCTTCGAAGACCTGGCCGGTGCGAAGGTGGGGGCGTCAGTCACGGTCTCAGCGGTGGATTACGGTGTGGATCCGGTGGCTGGAACCCTGGTGTATCAGGACGCGGAGGAGATTGTTATCCGTCGCGAGGATGAGCGGGCCGGTGAGGTCCATGTGCATTTCCCCCGATACGGGTTCCGCATCAGCCCTGAAAAATAACCCGGAGTGCGGGAGAACTGTGAACCGGATCATGATCCAGGCCTTGATGGCGGGAATGTGATCCGGTTTTTGATATTTTTCGCTGACGCATGGATGCGATGATGACAAACAGGTAACCTTCCAGGGACCCTGTTTGCCGCTTATCACCAGCCACGGAAGGAAACCGCCGATGCAAGCCGACGTCCGGGATACCGAGCCCCTGGATATGGATCTGGATCTCCCCGGCCCACCGAAGCCCCGGTCCAGTTACTGGGTGGTCGGATGGATCATTCTGCTGGTACTGGTTGCCCTGATTGTGTGGGTTCTCCACAGCATCGATATCGAGCTCCCGACGGTGGACAGCCTGGAGACCCTGGACCCGGGCACCACCTTCACCGGTGATCATGGTGAGGTCCGCTTCCCCGTGGCCGGGGAAGGCTGGGAGCGGATCCAGCCCGGTGTCTTCGGTGACGAGGATACGGCCTATGAATTCCGCGGTCCCCATGAATCCGCCCATATCGTCATCAACGACTTTCCCGACAACACGCTGGACGAGGTGGTGGCCTGGCGCAAGTCCATGGCCCATGACGACATGCACCAGAGTGCCTGCGAGGAACATCGGACCCTGGCGGGGCGGGCGCTGTCCGTGGTGTCCCATTACACCTGCTGGGGGCGGAGTGCCGGGGAGCCGGCGGTGTGGGCCGGGACGGTGGTGGAAACCGACCAGGGTGTCCATGAAATGCTCGGCTACCTGAATACCCCCGAAGGCTCCTTCGGGCGGCTGGAGCCGGAAATGCGGGTGATGGTAGGAGGCTTCGAAGCACCATGAAGCAATGGATGATCCTGGGGATCCTGCTGCTGGCCAGTGTGTCGGCCAGTGGCAATGTTCAGTGGGGGGAGCCGGATACCACCATACTCGGCCGGTACGCGGAGAATGTCCAGGCCCGGGAGCGCCTGCCGGATCAGCTCACCCTGCTGGTACAGGATGTGCGGATCCATGTCAGTGAAGATGAGGTCCGCAAGCGTGTCCGGGAAGTGTGGTTCTATTCGGACACGGCGGATGCCCATGACTATGGTACCGATACCATAACCTTCAACCAGCACTCCGACACCCTCACCATCCATACGGCGGCGTCCGTTGACCGCTATGGTGAGCTGCGGGAGATGGACCCCGACACGGTGCGGGTGACCAACGTGCAGCAGGACAATATCTTTACCGATTCCCGGCAGGCGGTGCTGACCATTCCCGGCATTGGCGCCGGGTCAGTGACGCTGCTGGAGTATGAACTGGTGGAAGACCGCCGGGCCCAGGAAATGCCCTGGCTGGAAACCTGGTACCCGCAGTGGTTCCGACCCCTGGAGCACTTCCGCCTGTCGGTAAGCTGGGAAGGGGAGGAGGCGCCGGAATGGACCAACTCCAGCGATCTGGTGAGCTGCCGGGAGACCCCCGGAAAACTGACCTGCAAGGGGCGGAACCTGCCATCGGCGGTGTGGGAGGACGGCATGTCGATCGCCGACACCCTGGACCGGATCGTGCTCGCCGCTCCCATGACCTGGTCGGATGTGGTCAGCCGCGCCCGCACGGAGTTTGCCAGGGCCACCGACGACGTGACCGGGGCCGATGCGCTGCTGGCCCGGCTGGTACCGGAGGGTGCGTCGGCGGCCGAGGGCCTGTCCCGGGTCCATGATTTCGTGGCCAGGGACATTCGCTACGTCTCGCTGTCCGAGCATGGCAACACCATTACCCCCCATAGCGTTGCGGACGTGCTCAGGTCCCGGTACGGCGACTGCAAGGACAAGTCCGCCCTGCTGACCTATCTGCTGACTGAACTGGGCTATGATCCCTATCCGGTGCTGGTGGCCACCGACCAGGGCGATCCGGAGACGCTGGGGGTGCCCTCCATGGGGTATTTTGACCACATGGTGATCTGCCTGGACCTGTTGGATGGCACCACCTGCATGGACGCCACCGATGCCTATACGGATGCCGGCAGCACGCCGGCCTGGATCCAGGGCCGGGTGGCCCTGCCGCTGCGTCCCAACGAGACGCCGACGATTATCCCCCGTGACGACTACCGCTGGACCCTGGATGTCAGCACCGAACTGACCTTCCTGCCGAACGGCGGCCAGGCGGAGAAACAGGTCCGTTCCTATCACGGCGCCTACGCGGGCTCCATGCGCTCAATGCTGGCGGGCCGGACCTCCGGTGAACGGCTGGAATGGGCACGGGAGCAGTATGCCTCGGTGATCAGTGACCTGGCTGTGCCGGAGTTTGATTTCGGCCAGGTCAACGCCCTGTCCCCGGAACTGACCGTATCGTCCAGTGTGGACTACCCGTCGTTCCTGCCAGTGGATACCGACCTGGAGTACGTCGAATACGATGCCTGGCTAAAGGCGGAGCTGGAAAGCATGTATCCGGCCAATGAGAGGTATGGGGCAGAGTTCGCGGGTCTCCGGGTGACCAGCCGTTTCGATGTGGACCTGGGCGACGTATGGACCCTGCAGGACCCGCCGGCGGAACTGGATTTCCAGCACCGCTTCGGCCGCCTGTCGCGGACGGTGGAAACGGTTGGCAGTGGCCGTTTCCGGGTCACCAGTGTGCTGGATGTCCCCCGCCAGGACGTGCCCCCGGAGAAACAGCCGGAACTGCGGGAGCTGCTGGAACTGATGGCGCGGGAGGCGAAGCTGGACTTTACCGGCACCCTTCGATAGCGCCACGGTGTCGAAGGGGCGTTGACTACCACCTCTCGCGGTTCTTGAGGGTGACCTGCTCGTTCAGGGTCCAGAAGTCATACAACACCCCGATAAAGAAAAGGCCACCTGTGAACAGGTAGATAATCCCGGTGATCCACTTACCCATGTACATGCGATGGACACCGAACACCCCCAGGAACGTCAGCAGGATCCAGCTGACGTTATAGCTGGTCTCGCCACCCTGGTAACGCAGATCCGCTTCCCGGTCCATGCCGGGAATCAGGAACAGGTCGATAATCCAGCCGATAAATAACAGCCCCAGGGTAAAGAACCAGATGGTGCCGGTCACCGGCTTGCCGTAATAGAAACGGTGGGAGCCGAGAAATCCGAAGATCCAGAGCAGGTAGCCGATCACAACACTGTGGGTATTGCCGGTACGTTGTATATCCATGGGAGCTCCTGATGCGTCCGGAAGTTCGGCTCATCATAATCATTTTCAGGGCGATACCGCTATCGCTATGCTGGTAGGATGCTGTTTTGTGTGAGGGAGGCTCCTTGACTTGACCATCCGTCGCAGCCTGCGCGTCCTGCTGATTATCCTGCTTGTGCTGGCCGGTATTGCCTGGGGTAGCTGGTCGTTGGTCCAGGCCCGGCTGGCGGACCTGGGCATCGAGCGCATCGAATTTTCCGGCACCGACCTTGGCTGGAACCGGATTGCCTTCCGCTCCGTGGAGCTGGTCTGGTCCGGCAATGGCCGCTCGTTGTCCCTGGAAGCCGCCGATCCCCGCCTCACGCTGGATTGGCTGGACTGGCAACTGGACACCCTGGTGACCGGCCCTACCCGTATCACCCAGGCGGGCAGTCTCCAGCCGCCATCATCGTCCTCTCCGTCTCCAGTCCCGACCTCGCCCACCGGTCGCGGCGCCAACGCCCTGGAACTGACCCTGCCGGATACGATGCCCTTCTGGCTGCCCCGTCACCTGGAGATCGAGTCGTTGCAGGCGTCCTTTCCCTGCCAGGGATCGCGGTGTCGTTTCCAGGGGCAGCTTGAGTTCCACCGGGAAGATGAACGGGCCCGGGCGCAGGTGGATGCCACCCTGGCCCGGGACGATCATACCCTGGCTATCCAGGGGGATGTCCGCCTCGGATCCGGGGCACGGGCGGGCACCATCACCGGTGGTGAGGTGCGGATCAGCGGTATCCGGCCATGGCTGCCCGGATCCATGGCAGCGGAACTGGAGCGGCTGGTGCCCGCCAGCGCCACCCTGCGGTTTTCCCCCGGGGGAGAGCCGACCCCCGGCCAGTGGCCGATGAACGTGGCGCTTACGTCCGAGGGCGGGGCAGGGCCTGCATTCGAGGGTGAGGTGGTGCTGCATACCGGAGACCCCTGGCGCCTGGAAATTACCCGGGGGCGGCTGACGGCCGCCCTGGAACGCTGGACGCAGTCTGGATGGCTGTTGAAGGACCTGCGGGCGGACCTGCCGGTAACCGGTGTGGTCGCTCCATCCGACGCCCGGCTGACCCTGGCTTCCGGCGCCACGGTCCGGGTACGCCATATGGACGCCTTCGGCTGGGACACGCTGATGTGGCTGGACGGAGTGGCCCTCTCGGCCGGGGGCCTGGTGGTCAGGCTCGATGATGGCCAGTTCAGCGCCGAGGGTCCCCTGGCGCTCTCGGCGGAAGAACTGCGTTATCCGGGACTGGTTACCCAGGCCTGGGAGATGGTGGCGAACGTGCGCTGGCGGCAGGCGCTGATCGCCGACGGCGAACTGGGCAATGCCGCCGGGGCTGTCATGCCCTTCCAGGTGGAGCGAGACGCCGGCGGGGCACTGGAGGCGGACCTGTCCATGGTCCTCACGCCGGACGACGAGGCCAACCACCTGGCACAGACGCTTGCCGCCTGGCCGGAATCCCTGACCCTGGATAAGGGCCGCGTTGACGTTGCCGCAAACCTGGCCATGCCACCGGAGGGGAGTCCCGATATCTCCGGTGAGATCCTGTTCGACCAGGCATCGGGCCTGCACCGGACGATGGCCTGGCAGGAGCTGTCCGGCCGGGTTCGGGGCCGGTGGCAGGGGGACCGTCTGTCGGTAAGCACGGAATCGCTCGAACTGGCGAGCCTCAATCCGGGTGTGCCCATCGGTCCCATCCGCCTTGGGGGCGACTATGAGGCGGACACCGGCGCACCGGGCCAGGGCCGCCTGACCCTGACCGAGGCGTCGGCCGGTTTTGCCGGTGGCAGCCTGAGTATCCCGGAAACCACCACCTGGAACCTGGGGGAAATGCCCCTGCGGGTGCCAGTGGATGTGCGGGGTATGCAGCTGTCTGCCCTGATGAACCTCTACCCCACCGAGGGCCTGGCCGGCGAGGGCACCCTGGAAGGCCGGCTGCCGGTAGTGGTGGGGCCGGAGGGTGTGCGTATCGACGATGGCCGGATTACCGCCCTGCCGCCGGGCGGGCGCCTGCAACTGCCGGCGGACAAGCTCCGGGGCATGGTGCAGGGGAACGCCGCCATGGCGCTGGTGGCCCGGACCATGGAGAACTTTCACTACCGGTTGCTGGAAAGTGGCATCAACTATGATGAGGATGGCACGCTGCTGCTGGACCTGAAACTCAGGGGATCCAGCCCGGAGGTGGACAGCGACCGTCCGGTCGTGCTCAATATCAACCTGCAGGAGGACATACCGGCACTGATGACCAGCTTGCAACTGAGCGGTCGAGTCAACGAGGCGGTGAAGGAGCGGGTTCGTGAACGGTTGATGCAGGAAGGTGTCGAAACCCAGTGAGCCTCTGAATAGCGAACAAGTTGCCCGGCCATGTCGGGCCAAACCCCACAAGGAGATGTTTCTATGGTCAGATCGTGCGCGGGAGCGATGATGGTCACGGTGGTGCTGACCGCCCTGATGACAGCCTGTACCCCAACCGTCCAGATGGCGGCTCCCAAGGAGCCGATCACGGTAAATCTGAACGTTAAGATCCAGCATGAGATCTACGTCAAGGTGGACCGGGAAGTGGATGAACTCTTCACTGACCAGGGCCTGTTCTGAGTCTGATTCGAATGGTTTCAAGGAGCTGCATGATGACACTGCTGAAAGTCGCAACCACACTGGTCATGACCCTGTTTCTGGCCCTGCCCGCCATGGCGATGTCACTGGATGAGGCCAAGGGTCGCCTGACTGAAGCCAAGAGCCAGGGCCTGGTGGGGGAAATGCCCACCGGTTATCTGGGGGTGGTCTCACCGGGGGGCGATGCCGCCGAAATCGTGAAGGCCATCAACGATGCACGCCGGATGGAATACGCCCGTATTGCGGAGAAACATGGTATTGCCGTCAGTGAGGTGGAAGCAGTCGCCGGCAAGAAGGCGATCGAGAAGACGCCCAGCGGCGAATACATCCAGGTGGATGGTAGCTGGGTACGCAAATAGCATCGGCGCGGGGGCTGGTATTTATTCCTGTAGGCAGCTATCTTGATCAATGGCTGCGCCGGTCGGAAAGGTTCCGGCCGGTCCCCTGATCAGGAGTGCCCCCAATGAAAACAATAACCGACCAGTTGGCCAACTATGCCAGCTATCATCGCGACCGTCGCAACATCATCACCCATTTCATCGGAATCCCCATGATCGTGGTGGCTATTGCCATCCTGTTGGCCCGTCCGGCCTTCGAGGTGGCGGGCATCACCATGGCGCCCATCTGGTTCATTGCCCTGGCCAGCGTGGTCTACTACCTGGTGCTGGACCTCCGGTTCGGCCTGGTGATGGCCGTGCTCATGGCCCTGGCGGTCTGGGCCGGCATGCAGGTAGCGGCGCTGTCCACCACCGCATGGCTGGCCTGGGGTATCGGCCTGTTCGTGGTGGGCTGGGTTGCACAGTTTATCGGGCACTACTACGAGGGCCGCAAACCCGCGTTTGTGGATGACCTCGTGGGCCTGTTGATCGGCCCGCTGTTTGTGGTGGCCGAGGCGGCCTTCGGGTTCGGCCTGTGCAAATCCCTGCAACAGGAGATCGACCGCCGCGCCGGCCCGGTGCATAACGGTCACGACCGGACGGCTGCCAGCCACTAGCGATCGTTCGGCACCATTGCTGATCCACCACGCCCCGTCACCATGATGGCGGGGCGTCTTCCACCCTTTTGCCGACGGAAGTCCCGATGTCTCCAAACCCGGAACGCCCCCACCTGCTGATCATGGTGGTCTGCGGCCTGCTGACCAGCCTCGTGGTGATTGCCTTTGCCCGCATGGCCTATGGCCTGATACTGCCGCCGATGCAGGCGGACCTGGGCCTGAGCTACCAGCAGGCCGGCATCCTCGGCACCATTACCGCCCTGGGCTACCTGGCGTTCGTGCTGGCGGGCGGGATAGCCGCCGCCCGGTTCGGGGCCAGGCTCACCATCGTCTTCGGCCTGGTCTCCGTTGCCGTGGGTTTTGCGGGGCTGACGGTGGCCTCCCACTATGGCTGGCTGCTGGCGCTGATGGCCCTGCTGGGGTTCGGCACCGCCTTCAGCTTCGCCCCCATGGTGTCACTGCTGGCCACCTGGTTCCCGGAAAAGCGGGGCCTGGTGATCGGCCTGATGACCAGCGGCGTGGGTCTGGGCATGCTGCTGGTCGGGGCCCTGGTGCCACTGATGACCGACTGGTTCGGAAATAATGGCTGGCGGGTAAGCTGGGGCATTTTCGGCGTTGTGGCCCTGATCGTGGCGGTACTGGTCACCGTGTTTGCCAAGGACCCGCCACGGCTGGCCACCGCCGGGGCCGGGTCTCCCCCCTCCGCCGACAAGTGGCTGATCTACCGTAATGGTCGTGTGATCACGGTGGCCACGGTGTACGGCATCATCGGGGTGACCTACATCGTGCAGGCCATTTTCATGGTCAGTTTCATGGTGTCGGAAGGGCACAGTGAGGCCACGGCCGGCGCCTTCATGGCCATGACGGGCCTGCTGTCCATTGCGGCGGGTCCGTTGTGGGGCTGGCTGTCGGACTATTGGGGGCGGGGCAATGCGCTCACCAGCTCCCTGGCCCTGGTCACCCTGGCCATGGGGCTGCCGCTGGTGGACCAGTCCCTGGTGACCTTCTTCCTGCACTTCCTGGTCATGGGGCTGTCCGTGAATGGCATGTTCGCCCTGATACAGGCCAGTGCCACGGACCAGGTGGCGCCCCGCTATATTCCCATTGCCTTCAGTTTCGTCACGGTGTTTTTCGCCACCGGGCAGTTGATCGGCCCGGCGGTCTCCGGCTGGCTGATCGAGGAGGGCGGCGGCTTCCGGGTGGCCTTCGGGTTTACCTTCCTGGTGTTGTTACTGGGGGTTTTCCTGACCCTGAGGATCCGGCGTTTTCCCAAACAGTGGGCGGTGGGTGAATCGCCCGGGGACTGATCAGGCTCACGGGTCTTCAGGCCGTCTGGGTTTCATCGGTCAGGGGCGCCTGGCTGACTACCCGGTTGCGGCCTGTTTCCTTGGCCTGGTAGAGGGCCTGGTCCGCCAGGTGGATCAGTTCTTCCGGCGCGATCTCCCGGTAACTGCAGGCGACCCCTGCCGACAGCGTTACCGACAGGGTGGCGCCGTCCACCGGTACCGGGGTACTCTCAAACACGAGCCGATACTCTTCGGCCCGGGCCTCGGCGGCCTCCAGCCCGGTCCCCGGCAATACCACCAGGAACTCCTCGCCACCGAAACGGCAGACAATGTCGCTGGCCCGGGACAGGGTGGTCAACGCCAGGGCCAACTGGCTGATCACCAGGTCCCCGGCGTTGTGGCCATGGTCATCATTGACCGCCTTGAAGTGATCCAGGTCGATAAGCACCAGGCTGAGCGGATCCCCCTGACGCAGGCAGCGGCTGATCTCCCGCTGCAGGCTGTCGTCCAGGTAACGGCGGTTGTAGAGGCCGGTCAGCGGGTCCCGGTTGGCCTGGTCCTGGAGTTTTTCCTGGAGCTGGCGGTTTTCCGCGATCTGCTGCTTGAGCTCCCGTTCCGTCAGGCGTTGCTGTTCCCGGGAGTGATAAAGCACCTGGTTGCGGCTGAAGGACACATAACCCACCAGCAACAGATACAGGGAAATACTGGTTACGGCCAGCACGGTGGTGAACCAGTGAGTATCCGGCAGGAACCGGAAACCGGCATAGAGGCCGCCGAACAGGACCCCGCCCGCCAGTCCGGCGAGGGCGTGTAACACCCCCGGTGGCCCCCGGAACACCATCAGGTTTATGGTGGTGCTGATGGCAAGGATGAACGTGATCCACAGCGGGAAACCCAGGCCGGCGATCCACAGTCCGAAGATGACGGAATCGATGACCAGGTTATTGATCTCCGAATGCATGGAGTTCTCCGCCTGACGGGCCCGCAGGTAGGCCAGCTGGGGCCACAGGAGAAAACTCAGGGCCAGTGCCGGGTAGAGCCACGGGGACAGCTGCTGTAGCCAGACATGACTGGCCAGCGTCAGGAAGACGGCGACAAATGACCAGCTCCGGTTGCGCCGGTTCATGTGGACGACCCAGTGGGGTTGCGGCGTGGGTCTGGAAGGAGAGACGGACATGAGTTTTCTGGCCTGATTCCTTTACAATCCCGGTAATGACCGGGTTCCGTGGATGCCTGTACTGAAGTCCTACAGTATAGGGCAACACTGATGATTTTGTGAGCAAAAATATCCATGCCGGGACACCAGGAGCCATTGAGAGCGGGCGAGGGAAAGAGATCATGGAACTGGAACACCTGTACCAGCAGCACTCGCGACAGGTCCTGGCCAGCCTGATACGGCTGACCGGTGACTTCGAGCTGGCCGAGGAGTGCCTGCAGGAAGCCTTTGCCGCCGCGCTCCACCAGTGGCCACAACAGGCGGTGCCGGACAACCCGGTGGCCTGGCTGGTGCGCACCGGGCATCACAAGGCCATCGACCAGATCCGCCGACGCCAGACCGCTCGCGACTACAGCCACCAACTGGCCTGGCAATCCGAAGGATCAGTGCCGGCGGAGGTTGATGTCTACGAGGACGATCTCCTTCGCCTGATCTTCACCTGCTGTCACCCTGTGCTGCCACCGGAGTCGCAGCTGGCCCTGACCCTGCGGGAGATGTGTGGTCTCACCACCGAGCAGGTGGCCAGTGCCCTGCTGCAGAAACCCGCCACCGTGGCCCAGCGGATCGTGCGGGCCAAGCGCAGTATCCGCGAGGCGGGTATCCCCTACGAGGTCCCGGAGCAGCGGGAACTGCCGGAGCGACTGGCACCGGTGCTCCGGGTGGTGTACCTGATGTTTAATGAAGGCTACAGCGCCAGCGATGGACAGGCCATGGTGGACGTCAGCCTGTCGAGCGAGGCCATCCGGCTGGCGGCGCTATTGTCGCGGCTGCTGCCCCAGCCGGAAGTATACGGGCTGCTGGCGCTGATGCTGCTGCATGATGCCCGCCGGGAGGCCCGTCAGGACGCCGAAGGCAACCTGGTCCCCCTGGACGAGCAGGACCGGAGCCGCTGGGACCAGGGCCAGATTGAACAGGGGCGGCAATGGCTGTTGAGGGCCATGGCCCATCCCGGACCGGGGCCCTACACACTGCAGGCGGCCATCGCCGCGGCCCATGCGGAACCCGCCGACCCGGCGGCGACGGACTGGGACGACATTGCCGCCCTCTATGGCCTGCTTTACCAGCAGTGGCCCACCCCGGTGGTGGCCCTCAACCGTGCGGTTGCCATCGCCATGCGGGATTCGCCCGCCCGGGGGCTGGAACTGCTGGACGAGCTTGCGGGCGAAAAGGCCCTGCAGGGTTATCACCTGTACCACGCCGCCCGGGCCGATCTCCTGCGTCGCAATGGCGACACCAGCCAGGCCAGGATCGCCTACCAGCAGGCGCTGACCCTGGCCCGGCAGGAGCCGGAGCGACGTTTCCTGCAAAAACGCCTGGAGGAATTGCCCGAGGCCTGAAAAAAGTTTCCGGTGGTGTCGAATGTGTCTGCCGCTATCCGACCTTGATGTGGAACCCGATTAATCACAGTCCATAACAGGGAGGATGCATTATGAAATTCATGCTGATACGGCGTGCAGACGAGGATACCGAACAGGGCGTCATGCCATCCGACGCCATGCTGGAAGAAATGGCCCGCTACAACGAGCGGCTGACCCAGGCGGGGGTATTCGTGTCCGGCGAGGGGCTCTGGCCCAGCCGTGAAGGCTACCGCATCAACTTTCACGATGGTGAGCCGGACATCGTCAAGGGTCCCCTGGCCGAACCGGACGCCCTGATCGCCGGATTCTCGGTGCTGGAGGTGGATTCAGTGGAGGAGGCCCTGGACTGGGCCCGGCAATGGCCCACCATGGACCGGGACGGCAACACCCGCCTGGAACTGCGCCGCTTCTACGAACTGGAGGATTTCGATCCTGGCGAGGGCCTGGACCGGCACCGCCGGTTGCAGACGCAACTGGCCAGGCAGCCACAACAGGTTAATACTCATCTGGTATTCAACGGCCAGTGCCGGGAAGCCATGACCTTCTACGCCGATCTGCTGGGTGGAGAAATCGAGGCCATGATTGCGTTCTCTGACACCCCGGTGGCCACCGGGGTACCGGAGGATTCCCGGGACCGGATTGCCCACAGTGTGGTCAATATCCGGGATCGCCGGCTCATGGGGTGTGATATGAACGCGGAGTGCTACACCCCGCCTGCCGGGGCCTGCGTGCAGCTCGAGTACGGGGATGTCGAGGGGGCGGAGCAGGTGTTCCGGCAGCTCTCCGACGGCGGCACGATCCAGATGCCGTTCGAGGAAACCTTCTGGGCGGTACGCTTTGGTGTGGTGGTGGACCGCTATGGTATTGGCTGGATGATCAATGTTGGCAAGCCGGAAATGGAGATGAACCCATGAAATATGTCGCCCTGGTCTACTACCAGGAGAGCATCGTCAACGATATGACGGAACAGGCCTGGCACGACCTGAACCAGGAGTGCCTGGGGTGTGTCGAGAAACTCACCGAAGGTGATCATTTCCTGGCGGGCCAGGCGCTGGAGCCGGTGGCAAGCGCCACCACCCTGAAGGTTCGCGACGGCGAGGTGATGTTGTCCGATGGCCCCTTTGCCGAGACCAAGGAACAACTGGCCGGCTTTTACCTGCTGGAAGCCAGGGACCTGAACGAGGCCCTGCAACTGGCCAGCCATATCCCCCCGGCCCGTCTGGGCAGCATCGAGGTCCGCCCCGTGCGGGAGCTGCCCCCCAAAGACGAATAGCCGAGTCATAAGGAGAAAGAGCCATGAGCTATATCGATGGATTTGTGGCGGCGGTGCCCACCGCTAATCGTGAAAAGTACGTCCAGCATGCCAGTGATGCCGGGGTGGTGTTCCGGGACTATGGCGCCACGGAGTTCGTGGAATGCTGGGGCGATGACGTGCCGGAGGGGGAGGTGACGTCCTTCCCCATGGCGGTGAAATGTCAGCCGGATGAAACCGTGGTGTTCTCCTGGATCGTGTGGCCCGACAAGGTTACCCGGGACCGGGGCATGCAACAGGTGATGGAGGACCCGCGCCTGCAGCCGGATGTGAACCCCATGCCGTTCGATGGCAAGCGGCTGATCTATGGCGGCTTTGAGGTGGTGGTCCGTAACTGACCGGATACTGACCCTGTCGAATCGGTAATTGTACGGCCTTTATAACCCGTCCGCCCGGCGCCATATAGTGTTATAAAGGTTTGTCCGGGCAGGCGGGCTGAATGTCCCAATTTACCTGCCTGGCTCCGTTTCTGACAGCATAAGGAGGAGCCATGAACAAGTCACTATCCGCTGCCATTACCACCATGCTCCTGGTGACCTCGGCGGCCTGGGCGACGCCGGAAAGTCAGGGCATCCGGCCCATGGGCGACAACCAGCCGGATCCGTCACCCACGGAACAGGCCGACCAGACTAGGGAACGACACCAGGGCGGGCCGCACCGTGGCGAGGAAATGCGAAACCATGGTGATGAGATGCGACAGCAGGGCGATGAAATGAGGGAACGGCATGGCCAGGGCAAGGATCCTCATGGTGAGGAGCGCTGGAAGGAACGCGACGACAGGGGTAACGGGAACCCAGGGTCACCCGGCAACGGTAACCGGAGCGACAACTGACCGGTAGTGCCCCGGCCGGAGCCGGGACACCCGGTGATTACTTGATGGCCACCGGGTTCACCGGTGAGCCGGTGCCCTGTTCCACTTTCAGCGGGGCGGCCACCAGCAGGAAGCTGTACTGACCGTCGTCGGCGCTGTCCGCCGCCAGGTCATCCAGCCACCAGATCTCCGACAGCACCACACCCATGTCCCGCATCAGCGCACCGTGCAACGGGATGATGTAGGTTTCACCGTCGATTTCCTGTACCACCTTTTCCACGGCGATATTGTCGGTGGCGATCATCGGCGTTTCCATCTGGTCGAGCCAGCTCAGGAGCTCCTGGCTGTGGCACAGGCCGGGTTCGTTCATGGCGTTCCATTCCTCGTCCGGTTCCTCCTCCCAGAACCGGGCGATGGAGCCGGTGCGGATCACCAGGATATCCCGCTTGTTGATGGTGGTGCCCTGGGCCTCGGCGGTGGCCTGAAGGTCGTCCAGGTTGATGCAGGTGTTGGTGGGCAGACGGTGCAGGTCATCGCTGCCCATATGGCGCCCGACGTCCAGCAGTACCGCCCGTCCGACGATGCCTTTTTCCCCGATCTCGCCCACATCCGCGTGGGTGTGGCCATGTACTGAGGTGGCCTCACTCTTGCCACCGTAGATCTGGTCGCCGTACCAGGCATGGGCCAGGCCATCCACATGGGTAGTGCCCTGCAGGTACATGAAGGCCACATCATCGGAGTACTTCATGCCGCCCGCCGCCGGTTCGGCCTTGCCGGCCATGTACACGCCGGCGTCGGTGGCCATGAAGTGCTGCGTCGGCACCCGTCCCGGGAACACCGGCCCGGAGCCGGAGGTCATGGGAATCTGAAGAGTGAAGGTCTTGCCGCTCTGGATAGCGGCAGCGCCGTTCTGGACCTCCGTCTGTCCAAGGTAATTGAGGGCGCCTACCTGGTCGTCCTCACCCCACTTGCCCCAGTTGGTGGGGGCATCGCTCTGCAATGTCTCCATGGGGGTTTGCTGGGCCATGGCCATGGTGGACAGGCCAGCGATCAGGGACCCGGTACAAAGGGCCAGGATGGATGGTTTCAAGGGCATGGTTGTTCTCCTTGTTTGCATTGATTGTTGTTGTGTTTGATCACCGGCGGCGCTCGGGCGCGACGCCGGTGAGGTGGTGCAAGGGAGAAAAATCTGGTCTAAGTGTAGTCTTCAATTACAAATATTCAGTCAAATAGAATCACCTGTCGCACCGCCTTGCCGGCGGCCAGTTTCTCGAAGCCTTCGTTGATCTGGTCCAGGGTCAGGGTGTCGGTGAGCAGCTTGTCCACCGGCAGTTTGCCCTGGCGGAACAGGCTGACATAGCGGGCTACATCCCGCACCGGCACGCAGCTTCCCACATAGCTGCCCTTCAGGGTGCGTTCCTCCGCCACGATGCTTACCTGCTGGATGGCCACCTTCTTCTCCGGATGGGCCAGGCCGCCGGTCACCGTGGTGCCACCGCGGCGGGTGATCTGGTAGGCGAACTCCAGGGCTTTCTCGGAACCGGCCATCTCGATGGCGCAGTGCACGCCGCCGTTGGTCAGTGCCTTGATCTTTTCGACACAGCCTTCCTCGGCGGAATTGAAGGTATGGGTGGCCCCCAGTTCCTTCGCCAGGGCCAGTTTGCCCTCGTCCAGGTCGACGGCGATCACCTCGCCGGCGCCGGCCACCAGGGCTCCCAGCACACTGTTGAGGCCCACGCCCCCCAGGCCGATCACCGCCACGGTCTGGCCGGGTCTGATATCGGCGGAATTGATGGAGGCGCCGACCCCGGTCAGTACCGCGCAGCCGAACAGGGCGGCGTGGTGCAGGGGCAGTTCCGGGTCCACCTTTACCAGGGAGTCCCGGGCCACCACCGCATGGTCAGCAAAGGCGGACACGCCCAGGTGGTGGTTGACGGCGGTGCCGTCGGCCCGGTGCAGGCGATGCTCGCCGCACACCAGGGTGCCGGCGTTGTTGGTTTTCGCAGCGGGCTCACACAGGGCGGGACGGCCTTCGGCGCAGGGTTCACAGTGGCCGCAACTGGGTACGAACACCGCCACCACATGGTCACCCGGTTTGAGATCGCGAACGCCGTTGCCCACTTCCTTCACGATACCGGCGGCCTCGTGGCCCAGGGCCATGGGCACCGGGCGTGGGCGGTTGCCGTCGATCACCGACAGGTCGGAATGGCACAGGCCGGCGGCCTTGATCTCCACCAGCACTTCGTTGTCCCCGGGCGGGTCCAGTTCCAGTTCCTCGATCACCAGCGGTCGGGTCTCGTTAAAAGGCCGTTCGGCGCCAATGGCCTGTAATACGGCGGCTCTGATTTTCATGGTGAGTCTCCTTGTTGCAGATCGATCAGTCATCGGATGATTCTGAACGATCCCGGCGCCCCTGTGAAACTTCCCCCCGCTCGATCTGCCAGGTGCTGTCCACCAGATCGGCGGAATGGGCGTCGTCGGATTCGGCGATCAGTACCGTCAGGCCCTCGCCCCGCAGGTCGCCGATCACGGACGATAGCCGCTTGGCCAGTACCGGGGCGACACCTTCAAAGGGCTCGTCCAGCAGGATCATCTCGCGGCCCGGAATCAGTGCCCGGCCCAGGGCCACCAGCTTCTGCTGGCCGCCGGACAGTTGCAGGGCCTTGCGCTGGCCGAAGTCGGCGATCTCCGGCATCAGCTCGTACACCCATTTCAGGCGCTGCTCGCCATCGCGGATCTTGTTGGCCCAGGCGGGCATCAGCATGTTTTCGGTCACCGTCAGTTCCGGAATCAGCCGGCGGTCCTCGGGCATGTAGCTGATGCGCATGTCCGCCCGGCGGTAGGCGGGCTGGCGGGTGATGTCTTCCCCCTTGAAGCCGATGGTGCCCCGGTCCGACGGCAGTAGTCCCATCACGGCCCGGATCAGGGTGGTCTTGCCAGCGCCGTTGAGGCCGATCAGCCCGGCCATTTCCCCGGTTGGAATGGTCAGGTTCACGTCCCTGAGGATGCCGATGCCCTCGATCGAGACGTCCAGGTTGGCGATTTCCAGGCTCATGTCAGGTGTCTCCCTCTTTCTCTGATGTCCTGTGTTGCTTGCCGGTGACCAGCTCCTGAACCTGAGCATCGGCCAGCACCTCGTCCACCGGACCGTCCTTGATCACGACACCGCTGGCAAAGGCCAGCACCCGCGTCACGTAACGCTGGACGATCTCCATATCGTGCTCCACGAAAAGTACGGTGAGCCCCCGTTGGCGCACGGCATCCATCACCGTGTCCATCAGGGTGTATTTCTCCTCCATGCTGACGCCGCTGGTGGGCTCGTCCAGCAGCAGCATGCGGGGGTTGCCCAGCATGGCGATGGCGATATCCAACAGTTTGCGGGCGCCCTGTGGCATGGCGGTGACCATTTCGTCCCGATAACGGCTGATGTTCATCTGTTCCAGGATGTCATTCGCCGCTGCCAGGCGTTCCGGAGTCCGTACCGGGCGAAGCATCTGGAACTGGCGCTGCTCGGCAGCGGCCAGGGCAATGGCCAGGTTGTCGATCACCGGCAGCTCCAGGAACAGCTGGGGAATCTGGAACGAGCGGGTCAGGCCCTTGCGCATCAGCTTGCGGGGGCCCAGCTTCCTGATGGGCGCCCCGTCAAAGGCAATGGAGCCCTGCGACGGTGGCAGGTAACCGGTGACCATGTTGATAAAGGTAGTCTTGCCGGCACCGTTGGAGCCGATCACCCCAACGATCTCCCCTTCGGAGATGGTGACGTTGATGTCTTCGGCGGCCGTTACCGCCCCGAAATAGCGGGACAGTCCTTCGGTCCTGAGTATCTCGGTCATTGGGCGGCCCCTTTCTTGCGGGTGAACAGACTCCAGATGCCCTTGGGCAGGAACAGAATAATGAGCAGCAGCACGATACCCAGGATCATCTGCCAGGCATTCGGGGCCAGTTCCACCGCGTAGGTACGCACCAGGGTGAAGATCAGCGCGGCGATGAATGGTGCCGCCACATGGCCGGTGCCGCCGAGGATGGCGATGAACACGAACTCCCCGGATACGGTCCAGTAGGCCATGGTCGGGTCCACATGACCGGCGGCCAGGGCGGTCATGGAACCGCCCACCGAGCCCACGGCGGCGGCCAGCACGTAATTGATGTACAGCACCTTGCGGTGGGAGATGCCCATGTACTCCACCCGAACCTCATTCTCCCGGATCGCTTCGCAGGCCAGTCCGATGCTGGAGCGGAAGTAGCGGTTGAGGAACAGGGCGATGGCCAGCGCCAGCACAATGGCCAGCATCAGCGCGGCGATGCTGGTCTGGCCCTCGCCCGGAGTGATGCCCAGCAGGGTCCAGTCCACCACGCCGAAGCCGTCGGTGCTGCCCAGGCCATGGCTTTTCACCAGGATGCCGTAGAGGATCATGGAAAAGGCCAGCGACAGCATGGCGAAGAAGATCTCACGGTAACGGGTCATCAGCAGGCCCAGAACCATGGCGACCCCCACCGTGACGAGCACCCCCAGGCCGATCAGCGCCAGGGCATCGGTAATGCCCAGGAAACGACCGCCCAGGCCCACGGCATAGCCGCCCAGGCAGAAGAACAGGCCCTGGCCGAAGGAGACCAGCCCCGCCCGCATCAGCATGACTACACCCATCACCACCAGCGCGGTGGAGATGGCCAGGGTCAGGGTAAACACCAGCCAGTTGGGACTGAACTGGGCCAGTACAGCCACGGCGATGGCAACGCCGATCAGTGACAGTTCGGTTCTTTCCGGCTTCATCAGATTTTCCTCGCAACAGCCTGGCCGAAGAGGCCATGGGGACGGAAGATCAGCACCGCGGCCATCACCGCGTAGATAATGAACAGCTCCAGCTCGGGCATGGTGTGGATGGAGGTGGCCCGGGCCAGCCCCACAATGATCGCGCCAATGGCGGCCCCGGTGATGCTGCCCAGGCCGCCGGTGACCACCACGGCGAAGGCCAGCACGATCACCTCGATACCGATGCCGGGTACCACGGAGATGATCGGGGCGGTAGCACCGCCGGCGATGGCGCCGAGGGTGGCGCCGATCATGAAGGTGATGGTGAACATGCGGCGAACGTTCACTCCCATGGCCTCGGAGACCTCCCGGTCATGGATGATGGAGCGCAGGATCTTGCCCATGTGGGTACGCTCGAGCCAGAACCAGAGCCCCAGGCCGATGACTACCGACAGCCCCATCAGTGAGATGTCGTACAGGGAGACGGTCAGCACATCGATGCTGATGCGTCCCATGGCGGCATAGGGCTGGTAGGCAAAATACGGTGTGGTGCCCCAGATCAGTTTCATTACATCCTCGAGGATGAGCAGCACCGCGAACGTGATGATCAGCATCAGGATTTCGTCGCGGCCGTACATCAGCCGCAGCAGACCCCGCTCGATAATCAGGCCGGTGACCGCGCCGATCAGGATGGCCGAGACGGCAATAATCGCGAAGGCCATCCATAGCTGGCCACCGCCATCGGCGTAGTACCAGCCCAGGGCGGAGGCGGCCGCGTAGGCGCCCAGGGCATAGAGGCTGCCGTGGGCCATGTTGAGGATTCGCATGACGCCGTAGATGACGGTCAGCCCCGCCGCCACCAGGAACAGCCAGGAGGCATAGATAAACCCGTCAATCAGGATCGCCCAGACCGTTAACATCGGTTACTTCTCCCAGGTTGGAACGCGCCGGCGACGCAGGGTCGCCGGCGGTCAGGTCGGTGAATGGATCAGTCGCATTCGGCGCCGGGGAAACCGGCCTTGATCCATTCCTGGGGGTTCTGGCCATCGGGGGCGGAGACGCATTCACCCGGGAACGAGCGGACATTGCGCAGTGACGCCTCGCCGTCTTCATAGTGGTACTCGCCGTAGTACATGGGCTGGAGTGCCTGATGGCCATCGGCCAGCGCCATGCGTACGGTGCCGGAGACAGACGGGAACTCGGCGCCCTTGAGGGCGGCAGCCAGCTGTTCCGGGCTGGGTACCCCGTCGGCCCCGGAATTGTCCGCCGCGTATTTCAGCGCCAGGATGGCCTGGGCGGCCTTGGAGGCCGGGTAGCTGGGCGGGGTGCCATGTTCTTCCTCGTAGGCCTTGCGGAACCAGTCACTCAGCTCGTTCTCCGGCATGAAGCCGCCGAAGGGCCCACGACCACCAAGGATGGTGCCGTTCGGTGCCTGTCCTTCAAAGCGATGCAGGCCGGATTCCCCGGTGGTCAGCAGGGCGGTGGCCTGGGCCAGCAGACCACGGGCGTTGGCCTGGGCCACGAAGGATTCCATATCACCGCCCCACATGGAGGAGTGGATGACATCCGGGCGGCGGGTCTGCAGGGCCGAGATCTCGGTACCGTAGCTGCCCTGGAAGATCTGAGGGGTCTGGTTGTTGACGATCTCCGCCTCCGGCATCAGCTGTTCCATGGCCAGGGTGAAGTCCTGCCAGGAGTCCTGCCCCCAGGCATAGTTCTGCTGGATGCCGGCAATGCGACTGGCGTTGGGATGGGTCTCCGCCAGGTAGCGGGCCGCACCCACGTTGTCCGCCACGGCGTCCAGACCGGTACGGAACAGGTAGGACGGATTCTCCACTTCCTGGAACAGGCGGGGCGTGCCGCAGTCGAAGGCGATGGTGAACATCTCCATTTCTTCCGCCACCGGGCCAATCGCCAGGCAGTCGCCGGAGGAGATGTAGCCGATCACCGCGTCCACGTCCTGGCGTTGCACCAGGTTGCGGTATTCTTCCACCTGTTTGGTGGGGCCGCCGGCCTCGTCCACCACCACGGATTCCAGTGTCAGGCCGTTGACGCCCCTGGTGTTATAGGGGGCGGGCAGGGTGCCCTCGTTGATGGCCTTGATCACGATTTCCGCGCCCTGGGCCGCGGGTACGCCGAAGGGCCCGGAGGCACCGCCGGAGAGGAAGGTGACAAAGCCCACCTTGAAGGTGTCGTCCTGGGCGCTGGCGCTACCGGCCAGGCCCATCAGACCGACGGAGGCCAGGGCCACCGACAGCAGGGTTCTTTTCAGTGCTTGTGGTTGTTGGGTTGTCATGGCGTGCTCCTTGTTTGTTGTTGTGCTCGGTTAGGATGCTGCATGGATTGACAGGGTGGCGGTCAGCCACCGGTTTCACCGCGTCGCTCCCGGATCAGGGCGGCGGACGGCTTGAGGGATTCGGCATCGTAGATCCGCCAGTTGCCCAGCAGAATCCTGGCGGGCGGAAAGCGATCACTGGCCACCGGCGTGCCAATGGCCTGGGCCTGGACGATCTGGTGGGTGTCCGGGTCGATATAGGAGGTAAAACCGTAGGGGTCCTTGGGCAGGCGGATCTCCAGGCCTTCCAGGGCATGAATCATGGCCGGGGTGTTGGTGACATCACCGGCCTTGCGGATGGCGTTGGCAACGGCCAGCACACCGGCATAGGCACCCTGGGCGGAATAGCTCGGGTAACGGCCGGACAGCTCGTGGAAGCGTTCCACGAACGACCGGTTGGCTGTCGTATCCGGCCAGTTCACATGGTGGCGGGCGGACAGGATCAGGCCCGGCGGCGGGTTGTCACCCAGGGCCACCAGGGTCTCGTAGTCACCACCGGTGTCGAAGTTGGCCACCCGCATCTGGTCGAACAGCCGTGTGGTGCGGGCCTGCTCCAGGAAGGCGGTGAAGTCGCCACCCCACAGGGCCACCACCAGCACATCCGGTGGTGATTCCAGCAGCGACTGGATATAGAGGGAGTAGTCCGGCTCGTACAGGCGGGGCCAGTAGGTGCCGGTCTGCTCGAAGCTGACGTCGTTCTGCGCCAGGGCCTGCTTCAGGTCGCGCCAGGCCACACGGCCATATTCGTAGTCCGGCCCCAGGAAGGCCAGCTTCCGCCAGCCGGTGTCGGCCTGCAGGTCCTTAAGGTAGCGGGCGCCGGCGGCGTGGGAGGTCCAGGTGTCGCTGGACACGCGGAAATAGTAATCATGGCCTTCTTCCAGGGTGGCCCGGGACGAGGCGTGGTCGGTGCCTACCATGATCACCTGCCGGTCCCGGGCCAGCCGGCTCACCGCCATACCCACGCCGGAGCTGACCATGCCACAGAGGATATTGGCGTTGTCCTGGCTGATGAAGTCCTCGGCCATGCGCACCGCGAAGGAGGCCTTGGAGCGGGAATCATCCACGATCACCCGCAGACTGGGGGCATCCGGGGTTGCCGCCAGTTCCTCCAGTGCCAGGCGAATACCCACGATACTGTCGCGGCCATAGCTGGCGGACCGTCCGGTCATGGGGTACATGCAGGCGATGGTGGCGTCGGCTTCGCCCTCGGCGGCACCCAGTTCCACCCGACCCACCGGAGGCGGGGTGTCGGGCAGGGCATGCAGTAGCGGAACCACGCAGAGATACAGCAGGACGACGGACAGTTGCCGGAACCGGCGACCGGAACGGGTCCGTGGCTGTGTGGCATGTGGCTGGCGATGACGGCTTCGGTATTTCCGCACGTCGGTCTCCTGATCGGGTCAGGTGGTTATTGTTGTTTCGCTGGGAGACTGTAGCAAAACCGGGACCAACGCGCCGATGATCGCCTGTTACCGGCGTTTCGCAGGTGGCGACGGGTTATCGGTATCCGCAGGGGGCTCAGAATGAGCGGAATCCGCTCAACATGGCGATGAATTATGGGCGGAAATCGCTCATTCCGGGAGCGTCAGGAGAGCCCCAGTCGTTGCAGGCGGCGCTTGAAGGCGTGGCGGGACATGCCGAGCTGTTCCGCGGCCCGGCCCTTGTGGCCATCGGTCTGCTCCAGGGCCTGCTGGATCATCTCCCGCTCCGTGTCCTGGAGCTGTGCTTCCAGGGAGGTGCCCCGGGGTGACGGGGCGGCATCGGTGGCGGGCTGGAACTCGGTGGGAAGCTGGCCCGGGCGGATGCGCTGGCCCGGGTGCAGGATGGTCAGCCGTTCCACCAGGTTGCGCAGCTCGCGCACATTGCCGGGCCAGTTATAGGCGGACAGGCGTTCCAGGGTTTCCGGGGGCACGGCGATGGGGCGGCAGCCTTCCTCCCGGGCCTGGGCCTCGATGAAGACATCCAGTAGCTCCCCCAGGTCTTCCCCCCGTTCCCGCAGGGGCGGAATGGTCAGCTCGATCACGTTGAGGCGGAAGAACAGGTCCTCCCGGAAGCGGCCCGCCCGGACCTCCTCCTCCAGGGAGCGGTTGGTGGCCGCCACCACCCGCACATCCGAGGTCTGGCTGGTGGTGGCGCCCACCGGGCGGTAGTCGCCGTTCTCCAGGAAGTGCAGGAACTTGGCCTGCAGGGCCAGGGGCAGCTCGCCGATCTCGTCCAGGAACAGGGTGCCGCCGTGGGCGAGGCTCACCAGGCCGGTCCGCTTCTGGTGGGCGCCGGTGTAGGCTCCTTTTTCCGCACCGAACAGTTCGGCCTCGATCAACTGCTCCGGCAGGGCGGCGCAGTTGATCTCCACGAAGGCCCGCTCGGCCCGGGGGCTCTGCTGGTGGATGGCCCGGGCCACCACCGCCTTGCCGGTGCCGGATTCCCCCAGCAGCAGGATGCGCCCGGTACTGCTGGCCGCCACCCGCTGCACGGTGTCCCACAGCCGTTTCATGGCGGAGCTGGACCCCACCAGACCGGAGGCATTGGCGCTGCGGCTGCGATGATAGATGAGTTCGTCCTGCATCTGCCGGCGTTCGGTGATGGACCGGATCAGGTGCAGCAGTTCATCCAGGGCGAAGGGCTTGGTGAGATAGTCGGTGGCCCCGGCCTTCACCGCCTGCACCGCCGCCCGGGTATCGCCGTGGGCGGAGATCATCACCACCGGCAGCTCCGGGTGCAGGCGTACGGATTCCGCCAGCACGTCCATGCCATCCATACCCGGCAGGCGCAGGTCCAGCAGCATCAGGTCCGGGGTGTGTTCCGCCAGCAGCGTCAGGGCCTCTTCACCGGTATGGGCATTGAGGGTGCGGAAGCCGGCCTCGCTGAGGGCAAAGCCCATGGAGCGGACAAAGCTCTTCTCGTCGTCAACGATCAGGATCTGTGAGCGCATGATTGTCTGTAGGCGATTGTTCTTGTGGTGATGAATCTAGGTTATCACTGTTTGCGGCGGGAAGGGTGACCGAAACCGTCGTACCCTCGCCACGGACGCTGTGGATGTGCAGGTCGCCGCCATTGAGTTCGATAAGCTGGCGGGTAATACTCAGGCCCAGGCCGGTGCCTTCCTGGCGGGTGGTGAAGAAGGGCTCGGTGACCTGTCTCAGGGTATCCGGATCCATGCCGCAGCCGTTGTCGGTGATGTCCACGTGGATACGGTCGCCATTGCGGAAGGCCCTCAGGTGCACCGTGCCGCCTGCATCGCAGGCCTCGATGGCATTGGCCAGCAGGTTCACCAGGCACTGGATCACCTGGTCGGGGCTGGCCACGATGGCCAGGCGGGAATCGCCGGTGGCGGACACGGTGACCTGCCGTTGTTCCGCCAGGCCGGAAGTCAGCACCGTGGCATGGCGGAAGATTCGCCGGATCTCCACCCGCTGGGGCTCGCCGGGCACGGGCCGGCCGTAGTCCAGCAGGTCCCCCACCACCCGGTTCAGGCGGTCGATTTCCGACTCCACGGACACCAGTAATTCACGCCGCTCGTCATCCGGTTCACCTTTCTCCAGCGCCTGTACCGTGAGTTTGATGGTGGCCAGGGGATTGCGGACCTCATGGGCCACGCCGGTGGCGAACTCCCCCAGCACCGCCATCTTCTCCGCCTGCACGGTACGACCGATCAGTTCCTGCAGGCGATCGGCCATGGCGTTGAAGGCATGGGCCAGCACGTCGATCTCGTCCTTGTCGTTCTTCGGTGCCTGCAGCCGGAAGTTCAGGTCACCGCTGGCCAGGGTTTCCGCCCCCTGCACCAGCCGTGTCACCCGGCGGCGCAGACTGCGGGCCAGGGCCCAGAACAGGGTTACTGTGCCCAGGGCCATGACCCCGGCCAGGGCGTAGAGGCCGAGCTGGGCGCTGCGCAACGGGCTGAGGATGTCGCCGGCGGCCACCTGGTAGTCGATGCGCCATCCCGGCAGCACCTCCGGGCCGGTCCGCAGTTGGTCGGGAATGGTGTCCAGGCGGTTGCCAGTAGGTTCCAGCAGTTCTCCCGCCGGCGTCCTCAGGTAGGGCCGCAGCACCCCGGCCAGGTTCTCGGTGCGCATGAGTTCGGTGAGGGAAGCCAGTCGCACATGCAGGGCAATGGACCCGGACACCGGCTGTTCCCCCGTGTCCCGCAGCGGCTGGCGGATCAGCAGCCAGCCGGGGCTGGCACCATCGCCGATGCGGGGGCCGATCACCTCGCTGTTGGCCATCATCACCAGCGGCAGACCCCGGATACCCCAGCCGCGGCGGCCCCAGTATGGCTGTCCGGAGGCCGCCTGGCCCGGCACCACTTCGGTCAGTTCGTTGTCGTCGTTGAAGAACAGGATGCCGTAGAGGTCCGGGGAATCCGCCTCCACCCGCACCAGTTCCCGTACCCCTTCCGGCACCGCATCGGTGTAGTTCAGGTACAGGGGCATGGAGGGGTGGGTGGACAGGGTTTCCAGTTGATAGATGCGATTCTCGATAAAGTTGGTCAGCCGGTTGGCGGTGCCGGCGACCTGAGCCTCCAGGCGTTCCCCCGCCAGGCGCTCGGTGACGGAATCCGCCACGGTGGCGTAGAGGCTGCTGAGCACGGCCACGGCACCGACGATCAGGGTCAACGACAGCAGTGAGTATCGTCCTACCAGGCTGAAGCGGGGTTTAAGGGGAGGGTTCATGGAATGGTCTCGTCGTTATTTTTATTGAAATACGATAAAATTTTCCTACATTCTGAGAATTCTAAGGAAGCATCCATGGCCAACCCAGGAGATACCCCGGCGTCATCCCGTAAATCCCCCGGTGGCAGTACCACACTCACCAAGGCCTGCACCCTGCTGCGGGCTGTTGCCACCGTCTTCCCCACCGGTGGCAGCCTGTCCCATATCGCCCGTGAAGTGGGCATGAATACCGCCACTGCACACCGTCTGCTGACCGGGTTGGCCAGCGAGGGGCTGCTCACCTTTGATCCCTATGCCAAGACCTACCATGTGGGTTTCGACCTGCTGCGCATGGCGGAATCGGCCCAGGAGGTGGCGCCGGATCTCCAGTTGCGGCACGCCCTGCAGCCGGTGCTGGGGCGTATTGCTGTCCGTACTGAAGATTACACCTACCTGAGTATCCGTGCGAACCGTGACGCCGTCTGTATCGACGTTGCCGAGGGGACTTACCCGGTGACCGCCAACACCCTGGTGGCCGGCGCCCGCCGTCCGCTGGGTATTGGCGCTGCCGCCATGGCCCTGCTGGCGGCGCTGCCGGAGCCGGAGGCCCGGCGCATGGTGGACCTGAATGCGCCCCGCTATCCCCGCTATTCCGGTATCACCCGCGACGAGGTGGAACAGTGGCTGGAGCAGGCCCGGGAACATGGCTATTCCGTGAACGAGGGTCGCATCGTACCGGAAGTTTCTGCGGTGGGAATCGCCTTCCGGGTGCCCGGTTCCAGTGAGCATGCCGCCATCAGCGTGGCCTCGGTGGCGTCGCGGATGAACGAGGAGCGGCGCCGGAAGGTGCTGGAGATTGTCCGGGATGAGGTCGGGCGCTGGTCCCTGGAGCAGGCCTGATAGGGGTATTTTATCAATATACGAGAAAAGCTTTCAGCATAATGAAAAAAATTTGACGAAGAATTCGCCTCGGGCTACTTTGTTCGCCGGATCTGAAATGTGAACTATGTTTGAAATCTAACCAAATAATAAGAAGCGATTGGAGATTCCCATGCCCTACGCCAGCAATATCCTGACCAGAACCCTGTCTGCCACTGCCATTAGCACGGCCCTGCTGTTTGCCGGGTCCGCGACCGCCCAGGAACTGCCCGATACCATGACCTGGTCGTCCTACGATGTCGGTTCGGCCGGTTACGCCGAGGCCTCGGCCATCGCCGACGCCTTCGGCAAGCAATACGGTACCCGCATCCGTATCCAGCCGTCCGGTTCAGCCATCGGTCGTCTGCAGCCGCTGCTCAGTGGCCGTGCCGATTACGCCTTCCTGGCCACCGAAACCTTCTTCGCGGCGGAAGGCATCCACGACTTCTCCACCCGTCGCTGGGGGCCGCAGGACCTGCGTGCCGTAGCCGGTCGCCCGTCCTCGTTCGGTATCTTCACGGCGGCGGACGCCAACATCAAAACCCTGGAAGACCTGAAGGGATCCCGTTTCGCCTACGTGGCCGGGAACCCGTCCATCAACGTGAAGTGTGATGCCTTCCTGGCGTTTGTCGGGCTGACCCGCGATGACGTTGACGCCATCATGTTTCCCACCTACGCCAATACCATGAGTTCCCTGGCCCGGGGCGAGGCGGATGCCTCCTGTACCACCACCACCCCAAGCCACGTCTATGAACTGGCGGAATCCCCACGCGGCATCCGCTGGCTCGATGTGCCCCAGGACGACGCGGAAGGCTGGGAGCGCCTGCGGGAAGTGGCGCCCTTCTTCCAGCCCTACACCGAAACCCAGGGGGCGGGCATCAGCGAGGAAAATCCGGTGGACATCTTCGCCTATCGCTATCCGGTGCTGACGGTGCGCGCGGATATGGATGAAGACGCGGTCTATAACTACATCAAGGCCCTGGACGAGACCTACGGCATGTACAAGGATGCCACCGCCGTTATGGATCGCTGGGACCTGGAAGAGGCGGGTACGCCGGCCATCGATGTGCCGTTCCATCCCGGTGCGATCCGTTACCTGGAGGAGAAGGGCATCTGGACCGAAGAGCATCAGGCCTGGAACGACCAGCGTCTTGCCCGCCTGAATGCCCTGCGTGAGGCCTGGAAGGAAGCCACGGCTGAAGGCGAAGGCAAGAGTGACGAGGAATTCGCGGAGATCTGGGAAGCCCACCGCACCCAGGCCCTGGAATCCCTCTGATATCCAAGACCCCCGTGATGACAGGCGCCTGACCGGGCGTCTGTCGATCTTTTCGGAGTAACCACGTCATGAGTGCTTCCACGTCCGCCGATCAGGCGGCACCCGCCGCTGAACCGACATCCGGTCGTCTGCGGGGTGTCGGCTACTGGGCGATTATCCTGCTCGGTACCCTGGGCCTGCTGATGGCCATCAACCAGACTTTCAACCTGAAGTTGCTGGGCTTTGAGCCTCTGGGTAATGCCTATCTCTACTACCTGATCGGTATCTTCCTGGCGGCGGCCTACATTGCCTTTCCGGCCTGGAAAGGGGCGTCGGGCAAGGTTTCCTGGTACGACTGGCCACTGGCGGCGACGGCGCTGGTATGCGCCGGTTACCTGGGCTACCACGGCCTGACCATGATCAATATGGGCTGGGAGTACCAGGCGCCCACCGAGGCCACCGTACTGTCCGGCATCCTGCTGGTGCTGATCCTCGAGGGTGTGCGCCGCTGTGGTGGCTGGCCGTTGCTGTTCGTGGCACTGTTCTTCGGCACCTACCCGCTGTACGCGGATTCCATGCCCGGTTTCCTGTGGGGCAACCAGTACACCCTGCCGGAGATTATCCGTGCCCATGTCATCGGTGTGGAAAGCGTCATCGGCATTCCCATGCAGGTGGTGGCGCAACTGGTCATCGGTTTCGTGGTGTTCGGCGCGGCGCTCACTGCCACCGGTGGTGGCGAGTTCTTCATGCAGTTCGCCACCTCCCTGATGGGCAGGAGCCGGGGTGGTCCGGCCAAGGTATCGGTGCTGTCCAGCGGTATCATGGGCAGTCTTTCCGGCAGTGTGATCTCCAATATCCTGACCACCGGCCCCATTACCATTCCCACCATGAAGAAGACCGGCTACCCGGCCCATTACGCCGGTGCGGTGGAAGCCTGTGCGTCTACCGGCGGCACGTTGATGCCACCGGTCATGGGGGCGGTGGCCTTCATCATGGCGTCCTTCCTGGGCGTGCCCTACGCGGAGATCATGATCGCCGCGTTCCTGCCGGCGCTGCTGTTCTACCTGGCGCTGATTTTCCAGGTGGACATCTATGCCGCGCGCCGGGGCCTGAAAGGCCTGCCGGAATCGGAGATCCCAAACCTGTGGGAGACCCTCAAGGACGGCTGGCCCTATCTGCTGGCGCTGTTCATGCTGATCTACATGTTGCTGGTGATGCGCCTGGAAGCTTACGCGCCCTACTACGCCACGGTGGTCCTGCTGGGCATCTCGATGTTCAAGCGCAACCATCGCCTGAACCTTAAGCGGGCCCTGGCTTTCATGCAGGACCTGACCACCAGCGTCGCCAACCTGGTGGCCATCCTGGCGGGTATTGGCCTGGTGGTGGGGGGGCTGTCCTATACCGGTGTGGCCGGTGCCTTCTCCCGTGAGCTGCTGCTCTACGCCGACGGCAGCATTCCGCTGATGCTGGCGGCTGGGGCGATCACCAGCTTTGTGCTGGGTATGGGCATGACCGTGAGCGCCTGCTACATCTTCCTGTCGATCCTGCTGGCGCCGGCGCTGGTGAATGCGGGCCTCAACCCGCTGGCCAGTCACCTGTTCATCCTCTACTGGGGCATGCTCTCATACATCACGCCACCGGTGTCCCTGGCTGCCATCACCGCCGCCGGTGTGGCCGGTGCCAAGGCCGGGCGAACCGGTGTTTACGCCATGCGCCTGGGAGGCATCCTGTTCATCCTGCCGTTCCTGTTCGTGATCAACCCCTCGCTGATCCTGCAGGGGGATATCCTCAAGATCCTGTCGTCGGCCTTTACCGCCATTACCGCGATCTGGCTGCTGTCCTCCGCCATGGAGGGCTACCTGTACCGCATCGGCGTGCTGGCCTGGCCGGCGCGGATCCTGGTGCTGGTGGCCGGTGGTGTGCTGATCTATCCGGAACTGGTAACGGACCTGATCGGCTTTGGCCTGGTGGCCGCCATCTACCTGAGCAGCCGGTTCCTGAACTTTCCGGCGGTAACCGTCGGTGGCGCCCGTTAAACCCGTTTCAACGCAGTTGGTGAATGCATCGTGATCAACAAAGTCTGTAATTCCATGGCGGAGGCTGTCTCCGTGATCAAGGATGGCGATGTCGTGATGATCGGCGGCTTCGGCAGTTCCGGTATCCCGCTGGAGCTGATCGAGGCCCTGCGTCGTCATGCGCCGAAGGATCTGACCATTATTTCCAACAATGCCGGTGTGGCGGAGGAGGGCATTGCCTCCCTGCTGCGGGACAACCTGGTGCGCAAGGTAGTGTGTTCCTTCCCCCGCTCGAAGGGCTCCGTGTGGCTGCAGAAGCGCTACAAGGAAGGCTCCATCGATTTCGAACTGGTGCCCCAGGGCACCCTGGGCGAGCGGATCCGCGCTGCCGGCGCCGGCCTGGCGGCGTTCTATACCCCCACGGCCTACGGCACGCTGCTGGCCGAGGGCAAGGAGACCCGCGAGTTCGACGGCAAGGGCTATGTGCTGGAAACCGCCCTGCACGCTGACGTGGCGCTGATCCGTGGCGAGAAGGGCGATGCCTGGGGCAACCTGACCTACAACACCGCCGGCCGTAATTTCAATCCGTCCATGGCCATGGCGGCGAAGACCACCATCGCCGAGGTGAAGCAGATCGTCCCGGTGGGCGACCTGGACCCGGAAGCCGTGGTGACACCGGGTATTTTCGTGGATTCCGTGGTACTGCAGGAGGGGCTGCTCGATGCAATCGCTTAGTAAAGAGAATATGGCCCGTCGTGTCGCCCGGGATATTCCCGATGGCGCCTACGTGAACCTGGGCATCGGTATGCCGACGCAGGTAGCAAACTATGTATCTGACGACCGGCATGTGATATACCATAGCGAGAACGGCATCCTCGGCGTGGGGCCGGCACCGGCACCCGGTGAAGAGAACCCGGACCTGATCAATGCCGGCAAGCAGTTCGTGACCCTGCTGCCCGGAGGCTGCTACTTCGACAACGCGGATTCCTTCGCCATGATGCGGGGCGGCCATCTCGACATCGCGGTGCTTGGGGCCTTCCAGGTATCGGCTACCGGCGACCTGGCAAGCTGGGCCACCAATGACCTCAGTGAGCCGCCCGCCGTGGGTGGTGCCATGGACCTGGCGGTGGGCGCCCGTAAGCTCTACGTGCTGATGAAGCATTGCACCCGTGACGGCGAACCCAAGATCCTGCCGGCGTGTGAGTACCCGCTCACCGGCAAGGGCGTGGTGGACCGGATCTATACCGACCTGGTGGTGCTCGATGTCACCGACGAGGGCCTGCGGGTAGTGGAGCTTGTGGGCGACAACACCCTGGAAGAGGTCCAGGCGGTGACTGGCGCACGGCTGCTGCCCCCGGAATCCTGACCGTACCAACATCGTGAGCCGGGCTGTCGCCGCTGTGGGCGAGCGGTTGCCCCGGCCTCCAAAGAGCCTTCGATGACACAGACACCTTCCACCGGCCCGCTGGCCCTGACGCGGTCGGCGCTGGCGTACCTGGCGTTGCTATGCGGTGTGCTTTCCCTGGTTCCCGGCATGGCCGTGGTGGGCGCTTCCGCCATTGTCCTCGCCATCCTGCTCGGGTGGCGGGACCTGCGCCTGGTGGCCAGGATTATCTTCGGCCTGCTGGTGGCCATGTCGCTGCTGGCGCTGGTGGATGAGCCTTCCGCCCTGATGGACGGAGCCGTGAACATGACCCGGCTGACGGCGCTGATCCTCACGGTCATGTTGCTGTCCTCCCTGCTGGGCCGCTCCAGCGACCTGGAGCGGATTTCCGCCACCCTGTTCGCGGGCCGTCCGGCCGTGCGCTACCTCAGTGTTACCTTTGGCACCACGGTTCTGTCGGTCCCCCTGAACTTCGGTTCGGTGGGGGTGGTCTCGTCGATGATCGCCGGGCAGGTGCGCCGGCACGGGGATTCCGCCATGGCCCGCAATGCTTCCCGTGGCACCCTGCGGGGCTTTGGCGCCTCACCCACCTGTTCCCCGCTGTCGATTTCGGTGGTCATGACAGTAACCTTCCTGCCGGGACTGCACAGTTGGCAACTGATTGCCTTCAGCCTGCCGCTGGCCGTGGTGTACCTGCTCAGCGGCCTGTTGTTCACGGAACGGGAAACCGAGGCACTGGCCCAGGGCGATGCGGTTGATACCGGCCTGCGCAAGTATCTGCCGTGGCTCCGGTTCATGGCCATCATCGGGGCCATCTGTGTGGGCGCATTCGTACTCAGTGGCCCTGGCGGGCTCAGCTACTCCAAGGCGGTGACCCTCAGTTGCCTGGGTGCCGTGGCCGTCCTGTTCGTACACGGGCTGGTCAGCTCACCCCGGGACAAAGGTAATCCACTGCCCTCCATGGCCCCGGTCAGCAATGAACTGGTGATCGTCGGTGGTTCCGCCTTCCTCGGTGCGCTGATCAGCAGCTTTGCCCTGAAATGGCTGGGGGCTGGCTTCAGCCTGCCTGGGTGGGGCTATCCGGTGGTGGCCGCGCTGGTGCCATGGGTGTTCTTCGCCGGTGGCATGATAGGGCTCAATCCCATTGTTATCGGTACCCTGACGGGCGGGGTGCTGGGGCCGATCTGGCCGCCTGAAGCGGTGCTGGGGCTGGGTATCGGTATAGTATCCGGGTGGGGCATTACCACCGGCGGTACACCCTATTCCGCCAACTCGCTGCTGATGGAACGGATTACCGGCTATTCCGCCAGGGTGGCGGCGTATCGCTGGAACCTGGTGCATTCGGTGGTCAGCCTGTTGGCTGGGGGAATGCTGGCGGCAACGCTGACCTGGTATCTCGCCAGTTAATGGAAGGGGAGGGGTAAGGGCAGGCCCTGCTACGGCTGAGCAGGACCTGCCAGGAGTCTGCGCGGTGGTAAGTCGCAGACTCCTGACGCTTACTCTGCCGCTGCGCGGGCTTCTTCCAGCCAGCCGTCGAAGGTGTCGCGATTGGCTTCGATCCACAGGTCGGTGTGACGTGCGATGTCTTCCTCGCTGTCTTCACCGTCACGCATCGCCAGGTTCTGGGCGCTGATATCGTTGGCCGACAGCTCCATGATGGAGAACAGCTTCGCTGCGGCCGGGTTGTTGTCGGCAAACTCCTGGTTGGCAATGATGCGCTGGTCGTTGGGCATGAAACCGTAGTTGGTACCATCGTCCAGCGCCGTATCCACGCCTTTCCGGTCACCCGGCAGGGAAGAGAACGGCACTTCCAGCCACACCACGTCTTCGCCGGGTACCATCACACCGCTGACCCAGTACGGGGTCCAGGTGTAGTAGAACACCGGGTCGCCCTGTTCAAAGCGGGCAATGGTGTCGGCGATGATGGCGGAGTAGGAGCCCTGGTTGTGGGTGATGCTGTCCCGTAGCTCGTAGGCGTCCAGGTGATGCTCGATCACTTCCTCGCAGCCCCAGCCCGGGGTGCAGCCGGTGAGGTCGGCCCTGCCGTCATCGTTGGTGTCGAACAGGGCCGCGATTTCCGGGTCCTTGAACTGTTCGATGTTGGTGATGTCGTGCTCTTCGGCGGTTTCCTTGTCAATCAGGTAACCCTGCAGGGCGCCGGAGGAATAGACACCCTCACGGTAGATTTTCTCCTCACCGCCGGCACGGTTGAAGAAGTTGGTGTGCAGTGGGTCCCAGTGGTCCGCCATGAAGGTGCCGTCACCGTTGGCGATGGCCACGTGACCGGCTGCGTACTCGATTTCCTTGATGTCCTTCACCTCATAGCCCAGTTCTTCCAGGGCACGGGACACCAGCAGGGTCTGGAAGGTTTCTTCGGCGATGGAGCTCTTCAGGGGTTGTACCTCAACACCCTCGCCGGGCATTTCCTGGGCGTGCAGTGCAAAGCTTGCGGTCAGGGTGGTGGCAGCGATAGCCGTTGCCAGTCGTTTCGTCATGGAGGTTTTCATTGCGACTCTCTCCTTTTGGGGATAATTTTCCGGATAAGTGCGGCGGGCCCGTGGTCATGCCAGCGCCGGGTTCCGCGACTGCGTGAATCCTGGCCCAGTGACTGGGTAAGCCGGTCAAGGATAATGGCCAGCAGGACAATACCCAGCCCGCCGATGGTGGCCAGACCCATGTCCAGGCGTCCGATGCCCCGCAGGACCATCTGACCCAGACCGCCCACGGCGATCATGGAGGCGATGACCACCATGGACAGGGCCAGCATAAGGGTCTGGTTGACCCCGGCCATGATGGTCGGCATGGCCAGGGGGAGTTGTACCTTGAACAGTAACTGGCGGGGGCTGGCGCCGAAGGAGCGCGAGGCCTCCACCAGGTCGGAGGGAACCTGCCGTATGCCCAGGTTAGTCAGGCGTATCAGTGGTGGCAGGGCAAAGATGATGGTGACCACCACCCCCGGCACGTTACCGATACCGAACAGCATCACAATGGGTACCAGGTAGACAAAGGCCGGGGTGGTCTGCATGGCGTCCAGCACCGGACGCATGGTGGAGGCCACACGGTCGTTGCGGGCCAGCCAGACCCCCGTGGGCAGGCCGATCAGTACGCAGAAGAAGACCGACGTCAGCACCAGGGCCAGGGTGACCATGGCTTCCTGCCAGGCGCCAATGGCGCCCACGACCATCAGTGAGATCACTGTACCGATGGCCAGCTTGCGGCTGGCCACCTGCCAGGCAACCAGTCCGAATATCACGATGATCAGGATCGACGGGATCGCCAGCAGGGCGGATTCCATGCCGGTCAGTACCGCGTCCACCGGCCAGCGGATGGCCTGGAACATGGGGCGAAAATTGCCGACCAGCCAGTCCAGACCGTTCTCCACCCAGTCACCCAGGGGGAACCAGGCATCAGCGAACGGGTGCAATATATCAAAGCTCTCCTCGGGCAGCGGTTCACCGCTCTGCAGCCAGCTACTGCCGCCGCCTTCGGCCGAGTCGGAGGAACCGCCGCCCCACGGGTTGCTGCCGGAGCCTTCCTGCGTGCCGGCATTGCCCGAATCACTGGAGTTGCTCCAGGGATTGGAGCTTTCGCTGGTGCCGGCGTCGCTCTCCTCGGCGTTGGAGCCGTTGTCGGCCCACGGGTTGGAAGCATCCGTCATGCGGCCTCCTGGTCTTTGTCGATTGCGTTGAGGAGGATTGCACGGGAGATCACACCGAGATAATGGCCGTCGTCATCCACCACGGGCAAATAGAAGCCCGATGCGGCCACCTGGCCGATCAGTTCACTGAGCGGCGTGTTGCCGTTCAGGGGCGTCGCATCGATAAAGGCATCACTGATACCACCACCCTGCTTCTCGGTTTCGATCAGGGATTCCATGGACACCACGCCCCGGAAGTGCTGATCGGAGGTGACCACGTAGCCATGGTCCTGGTCATTGCCACGCAGGCGCTCCAGGGCGGATGCCACGCCGGCGCCTTCCCGCTCGATCACGGTCACCGTCTTCTTGCGGGCGATATCGCCGGCGGTGAGGATGGTGGTGACATCCACATTGCGGAAGAAGGACTTCACATAGTCATTGGCCGGGTTCTTGAGGATCTCATCCGGGGCACCCACCTGGACCACCTTACCCCCTTCCATGATGGCAATGCGATCACCGATGCGCATGGCCTCGTCCAGGTCGTGGGAGATGAACACCACGGTGCGCTTGGCTTCCGCCTGCAGCTTGAGCAGTTCATCCTGCATCTCGGTGCGGATCAGCGGATCCAGGGCAGAGAAGGCTTCGTCCATCAGCATCACTTCCGGGTCATTGGCCAGGGCGCGGGCCAGACCAACCCGCTGCTGCATGCCGCCGGACAGTTCATCCGGATAGCTGTTGGCCACATGCTCCAGACCGACCTGGGCCAGGGCAGCACGGGCACGCTGTTCACGGTCGGCTTCTTCCAGGCCGGCGAGCTCCAGCCCGAAGGCCGCGTTCTGCATGACCGTCATGTGGGGCATCAGGGCAAAGGACTGGAATACCATACTGATCTGTTTACGCCGTACCTCCCGCAAGTCCTCGTCGGACATACGGGCGATATCCTTGCCGTTGAACAGGATCTGGCCGGAGGTGGGTTCGATCAGGCGGTTGAGCAGGCGCACCATGGTGGACTTGCCGGAGCCGGACAGGCCCATGATCACGAAGATCTCGCCCTCATGGATGTCGAACGAGGCATCGTGTACCCCGATGGTCTGGCCGGTTTTCTCGAATATTTCGTCCTTGCCACAGCCTTTCTCGAGGAAGCGAAAGGCATCTTCCGGGTAGTCCCCGAATATCTTGAATACGTTCTTGATCGACAGTTTTGGCGTCATGCATGGATCTCAATGGCTTTGAAGCGCTTTTTCAGGCTCCCTATTTCAGGTATATATGTCAAACCCGTAATATTCCAGCGGCCATGGTAATCACTTATGGCTATTTCGCAGGTGCTCTGTTATCTTGCCTGCATCCTGCCTCTAAGGATCCGCAGTTTTCGGCCATCAGGGCCATCATGCGAATACTTCATACGACCCGCCAGAGGACGTCCTCCCGATACCGGTGAGCGACTGTAGTCGTCATTATTTCCATGCACGGCATGGACTCTGCCCGCTTTCGCTGATGTTTTTCCGGCGTTCGTGGAGGCAGACCAATCAAGAGTTATTATCTATGAGTTTTTCCTCCCTCGGCCTTTCCGAGCAACTGGTGCGTGCCACTTCCGACCAGGGTTATGAAACCCCGTCCCCCATCCAGGCCCAGGCCATTCCTGCGGTCCTGTCCGGCAGGGACGTCATGGCGGCGGCACAGACCGGTACCGGCAAGACCGCCGGTTTCACCTTGCCCCTGCTGCAGCGCCTTAGCGCTGGCAAACGCACTGGCAAGGGCCCCCGCGCCCTGATCCTGGCGCCCACCCGGGAGCTGGCGGCGCAGGTTCATGACAGCGTCAATCTCTACAGCAAGTACGTGCCCACCAAGGCAGCGGTTGTGTTTGGTGGTGTAAAGATCAACCCCCAGATGCAGAAACTTGCCAGGGGGCTGGATGTTCTGGTGGCAACACCGGGGCGGCTGCTGGACCTGTACCAGCAGGGTGCGGTGAAGTTCAACGAAATCGAGATTCTGGTGCTGGACGAAGCCGACCGAATGCTGGACATGGGCTTTATCCGCGACATCCGCAAGATCCTGGCGCTGCTGCCGGAGAAGCGTCAGAACCTGCTGTTCTCCGCCACCTTCTCCAATGAGATCCGTAAGCTGACCCAGGGCCTGCTGGACAACCCGGTACTGGTGGAAGTGGCCGCGCGCAACAAGACTGCCGAGCGTGTGGAACAGACCGTCTATCCGGTGGACCAGAGCCGCAAGACCGCGCTGCTGAGCAAGCTGGTGCGGGACAATGACTGGGACCAGGTGCTCGTATTCACCCGCACCAAGCACGGTGCCAATCGACTGACCAAGAAGCTGGAAGGTGACGGCATTACCGCCGCTGCCATCCATGGCAACAAGTCGCAGGGTGCCCGCACCCGGGCGCTGGCCGAGTTCAAGCAGGGCGATATCCGGGTACTGGTGGCTACCGACATCGCCGCCCGCGGGCTCGACATCAAACAATTGCCCCAGGTGGTGAATTTCGAACTGCCCCAGGTGGCGGAAGACTACGTGCACCGTATCGGTCGTACCGGTCGTGCCGGTGAGAGTGGCCATGCCCTGTCGCTGGTCAGCGCCGACGAGGGTAAACTGCTGGCCGGCATTGAGAAGCTGATCAGCAAGCAACTGCCCCGGCAGGAAGTGGAAGGCTTCGAACCAACCAATAACCTGCCGCTGAAGCCGAAGGCCAAGGCTGATCCGAGCCGTGCCAGGGGCCGCAATGGCAGCGGTGGTAATGGTGGTGGCGCTCGCAACGGCGGCGGTCGTCCTGGTGGCCGGAATCAGGCCAGCCCCGGCGGCGGTCGCGGACGTGGGCGCGGGCAGGGTCGTTCAGGGCAGCGCCAGTCTGCCTGATGTGATCCGTCGGACACAGCAGCAGTAAAAGAACCGCTTCCGGGTTTCCCGGTGGCGGTTTTTTGTTGTGGGCCGGACAAAAAGCGGGGCCCGAGAGGGCCCCGCAAGGGAGGGTGCGCCCCCACACCGCCCGTCCGGGGTGCCGGGGCGCGGCCAGATCAGAAGTTGTAGGTGAAGCCCACCATGTAGACCATGGGGTCGATTTCCACATCCACCCTGGCAGTACCCAGTTTGTTGCCGGCGGCATCGTAGGCATTGATGTCCGCGGTGGTGTCGATGTCGGCCCACCAGACGCCAGCGTTGATGCCGAAGCGATCGTCCAGGCGGATATCCACGCCGATTTCAGCGGCGACACCGAAGCTGTCATCCAGATCCATATCCGTCGAGTTGACCACACCACCACCCAGGTAGTTATCCACGGCCCCGGTCAGTGTGTCGCTGGTCTTTTCCTCGAAAAAGGTCGTGTAGTTCACACCCACGCCAAGGTAGGGCTGGACCATGGAGTTGTTGTGCAGTGGGTAATACTGCAAGGTGAGCGTGGGAGGCAAGTGTTTGGTGCTGCCCAGGTCGGCAGCCCTGGGGAGGCTGCCCGCGCCGTAGAGGTCATGCTGGAAAGGGGTGGCAGCCAGCAGGCTGAGCCCGAAGTGGTTCGTTATCATCCAGGTGCCGGACAGGCCCAGTTGGGTATCGGAATCGACGCCGACTTCCCAGCCTTCATTAGCCAGGCTGGTGCCGGCGAGGCCGACATGGCCGCTGGACTCGTTCGGGTCCACGGTCACCGCACCGGCCCGGATGATGATATCACCCGCCTGGTAGGCCTGGGCGGAGGTCGCCGCCATGACACCGATTGCCAGTACACCCAGTTTGAATTTCAAGGACATAGATCAGAACTCCTAACCACACGTTGTTGATGGCTCAAGGCTACAACGGTAGTGGCCTGGGGAATTGATCCATGACAAGGGTGCTTAGCCAGCGGCGACGGGGTGACCGCAGGATTGATTCAGCTCAAAAGGTTCAATACCGACCGATCAGGGGCTGACGGCCAGTCAGGCCCGTTGCTCGTCGGTCGTGGCTTCGTCGTCAGACTCTTCCGGCACGAACACATCCCGCACGGATAGGGCATTGCCCTCGGCATCCTGGACTTCCAGTTGACGGATGGGGCGCCCGGTGCGACGGTCCCGCAGATCCAGGGGGGGCTGGTCGGGGCAGGGGTTGTAGCGGTCGCCCCACTGGCGCAGGGCAATGACCACCGGGAACAGGTCACGGCCCTTGTCGGTCAGGCGATACTCATGACGGGGACCATGTTCACCCACATCCACCTTGCGCAGCACGTCGTTTTCCACCAGGCGACACAGGCGGTCCCCCAGGATATTGCGGGCGATGCCCAGCTCCTGCTGGAAGTCGACAAAGCGACGGGTGCCGTACATGGCCTGGAGCACGATCAGCAACGACCACCAGTCCCCGACTTCGTTCAGGGCCCGGGCAACGGAACAGCTTGAATCATCGAAACGTTTTCTGGCCATGGTCAAAGTGTACCCAACGTGGGCCTCCGAAGGAAACGCGAATGCCGGAACCGGGACACTGGTGGTGGTTTCCGGGCCATCCCCCTCTCCCCCCCCCAAAATAGAGCAAATGCTCATTCTTCCCTTGCATCCCCAAAAGCGATCCAATAAAGTTTCGTAACGAAACCAGATTAAGGCAAGCGAAGTGTTACCCCCAACCCTGCGGCACGGCCTGTCGCGGCGCTCGCCGAACCCATCATTACGCAGGAGAGCCCCGGATGACCATGAACCTCGGCCCCATCTTTGAACCCTTTGAACTGAAATCCCTCAAGCTCGCCAACCGTGTTGCCATGGCGCCGATGACCCGCAACTTCTCGCCGGGCAATGTGCCCAACGAGGACGTGGTGGCCTACTACAAGCGCCGGGCGGAAGGCGGTGTCGGTCTGCTGATTACCGAGGGCACCACGGTGAACCACCCGGCGGCCAACGGCTACGAGAACGTGCCCTTCTTCCACGGTGAGGAGGCGCTGGCGGGCTGGAAGAAGGTAGTGGATGCGGTGCATGAGGCGGGTGGAAAGATCTTCCCGCAGCTCTGGCACGTGGGTGCGGTTCGCAAGGAAGGCATGGAGCCGGACCCGAGTGTACCGGGTTATGCCCCGTCCGGCATGAACAGGCCGGGCAAGGTAGTCTGTCATGTGATGACAAAGCAGGACATCCAGGACGTGGTCAAGTCCTTCGCCGATGCCGCTGCGGACGCCAAGGCCATCGGTTTTGACGGGGTCGAGGTACACGGCGCCCACGGCTACCTGATCGACCAGTTCTTCTGGGAAGGCACCAACCAGCGGGACGACGAGTACGGCGGCAGCATGGCCAACCGTCAGCGCTTCGCCATCGAGATCATCCAGGCCATCCGCGAGCGGGTGGGGCCGGACTTCCCCATTATGCTGCGTTTCTCCCAGTGGAAGATGCAGGACTACGACGCCAAACTCTGCCAGACCCCGGAAGAGCTGGACGCTTTCCTCAAGCCCCTGGCGGACGCCGGGGTGGACATCTTCCACGCCTCCACCCGCCGTTTCTGGGAGCCGGAGTTTGAGGGTTCCAGTCTGAACCTGGCGGGCTGGGTGAAGAAGCTGACCGGCATGCCCACCATGTCCGTGGGCAGTGTCGGCCTGACCGAGGACTTCATCAGCGGCACCTTCGCCAGCAAGCAGGAAGCCGTTGACCAGTCCGGCATCGATGAGCTGGTGGAGCGCATGAACAACGACGAGTTCGACTTCATCGCCGTGGGTCGCGCCCTGCTGCAGGATCCGGAATGGCTGGTGAAGGTGAAGGAGGGTCGCACCGGCGAATTCCAGCCCTTCGCCAAGGCCTCCCTCAAAGAACTCTATTGATCCCTTGGGGGTGATCTGAAAAGGCCGGCTGTCAGACGACGGCCGGCCTTTTGCTTTCTATCACCGGTCAGCCTTCCCTGACGCCTTTTTCGATGCGCTCGCCGATGGTCTGGTCGATGTTCTTCCAGTACTCGAACACCCGGGACAGCACCGGTTCCTTCACGCCCCCTTTTACGTGTCCAACCACATTGTTGACCAGCCGGTCACGGGCGGCATCGTCCATGACCTTGTTGATCAGGTCATTGGCCTGTCCATAATCGTCGTCATCCTTGCGCAGCGTGTAAGCGGCACGAACCATGTCGCCGCTGGTCTCCCAGGTGGAATCGGTGGGGTAGCGTTCGCCATCGGCACTGGGGCCACCCTTGGAATTGGGCGCATAGACCGGGTCGGACACGTTCTGCACCCGCATGGCGCCGTCCTTGCTGTAGCTGTGGACCGGTGCCTTGGGTGAATTGACGGGTATCTGCTTGTAGTTCACCCCCAGCCGCGCACGGTGGGCGTCGGCGTAGGCGAACACCCGACCGATCAGCATCTTGTCCGGACTGATACCGATGCCCGGCACCAGGTTGTTGGGTTCGAAGGCGGCCTGTTCGATCTCGGTGTGGAAATCGGTGGGATTCCGGTTCAGGGTCAACTTGCCCACCTTGATCAGCGGATAGTCGCCGTGGGGCCACACCTTGGTCAGGTCAAAGGGGTTCAGCCGGTAGGTTTCCGCTTCCTTGAACGGCATGATCTGCATGTAAAGCGTCCAGCTTGGGTAGTCCCCCTTCCCGATTGCGTCGAACAGATCCCGGCGGTGGTAGTCCACATCCGTGCCGGCGATCTGGTCCGACTCCTCCTGGGTCAGGTAGTCGATGCCCTGGTCCGTCTTGAAGTGGTACTTCACCCAGAACTTCTCTCCCTGCGCGTTCACCCAAAGGTAGGTGTGGCTGGAGTAGCCATTCATATGGCGCCAGGATTTGGGAATACCCCGGTCCCCCATCAGCCAGGTGACCTGGTGGGCGGACTCCGGCGACAGGGTCCAGAAGTCCCACTGCATGTCATGGTCCCGCAGGTCGTTGTCGGCCCGGCGTTTCTGGGAACGGATAAAGTGCTGGAACTTCATAGGGTCGCGGACAAAGAACACCGGGGTATTGTTGCCCACCATGTCGTAGTTGCCCTCGCTGGTATAGAACTTCAGGGCAAACCCCCGTGGGTCGCGCCAGGTATCCGGGCTGCCCCGTTCCCCGGCCACGGTGGAGAAACGGATCACCACGTCCGTCTTCGTGTCCTTCTGGAACACGGCAGCCTTGGTGTAGGGGCTCATGTCCTCGGTGGTTTCAAAGTGCCCGAAGGCGCCGCCGCCCTTGGCATGGGGCTGGCGTTCCGGGATGCGTTCCCGGTTGAACTGGGCCATCTGTTCAATCAGGTAGTGGTCGTGCAGCAGCAGGGGGCCGTCGGGCCCGACTGACAGGGAGTGTTCGTCACTGGCGACGGGAATACCGGCGTCCGTTGTGGTCGGCTTGTCGTTGGCCATGGTCTGGTCTCCTCATTTGAAGGGGGTGTTCGATCAGCTCCACCTGCCACGTCCCGGATTGTGCCCGTCGTTGTTGTAAGGGCGTGGTACCTGAGAGTGGGCCGGTGCCAGATGCACCATCTTCAAGCTATAGGGGATCGTCGCGTATCTAGCCAGAGGCGGAGAGGGTGAATTGCCTCTGGGTGGAGACATGGTAATTTCGCTTCCTGACCGGATTTTGGCTGCGGGTCGGAAACGCATCTGTCAGTAGGGTGTAAAAGCTGTGTAAACCCGCCCTACGGGTCTACTCCCCGTCATCCACATTACCGATAATCCATTGCCATCGCCGGGCGTCGGCGGTGTCTGTCAACGGATTCGGTATGAGGTGACCATGGTTTCCCCGGCAAGAAAGGCTTCCTCCAGACGGTTTGGCGGGTTCCTGCTACTGCTGCTTGTGGTGGCGGGCCTGTCCGTGGGCTGGTGGACACAAAGTCGGGGTGAGACCCAACCCGATCTGCTCACCATAACGGTGCAGCGGGGTGACCTTGAGGACCTGGTGACCGCTACCGGCTCCTTGCAGCCACGGGACTACGTGGATGTGGGCGCCCAGGTATCCGGCCAGCTGGATGTGATCCATGTTCAAACCGGCGATGAGGTCAAAGCCGGCGATCTGCTGGCGGAGATCGACCCTACCGTCTATGTCGCCCGGGTGGACGCCACCCGGGCCCAATTACGCAACCAGAAAGCCCAGTTGATGGAGCGGGAGGCCCAGCTCACCCTGGCGGAGATCCAGCACCGGCGCCAGCAGAACCTGCTGGCGGAGGAAGCCACCAGCCGCGAGTCCGCCCAGGTGGCGGAAGCCAACCTGCGCTCCGCCCGGGCCCAGATAGAGGCCATCAGCGCCCAGATCCAGCAGACCGAGTCCACCCTGCGGGCGGAAGAGGCCAACCTGGAATACGCGAAGATTTACGCCCCCATGGATGGCACCGTGGTGTCTATCGACGCCCGCCAGGGCCAGACCCTGAACACCAACCAGCAGGCGCCGGTGCTGATGCGCATCGCCGACCTGTCCACCATGACCGTGGAGGCCCAGGTGTCCGAGGCGGACATCGGCAAGCTGAACCATGGCATGCCCGTGTACTTCACTACCCTGGGCAATCAGAGTCGTCGCTGGGAAAGCACCCTGGACCGGCTGGAGCCAACCCCGGTGGTGGAGAACAACGTGGTGCTCTACAACGCTGTTTTCGAAGTGCCCAACCCGGAAGGCCGGCTGATGACCCAGATGACCGCCCAGGTGTTCTTCATCAACGCCGAGGCCCGGGATGCGCTGCTGGTGCCGGTGACCGCATTGCAGAGGAAGGGCGACACCACCACCGTTCAGTTGATGGACAGCAATGGCCAGCCGCATACCCGGGAAGTGACCGTGGGCGTCAGCAACCGGGTTCAGGCGGAGATCATCGAAGGGCTCGAGGAGGGAGATCGAATCGTCAGCAGCCCAGCCCGCGCCGGTGAGCCAGGCGAGGGCGGTCGTCGTCCGATGGTGGGCATGAGATTCTGACCATGACCCCGCCACTGATCGAACTGCGGGATATTACCCGCACCTACCACAACGGCGAGCTGTCCGTGCCCGTGCTGCGGGGCATCGACCTGACCATCCACCGGGGTGAGTTCGTGGCCATCATGGGCGCCTCAGGGTCCGGCAAGTCCACCCTGATGAACATCCTCGGTTGCCTGGACCGGCCCAGTACCGGCGAATACCGGTTTGACGGCCAGGATGTGTCCCGTTTCGACAGCGACAGCCTGGCCCGCCTGCGCCGGGAATCCTTCGGGTTCGTGTTCCAGAGCTACAACCTGCTGCCCGGCATCTCCGCCCGCGAGAACGTGGAAATGCCCGCCAGCTACGCCAGCCTGAAGGCCCGCGAGCGTCAGCGGCGGGCCCGTGACCTGCTGGGTCGGCTGGGCCTGGAGGAGCGCATGGACCATCGCCCCGGGCAGCTCTCCGGCGGCCAGCAACAACGGGTGTCCATTGCCCGGGCGTTGATGAACGGTGGTGAGATTATCCTGGCGGACGAACCCACCGGGGCCCTGGACAGCCACAGCGGCCGTGAGGTGATGACGCTGCTGCAGGCGCTGTCGGAGGAAGGCTACACCATCATCCTGATCACTCACGATGCCGCGGTGGCGGAGCACGCTCACCGGCAGATCGAGATCGCCGATGGCCGGATCGTCAGCGATCCGGGGCCGTCGATGCCGGAAAGTCCCGGCGCACTGGAGCGGCAGCCGCTCACCCATACGACGTCGGTGTTCCGGGAGCTGTTCCAGGGCTGGCGAACCGCCCTGCGGTCCATGACCGGCAACCTGTTCCGAACCGCCCTCACGTTGCTGGGCATCGTGATCGGCGTGGCCTCGGTGATCACCATGCTGGCCATTGGCGATGGTGCCCGGGAGGCGGTGGTGGATCGCATCAGCGCCATGGGCAGCAACCTTCTGCTGGTACGTCCGGGGGTGCCGGGACAGGGCCGGGGTGGCTGGAACATCACCACCCTGGTGCCGGAGGACGTGGCGGCCATCAACACCCTGCCCAATATCACCGCCGCCATACCGGAGCTGACCGGCAGCCAGACCCTGCGTTATGACAACGCCGATCATCAGGCCGACATCAATGCCACCTCCTGGCAGTTTCCCCTGGCCAGGCAATGGCCGGTGGAGCAGGGCAGTTTCTTTACCGAGGCGGACGAGGGTCAGTACGCCCCAGTGGCGGTGTTGGGCCAGACCGTCAGGGATTCACTGTTCGCCGACCAGGACCCCGTCGGCGAGTACATCCTGATGAACAATGTGCTGTTCCAGGTCATCGGCGTGATGAGCGAGCGGGGTGCCTCGCCCATGGGGCAGGACCAGGACGATGTGGTGCTGGTGCCTTACACCACCGGCAGCATGCGCCTGTTCGGTCAGCAACACCTGCGTAACGTGACCATCGCCGTGGACGACACCAGCCTGATGGGTGGGGTGCAGGACCAGGTGCACCAGCTCCTGTTGCAGCGCCATGGGGTAGAGGACTTCCGCATCCATAACATGGCGTCGCTGATCGATACCGTGTCGTCTACCCAGGACACCTTTACCTGGCTGCTGGGCTCGGTGGCGGCCATTTCCCTGCTGGTGGGGGGCATCGGCGTGATGAACATCATGCTGGTGAGTGTCACCGAGCGCACCCGTGAGATCGGCATCCGCATGGCCACCGGCGCCCGCACACGCCACATCCTGCAGCAGTTCCTGCTGGAAGCGGTGGCGGTGTCCGCCCTGGGAGGGCTGATTGGTGTTGGTCTGGGCCTTGGTGCTGCTGCTCTGGTGGGCTACCTGGGCACGCCGGTGAGCTATTCCCTGCTACCGGTGCTGCTGGCCTTTGGCTGCGCCTTCGGCACCGGTCTGCTGTTTGGTTTCCTGCCTGCCCGCAAGGCCGCAGGGCTGGATCCGGTTGTGGCCCTGGCCACGGAATAGGAGAGAGCATGTCATCCTGTATTCATAACGCCATGAAGGCGCTGCTGATGTTATCGAGCCTGCTGTGGCTGGCCGGCTGCGCCACCACCACACCGGTGGAGCGCCCCGAGGTACCGGAACAGGCGGGCTGGAATGCGCCGGTGGCGGTTGCTGACCAGGCCACCCCGCCGGACCCGGAATGGTGGCAACAGTTCGACTCCCCGGTACTGGATGACCTGATCCGACGGGCCTTCGCCGGCAGCCCGGACCTGGCGGCCACCGCTGAGCGGGTGTTCCAGGCAGAGCAGCAGGTGCGGGTGGCGGGCAGCAGCCTGTTGCCGTCGCTGGGCCTGGGTGCCAGCACGGGTCAGCGGACCACGGACAGTGGTTCCGGCAGCCAGCAAAGTGATTCCAGTTCAGCTACCCTGAACGTCAGTTACGAGGTGGACCTGTGGGGCAACCTGGCCGCCGCGCGGGACGAGGCCGAGGCGGGCTACCGGGCCACAGTGTTCGACTACGACAGCGCCCGACTGACCCTGGCAAGTAGTGTGGCCACCACCTGGTTCCAGCTACTGGCCCTTGAGGAACAGTTGCGGGTGGCCCGGGAAAACCTGCGGATTGCCGAGCGCACCGAGGAGATTGTCGACGCCCGCTACCGCAACGGTGCCGCCAGCCGGGCGGAGCTGCTGCGCCAGCAGACCGAGGTACTGAACCAGCAGGCCGGCCTGGTGCCCATCCAGTTGGAGTACCGCCAGACCCGGGCCGCCCTGGCGGTACTGGTGGGAGAATCGCCCCTGGGTTTTCAGGTGGAGGGCTTCGAGGTGGAGCCGGACAGCCTGTTGGCCATCACCCTGCCGACTATTGATGCCGGAGTGCCGGCGGACCTGCTGGCCCGCCGCCCGGACCTGGCCCGGGAGGAAGCCCGCCTGCGGGCGGCGGATGCCAATGTGGAGCAGGCCCGTACCGCCTTCCTGCCGACGGTGTCCCTGGGCCTGAGCGCCGGCGCCAGCAGCACCAGCCTGCTGAGCCTGGCGGACCCGGTGGAAACCGCCGGCTGGACCCTGTCCCTGGCCCAGACGCTGTTTGACGGCGGCCGCCGGGATGCCCAGCAGGCCATCAGCGAATCGCAGCGGGTGGAGCTGGTGGAGGGCTATCGTGGCGCCGTACTCACCGCCCTGCAGGAAACCGACGATGCCCTGGACCGGGTGCAGACCACCCGTCACCGGGAGTCCCTTCAGCAGACGGTGAAGGACCGGGCCGAGCGCACCCTGGAGCTGACCGAACTGCGTTACCGGGAAGGCAGCGACGACCTGCTCACCCTGCTGGATGCCCAGCGCACCCTGTTTCAGACCCGGGACCAGCTCGTCAGCCTGCGGTTGCAACGGCTACTGGCTACGGTGGATCTGTACAAGGCCCTGGGCGGGGGCTGGCAGGCACCGGAAGCGCCGGTGGCAGATGACCAATGATTCACTGTTCACCGTTCGGACCGTATCGGTATCGTAAGCTTAAGGAGTTATTCAGAGACTCCTTAAATAACTGTTCGGATTTTTGAAGTATCAGTCCCATGAGTGATCCCGCCAACCTGCAACAGGTGCTGGACCGTATCAGCCAGACCGCACTCAGACATCGTCGGGTGACCTTTGGTGACATCGTCGACACCGTGGGCAGCCGATCGTTCGGGCCCATCCTGATGATTGTCGGTATCCTGCTGTTGTCTCCCCTCAGCGGCATTCCCGGCGTGCCCACCCTCAGTGGCCTGCTGATCCTGTTCATTGCCGTGCAGATCCTGGTCCGCGACGAGGGCTTCTGGCTGCCCGCCTGGATCATGGATCGCCACCTGCCCAGCGACAAGCTGCTCAGGGGTATCCGCTTCCTGGAACCCGCAGCCGACTTCATCGATGCCCGCCTGCACCCCCGGCTGGTGCTTGTGGTACGAGGGCCCGGCAGCTACCTGGTGGGCGGCGTCTGCGTGATCATTGCCTGCGCCATGCCGCTGATGGAGATCATCCCCTTCTCGGCCACCGCCGCCGGCTTCGCGCTGGCGGTGTTCGGGTTGGCCATGGTGTCACTGGACGGGTTGCTGGCATTGCTGGGCCTGCTGTTCACCGTCGCCATTGCGACCCTGATTGGCGTCAACCTGCTTTAGTCACTGGAAGATGGCCTCGTTGGCCCGCGGATCCGTTTCTGAAAGGAAGCCGACAATGGCGTCGTTGACGGCGTCTGGCGCTTCCTGCTGAATCCAGTGGCCGTAACCCTCCAGGAGCCTGATGCTGAGCCGCGGTATCCTTGGTGTCATCATGGCGTCCAGCTCACCATGACCGGCCCGGGCCAGGACATTGTCCCGCGTGCCGGCGATGAACAGGGTCGGACAGTCGATTGACCGGTCGGCGAAGGGCGCCATCAGTTCCCAGTTCCGGTCGATATTGCGATAGTAGTTCAGGCCGCCTTCAAAGCCGCTGTGTCGGTAGGCCTGCTCGACATAGTCCAGGTCAGCGTCGGTCAGCCAGCCCGGCTGTTCCCGGGGTTTGCCCAGCCGGTCCAGCCAGCCGCCGCCTCCTTCCAGGGTCTTGCCGAGGCGGGGCTCCTCACGGGGCGTATCCGGAGAACAGAAGAGTTTCTCCAGGATCTCACGGGGATTTTCGTCGAAGGCTGCTTCTGCCTTACCCGGCGCCTGGAAGTAAAGCTGGTAGAAGAAGCGTTCACCGAAGTGGCGTTTATAGGCTTCGGTCGGCGGAACCTTGGTCGGCGGGCGCAACGGGACACTGAGGATCACCAGCCGCGCAACGGCATCCGGGTACTGCAACGCAAAGTTCCAGGTGTTGGTGGCGCCCCAGTCGTGGGCAATGATTGTGGCCGGAGTACCGCCAAAACGATTGCACAGTGCCAGCAGGAACTGGCCGATGCGTCCCGCGTTGTAGTCTTCCATGGCCGGTAGCGGGTCGGTTTCGCCGAAACCGGGCATGTCCGGGGCGACGGCCTGGTAGCCGGCCTCCGCCAGGGCGACCATTTGCCGGCGCCAGGAGTACCAGCATTCCGGCCAGCCGTGGATCAGCAGTACGGCCGGGCCGGCACCCAGTGTCGCCACCCGTGTGGTAACACCGTCAATGTTGACATGCTCCAGTTGAATATCGTTGACATGATAGTGTGTGGCCATAGGCGGTCCTTCTGACTTTTTGGTGGCGGGATGGTGGTCGTTTGATGCATCCCGATGCGGTACCTGCCGGACAGTCTAACCGGAACGTCGTCCAGGAAAGAATGTCCTGGTTCCCGACAACGGTTCGTTGGCGGAACCCGTCGCCGTGCGTGATCGGTTGCCAGAAAGAGGGTGGCGTTGCAGGATGTGAGGTCCTTTCACCCAGGTAAGGGAGTGCGTTTGTGTTGGATCCGGCCACCTGGGGCCTGACCCAGGCCCTGATTGCCTTCGGCCTCTGTGCTGCCGTGATCGCTGCGGCGGGCACCCGCATCACCCGTGTGGTGGACCAGCTCGCGGACCGTACCGGTCTTGGTGAGGCCGCTGCCGGAGCCGTCCTTCTGGGGGCGGCCACATCCCTTGGTGGCTCGGTATTGTCGGTGACCGCCGCCTGGAACAACCACCCGGAACTGGCCGTCAGTAACGCCCTGGGCGGCATTGCGGTGCAGACCTTCTTCCTGGCGGTGGCGGATATGGTCTACCGGCGGGCCAACCTGGAACACGCCGCCGCCTCGGTACCCAACCTGATGCAGAACGGCCTGCTGATCTGCCTGCTGGCAGTGATCATGCTGGCGCCGATGCTGCCTGACGTGACCGTTCTGGGGGTGCATCCGGTAACCCCGATGCTGTTCGGCTTCTATATCTATGGCATTTACCTGGTCCGACTGACCTCGGAATCCCCCATGTGGCGGCCTTTCCAGACCCGCGAGACCCGTGAGGATGTGCCGGACGATACCACTGCCATGCCATCGCTCACCCGGCTCTGGACCGAATTCCTGAGTCTGATGGCCATCCTGGGGCTGGCAGGCTGGGCGCTGGAACCGTCGGCCACCACCATCGCGAAGGAAACCGGCCTTGGCCTGACGGTGGTGGGGGTGCTGCTGACGGCGATCAGTACGTCGATCCCGGAACTGGTGACCTCGGTGGCGGCGGTGCGCCGTGGTGCCCTGACCCTGGCGGTGGGCGGCATTATCGGCGGCAATGCCTTCGACACCCTGTTCACTGGCGCATCGGACATCGCCTACCGCAAGGGGTCCATCTACCATGCCATGAGTGACGATTCCCGGTTCTGGGTGGCGCTGACGCTGCTGATGTCCGGCATCCTCATCATGGGCCTGATCCGCCGCGAGCGGGAAGGCATTGGACGGATCGGTGCCGAAAGCATGGCAATACTGGTGTTGTACATCGTCGGGGTATTACTGATGTTCTACTAAGGGGACAGGAGGTATAGTTAGCTAGCAAAATAGTTAACCCTTCCCCGTCACGCCCAGGAGGTCTCTTGCCCCAGTTCCAGCTCGCCCTGCTTCTTGGTATGACAGTCGCCCTGGGGCCCCTGGCGCTGGATGCCTACCTGCCCGCCTTTCCCGGTATCTCCGGTGACCTTGGCGTGCCCCACGGGGATGTGGGGCTGACCCTCAGCGTTTACGTGGGTGCCCTGGGGCTGGCCCAACTGGTGGGCGGGCCCCTGTCGGACCGCTATGGCCGGCAACTGATCCTGCTGAGCGGTCTCGCGGTGTTTGCCGTTGCCGCCCTGATGGTGGGGCAATCAGGCAGTCTTGAGGAAATGCTGGCCTGGCGGGTGGTGCAGGGCATTGGCGGGGCTTTCTGCGCGGTATCGGTGCCGGCCATCGTCCGCGACCAGTTCCGGGGCGCCGAAGCCGCCCGGCTGTTCGGTCTGATCGGCCTGATCATGTTCGTGGCACCGGCGGCGGCGCCGTCCATCGGCACCCTGTTCCTGGCCGTCAGTGACTGGCCGGCGATCTTTGTTTTCCTCGGTGGCTATGCGGTGCTGGTGGGCATTCTGCTGCATACTTTCCTGTTCCGTCGCCTGCCACCCAGATCCCGGGCGAAAACGCCGCTATCCACCCTGCTGACCAACTACGGCACGGTGTTGCGTCACCCGGTGGCCATGCGCTTCATCGGTCTGCAGACGCTGGCCTTCAGTGCCATGCTGGTGTTTATCACCCACGCTTCGTTTATCTATCAGGACTGGTTCGGGCTGTCCTCCACGACATTTTCCCTGCTGTTTGCTGCCAACGTGGCGGTGATGGCCATTGTCAATCTGGCGAACCGGAAGCTGCTGTTAAGCTACCCCTCCGCTGTGCTGCTGCGTATAGCGGTGATGGTCCAGGCCGTTGCCATCGCCGCCCTGGTGGCCTGTGCCCTGATGGGTGCGCCGGTGTGGGCGGTGGCGGCCTGTATCATCATCGGGGTGGGGTGCATGGGGGCGATTGCACCCAACAACATCGCCAATACCCTGGAGTTCTTTCCCACCCTGGGTGGTACGGCGGCGGCCCTGCTGGGGGCTGCCCAGTTCACTATCTCCGGGGTGGTCAGCGCCCTGTCGACGCTGATCAGCGACCACACCCTGACGCCGATCGTGCTGGTGATGGCGGCCTGTTCGGCACTGGCAGTGATGCTGGTGCAGGGCGCGCCGGCGGCCATGCGTCGTGAACTGGCCCGCGAGGCGGAGACTGTGGCCGCGGATCGACCGTCCTGAGGGGAGCTTAGGGGCAGGGCGTGTCGTGAAAACGGGCCCATGTCAGACACCTGTAAAGGGAGTTTTGCGCCTGTGATGTGATTGTCTGAAAATTGTTCAGCCGATACCTTGCCAGAGCCAACAATAACGATGCATCGCAAGGAGCGTAGAACAATGACATCCATCCTGAAATCAGGGGCGATTCCCCTGATGCTATTTGCTCTCGGCACGTCCACGCCCACCCTGGGCGACATCCTGTTTGAGCAGGGCTTCTCCAGTGGCACTGGCAGTTTCAGCGCTTCCGGTCGTGTCAGCACCGGTTACACGGGGGCCGTGCTCCGTGGAGGATCCAGTCCGGGGTCCCTGGTGTCACCGGAGATCGACGTGGCGGGGGGCAGCAACCTGGAACTGGGTGTCACTCGCCAGACCAGCCGTCTGGACGCGGGCGAATCCGGTCGTATCGAGGTGGCCATCAATGGTGGCCCGTTCCAGACCCTGGAGGCGTCCGATAACGTCTCCGGGAATGCGGTCTTCCCCCTGGACGCCGGTGCCGAGCGGCTGGTGATCCGCTTTTCCACGGACGCCAACAGCTACTTTGAGTCGTACACCATTGCCGATGTCCGGGTGGAGGGGGACAACAAAGACCCGTCCCCGGAGCCGCCCGATCCGGACCCGAACCCCGGTCCAGGTAACGGTGAGAGCGAGTTCTGGGAACTGTCCGGCAACCTGGGTACCCACGACCCCACCATCGCCGAGGAGAACGGCATCTGGTACGAGTTCCAGACCGGCCCTGGCATTTACCGCAAGATCTCCTACGACGGCGGCCGCTTCTGGGAGCCCCTGCCATCCGTGTTCGGTTCCGGCCTCTGGTGGTGGCGCAACTATGTGCCCGGCCAGCAGGGCACCGATGTGTGGGCCCCGGATGTGAAGGCGTACAACGGTCGGGTCTGGATGTACTATGCCGTGTCCACCTTCGGCTCCAACCGTTCGGTGATCGGCCTGGCCTCGTCACCCAGCCTGGCGGCGGACAACTGGCGGGATGACGGCGCCGTGCTCAGTTCCACCACCTCCGACAACTTTAACGCCCTTGATCCGGACCTGGTGATCGACGCCAACAACGAACCCTGGCTGGCGTTCGGCTCCTTCTGGTCGGGCATCAAGCTGGTGAAGCTCAACCCGTCCACCATGAAGCCCACCGGGCGGCACTATTCCCTGGCCAACCGGTCCGGTGGCATCGAGGCCCCGACCATTGTCCATCGCAATGGCTACTACTACCTGTTTGTTTCGGTGGGTAAGTGTTGCGAAGGGGTAAACAGTACCTACCGGATCCTCTATGGCCGTTCCCGCTATGTGACCGGCCCCTACCTGGATCGCAGTGGTCGCGACATGATGAACGGCGGTGGCAGTCTGCTGGACGGTGGCAACCAGCGCTGGGTTGGGCCGGGTGGCCAGGATATCGCCGGTACCGGGGTCATTGCCCGCCATGCCTACGACGCCAGTGACAACGGCAATGCCAAGCTGTTGATCAACAACCTGGTCTGGACCGACGACGGCTGGCCGTCCTACTGACGGGCGGGGCTCCTGTGAAAGGAGCTCAGTCTCCGGCGGCGGGTGCGGTGTCGTCCTGTTCCGGGACGGGATGGTGTAGCTCGGCAATGCGGCTGACGGCGTTGCCGTTGCAGGTGATGGTCCGGCTCTGGCCCCGGGTTTCCAGGGTAATGCCGATTTCCTCCAGGGTCTCCGGTCGGCTTTCATCCAGGTAGTGGAAGGCCCTGTAGCGGATACCCATGTGCTGCCAGGCGAGGGTGTTCTCGATCACCTGGTAATGCTGGCTGTAATCCACCCTGAAGGTCTGGCCGAGGGTGCCGGTGAGGCGGAAGGCATCAATGCCGGGGGTTTGCCATAGCACCCGTAGCTGGTCCTGGTCGCGGCAGATCTTCACGTCGGTGGGGTCCGCTGGACAGTGGAAGACCACATCACAGGCGATGGCGGTGTCCGCCTCCTTGCCGGTGGCGTCAGCCTTTGCCTTCTCCTCGTCTTCGCTGGTGGCGCAGCCCTGTGCGGCCAGGGCGAGGGCACAGGCCATCACGGTAGGGATCAGTCCGGATTTCATGTCTGTCATCATTACCTGCTGAGGGTTCCGTTGTTCTGAATACCACGTTGCCGGCTGGATTGTCGTGACACCCTGCCGAATCCGTGCAATCTGTCCTGCCTGGTGCGATGATACATGGATCTGCTGTTTGTTCCTGCAGTCTTGCCCAATAACGCTGTTCAACGGATCTTCCGGGATTGCCGACGTGTCCTGACAGGCTGGCCTTGCAGAACCGTTCTGCCAGCCCCATCGTAGGTTTCGAGGGTTTCAGTCGTCCAGCGGTTCTGCAGGAGCCTTTGGAATCCACTGGTTTCAGCGACAGGAGAACATCATGGCTTTTGATGCATTACCCCCCATCGGTATGGGCACGTTTCGCCTGAAGGGTGATGATGCCCGGGAAGCGGTTCGCAGCGCCCTGTCCCTGGGATATCGCCACGTCGACACGGCGCAGATCTACCAGAACGAGGCGGCCGTTGGCGACGGCATCACCACCAGCGGCATCCCCCGCCGTGAGATTTTCATCACCACCAAGGTCTGGTTCGATCGGTTCCATCGCAGTAACCTGATCAACAGCCTCCAGACCAGCGTACAGCAGCTCAAGACCGACCACGTGGACCTGGCACTGATCCACTGGCCGTCGCCAGGGGACGAGGTGCCCATGGAAGAGTACCTGACCGCGCTGAGGGACGCACAGCGGGAAGGGCTGACCGACCACATCGGCCTGTCCAACTTTACCTGCGCGCAGATGGATCAGGCGAAAGAGATCCTGGGGGATACCCCGATCTTCACCAACCAGGTGGAGGTGCATCCGTTCCTGGCCAACCGCAAGGTGGTGGACCACGCCCAGAAGCTGGGCATCCCCGTGACCGGCTACATGCCATTGGCGGTGGGTAAGGTGATGGAGGATGATATCCTGAGGGAGATCGCAAAGTCCCATCACGCCACTCCGGCCCAGATCGCGATTGCGTGGTGCCTGTCCCGGGGCGTGGTACCCATTCCCTCGTCCACCCGGCCCAAGCACCAGACCCAGAACCTGGATGCCCTGAAGATCGAGCTGTCCGCCGACGAGATCCGGGCCATCGACGCCCTGGACCGAAACGAGCGTATCGCCAACCCGGACTTCGCGCCGGAGTGGGACTGAACCGCCCCTGGTTACCGGCCTATGTGCGCCCGCTCATGGGCCAGTAACCACTGCTTGCGCTCGATACCGCCGGCGTATCCGGTGAGTGACCCGTTGGCCCCGATCACCCGGTGACAGGGCACGATAATGCCAATGGGGTTGCGGCCATTGGCCAGACCCACCGCCCGGGATGCATTGCGGTTGCCGATACGACTGGCCAGTTGGCCATAGGTTGTCGTTTCTCCGAAGGGGATTTCCCGCAAGGCCTTCCAGACGGTTTTCTGGAATTCGGTTCCGGCCCCTGCCAGCGGCAGGTCGAACCGGTGCAGCCTGCCCTCGAAGTAGGCCGTAAGCTGCTCCCGGGCGTCCCGGAAACGCTGGTCGTCACGATGCCAGTGTTCACCGATGACGGGCCGGGATGCCTGCCGCTCCATATGCAATCCGGTAACGGCGTCGCCGTCGCCGGTGATCAGCAGGGTGCCGATGGGGGATTCCAGCTCGGTGTAGTAGACGGTGGCTTGTTGTGATGGCATGGCAAATGTCCTCCCGATAGCTCCGATTATCCGCCCCGACCCAGGCTGTGCCAGAGGTGAAAAGCGGCGTAGGCGCGCCAGGGACGCCAGTGTTGTGAGCGGGCTTCCAGTTCCGCTGGTTTGGCGACACCGGCGCCCTTGAGCAGCCCCAGGTCCGACGGTGGAAATGCATCCGGGTCACCCAGGGCGCGCATGGCGATGTATTCCGTGGTCCAGGGACCGATGCCGGGCAGGGCCAGCAGCTGCTGCCGGGTGGCCTGCGGGTCCGCCGAGGCATCGAGGCGCAGTGAGTGGTCACGGACCTCCTGAGCCAGGGCCAGCAGGGTGTCCGCCCGCCGTCGGGTGAGCCCGCAGGGCAGCAGGTCTTCCCGGGACAGGCTGGCGATACGCTCCGCCGTGGGCGGTAATCGGTCCAGCCCCTCGAATGGTGTTTCCACCGGCTCCCCGAACCGCTCCACCATCCGCCGGAACAGCGTAGTGGCCGCTTTGACCGAAATCTGCTGGCCCAGCACGGCCCGCATCGCCAGTTCGAACCCGTCCAGGGTGCCCGGTAGCCGTAGGCCCGGGGTCTGTTGACTCAATGGGGCCAGTTGCCCGTCGGATTCCAGGCAGGTGGCAATGGCCACCGGGTCCGCATCCAGATCGAACAGCCGACGCAGTGGTTGCTGCAGGGCCGGCAGGCAATGGAGCAGGGAAGGGGCCAGTTGCACCTGCAAAACATTGTCCGCCGCCGGTCGCGCCGCCAGCCAGCCGGTAACCTCGCCCACCCGCAGGGTGCGAACATAGTGGCCATCCACCAGGCCCTGGCTGTGGCCGTCGGAGCGGGACACCAGGAACGCCGTCAGGGCGTCCCAGGCCAGCGGAGGCCGGAAGCCCAGCCGCAGACTCGGTGGCGTCAGGCCATGGACCTGACGGAACGCCTGGCTGAACTGGCTCTGGTCATCTGAGAATGTCATGGCAAAAGCATAACGCCGTCCAATGGCTATGTCTGGTCATTTTCGGACATCAACCTGCTGGACGGATGGGGCCATGGCAAAGAGAATGAACGGGAGACCAATAGGCAGCGACTAGGCATTACGACTTCCAGGATCCGACACCGGACACTCCAGACACCATGGCACTCGATACCTCCGCACTGAACCGACAGAACCACCGGCTGGACCACCTCGATGACGTCTGGCTGTTCGGCTATGGCTCGCTGATCTACAAGGTGGACTTCCCCTACCTGGAACGCCGGGTGGCCAGCATCCAGGGCTGGGCCCGCCGCTTCTGGCAGGGCTCCCACGACCACCGGGGCACCCCGGCATCCCCCGGCCGCGTCGCCACCCTGGTGGAAGCCCCGGGGGAAACCTGCCTGGGCATGGCCTACCGGGTATCACCGGACACTTTCGAGCACCTGGACCACCGGGAAAAGAACGGCTACCTGCGCTTCTTCACCCCCATAACCTTCACCGACGGCGGCCACGCCGAAGGCCTGGTCTACGTCGCCAGCCCCGACAATGCCGCCTTCCTCGGCCCCGCGCCACTGGAGGAGATGGCGGCGCATATCGCCCGCTCCCATGGGCCCAGCGGGGCCAATGCCGAGTACCTGCTGTATCTCGCCAGGGCGCTGGAAGACCTTGGCGCGGTGGATGAACATGTGTCCGGGTTGGCGCGGCGGGTGGAGGCGATCATGGCAACCGTGGCCTGAGGCGACGGTATTGCCAACTGGATCATTGGACGGACCGGCGTTGGTGGGTATACTGCTGACGTAATGGAATCAAACCAAGGACGTTTCACGGAGGAAACCCAGGATGGGACAGCCTGCTGCTACCCCCATTGTTTATCGCACCCTCGCCAGGGAAGTGCGGTGGATCGCTTCTGATCAAGCACCCCAATCTCCGTGCTTCCTTTCTTTTTTATCAATATTTTTCAATAAAGTAATCCGACAGGATTCTGGATCTGAATCGAATCTCCATTGAGCTTCACAGGGAGTTGTGATCATGGGAAACCCTATTGCCTTTCTGACCTGCTACCACGTATGCCCAAAGAAATCGGGCAGCAAGGATCATGTAGGCGGCAAGATTTTCAAAGCGGCGGGATCTGTCCATTCGGGCGGCATGCCTATTGCCCGGGTAACCGACAAGCTGGCCTGCGAGTGCGGTTCGGATACTATTGAAACAGGATCAGCCGGTGTGTTCTGTGAGGGGCAGCCTGTGGCCTATGTCGGGAGCATGACATCTCACGGTGGCCAAGTAGTGGAGGGGAACAGCACGGTTTCTGTCGGTGAGAAAACCTCGGGCGGCCCTTACGATGGTCTCCTGGCCGAGATGTTGGCGGAGCCTATGGAGAAGCAGGCAGGTGAGGCGGATTCTGGGCCATCCGTTACCCAAAGCACTCAGGACACTATTACCGACAGTAACCAGAACACCGTTGCACCTGTCAGGAGCCAGTCAGGGACGACCCCATCGCCGGATAAGTCGCTCCTGTCGCAGCCTGCTGCAGATGATGAAGACCGTGAGCTGATCGTGGAAGTTCTGGGTAGAAGTCATCCGGACGGTCACAAGTTCTGCTTTTTCGACTACCAGGGTTTAGACCCTGACCCTGTCAGTCTTGACGGTAAGCTGAGTCGGGAGCCAACGGATGATTCTGTCATATATCGATGGGATTGGACTGAAGAGAAGGATGATCGGCGACTGTTTATGGAGATTGCCACCGAGTCTGGCGACCCCATCAGGGTGCCCTTCCTGCATCAGGCGAGAGCGATAGAATATCAGGACGAGGATCAGGACGATCGCCAGAAGCACGTGGTGGTTCCCGTGGTGGCATCCACCCTGATTGCCGGTGTGCCAAAGAAAGAGCTGGTTTCCGGAAAACCGCCTAAAGACACAAACCCCCATCATCATGTCCTTTGTCGGGCAGGGTTTCTCTATTTTTTCTATGAGAGCAAGCTCTGGCGAGAGGTTGAGGTCACGATTACCGAAGATGGTACGCCCCACTACCGGGATGTCCCGCTGGATACCTACCGCACGGGGGAGGACGGTAAGTTCGAGGAACGCTACAGAGAGGTTACCGGTGTGGCGCTTGAGGAGATCTGGCTGCCCTCGCGTGTCCTCAACTATTGGCAAACTATGCGGGTGGCTTTCGCTGAGTCTCAGTGGACTGGCGAGCGGGTGAACTTTTTTGAGCGCCATACCAACCATATAGATGAACGTTGCGATCTCATTGAAATGGAAATTCGCGATCAGGATATCGCTAACGGAGTTGATCACTTCACCAGACCTCTTCGATCTCATGTTCTTCCGGCATCGGTGCTTGACCGCCAACGGCCGCGCGCGCCCGGTATTGAGTACGACTATGATCGGCCTGAGGAATATCTGCTCACCAAATCCGGTCTGTATGAAGACGATGAGACCTCTAAAGCATTGAACGTGCATAGCCAGCACGAGGACAGTAGTGCATACGCTCCCGTGCCTGAAGACAAGCGCCCCGAGATGAATGCGCTATGCAATGTGTTGGCAGGCACCATGAGGGAGCTGGACATTGAGGGGGTGGACGACAATCTCCCCAACTGGGAGAAGGCGCCTGTCAAATACGCTCCTATCGACAAAATCAAGGAGCGGAAGATTGGCGTCATTCGCCTGGAGGATCGCCTTTATCGCGTTCGGTATCTCCTGGAAAGACATAAGGCCGGAGCTTGGTTCGCTGATGCGGCCGTCCGCAGGGCAAAGGAGAGGGAGTTTTTCGATTCCGCATCGTTGGTCAACACGGTGGTGGTCCCGGAAGAGATTGGTGGAAAGCCGAGTCCTTTCAATGAACACAAGGATGAGATGGATGACAAGGGCAAGCAGTTGCTGTCCTTCTCCATGGCTGAGCATGAGCGCGGTATGGCGGTGGCCTACCTAGCGGAAGTACAGGACCAACTGATTGAGCTGCTGAACGACTCCCACACGCAAAACGAAATCGTCGAGCTGTTTACCCACTACGACTGCGATTACCTGGGCGCATTCAGCTTTATGACCAGTGTATTCCAGACGGTAAGCAAAGAGCCTTTCGAATGCGATGCACTCAGTGGCCCGGTGAATGACATCCATGCCTATCGTGGAAAACGTTGGGTCAGTGATGTGGCTGAAGGAGGGAGGGGGGCTTTGTACCTGGCCTTGTTCCCTGACATGAAAAAGGATGATCTGACCCAGCCCTACCAGGGCCCCACTGAGGAAGACCTGGATAAAGATCGTGCCTCGTACCGGTCCAGTCGTGGCATTTACCAGGCAACGAAACTGGCCGCATTGGAGGATGCAGAACTCCCGGACGCGGACAGCCTGAAAACCCTTGATGGATTGTCTGTCTTGCAGGCCGCTGAGCTGGAGATGACAGCTTCAGTGGCTTTGGCGGGCCTAAAACCAATGGCCAGTCTATTGATGACCATTCAGGGCAACCTGATCAGTGCGTTGGAAGAGGCCAATAAAAAGTCATTGGAGGCCAGGCAGGAGCACGGAAAACTGGTCAGGCTCCAGAGTGAGGAACAGGCAAAGAAGCTACGGATAGAGAACGAGGCAGACGAGCTGAGACGAGAGATCGGACGGCTGGAAGAAGCGGAGAATAATCAACTCCGGCATTTAATGGATAAAGAGCACAGGATTCGAAAACTACAGGATAACAGAAGACAGCTCCCGCAATTGGCCAGACAAATGCAGGAGCTGGATGCCGAGATTGCCAGTCGGGCGCAGGCCATTGAGGAACTGGGAGCCAGGACACTGGCACTCAGGTCCGAATACACCATACGCCTTGCCCATTATCTGCGAAGCAGTATGCCCGGTAACTTCGGAAACCTGAAGCTGACCAGCTACTCCCAGGCGGTTGTTGAGCAGAGCTTCGTCCTGGGCATGCCGGCAGCGTTAATCGCCAGGGATTATGAAAGGTTCTATAAAGCCGCCCTGGAGGGTAAGGCCGACAAAGAGGTGGCAGTAAAAACCTTGCACGCTCAGGGCAAGGGGATTTACCAAGAGTACCGTGCAGACGTAAAGGTACTCACAATGCCGGAAAATGAAGAAACAGCAAAGACATTGCGGCAATTGTCCGAAGCCGAAACGGAGTATGTGCAGTTAAGAAATGAGCTGGATGAGGCCAAAAAGCTGGCAAAAGACACGCTTTTTACCCGGCCCGGCGCTGTCCTGCAGACTGAGCTGGAGAACACCGTAGAACAGAGAACCGAGTTGGCCAAAACCAAGTTGGACAGGCGTATCAACCTTGAAAAGCTTGAGGCCAGGCTGGAGGCTTCAGGCCACCGACTTTCTGATCTGACCAAGGATGCACAGAAGGCAGCTAATGACTCGACGTCAGCCGCCAACAAGGCTGCCGCGAAAGCATCCAGTAAGGTTTATCGTGCTTTAAGCCATCCGATAGTTCCAATTGGGGCTCTGCTTTTAGAAGCTTTCAATGTATTTAGTATGGGTTCCGGTATTAAGCGAGAACTCCGCATAAGCCCAATTCGTGGTGGCCTGAAAGGCCTTTCAGCGACATATGATGTCGCTCTTTTATCAGTAACAATCTCAAATAGATTTGCCAGCAATGGATCATTGATAGCCAGAAGAACCGAGTTTCTTCACCGTGAAGCTTTTAAGGGAAAGGTCGCTGAAAAGATTGCAGAACGTCTAGGCAAGAGATTGCTTTTGAATGGGGCCCTCGGCGTTATTGGTGCCGCGATAACGGCAGTTACGTTATCAATGGATGCTGCCTACGCATTGAACCTGGGCAACCCGGCTGTAGCCGCCGCCAACGGCCTTATCGCAACCGGGGTTGTCTCCCTCACGGTATTTGGTCTGATGGGGAAAAGCGGGGTGCTCCTGATGATGGGGCCATTGGGATGGCTGGCCGTTGGCGTTGCTGCCGTGGCAGTGGGTGTCTGGCTATTGTTTGCCTACAGCGACCAACCCATCCAGGTATGGCTGCGTAACGGGCCTTTCGGACCAGAGGATGGCGTGGACGCCCTCAAAAGGAGCAAGGAAGCCTATCAAAGCCTGCTCAGTGTGTGTATGGGGGTAAGCGCCAGACTTGAGTCATTTGAGTCAGGAGAAGTTGAAGATCAAAGTGACAGGGCCGCGGCAATAGCAAAGAGCAACGCAAGAATAGTGATCAGGAGCCCGGCGATTGGGTTACAGAGTAGTATTGTCAGTGACGATTTTTCAGTAAAGCTGGACCTGGTCGAGGAACTGAAAAGGATCTATGTGGAAGATATTGCCAGTGTCGATACAAGTCGATGGTCAGTTTCGAGAAGAACGCCAGTACCAGACCATTTTGTGAACGACCTTGTTGTTCTCTGGGAAGAGCGGACCAATGACGGCCTGGCTTTCTATATCGATCATCCATCAAAGCTGACCCAGAAAGTCCCGGTATCACTGAACACGGAGAAGGAATATCTGGAGTACGAGTATCATATAAAAGAGTACTCTTGGCAGGTCAGCGCCCAGCTTAAGCTGCATTATCAGGACGATGACTTCATTGTCGTTCCAGGCCCGGACCCTGAAGATAACCTGCCCTACGACGAGAAGAACGAAGAGCATACAAAGCCGGATTATTCCGATAAAGACCAGCATTTCTGGCATCACACAAGGCTGACGTTGCCAGAGGGGGCTTAAGGGAAAATATGGACGCACAGTATTATTCGTCGATGGCCTACCATTCAGACCGGGATGCCGAAGTAGTTAACAGAGAGCGACGCTTTAAGAAGAGCTGGTTCGATGAGTCCAGCAGTGTGGGCCTACGCTGGGGAGACGCCGGGGATGTGATCCCCTCGGTTCTGTTTCGTCATAAAACGCCGGAGAAACTCCGAAACCTCCACCAGGAAACCGATCTGGACCGGCAGATACAAAACGAAAGTCGTGAAGACCACGAGTGCATCCTGCATGCCCCCTATCCCTTTCGTATCCGTGCGGCTATGGTCTCAGAGAGTATCGGACGGATCGCATTTTATGTATTAACGCCTTTAAGTCTATTGGTTGGTTTTTTTTTAACGTGGCTAGTAAAAGATCAGTGGAGGGATATTCCTGAAGGTTTAGTTGAAATGTGGGGTATGTTTGTGATTACCTCCGGCATACCGTTAGCGATGTGGATAATTCCTATAGTTATCCTCACCCTGTTCCCAGGCTGGCTAGGCAAAAAAGGTCGGGGCCCGGAATGGGAACTCAACCGCCGAACCGGCATGGTAAGGGTCTGGCATTACCCGCGCCGCTTTTCACGCCGACGCAAGCCCGAGATCACGGAGCACCCGTTCACGGATTACGAGGCCTCGGTCAGTGCAGCGGCTGACCAGTATGGTCCCTGGTACCATTTCACAATGAGGCATCGCATCAGTGGTGAGTACATCAACGTCGGCACCATCATCGGCCCCCAGCGGATCTCCGAAGAATGCCATGCCCTATGGGACTTCTTGCAGAACTACATGGATGTGAGTCGCCCGTTACCGGATGTTCCTTTCCTGGAACCGCACCGGCAGAAGGACCCGGTAACGGCGGTGCATGATGAAAAAGTGGGGCGACCGGCCCACTACTGGCGGGATATGGACATGGCTACCTTTGAGAAGAAAGCGCAGGAAATGGCGCAGCAGGTCCGGCGGATCAACACAATTTAACTCTGGGAAAGCCATGACTGACTTGTGGGTGAACCGTCACCGCATATTGAGCCATTAAAAAGGCCAAAAGGAGTTGATTTGACGACGACTGAAGGGGATCTTTCTACAGTCAGGAAGATGTTCAAACAGCGGCTCCATTGGGGCGATGCGAAAGATATTGTTCCACCTACTATATTTACAAAGAATACCCCTAAAACTTTGAGAAGGTACGAGAAAGAAGGCGATATTTCAGGTGAGATTGGGTTTGAGGGTCGTTTTGATCAGTCCTGTTTGAGGTTTGCCAGGCTCTCAGCATTTAGTTCATTTATTAATATAATTAATATAGTGGCAAAGGTTGGTTTTTTTGCTTCGATCCCGGTTTCGATATTGACGTCTATTCCCCTTTATTTAATTCTAAGGGATGATCCATCATTTCATTATAGTGAGATTTTAGAGTTTCTGCTTTTCATTAATGGTGCTCCTCTTCTTGTGTGGAAAGGTACAGACCTATTGATAACCACCTTTCCAAAGTTCTTCATCCGATCCGGCAGAGGCCCGGAATGGGAAATCAATCGACGTACTGGAATGGTCAAGATCTGGAAGTACCCACGAAAGATTCCGTTCGTCAAGCGGGGCAAACCCGAAATCATCGAAGAGCCTTTTACGGCGTTTACACCCTGGATCGGGATATCCGGGGACCGGCATGGGGCACTTTATCGCTTCGAGTTCTTCCATCGCGAGAAGGATCTTGAGGCTTTCGTCGGTGATGCTCTTGCACCCCAGAAGCATCCTGTCATGTGCTATGCCTACTGGCAGTTCCTGCAGAACTACATGGATGTCACCAAGCCGCTCCCCGATATCCCGGCCCTTGAGGAGTATCGACACCTGGACCCGGTAACGGTCGAATACGATCAGAAAACGAATCGTCCGGAACGCTATTGGCGTGATATGGATGATGAAACGTTCAAGCAGAAGAAACGCGAGCAGTTTGAAGAGGTTATGTCCTATCGGGGTGAGGTATAGTGCCGCCATATCCAGTGGCATGCGTGTAGTGATCCTCGATAACCCATGAGCAAACACAATGATGGAAAGGAAATCCCGCCCCGGGCGGGCCGGACGGAACCGTTTCCCAGCGGGAAGCTGACGTTTCTGTCGCCAAAGCCCTTGCCCACCGGGTTACCCCCCGTGGATCATGCCCACGCCATCGGCGAGGTGAACGATGCCTACCTGGAATTTGGTACCGGGGTGCCGTCGGCTTTTAGTTGGCAGGCGACGCTTGGTGGGCCGTTTGGCGTGTTCATAATGTTGGCATTTATTACCCCCTTGGGTATTGCAGGTATAGGCCTGCTCCAGGGGGTCGGTATGGTTCGGGCGATTGAGGCCTTTTGGCAACTATTCGACTATATGTGGTGGATCGCTGTTGCTGGTGGGCTTGGAGCATTATTTCTAGCGTACCTGCCTCGCTGGCAAGCCCATGGCCACCTGATGTACAAGGTGCCTACCCGCTTCCACCGACAGCGCCGGGAAGCCTGCTTTGTGCCCAAGGGGGAGAAGGCGCCCATCGTGGTGCCCTGGGAAGACCTGGTGGCCTGGGTCACCGAGGCCCGGGGCGTGACGGAATACGGCGTGCAGCGCCAGTACGGCTTTGGCTTCGGGTTCTACCACCCGGACACCGGCGAGAAGTACACCCTGGAGTACGAGACCTACGGCCTGGCCCAGGCCATCAGCAACTGGGAGGCGATCCGGGCCTACATGGAATACGAGGTGCACACCCTCAAGGAAATACAGGACCCGCTGGACCTCCAGGGCCCGGACGACCCGCCCTGGGAAGGTGTCCACGTGTTCCGCAACGCCCGGAAGCGGTTGCACCAGCAGTACCGGGACGGCGAGGCTGGCATCTTCTATTTCGCCGGCTGGTATCTGTACCACGTGATGACCTTCTGGACCATACCCAACCGTCTGGTGGAATGGGAGGCCAACAAGATCAAGACCCTGACCCACCGTGCCGTGCCTGAGCAGATGGCGGAATGGTCCGAAGCGCTACCGGAAAGTGATTGGTCAAAGCCCAGTGATGAACTCACGCGCCTGAGCCGGAAGGTTCGCGAGAAACAACAGGCCCAGCCATCGCGCTTGCCCCAAGAGGTGTTTGCGGAGGTCTACGCCGGGGAAGGGAATGGGGTGATATCGGCGTGAAGCGTGTGATAACAAAGGTCCACTCCCCATACGTTGGTGGGAAGACTGCCAACCTTGCAGTGGTCAACTAATCCCGGATGGTGGATCCAGGAAGCAACTGAAATGGCGCTTCATCAGCTCGTAAAACACAGAGCGCTACCACGATAAATATTCATGGATGACAAGAGGAATGACAATGGACGTCGCCACCCCATATACCCCTGAAGAGTTCCGGGCAGCCGTTCTCCGCAACGACGAACGCGGTCTGTTAAAGAAGTGGAGTGACCACCCCTTCTACACCCTATTCGTCCGGGAGAAGTCCGGCGGTGAAATTCCTGCGTTGATGGATGTTGGCCGGCAAAAGGCCTACGCGTCCTCAACGGAGCAAGACGAAATCGCCGCGTTTGTGGATACAGCTACCGTACCTGAAAGCGATGGTGAGCTGTTCGTCAAAGCTGTCCCGTTGGCTGAACTGGCACGCAATGCCGTCGTCCAGGGTTTTGCGATCTTTTGGGTTGGTCCGGGGAAGATGATTGAAGGTACGACGCTTCACTTGCTCGCCGACACCGCAGTCGTGCATGACCAGGAAGGACAGGAGATCGCTTACCGTTCCGACCCTCTGTTCTTCGAGGCGAGTGTGGACCAGCCCGCTCCCTATAAGGGCGCGGTGCAGCGCTGGGAAAAGGTGACGCTCGGCAACAATGACAGTGCCGGGAGAACGCCAACGCTCTATGTCTATGATGATGGTTTCGACTGGCGGGGTAACCCATATCTGCCGGAGCTGCCGGAGTCTGCCTTACCCGTAAGTTCGCTATCGGCCAGTGCCCAGGCCTTTTTCCGGCGCTGGGAAACGCCCCTGCTTGGTACGCAAGAGGACGCACCTCCACCTGAACCGCCCGAACAGGACAAGGGTACGGAAACCCTGGTGCCGCAGGAGTGGCTGGCGGGATTCGGTAAAGTGCGGGAGCTTGTGGACAAATACCTGGTGCCGCCTGCAAGCGAGCTATTCCTGGTGGTTACCCTATACGAGCCAACCGACGACAGTGACATGGACGAGACGTTCTGGGAGGTGGACCTGAATGTCCCGGATCGGTTCGGGAGTCTGATGCCATACGAGGGAATGCTGGTGTCTGCTTCCAGTTTCAGGGCGAACCCCGGTCTACCGGATGAGCCCGGGAAGCACGCCGTTTCAGGGGCCTTTCGGGAAAGGCTGGTCAGGCAGCTGTCCTGGCGGATGTTCGAGAATGGTCGAAGACTTGGAGAAAGGTTCTATCTGGACAACGAGCAGTTTGAGCGGTCCTTTCCATTCAGGCCCGACAACGCAGATCTCATCTTCCAGCCGGACTATGAGGATCCACGCTTTCCCTGTCTCGCCCGATTCCGGTGTGGTAACCATGATATCCCGGTATTGCTGCAGGGGCAGGTCAGGGGGAACTACGCCTGCGAGCCTTTACAGCGCATCAATGTGCCTGAATCCGAGGTGCCCTCCATGATGCCCGGGCGGAACCAGTTGTTTGTGGATGACGTCATGGAGTTGTTTGATGATGCCGGTGGCGTGCTGGTGCCGAAGGAACTTATCGACTTCCCGGAACCCTGGTACAAGGGGGCCCGGGCAAGTAGCTGGCAGACCACGTACGAGCTTCGGCGTTCAGCTCATGTGGATCGGTTGGTGAGTGCCTACCCCAAGGCTGCTGACAAGACCGGGGCTGGCCGCGAGATACTGAATTATCTGGTCCTGGCCGTTAGTATTGTTGTTACCCTGGTCTGGATGACGGCCCAGTTCTGAATCGATAACTGCTGTGGGCCACTGCCCCCACCCTCACTCAATCCCAAGCACAGAAGCCGGCAACCCAATAAACAGCCCACCCCAGTAGCGCCCGTCCGGCTCAATGGGAACCGACAGGTTGAACATGACTTCACCAGTATCGCGGATGTAGCTCTGCAGCTTGAAACGCCCCATATGGGGAATATCCCGGCTTTGGAAGAAGCGCATGTGGCGGCTCTTCTGCAGGTCCACGTCCGGGTCGCCGGTGGGCTCGTGGGACAGTTCGCTGCGATGGATGGCCACGTAGCCCTTGCTGTCCAGCGGCAGGCAATAGAGGGTGCCATCGTTTTCCTTCGCCCACTCGTCGATTAGATACTGACACGCCTTCTGGAAGGCCCGTGCATAGCTGACATCGAATTTCTGCGGGTTGGTATTGGCGATGGGCTGGTGGTTGCGGTCGAACATGTTGACGCCATCGGCCACCAGCTTCGCGATTTCCGCCTGGATCCGATCGCGGCGGGCTTCCACTTTTTCCAGGGTCTCCTCCAGGCGGCCTCGACCGATACGGAACTGGCATAGCTTGTGGAGGGTTTCATCTGCGGCGTCCACCAGTTCGCTGGTGCGGTTGTCCGAATCCTGCATGCTCTCGCGAATGCGCTGGCCCAGCTCGCGGATCTCGGTGCTACGACCATGTACATCCCGGTTGACCACCGACAGTTCCTCCACCGCCGAACTGATCTGCAGCAGGTCGTTGTGGGAGCTCTCGAAGTCGCCAATCATGTTCTGGAAGTGGCCGGAAGAAGACTCGACCGAATGCTGGACCCGGTCGGCCTGCTCCATCATGGCTTCGGTTTCGGTGGAGGTTCGTTCCACCACCTTGCCCATCTTGTCGACCAGGTCGTTGATCTGGTCCGCCGCGCCGCCTACCTTGACAGCCAGGGTACGGACTTCGTCGGCCACCACGGCAAAGCCCCGACCCTGCTCGCCAGCCCGGGCGGCTTCGATGGCGGCGTTGAGGGCGAGCATGTTGGTCTGTTCGGAGAACTCCTGAACCGTGCGCAGGATGGTCTGGATGCTCGTCGAGGTGCCCTGCAGCTCACCCACCGTGCCCTGGAACTCGCCCATCATCTCGCTCACCTGGGTGATTAACCGGGCGGCTTCGCCCAGCTCGGTTGACGATTCGCGTCCGATCTCCAGGTTACGGGAGTTCATCTCGGCGATGGTGGTGGTGCGTCGCGCCAGTTCGTCAATGGCGGAGGAGGACTCCTCACTGGAACTGAAGATGGTCTCGGAATAGGACTCCTGCCGGGTGGCGTCCTTTGAAGTCTCTTCCGCCAGCTTGCGGCTGTGGGCGGCGGACAGGGTGACCTTGATGGTCTGGGTGCGAAGATCCTCCAGGGTCTGGCGCAGGCGCTCGACAAACTGGTTGAACTGGTCGGCGGTTTCATCGGTGCCCTGGTCGACCGACACTTTGCGGGACAGGTCGCCCTGATCCTCGTTGATGCCTTTAAGCACGGTGACCAATGCCTGGCGCCCACCACCGGCACTGCGGCGGAAGTGGACGAGCAGCATGGCAATACCGGCCACGCCCAGGGCGACGGCGAGCCAGCGGAGCCAGCCCTCTGCCTGGGTAAACAGAACGATGGCGGTGATCACCTGCAGGCCAGCCCAGGTCAGGTGGTCCCAGCTCAGATTCGGGCCTGTTCCGCTGGAGAGTGTCGAAGAAACGGATGTCGTATGGGTGATGGTGGACTCGGACGACATGGCACATTACCTTGTATGAGGAAAACGTTCGCTGGTATGGCGACAGCAGTTGTTATGGACACGGAACAGAGAGTCTAGCCCTGCCTGATACCATTATCCGTTTCCATATGTAACCTGAAGCGACGCTCGGAGCTGGCTATGGCCAGCTCACGTACCGGGGCTAACGTAACAACACCAAGGGAATTGACACTATGGAGCACTACACCGGCAGCTGCCTCTGCGGCGGCATCCAGTACGAAATCCGCGGAGAACTGGCTCCCGTCCAGATCTGCCACTGTCAGCAATGCCGAAAGGCCCAGGGCGCAGCGCTGGTGACCAACATCCCCGTGCCTACCGACCAGTTTTCGATGACTCAGGGAGAAGATCTGCTCAAGGTCTTTGAATCGTCTCCCGGTAAGCAGCGGGTATTCTGCAACCGTTGCGGCTCGCCTATTCTCAGTCGTCTGGAAAGCCTGCCGGGTGTCGTTCGAATTCGTGCCGGAACGCTGGACGGGGAACCTCCACTCAGGCTGATGGATCATGCCTATGTCGGATCCAAGGCCAGTTGGTGGCCGATTATCGATGATTTGCCGCGGCTGGAGGGCGGGCGCCCACCGAAAAGGTGAGTGTTCTTTATTTTGCCTGGGCTTTTGCAGTTAGCGGTATCAGATATCCGTCTGATACCGCTCCCGAACCCCCTCATCAATCTGCTCTGCTTCTATCTCGGTAAGACTCCGGTTTTCCGCAATCTCCTGCCCGAAAGACACTTTCACACGTTGCCTGGGAGTTTCCGGATTCCAGATACCACTACGAATCAACGCCTTGCCGCAATGAAAGTACGCGTTCACTACCTGTAAGCGCATCACCAGCAAGGCCTGTTGCGTCTTGGACGTCAGTTGCTGGTTCAGGCTGTTGTCGTGCACCAGCGTTGGGGTGCCATGGACTCTCAGCACCTCGGTGGTACCCGGCACCATGAACAGCAGACCCACCTTCGAACCCTCAAGAATATTCTGGAAGGAGAAAGCCAGCTTGTTGCCCTTGCGTTCGGGAACCAGCAGGTGCTTCGCGTCTTCTACGTGCACAAAGCCCGGCTCGTCCCCTTTGGGCGATATGGTGGGGAAGCCATCGCTATCAACGGTGGAGACCATGATCAGCGGTGAGTGCTGGATAAACGGCACCATGCGCTCATTCAGGTGATCGTAGATCTTGCCTGCAGCCATGGGGCTCGGTTCGCCCAGGATCTTGCGTACTTGATCAACACTGGAAAGGTTCATCGTTCATAACTTCCGAATGGGGTTTGAGGGCCGACTGGGTTCGAGCGGCCCCCGTGGAGTCAGAGCCTCTCCCCCGACCACGGGCAGTAATCCCAGGAAATATGTGCATCCCTGCCGTTCGGGCACTTGCGGGGGATGAACAGGGAGTTGAGGGGCAGCTCGATGGTGCCCTCCATTGCATCGCCGTTGCGTTTGGTCAGGTCGACGTCCAGCGTGCCGGTGCTGTAGGGATCCAGCAGCCGGTCTGAGCCCGCTTGCTTGTCGTCATAGACGAAGAACTGGAGATTGCTGCCCAGGTTGCCGATGGCGCCGGCCAGGATCGGGCGGAAGGCGCCCAGCATCATTTCCAGGTCGGGGTCCAGTTCCTTCATCGGCTTCAGGACGATGGGATCACTGCCTTCCGGCGTGAAGGTGACCCGCATGGTGTCTTCGATTTCCTGCATGGGGTAAAACTTGAAGGCCCCCATCTGGGTAATGTCCGCCTGCACCACCCCCAGAATGGAGACACCGCTGACGGCATCGATGGTGGCCTGCTTGTCCGCCTCGCTGGAGAAGGTGTCCCGGGACAGGATGGCCTGCCAGAATTCCTTGGGAATCCACCACACCACCGCGGCGTGATCGTCGCCGGCCCCCTTGGGCATGACTTGCGTATCTTCGGTCAGTTCGTCGGTGGGGACATCCGCCAGCGGCTTACGTTCAACCGCCAGGGCCTGGGTGCTCATCAGCAGGATGAGGGCGAGGGAGGGCAACAGCTTTTTCATCGGGGTTCCTTTCGTTTCGATCTCTGGGTCCGTCATAGGACAGAGCCCTGCTTCATTGTGCAGGACGCACGGTAAACAACGACGGGAAAGGGATGGCGGCGGAGCTTTCGGGCCGGAGTCCTTTATGGCGTGACCGTTGGTTGCTTCCTGCAAGTCCGGTAAACATTACCATCCGCTCATGGCCAGGCCAAGACTGAAAGGGAAGGTTCGGGATGGAATCGCTGGAATGGCGAGGGGGACGACCCGATATCAGGGGCCCGGCCCCTTACCTGGAGGGACCGGGCATGTTCTCGGATTTACCGGCTGGTCAGGTAGTCGGTGGTCAGTGCGGAGAGTGCCTGGATGCCGGTAACCAGCGCCTTGTCATCCACGAGGAATTCCGGCGAATGATTGGGGGCGGCGCCCTTCATCTTCTCCATAGGGGTGACCCCCAGGAAGAAGAACAGGCCCGGCACTTCCTTCGCGTAGTAGGAGAAGTCCTCGGAACCGGTAACCAGCGGTGCCTCGAAGACCCGGTTGGGGGCGACCTTCTTCAGGGTGGGCAGCATCTGTGCCGTCAGGGCCGGGTCGTTCACGGTGGTGGCGTAGTTGTCGACGATATTGACCTCGGCTTCGGCACCGGTGGCCTGGGCAATGTGCTGCGCCGTGTGGGTGATGTGTTCATTCACCTGCTTTTGCACATCATCGTCAAAGGTCCGGATGGTGCCACTCATTTCCACGGAACCGGGGATGATGTTATGGCGTGCTCCACCCTCGATGGTGCCGATAGTGACCACTGCCGGGGCCGGCATGATGTTGGTCCGTCGGCTGACCACGGTCTGCAGGCCGTTGATGATCTGGGCGCTGGCGACAATGGGGTCCACACCGTCCCAGGGTTGGGCACCGTGGGTCTGCTCGCCATTGACGGTGATGTACAGGTCGGAGCTGCTGGCCATGGTGGGCCCGCTGCGGTAGCTGATAATGCCGGTGGGGGCTTTGGAAGTGACGTGGAGCCCGAAGATGGCATCCACGTCCGGGCTCTTGAGTACCCCCTCGTCCACCATCAGACGGCCACCAAAATGACGTTCCCCCTGATAGACATAGTCGCTGGGGCCTTCCTCGGCGGGCTGGAAGATGAACTTCACGGTGCCCGGCAACTGGTCCTGCACACTGGCCAGGTTCTCCGCCACGGCCATCAGGATGGCGACATGGGCATCGTGGCCACAGGCGTGCATGACCGGTGTTTCCTTGCCCTGGTATTCCTGGATCACGTCGGAGGCATAAGGCAGCCCGGTAGCCTCCTTCACCGGAAGGGCGTCCATGTCCGCCCGCAGGCCGACCACCGGTCCCGGTTTGCCACCCTTGAGGACGCCCACCACGCCGGTGGTGCCGATGTCGGTTTCAACCTCCATGCCCAGGCTGCGAAGGTGCTCGGCAATCAGTTCGGCGGTGCGGTGCTCCTGGTTGCCCAGCTCAGGATGCTGGTGGATATCATGCCGCCATTCGATGGCCTTTTCGTGCACGCCGGCGGCACCCTCAATAACCTGATCGGTCAGTGACTGGTCGGCCAGGATGGTGGGGGAGGCGAAGGCGGTACAGGCCAGGGTGGTACCCAGCAAGAGGTGTCGCATGGTGTTCTCCTTGTTGTGGTTTTACTTGGGGATTATTGGCTGAGGCTCGACCGGGGGATCTCTCGATACTCCGAGGGTGAGCAGCGATACCATTCCCGGAAGCTGCGATAGAACTGGGCTGGCTGGCGGTAGCCCAGCAGTGCGGCGGTCCTGTCGTTGGAATACCCCCGCAAGAGGTAATTGGCGGCAAGCTTGCGTCGGTTCTCATCCAGCAGCTCCCGGAAGCTGTAGCCCTCCGCCCGGATGCGGCGTTGCAGGGACCGGCGGCTGACCGCCAGCAAACGGGCGCACTCATCGATATTGGCTTCGCCGAGCCGATACAGCAGGGGCAGGAGGATGGCGACGGATTCCCGCCATTGGGGCTGTTCCTGCAACTGGTTCAGTCGCCGTTCTCGCCGGGCCAGCTTCTCGGCGGGAATGGTATGCCAGTCGAGCGGGCGTGAAAGATACTCCGCCGGAAATTCAATGGCCCTTTCCTGGCACCCGAACACCAGATCGGCCGGAAAGAGCTGCCGGTAGTGGTCCTGCACCACCCCTGATGGCATGTGGTCCAGCCTGATGGCGTCAATGCGGGGTATGCCCAGCGACGGAAGTATCCTTGCGAAGCCATAGGTGATGGCATCAAGCGGTTCCCGGGCATCGGAGAAGCCGGTGGCGGGGAGGACCCGCAGGCTGGCGGTCTGCTGTCCGGTCGTCAGCTCGATGGTGCACAGGTCGGACCCCACCTTGGTGTAACGGCTGACCAGTGAGAGAGCATCGCCCGGGCTTGTGGCCCCCGCCATGAATGTCCGCGCCAGGAACCGGGGTTCATAGTTGAGGGTTTGATAGGCCCGTACCAGTAACAGCGGATCGGCGCAGCGATCACTGATGCCTTCGTGGAGTTCCAGCAGGTGGTGCAGGGGAATCCGGGTATTGGCGGAGGGGCCGGACAGCCTCGGCAGACGTTCCAGGGCCTGCTCCAGCAGCGGAGCTTCAACCACCCGGCCCAGCCCCTTGAGGGTGGTCAGGTAGTGTTCGATGGACATCGACGCAACGGGGTTGGTTTGCAGCATAGTGTTGTTATGGTCTTGTCATCGGGGCATCGGACCTTGGTCACAGGAGAGCCCTTTACCTGTGATCCTGTCTAGCGAAATTACAGGCTGGAGCCTCTCCCGCACAAGTGCAATCGGCGCCAAATCGGCACAGGGCGGCCCTGCATTCCCGGAACCTCCGCCTTGAGGTGTCATTCAATATACTGTACGTTTGACCAGTATTTCATAACCAACACTGCGAGGCACTACCATGGCGGTACAAGCAGTCTACTTCTCCGATAAGGATGGGCTGGACATGGCACTGAAGCATCCGGAAACCCTGCTGTTCTCCAACAAGTCCGAGGCGGATGCCCGGGACAGGGTGCTGGAGTTATCCGAGGAGATCCGCGAGTTCCTGACCCGCAAGGTGGAAGGACTGGATGAGGGGACGGCTGACCGTTGTGCCCTGGCCATCGCCGAGAACAAGGACCTGTTCCAGAAGGCCCTGAAGAAACCCCACCTGCTCAACGAGCCGGAAACCACGGAGGGGTAGGGTTTATAGGGCGCGGAGAGTGAGTGCTCCGCGCCTTCATTGATTAACTGGCCAGTTCCGGTTGCCCACGGGACCGGATGCGTTCCAGTACCCGCGAAGCCCGCTGGTCGCCGGTGTCGATGCCAGCAGCGCGAAGCCTGTCGTCCAGGGATTGGTTACCAATGTTGTGGTCCGGTTCCGTCAGGGCATCGTCCATGGCGTGGAGGTGTTCCTGCCGGGCGCGGATGCGGGCGATGGACTGGTCCATTGACGCCAGTTGGTCGCTCATCCCGTCCTGGTAGCCCCGCAGCTCCACGGTGACCCGCCCTTCGGACCGGCTGGCGCGGGCAATCCGCAGTTCCGACTGGTAGTGGCGCCGGGCCCGGGCGATATCCCGGAGCTGACGGCGCAGCCGGGTCTCCTGTTGCTGAAGGCGGTCAAGATGCTGCTGTTGCCGGGTCAGCAGATTCTCGTCTTCGGCGATGGTGGCGGCCAGTTCAATGGCCAGGTCCTGATGGCGCTTCGCCAGGGCGTCGGCCACCTGGTCTTCCCGCTGTCGAATGCCCAGCTGGAGCGAGTCGTTGTCCCGTTGCAGGAACTTCTTCTCCGCCATCAGGCAGGCCAGTTGCCGCCTGGAGCGGCCCATGGCCTGCTCGGCGTCCTGCAGTTCCCGTTCGAAGATGCGGACGGCATCGGCGTCCACCCGTTTGGCGGAGGGCTCCTCGGCGGATGCCCGGAGCAGGGTGTTGAATTTGGTCCAGATGCTCATGGTGTTACTCCGCCCCGAATGACACCGTGATGAAAAATACTCGAGAGGCGGAATGGCTCTTCCGTTCGTTGTCCATCGTCCTTTCCTCACGTTTTGTTGTTGATGCCGACGATGGATTCACTGTGCCGGGGCTTTTCAGGACAGACGAGAAAAATCAAAAAAGTCGCGTCCTGTTGGTCCGGTGGTATTGGATAATGGTACTTTTGGGATAAACAAAGGCAGGAGGATTGCCCGATGGCACAAACCGTCGCCATTGTGGAAGTGCTGAAACGACGCCTGAAGGAACACGGCCTGACCTACGCCCAGGTGGCGGAGGCCCTGGACCTGTCCGAGGCCAGCGTGAAGCGGCTGTTCGCCGAACGGCAGTTCTCGCTCCGGCGCCTGGATCAGGTCTGCGGCCTGATGGGCCTGGAGATCAGCGAGCTGGTACGGGAGTTAAAGCCGGAACCGAGGATCCAGCAGCTGACCCTGGAACAGGAGCAGGAACTGGTATCGGACGACCGCCTGGTGCTGGTGGCCATGTGCAGCCTGAACCGTTGGCAGGTGTCCGAGATCCACGCCAACTACGATCTGACCGAGACCGAGGTTATTGGTTACGTGGCACGGCTCGATCGTATGGGCTTGCTGGAATTGTTGCCGGGTAACCGCACCAAGCCGCTGGTGGGGCACGACTTTTCCTGGATAAAGAATGGCCCGCTCCAGCGCTTCATCGAAGCCAAGGTGCAGCCGGATTTCTTCAATTGCGATTTCAACGGACCGGGGGAATTCCGGCTGTTCCTGAACGGCATGCTCTCCACTCATTCCACGGACTCGGTCCACCAGAAAATGCGGCGGCTGGCTCAGGAGTTCCTTCACTGCCACCAGGAAGATCAGGCGCTGCCCCTGGGGGAACGATTCGGGGTCAGCCTGGTGGTGGCCATACGGCCCTGGGAGATGGAGGTTTTCGCCAAATATCGACGCCCCGAGGCTCGCAAGCCCTATCCACGTAAGAAGTAACGCATTCAGGCAAACGCGCTACCTTTTGGTCAGTTGTTCGCGGGCACGGATCAGGTTGTCCCTGGCTTGCGCCTCCCGCTGCGTCTGGAAGGGTGGGGAATGATAGATGCTCGGCGCGGCCAGGAAGACCGCCAGCACCTTCTTCCGCCCCCGCCGGTAGAGGGGGCTGGGCACCCAGCGGTATTCCTGTCGCACCTGGTCCTCGTAGCGCTGGTACATGTTCGCTGGTGCCCCCAGGATGGCCAGGTCGATATCCAGCAGCAGGGCCTCGTCGTCATCCCGGGGAATGGAGGGGTGTTCGGTGACCTCAATCAGCCGTTTCACCCGTTCGATGGTGGTAATGGGTTCTCCCAGGCGGGTCAGTTCATCGACGGCGAAGTCGGCGCTGCGTGCCTCGTTATCGCTGGCGCGGGGGTTGTAGATCACGTCGTGATACCACAGCGCCAGTTCCACGGCACGGGCGTCCTGTAGCTGATCCCGGTGCTGGTCCAGGTGGTTCAGACAGGCTTTGACATGTTCGAAGGTGTGGTAGGCCCGGTGGGGTTCGTCGTACCGGAGGCGCAGTCGTTGGTAGCTGTCCTGTAGCGCTGCGGGTGGCTGGTCGGGAAACAGCGATTGCCAGCGTTCCTGCGGGTCCCAGGTGGCCTCCTGTCCTGCCATGGCATGTCCTCCTCGATATGACATTGGTCAGGTCATCCTATCCCGGGAGAGCACAGGGAGGAACACTCATATAGGGTATCGCGACTGCCTTACGATTTACGGCAGGAAGCGCTTGAAAAACAACCAGTCCCGTGGTCGAATAGCATCAGTTGGCCCAGGAAGGGGCCATGCCAGCAAAACCACACCGAGCCAGGCAGTTAAAGGCATTGATGCAAAGATGAAAGGAGTCAGGGATGATCAGCAAGGATCCGGTTCTGGTCCACGATATTCTTAACCAGGTTTACGAACTCACCTGCCTGCCCAGATATGGCGCCCAGTCCGGCGCGGAAGCGTTTCCCCATGATCGCGCCTACGCCCTGGAAACCCTGCGGCGCATCGCCCGCAATACCCGCCGCGACCCGTTCAACTACGCTCTCTATGACGCGTGGCAACTGGTCCACGGCAAGCCCTGGACCCGTCCGCCGAACCTGAATGCACTGGTGGACGACCTGGCTGATGCCATCCACCAGGGCCGTCTGTATGCCTACAGTGAGAGTGCAGGCCTCAGTCGCGTAGCCCGTTGACCAGGAGTACGCGCGGCAGCCCATGACGGGTGCGGCCACATCCGCACCCCGGTTCTCCGTCAGTGGCAGTATGGCCTGAAAGTCAGCGTCCTGTGCTATGTTCGATATAAACCCCGTCCGTTATGGAGGCATCATGGACCGGTTTATGGAACTGGCAATGGCCGAGGCAGAGAAGGGCCTGGCGGAAGGAGGTATTCCCATTGGCTCCGTGCTGGTGTGCGACGGTAAGGTGCTGGGTTCCGGTCGCAACCAGCGGGTTCAGTACGGGAGTGCCATCCGCCATGGCGAAATGGACGCCCTGGAAAACGCCGGGCGCCACCCCGCCGACGTCTGCGCCCGTTCGACCCTCTATACCACGCTGTCGCCCTGCGCCATGTGCTCCGGCGCTATCCTGCTGTACGGTATTCCCCACGTTGTTATCGGCGAGAACAAAACCTTCCGGGGTGAGGAAGATCTGCTCAGAAATCGGGGCGTGGAACTGGAAGTCCTCAACGACGAGGCCTGCATCGAGATGATGGAACGCTTTATCCGGGACAGGCCGGAGTTGTGGAATGAGGATATCGGGGTGTGAGGCAGGGATGCCCCGAAAAAGTCTGCGACCATTCGGGTAAAGCTGCGTCTTAGGTATAGCGATACCACAAACGCACAACCAGAGACGGAGATACCTGATGAAACGCTTTCACGTTCACCTGTCGGTTCAGGACCTGGAACCGAATATCCGATTCTACTCCACCCTGTTCGGGCAGGCGCCCAGTCGACAGGAGGGCGACTACGCCAAATGGATGCTGGAGGATCCCCGCATCAACTTTGCCATTTCAACCCGTGGTGCCTCGTCAGGACTGGATCATTTCGGGTTCCAGATGGATGATGACAACGAGCTGGAGCAGTTGCGGGAGCGTGCCCGGGAAGCGGACGCGGCCATCCTTGATGAAGGCGCTACCCAGTGCTGCTATGCAAGCAGCAACAAGCACTGGCTGATGGATCCGCAGGGCCTGCCCTGGGAGCATTTCGTCACCATGGGAGAGATACGCCATTTCGGGGTCGCACCCGCTCTTGCGGACAGCCCTGAGTCAGGCACATTGAATGCGAAGGAAAGGGCATCAGATGGTGCAAAGGGAAATACCTGTTGTGGGTAGTCAATCCGCGCTGGTACAGGACAGCGTTGACAGCGGGGCAGCCCACCGGCCTGCGGCGGAGGTGGACGACGCCTATCGCGCCCTGCGCAAGGGATTGCTGGGCTTTCTTCGCGCCAATGTCCACGAGCCATCATTGGCGGAAGACCTGCTGCACGAAGTGTTCGTGAAAGCCACCAGGGCCCTGGATCAGGGTGAGCGGCCCACCAATCTCTCCGCCTGGCTCTATCGGGTCGCCCGCAACACCCTGATTGACCATTATCGCCGTGAACGCCCCACGGCGGAGGTCCCCGAAAACCTGGAGGCAGGGGCGCCCTTTTCCCTGCCCCCGGAGCAGACCCTCGCGCTGTGCCTGAAGCCGTTTATCAATGAACTGCCCGAGAAGTACCGGGAGGCGTTGCTGGCCACGGCCATCGAGGGTCGGAGTGTGGCGGATTGGGCCCGCGACACCGGGCTGTCCTCATCCGCCGCCAAAAGTCGCGTCAGCCGTGGCAGGGCGATGCTTCGGGAAAAAGTACTGGACTGCTGTCACGTGGAAGTGGACCGGACGGGAGAAGTGCTGGATTACCATCGGCGCGAGTAGCCTGCTTCTACTGTTGGCGACCAAACCACTGCAAAAGGCGCTCGTAGACCTGCCGGTTGTTCAGCAGGTCAAAGTGATTCAGGCCATGGAAGACGGCCTGCCGTTCTGGCGGGACTGGCAGGCAGCGAGCGCTGTCCCGGTGCTGACCCAGGGCACTTTTCAGGGGGACCAGACCATCACCTCGTTCGATCCAGGGGAAAGCCGAGGGGGATGGCTGGTTCGTTGCGGCCACTGCGTAGCATTGGGTGCCGGGTGGGAAGCGTTCGGGGATACCGTTTCTGTCATGGGCTGCATCACCGATATTGCCTTCACGAAGATCCTGGATGCCTGCGCTGCGAACCTTGCCAATTCGGCTGATCGGAGCGCTGTAGGGGCTGATGCCCAGCAGGAAATCCAGGCCGCTGCCCAGGCGCTCCAGTGTCGACCCATGGTGGGGCGTGCCGAGGAAAACGATCTTCTTCAGACGTGTCGGCCAGTGGTGCCCGGCTTCCTGCCCCCACCGGCAGGCACTGCGGGATACCAGTCCGCCCATGCTGTGCCCCAGGATCACCAGCTCCTCGACCGTGACGGGCCACTGGCTGACCAGGTCCTCCAGCAGGTCGGCGAAGTCACGACCGTTATCGGTCACCCGGCGACCGCTGTTGTAATGCAGGTACAGGGGCGTATAGCCAAGATCGCGCGCGAGTGCCGAACCATGATCGTGATCCTTTTTCTGCCAGTGGCGATCGTTCATGCAGAGGCCATGGACCAGGATCAGCAGTCGGTTCGATGGTTCCGGAAAACGCGACTCTAGCGCCCCGCGCTCCAGATCGAGAGGCCGGCCACCGGACCGAAAGCGGGTGGGAATAGCCAGTGGGTTGCCCGACCGCACCAGATAATCGCCCAGTACGCCATTGACCACAGAGCGGGCCGCCTCCCGCTGTGGGGAAGGGTCCTGAACGGGCAGCAGTGGTGACAACCGGCCCAGGCCTGTATCCAGACCCCAGCCAACCAGCGTGGAGACCCGGCGGATGTTGCGATAGACCAGGCCGGTAATACCCCGGGTGGGCCCGGCGCGGGACGGCCCCACAAGCGGTGCCAGCCCGGCAACATTACGGTGCATGCCTTCGACAACATCGGTCACGCCATCAAACCCGGCGACAATCAGGCGGCTGGTGCCGATCAGGTCCGCGGATATGGGCGGGGTGTCGCGGGATTCAATGGGGCTTCCACGTCCATGGTCTGAGGTCATGGCGATGCGTCCTGGGCGCGGGTGGCTGGCCGGCGGGATGTGCCGGGCAGAAAACGCGATTTCACTATAGCATGGCATGCATCGGGGGTATCCAGCGGCCTGACCAGGTTGATTCCGGGGGCATGCCTCGGACTTTTCCTAATGTAGGCTCCCCTTCGAAAATACATTGATCACCACCACACCCGCAACAATCAGCCCCATGCCGATCACCCCGGCGGGATCCAGTTTCTGGCCGAACAACAGCCAGCCGATCAGGGTGATCAGTACGATGCCCAGACCCGCCCAGATGGCATAGGCAATGCCCACGGGAATGGCCTTGAGGGTCAGCGCCAGGAAATAGAAGGCTACGGCGTAGCCGATCACGACAATCACACTGGGCCAGAAGCGTGTAAAGCCGACGCTGGCCTTGAGGCTGGATGTGGCAACCACTTCGGCCATAATCGCGGTGCCCAGGAACAGCCAGTTTTTCACGGGATACCTTCTCCTGTTACTGCGTATTAAGTCCCAGTTCCCGCTGCTTCTTCCTGGTCAGCCCCAGTGAAACCAGGCGGTGGGATTCCCGGAGGTAGTATCGCAGGTCATCGTCGCCGGTGTCAGTGACCCCATATTGCTGAATCCATTTCATGCCCCGCGAGGCCAGGTAAGGCGCGGGCCGGAAGCCAGGCTGCTCCTTCAGGATCTCGAAGTCCAGGTCGCAGGTCTTGAAGGTGAAAGCTGGCTGTTCGTCCTTCTGCCAGCCGCCGATGGCAAACACCTTGCCGCCGACTTTCCAGACGTCGGAATTGCCCCATTGCACGACGTGGGTGGTGGCGGGAAGGGCGCGGCAATAGTCGTTGAATTCGTCGTAGGTCATGGGGTGCTGTGAACGCCTCGACTGTAGCTCTACCAGACAGAAACTGGCCGAGGTAAAATCTCCGCTAAAGGATCGATAACGTCAAGGATAGATGACCCATGAGAAACTTCCTGCTACTGCTTTGCCTTCTTGTCGCTCCCCTTGCCCTGGCTGGCACCTACCGCTGGGTTGACGAAAACGGCCAGACACACTTTGGTGACCGTCCACCGGCGGACGCGATGTCCGATGAAGTTGACCTGGACCCTACTCCCGCAGAGCCGGATGCAGCAGCCCGCGAGCGCCATCAGCGGATGCAGGAATTCCTGGAGCAGAGCGAGCAGGAACGCACCGAGCGCAACGAGAGAGAGGCCCGGGCGGAGGCCATGTCAGCCGATCGTGAAGCCCGGTGCGACGCCTTGCGGGGACGCCTGAAATACCTGAAGAGCGTGTCCCGTATCTACCGGGTCAACAACGAGGGCGAGCGCGTTTACGTGGACGATGACGAAAACGAGCGGTTGCGCCGCGAATTCCGGGCCCGGGTCCAGAATGAGTGTGGTGGCTGACTCGCATTAAATAACAAGTATACTTGTAGAGTTATTGCCAGCGTGTACTATAGTTACAAGCAAACTTGTAATTTTTGGTCGCTATGAATCTCATACTACAAGTACACTGGGAAAATAAATGGCGCGACGCTGGTGTTGTCACGTTTCATGACGAATCGTCCGGCCTTCTGGGAAAGCCGAGTTTCAGCTACGAGACGCACTACATCGTGGAAGCGCTTGAGCATTTGGGCGACTTTACGGCTGAAAACCTGATCGACCGGACAGCGGTTGGGGTGAACCTTCCCTGCCACTTTGGTGGTGACTACGTTGATGGCGAAATCGCGCCAGTGCTGCGGGATATTATTCCCCAGGGTGCCGGCCGGCGACACTGGATCAGAATGCTTGGCCTTGAGCGGGACCCGGCCCAGGCCATCGATGCCAGGCTGCTGGCGGAAGGGTGCATCGCGCCCATTGGCAATCTGCGCATCAGGGAGGCCGCCGAAGCTTTCGAGGAGAGCCTTGAAACCCAGAGCGTTCAGTGGTTCTCACGCGACGATATCAGCACCCGCGCCGAAGGGGTGATCGATTATGCCCAGGGGCTTGGGCTCGCCATTGGGGGCGGTACAGGTGCCGGCGGGGATGCTCCCAAGCTCCTGCTGGTGGAAAACCGAAAAGGACAGTTTGCGTTTGAGGGCACGGTTCCTGAGACGGAAATACATAGGCATTGGCTGGTGAAGTTTCCGCGTGGACGGAAAACCGCCGATGACATCGCCGTCCTGCAAGGCGAGGCAGCCATATACGCCGCCCTGGAGGCGCTGGATTTCAACACGATCCGAGACTCCAGCCTGTGGGAAACGGAGTCCAGACATGCCCTCTGGTTACCCCGGTTTGACCGGGAGGTCACACACCACGGGATCCTTCGCCATGGCGTTGAATCCATCTACTCCCTAGTGGGACGGATTGGCGACGGTGCGGCCCTGGATCATGAGCAGGTTTTCGACAGAATGAAAACCTGTGTGACCCAGCCCGCGGATCCAGACCAGTTGCTGGCGGACTACCTGATCCGGGATGTACTGAACACAGCTATCGCCAACCGTGACAATCATGGGCGAAACACGGCGCTGATCAAGCTGGAAAAGGATATCGCCCTGGCACCCGCCTTTGACCTTGCCCCAATGGCGCTCGACCCGGAAGGCATTGCCCGGACCACGGTCTGGCCCCGGGAGCTTCGGGCCAGTAATGGCATGGACCCGAACTACCCCAAGGTAATCACCACGCTGGCGGACATGCCCGAACGGGCTGCCGGGTTATTCCGGGATGAACTCCGGAAACTGGCACCGCTCCGGGAGGAACTGGTCAGGCAAGGGGCCCCCGCGCCAATGATGGCGCTGCCGGCATTGCAGGTGGATGTGATTGGCCAGGTGATTGCTGAAATGGACAGAATGCTGGGCACCGGGGAGTAAGCTGTATGCCGCGACTGAAAAAACCATTGAGTGCCAGTGAGAGGGTGGCGTCTCGTGAGGAAATCCTCGGGCTTCTGGATAGCGGGGAAATCTCCATCGGGCAGGCGATCCGGCGCATGCGCCTGGAGTGGACCGGCCTCAGCCAGGGGCACTTCGGGAAAATAGTCGGCCTGTCCGCCAACACCATTTCCGCGATCGAACGTAACGAGGAGAACGCCACCCTCCAGACCCTGAACCAGATTCTCCGGCGCTTTGGGATGGAGCTTACGATTCGGCCGCGTCGGTGACCTGATCATTGACCGCTGACCGTGACCGGCTCGGGGCCACGGTTTTGTTTGTGTACGAGTCTCCAGCGTTCTCTATTTTTTCTGGCGCGTCACCAGGACAATGCCGATCATCAGCAGAACACCGCCGACAACGAAATTGGTGGTCAGTGGTTCATCCAGCAATAGCGCACCGAACAGCACACCGAACACCGGAGACAGGAACGAGAAGACCCCGAGTTGCGAGGCCCGGTAGCGGCGCAGCAAAGTGAACCACAGCAACAGGGCGGCGAAGGCAATCACCAGGGTCTGGAAGGAAGGCATGGTTCCGTGCCTCAGGCGTTACAACCACCGTTTCGTTCAGGCAGCGCCAGTATTCCCTCTACAGTCTCGCCCCGGACCAGGCCATCGCCGGGCAGGGCGTGATGCTGGCCACCTATCCGGTGGTGGCTGACTGTCTGGCGAGAGGGATACTGGTGCGGCCATTCGGTGAGGAATACACCCTGGCCACACCGTTCACCGACGACCTGCTCCTGCCGGCTTCAGGCACAGCGCCCCCGGCGGTGCAACGGTTTGTGGACTGGCTGGTGGCGGGGGCGCGGGGGTTCCGGCAGCCGATGAACCCGTGACAGATAGAGCGCGCAACAACCCGACGGTCCCTTTTCCTGGCCTCACTCGGCCGGGAGGTTCAGTTGCCAGGACACGCCAAACCGGTCATTGACCCAGCCGAACTGCCGGCTGAAGCTGTAGTCATCCAACGGCATCAGGACCTCGCCACCCTCTGACAGGATGCCAAACACCCGCTCCAGCTCCGCCAGTGAATCAACGTCCACGAAGATGGATATGGATGGCGTAAAGTCAAAATCATGGGTCATCGGACTGTCTGAACACAGGTACTCACGACCGCAAAGGGTGAAAACGGCCACCTTGATCGTGCCAGCGGGGCCGGGCTCACCTTGCCCCCAATGTTCCACATGCACCATGCGGGAATCAGGGAAGGTATCGAAATACAGGTCCAGCGCGGCCTGGGCACGGCCTTGCTGGAACATGAGGAAGGGGCGGGCGGTAGTCATTGGGCGTCTCCATTTGGCCTGACTAAGGGTGGCGGACGATGGGTTGTCATTCTGCCGTTCCTGATGCTGACAGACAGTATCCTACTAGAGCTATGGCAGATCGTGTGACACCCGGACTATTCGCCCGGCCGGATGTGCTTCAGAACCCGTATGGGACCGTCTGCCCCATTGCAAAACACTCGTATTCGGTGTCGACAACTCTCCAGCTCATGTTGGCTATCGCTGAGCGTGCTGCTTTCGTAGCCCTCAAACACCCACCTTGGTGTGTCAGCGAACGGACTGGCCAACTCGATCGGCGTAGGTTAGAGCTTCATCCCGAGTTCCACGCCACTTGGCGACTCGGTCTCCTTCCTGAAAATGATTCCGGGGAAGAAAGGTTGTGATGAGGCGGTTAAACAGGACCTTTTGTCCGACGGTACAAACCCGATTCGAAGGAGAATCACATGAACAAATTACATTCGCTGGCCTTTTACGCATTGGTGACACCAACCATTGCAATGGGGTCTGGGGTGCTGCTTGCCGAACAGTCTGCCGACAAGGATGGCGTTGAGAAGCAGCAGAGCACCGAGCATGGAGAAGACACCATGGAGTCCACAAGCAACACCATGCCAAGTGACCAGAAAGCGGATCACCAGGCCGGCATGCAGAACGAGTCCTACATGCACTCCTCTCCGGCTGATGGCATGCGGGCGACCGACCTTATCGGCGCTGAGGTTATAACCGCTGGCGACGAGGAAGTCGGATCAGTGAGTGAGCTGATTATCGATAAAAATGGTCAGGTCGTCTTCATTGTCGTTGGCGTCGGTGGATTCCTGAGTATGGGTGAGAAAGACGTAGCCATCGGGTGGGAAAACGTAACCAGGTCGAGCAGTTCTGACAAGTACGAGCTCCGGATCGACGTGACCCGTGAGGAGCTGCAGTCTGCGGCGGAGTTCAAAAAGCAGCAGTAAATTGCAGTACCCCGCACGTTTGTTGAAATGAATAGACGGCAGGGCTCAAATCCCTGCCGTTTCTGCTTCACAAGGCGGCCAAAAGAGAGAACGATGAACAAGGACACCATCGAAGGTAACTGGCGCGAACTCAAGGACAGGGGCGGAAGTGTGTTGTCCTAGGCTAACGACGACTAATAGAACTCCGAATCTAATGCATTGCGCACAGCATCTATATCGCCCTGGAATGACATCGCCTGTTCTGAACGGGCCAAGGCCATTTGTGCATGTTTCCTGGCAGCGGCGCCCATCATTCTGTTATCTGACTCGGCCAATGCACGAAAAGCTTTCTGCAGCCTGATGGCCACTTCGACGATTGCCGAGCCGTCCCGTGCGATCGCCGTAAACGCATCGTCGAACAAATCATCAACTATCAGCGTCGGCACCGATACTCGGTCATAGGTGATCGCCTGTAATCTGTCCTTTTCAAGCGGGGATTGCCAAAGGGTTAAAAGTCGCACCATAGCGCCTATGACATTGATTGCGGTTCCCGGGTCATTGATGCCTGGCGAAAGCGCCTTGCCCGCTATCTCGGACAACGCCAGAAGGCCGAAGCGGGGATCATCATCGAAGGCGCGGTTCGAGCGGATTGTGAAGGCAGCGGAGAAGTCGTCTGGCTTGAACGCCTCGCACCCCTCTACATATAGCAGCGGACGGGTTGTGCTCACAAATGTCCCGGGCAGGGCTGACACCACCACATGGCAATTCAGCTCGTCAGCGTGGGATTGTAACTTCTCCAGATCAATATGCTGGATATAGCCAACTTTCGGGGAACATACGGAAACACCCTTGTCTGGGGCCTGATGCGGCAAAACTGCCAAAGCACCCAGCGTGGGAGCGTGGCGGCGACGATCCAGAGCGTCGGCGGCAGCTTTTTCAACCTGTTTAATCGTGTTCACCACCCGGCCAAGCCGGGCAATTCTGTCGACCCAGCGAACGAAAGTGACGATGACAGTGGCAAGCACGATAACGGTGAGCACGAAGACCGCACACAGGCCGGCGGAGTCGTAGAGGTCATTTTTGACGGCAATCAGGGAAACAATGCTGAAGATGAAGGCCCCTATGAATACAGATAGGGCATTCTGGGAAACGTCGTCATCAATAACCAGTGGTATGGATCGGGGTGTCGCACCGGTACTGGCAGATGCATAGGCGGCGACCATGGAGCCTACCGCGAAAGTCGCAATAACCAGCATGCTCGAAGCCATGATGGACAGCAGGGTTTCGACAGAGTCCAGATTGACCTCGGGTAACACTCTGGCAAGGCCCAGATCGTCAGCGAGCTTGGCCAGGAATGTTGCTCCAATCGAAAGCACGCAAAGGAATAGCGGCTTGACCCACAGGCGTTCTTTAATCTGACTGTAAAAAAAGCGCAGCCTGTCAGCGCTCCATAGTGGCGATCGGCCCATCCCCATATCCTCCATCATTATGCGTAATATTGGCAGAAAGCTGCGTGAGAAAAGCGTAGCCGCGTCCAAGAGTCCGGGGTAATGGCTGGTTCAGCTCACGAATACGCAGAGGTCTGTTGACCCGGCCGAGACTGGAAACGCCTCGCTGTGGCGGGACACTAGGCAGCACAGGACTTCGGTGCATCGAAAAATTCCTGGAAAGTCCTGGTCACATCCTGTGGAAGGCGCGTGCGGAGCCTTGCTGTGAGTTAACCGCATAGGCGGGTACCGGGGGCAACCGAGATACCACTCGAACCGTTTGTCTTGACGGATTCTCACACCGATGGTGAAAACCGTCTGTTCGATAACCAACGCACGCGACAAACCGGATCAGTCCCGGTCACCCCATGTCGACTGGCGCTCGGTGTGGCAACGCACCGACGCCGCAACCGCTCTCGAGTAATGCTGGCTACCATCTATGCAACTGAAGCAGCTCGGCATCCAGGAGATGCTCTCTTGCGACCGCCAGCGGCTCGAGCACGACGCCGGAACTGTCGTTGAATGATGTATGAGGGGTCACCGATGGACCTGAAAAGTGGCTATCCATTCTGGGCAGTGAAGAATGGGCTTATGTATGCCTTCCCGCAGCTGGACAAGGATCGGAGTTGTGATGTGGTAGTGGTGGGCGCGGGTATCACCGGCTCGCTGATTGCTGATGAACTGGCCGGTCATGGCCACGATGTGATCGTGCTTGATCAACGGGACGTTTGCTGGGGCAGCACTTCCGCCAGCACCGCCTTGCTCCAGTATGAAATCGACACCCATGCGACGGATCTGGCCAAACGCTACGACCAGGCTTCGGCACTCCTGGCCTATCAGTCCAGCTTGCACGCGATAGCTGAGATCGGGGAGTTGGCGCAACAGGTCGGAGATGTCGATTTCGCCCACTGCGACAGCCTTTACTATGCCAGCAATCGCGCTGACCACCCACGCCTGGCCGAGGAGTTCGCCTGGCGCGAGGAACACGGTTTTCCGGTTCGCTGGCTGAGCCGCGCCGGGCTCAAGGACGAGTACGGGCTGACAGCACCTGCAGCCATCCTGAGCTCGGTGGCGGCAAGGGTTGACCCATACAGGCTCGCCTCAAGACTGCTGAAGCGCATACAGCGAAAGGGTACAAGCGTATTCGATCGCACCCAGGTGACCTCCATCAAGACGACCGCGCGATCGGTAAAGCTCACCACTGACAGCGGCATGGTGATCAGGGCAAAGCACGCCGTGATTGCAAGCGGCTATGAATCACAAAGCTGGCTGCGCCAGCGTGTTGCAAAGAATCTCAGCAGCTACGCCTATATTAGCGATCCCGTCGACCCGGCGGAGTTGCAGTGGCTGGCAACCACCATGCTGTGGGAGTCCTCGCGACCGTACATCTACTTGCGCACTACCGGAGAAGGAAGGCTCCTGGTGGGTGGCGAAGATGACGCCCGGGACCTGCCGGCCCGCCGGGATCGGTCAGTCGAGCGCAAGACGGCGACTCTGCAGCGTAAGGTGACGCGGCTATTCCCTCATCTCCAGGCCCGGCCGGCCTTTGCCTGGGCAGGCACTTTTGCTGAAACCAGCGATGGCCTGCCTTTATTCGGCCACCACCCTGAGTACGGCCCGCGCGTCCTGTTCGCGCTCGCCTACGGTGGTAACGGCATCACCTACAGTATGATCGGCGCCGGCTTGTTGCGCGCCCAGATTGAACGCCGCTCGCACCCATTGACCGCGTTGTTTGCTTTTGCCCGGCTAGGAAGACTGTTCTAAACGATACCTGATGTAACGACACTTGAATCGACAACCCCTCCCGTTGTCGGTATGGTCCCTGAAAGACTCGAGTCCTGTAATCGCAGGAATGCCCAGTGCAATCCGGGCATAAGCGAAAAGTCTGTCTGTGCAGTATTGCACCTGCTCGTTGTCCTGATCCGGCGTTTCACAGCACTCCCGCTGTCTGGACTCCGGTGTTGTCGGTCATCTCTGTTTGGGGACCCCAGGTGCGAACAGATACAGGTGTACGCCTTTCAATAGGAATGCCGATTCTGGCCGCGTTGCTGCCTTTATCGTTCCCCTTGTCTGCCGATGACGGCGAAGCCGGCTACCGGTTGCTGGAGCTGGACGGTTACAAGGTCAAGTGGGGTGAGCAGAGCTTCGGGGCGGGGGCACGCGTCAGCTATGCCTTTGCTGACCAGGAGCTGCGGTTCGATGATGCACGTAACTGCGGTGAGCTGGCGCCCATGAAAGCGCTTTCAGGACAGGAGTTTTCCTACGAGACACTGGTGCATGAGACCGCAGCGGCCTTCCGGGTCTGGGAGCGCGCTGCCAACCTTTCATTTTATCAGGTCAGCAATATCCAGGAGGCGGACATCATTCTCGGGGCCCAGGGCCAGCCGTATATGGGGGCGTTGGCCAATGTGACCTACGCGTCCGGGGAAAAGGAAGATGTACGTGCCATCAAACAGGCGCTGGTGTGCCTGAATCCCGACCACAAATGGAAGGTCGGGTTTGATGGCAACAAGGATGCCTATGACATCCGCTATACGCTGATTCATGAAATTGGCCATGCCATCGGCCTGGACCATCCCGGCCCCTCCGGGCAGGTGATGGGGTTCCGCTATACCGAGGATTTCCCCGAACTGCAGCCCGGTGATCTTCGGGGAATCCGGCGACTTTACGGGCAAGCCGTCAATGATGACCGGCTCGCCAATGGCCCGGAGCCAGCTCTGGCCAACCCATCGCTCTGAGCTGGTTCAGAAGTTGTAACCCAGTCCCACCGTGTAGGCCCAGGCGCCATCGTCCTGGAATGCATCGTCAACGTCATTGGAACTGTCAAAAAAGAACTGGTACTCGACCCGGGCAAGGAAGAATGTCTTGGTCTGCACATAGTACTTCAGGCCCGATTCCAGACCCGCGAAGGCACTGTCGTTGACGCCATCACCGTAGATGCCACCGAGACTTCCGCCAACGAACGGCCGGGCGCGCTCATCCAGGAACTGATAGTTGAGATAACCACGGGTTGAGCCGTTCCAGAAATCATCCTCGATGTCCTCGCCTTCGATACTGGCGTAATTGATGCTTTGCCGGACACCGGCCACCGTGTTGTCACGCAGGTACCAACCCAGATCGCCGCTCACGCCGAAGCTGCCGCTATCGAAACTCTGATCACTACTGCCAGTCCCGGAGATGGAGAATTCCCGGTCGCCCTCATCCGGGCCGATGTCGGCGGATTGTGCGGAGACTGTCAGGGGCAGTGTACCCAGAAGACAGACCGTGATTGCCGCAGTGTTGACTCTGTTCATTTTAAGCTCCTTAGCCTGAATTTCTCAGACTGCATTGCCAGAATGCGCCGTTACGTCCTTGGCGCGGGCCGTATCGCAGCAGATACCGACGCCTTCATCCGTTGCGAACGAAGACTCTCAGGATCCGCGCCGGACCGCTCGACTGTCTGTACGTAAGCGCACAGAAGGTATTGCCCAGGAAATAACGCCCCAAGCGTTCGGCAACGCACCGACCCGCCCGGGCACGACCTTTAGGATGGAATTGGTCCTGATCCCCTACGAGATATCCGGAGAAACAGGGCCCAAACGAACCATCCTAAGGAGATCAGCTCATGAGAAAGTTTCCGGTCGAAGGTAGTCCCAGCGCCGAAAAAGAAAAAGCCGGGAAGGTTGCCGGTAAGGAGACCGATGAAATCAAGGAGAATGAGAAGAAACCGGAGCGTCATGCCGGCAAGGACGACAGCGTGCTGTCGGATATCAATGACGACCCCAAAAAAGAAACCAGGTAAACGGTTTGGGAACATGATCCAAGCGCAGTAATGACGTTGCAGATGGCATGCAGGATGAAAGTCTCAGCTAACCACCAGAAGAAAAGTGAAATGGCGAGTAAGAGAATTCTGGCCCTTGTGTTGCTGGTTGTAGGTTCGATCCTGCTTTTTTGGCACCTGCGTGTGCCAGCGTACATACCTGGCAAAGTCGATTACCTATGCTGGACGTGGATGAGGTAAAGGAGTTGCCTGGACAGGACGTTACATCGCGCACCCCACGGAAGGCGGTGCCACCATCCATTCGGAGTTGTGAAAAGGAGGAGTGACAGATGAACAATATCGTCTACATAGTCGGTGCGGTCGTTATCGTCGTGGCGATTCTTTCCTTTCTTGGTTTTGGTTAGGATTTCACCCTGCCAGGTTTTGAATCAGCGGACGTTGGCAGGGTCAGTCTGGACTGGCCTTGATATGTGGGTCGCTTATTCTATCTGCTTCCTGCCTCTACGTGCGGCACTTCTTCAATTACCGTTCATAGTACGGCCTCTGATATGTCGCCGCGTGGTATACGGCAATATGAACAGATAGAGACCGGTGAGCATGAGTAGGGCCAGGGGGAGCAGAGTAATGACACCTGCCCAGAGGGTTATCTGTTCCGGTACTGAAACAAAATTGAGAACGATGTTGACGATGACAAGCACCGTGAACGTGATGGACAACCACCGATGAACTTGTCGAATCGATTTACTCCAATTCATAGGACCCTCCTCAGAACTATACCCCGTGAAAGAGGGCATCACCGTTTGCCCTGTAGACGTCGCATGACGCTGCCAGCATGCGCGGCCACGGAATGGGAGGCTAAACCGCAATGCAGTAACTGTGGCTGTGATTGTTAGAGCGTCTTTTCATATATGGATACAGCTTCGCCATTGTATTGCACCAGTTCCATGAACCGCCAACCTTCACGGGCGAGCAAAGAATTTGCCGTGCTGGTGCCTGTGTAGATTGTCTTGAAACCGAGGTTGCGGGCTACCTGCTCAAGGGCGGAGGCCATACGCGCACCAATACCGTTACGCCTGTATTGCGGCGCGACCATACCACCACCCACCCACGGCGAAAGATGTCCGTGTGTTGTGATGGACTCTGACTTAAGCGCTATAACCCCGCAGGGTTCCAAGCCGACAAATGCCACGAGGCCGACAGGCAATTGATTCCGGTTTGAATATGCCACAAGATCTCGGCGAGCATTACCGGGGCCACCCGCGCCATAATATTCGGACCATTCTGTCTGGAACAGGCGCTCAAGGACTGGCAGAGCTTCAGGATGATCTGCGAGGTAGCCGATGATAGGAGAAGTGGACATGGGGACTTGCGCTCTAACGATTGCTATTATAAATCAGTGACTTTGGTGCTCATGAGAGCACTGTTTCCAGAGAATCCAAACTTCTCGTACAATCTTTGAGCATCACGGGTTTGCAGCACCATTTGAGTACCCTTGATGGCTGGATGCGCAACCAGACATTCCATGATCCACTGCCCCAGACCTGCCCCCCGAAACTCTGGCTCAACCACGATATCAGCTACCCAAGTAAACGTAGCACCATCGGTGACTGCGCGCCCAAAACCAATTTGCTTTGCTCCAAGGTAAAGACCGAAACATATGGAGCCAGCAATCATGTGCTCTATGATTTCGCGAGGACGGCGATCTCCCCAATACGTTGCGGCGAGCAAGCGGTGGACCGTATCCAGTTGCACCCTGGATTTGTCGTCAGTGATTAGATAATCATCCTTGCGCCACTCCACTGATCGCTACTCCCTGATTTATAACAGCGTATTAGAAGGCTTTCATATTATTGCAAAAAACGAGAACGTCAGATAACTCCAAGAAAAAGTTGGGGCCTATCGAAAATAAACTAAATTCCAATCAATGAGTTGCACTAATCGGAAACAATAGTCTCGTAAATCGCGTGTCTTCCATATTTCGTGTTTTCAACATACCATTCACCATACCGGATTCGGTGCCGATTCCGGGACCGCTACACAACACAAAAAAGCCCGAACCGCCAAAGGCGGCCGGGCCAAGGACTGGCACTGGGGTCCAGTGCAACCGAGAAGGGTTTTCTTTACGAGCTGGTGGTGCCGCCGTCGATGGCGATGTTCTGGCCTGTGATGTGGCGGCCGGCTTCGCTGGCCAGCAGTACGGTCAGGCCTTTCATGTCTTCCTCGCCGCCGAAGCGGTTGAGGGGGATGCGCTCCAGCATCTTCTCGCCCATGGCGTCCAGCAGGCCCTGGGACATCTTCGACGGGAAGAAGCCGGGGCAGATGCTGTTCACGTTGATGTTGTAGTGGCCCCACTCCGCTGCCAGGGCGCGGGTGAAGTTGACGTTGGCACCCTTGGAGGTGTTGTAGGCGATGGTCTTCATGTCGCCGGGGTTACCGGACAGGCCGGCGATGGAGGCGATGTTGATCACCTTGCCGGATTTGCGGGGAATCATGCAGCGCTTGGCCACTTCCCGGGTGAGGAAGAACATGGCGTCCACGTTCAGGTTCATCACCTTGTCCCAGGCTTCATCCGGGTAGTCTTCCGCCGGGGCACCCCAGGTGGCGCCGGCGTTGTTGATCAGCACATCGATATCGCCGAAGGCGCCCACGGCCTCGTCCACGAAAGAGGAGATGGCGTCACGGTTGGACATGTCGGCGGTGATGGTTTTCACCTCGATGCCCATGTCCTTCAGGTGCTTTTCCGCTTCCTCCAGCTCATGCTGCTTGCGGGCGCTGATAATCACCCGGGCGCCCATTTCGCCCAGGGCTTCGGCCATCTGCAGGCCCAGGCCGCGGGAGCCGCCGGTCACCAGGGCGACCTTGCCGCTCATGTCGAAGAGTTGTTTGATGCTCATTGGGGGACTCCTGTTGTTGTCCGGTGCCCGACCCGGGGCCGGGCACCGCTATTGGATGTTAGGCGGTCTTGTCCAGGAGGTTGTCGCTGACCTGGCCCAGGTGGTAGTCCGCATCCCCGAACAGCAGGTTGACCAGGGTCAGCCGCTTGAACAGGTGGGCGGAGAACATCTCGTCGGTCACGCCCATGCCGCCGTGCAGCTGGACACCAGCCTGGCCCACTTCCCGGGCACCCTGGCCGATCAGCAGCTTGGCCTGGGAGATGGCCTCGCGGCGTGCGTCCCGGTCATCGGAGTCGGCGTAGTCTGCCGCCAGGATGGCCATGGAGCGGCCCTGCTGGGCGTGGATGAACATGTCCGCCATGCGGTGCTGCAGCACCTGGAACTTGGCGATGGGTACCCCAAACTGCTTGCGGGTCTGGGTGTACTCCAGAGTGGCCTCGGTCATGGCGTCCATGGTGCCCACGGCTTCCGCACAGACGGCGGCAGTGCCCTGGTCGATGGCCTTTTCCAGGGCCGGGAAGCCCTTGTCGGCCTCGCCCACGATGGCGTCGGCGGAGACTTTTACGTCCTTCAGGCTCACTTCGGCGGTGCGGAAACCGTCGTGGGTGGCGAAGTCGGTGACGGTCACGCCGCTGGCATCGGCGTCCACCAGGAACAGGGTGATACCGTTTTCATCGCGGACATCGCCGCTGGTGCGGGCAGAGATGATCAACTGGTTCGCCTGGCCGCCATGGATAACGGCGGTCTTGGCGCCGTTGAGCACGTAGTCGCTGCCGTCGCCCTTGGCCACGGTCTTCACGTGGGCCAGGTTGTAGCGGGCGCCATGCTCGTAGGCGGCCAGGGCCATCAGCCGCTGGCCACTGGCGATGGCCGGCAGGATGGCCTGTTTCTGGGCGTCGGAGCCGGCGTCTCGTACCAGTCCGCCGGCCAGTACCACAGTGGCCAGGTAGGGCTCGGTGACCAGGGCGCGGCCGAAGGATTCCATCACCAGCATGGTGTCGATGCCGTTGCCGCCCAGGCCGTCGTAGTCCTCGGGGAAGGTAAAGGCCAGCAGGCCCATTTCCGCCAGGGCGTTCCAGATGGTCCCGTCAGTGCCCTTGCCGGACTTGACGATCTCACGGCGTTTCTCAACGGTATACTCGTTGGCCAGGAAGCGGCGCAGCGAGTCCTGCAGCATCTGCTGCTCTTCAGTCAGTTCAAAATTCATGATCCGCTCCTTACAGGCCCAGAACCAGCTTGGAAATGATGTTGCGCTGGATCTCGTTGGATCCGCCGAAGATCGACAGCTTGCGCATGTTGAAGTAGTCGCCGGCACCGGGCACGGCATTCATGCTGCCCACCAGCGGGCCGTCGTAGTCCGGTTCCAGGGCATCCGGGATATGGGCGATGGCGTCCTGGCCGGTGGCTTCCATGGCCAGTTCGAACATGCGCTGGCCGATCTCGGTGCCACGGATCTTGAGGATGGAGGCCTCGGGACCGGGGCCGTTGGAGGCGGTCAGCACCCGCAGTACAGTGATTTCCAGGGCGCGCAGCTCGGCATCCAGTTGCGCCAGGCGGTCGCGGAAGCGGGCGTTCTCGATGATCGGCTTGCCGTCGTCCTGCTCCTCGCGGGCGATTTCTTTCAGGCGGCGCATCATGGCTTTCCACTGGCCGACATTGGCCAGTCCGGTGCGCTCGTGGCCCAGCAGGAATTTGGCGTAGGTCCAGCCCTTGTCTTCCTCGCCGATGCGGTTTTCCACCGGCACTTTGACGTTGTCGAAAAACACGTCGTTCACCTCATGCTCGTCGTCCAGCATGATGATAGGTTTGACGTCGATGCCCGGGCTCTTCATGTCGATCAGCAGGAAGGAGATGCCTTCCTGGGCTTTCACGTCCTTATTGGTACGCACCAGGCAGAAGATCCAGTCGCCGTGCTGGCCCAGGGTGGTCCAGGTTTTCTGACCGTTGACGATGTAATGGTCACCGTCGCGCTCGGCGGTGGTGCGCAGGGAGGCCAGGTCGGAGCCGGAACCGGGCTCGGAGTAGCCCTGTGACCACCAGACGTCGCCGCTGATGATGCCCGGCAGGTGGCGGTCCTTCTGTTCCTGGTTGCCGAACTTCATGATCACCGGCGCCACCATGCGCAGGCCGAAGTCCAGCTGGCGCGGGGCGCCGGCCAGGGCACATTCTTCCTCGAAGATCAGTTGTTCAACCTCGGTCCAGCCCGGGCCGCCGAATTCCTCGGGCCAGGTGGAGGCTCCCCAGCCCTGCTGGTACAGGATCTTCTGCCAGCGCTGGACCATGTCCTTGTTGGGACGCAGGCGTTTCTGGACCCGCTCCTGGATGTCGGCGGGCAGCTTGTCTTTCAGGAACTGGCGCACTTCCTGGCGGAAGGCTTCCTGTTCCGGGGTGTAATTCAGGTCCATGGATTGGTCTCGCTTTCGCTTTCGCTTCTGTTACGACAAGGGCCCCTGCGCATTCTCAGGGGCCCGGGGTCGGATTCGCAATCGTCCGTTCGGACGAACGTTCGGGTCAGGCCACTTCGAACAGGCCTGCCGCACCCATGCCGGTGCCGACACACATGGTGACCACGACGTATTTTACGCCACGGCGCTTGCCTTCGATCAGGGCATGACCGACCAGACGTGAGCCGGTGGTGCCGTACGGGTGACCCACGGCGATGGCGCCGCCGTTCACGTTCAGGCGGTCCATGGGGATGCCCAGCTCACGCTGGCAGTACAGCACCTGCACGGCGAAGGCTTCGTTCAGTTCCCACAGGCCGATGTCGTCCACGGTCAGGCCGGCACGCTTGAGCAGCTTGGGCACGGCGTAGACCGGGCCGATGCCCATCTCGTCCGGCTCGCAACCGGCCACGGCAAAGCCGCGGAAAATGCCCAGGGGCTGCATGCCGCGCTGTTCGGCCAGCTTGCCGTCCATCAGCACGCAGGCGGAGGCGCCGTCGGAGAACTGGCTGGCGTTGCCGGCGGTGACCACGCCGCCGTCCATCGCGGAGCGGATTTTGCTGACGCCTTCCAGGTTGGTGTCCGGGCGGATGCCTTCGTCCTGGGACACGGTGACTTCCTGGCTGGAAAGCTGACCGGTCTTCTTGTCGGCGACACCGGCGGTGGTGGTGATGGGCACGATCTCGTCGTCGAACTTGCCTTCCTCACGGGCCCTGGCCGCCAGGGTCTGGCTGCGCACGCCGTACTCGTCCATGTCCTCTTTCCTGATCTTGTAGCGATCCGCCACGGTCTCGGCGGTCTGCAGCATGGACCAGTACAGCTCCGGCTTGTTCTGCATCAGCCAGGGCTCGGCCATGTAGTTCTGGTTGACGGTGGCCTGGACGGTGGAGATGGACTCGACACCACCGGCGACCATCACCGGCACCTTGTCCACGGCGATGTGCTGGGCGGCCATGGCAATGGCCTGCAGGCCGGAGGAGCAGAACCGATTGATGGTGGCGCCGGCCACGGATACCGGCAGGCCGGCACGGATGGCACCCATGCGGGCGACGTCGTTACCGGTGGAGCCTTCCGGCAGGGCACAGCCCATCAGCACGTCTTCGATTTCGTTCGGGTCCACCTTGGAGCGCTCGACTGCATGCTGGATGGCATGGCCGGCCAGGGTGGCACCGTGGGTCATGTTCAGACCGCCGCGCCAGGACTTGGCCAGGGGCGTGCGGGCGGTGGATACGATGACAACATCATTGGACATAATCTTTCTCCTGTGTGCCGAAGCCCGTGAGGGCCCCGGCGGTCAATTCGTTGATTCCGGGGACGCTCGCCTTACTGGTCAAACCCTTTGCCTTGTGCGGCACACTTCGCCAGCAGGTCGGCCGGTTTCCAGAAATCCTTCTGGGTGTTGGGGTTGGCGTCGAAGGCTTCCATGTCGCGGACCACGTTGGCCAGGCCCACCTGCTCGGCGTAGTGCATGGGGCCACCACGGAAGACCGGGAAGCCGTAGCCGGTCAGGTACACCATGTCGATATCGGAGGCGCGCTGGGCGATGCCTTCCTCGAGGATACGGGCACCTTCATTCACCAGGGCGTAGACGCAACGCTGGACGATTTCCTGGTTGCTGATCTTGCGCGGGGTGATGCCCATCTCGGCGCGGCACTCGTCGACCACCTTGTCCACTTCCGGATCGTGCTGGGGCTTGCGGTTGCCCGGCTCATACTTGTAGAAGCCGGAGCCGGTCTTCTGGCCGAAGCGGCCCATCTCGCACAGGCGGTCGGCGATCAGGTTCTTCTTCATGCCCGGGTTTTCCGCGTACAGGCGCTTGCGGATGGCCCAGCCGATGTCGCCGCCGGCCAGGTCAGCCATGCGCAGCGGGCCCATGGCGAAGCCGAACTTCTCGATGGCCTTGTCGATCTGCTGCACACTGGCGCCTTCCTCCAGCATGGTCAGGGCCTCGCGGGAGTACTGGTTGATCATGCGGTTGCCGATAAAGCCGTCGCAGACACCGGAGACCACGGCCGTCTTTTTGATGGTCTTGGCCAGTTTCATGGCGGTGGCCAGCACATCCTTGGCGGTCTTCTCGCCACGGATCACTTCCAGCAGCTTCATGATGTTGGCCGGGCTGAAGAAGTGCAGGCCGATCACGTCTTCCGGGCGCTTGGTAAAGCTGGCGATCCTGTCCACGTCCAGGGTGGAGGTATTGGAGGCCAGGATGGCGCCGGGTTTGCAGATTTCGTCCAGCTTGGTGAACACCTGCTCCTTGACGCCCATCTCCTCGAACACGGCCTCGATCACCAGGTCCACGTCCTTCAGATCGTCATAGCTCAGGGACGGGGTCAGCAGGTCCATCTTGGCCTTGGCCTTTTCTTCGGTCATGCGGCCTTTCTTGACCTGACCTTCGTAGACCTTGCGGATGGCTTCCACGCCCCGGTCCAGACCTTCCTGCTTCATCTCGACGATGGTCACCGGGATGCCGGCGTTGAGGAAGTTGATGGAGATGCCGGTACCCATGGTGCCGGCACCGATCACGCCCACCTGATTGATGTCGCGGGTCGGGGTGTCGGAGGGCACATCGGAGATCTTGCTGGTCTTGCGCTCGGCGAAGAAGGCGTGACGCAGGGCCGCGGATTCCGGTGTCTGCATCAGTTGCTTGATGCCTTCACGCTCAACCTTCATGCCTTCGTCAAACGGCTTGGTGGCAGCGGCTTCCACCGCTTCCAGGCACTTCAGCGGAGCCGGGTAGTTCTTGGCCATGGCGCCGATGGTGTTGCGGGCGAACATGAAGAAGCCCTGCGGGTTCGGGTGCTTCACCTTCAGGTCGCGCACCTTCTTCAGCGGCATCTTGTCGGCCACTACCTTGCGGGCAAAAGCCAGGGCGGCTTCCATCAGGTCGCCTTCAACCACCTCGTCCAGCAGCGGGGTACCCTGGAACTGTTTGGCGGGAACCACGGAGCCAGACACGATCATGTTCAGGGCGTGCTCGACACCAATCACCCGGGGCAGGCGCTGGGTGCCGCCGGCACCGGGCAGGATACCCAGCTTCACTTCCGGCAGGGCCAGGGTGGCGTCCGGGGTGGACACGCGGTAGTTACAGCCCAGGGCCAGTTCCAGGCCGCCGCCCATGCAGTTGCCGCTGATGGCCGCGATCACCGGCTTCTTCGCGGTTTCGACGTAATGGATGGCGGTGGTCAGGATCGGCTCCTGCATGACGGCGGGGGTGCCGAACTCGGTAATGTCGGCGCCGCCGGAGAAGGCCCGATCGGAACCGGTGATGATGATGGCCTCGATGGCGCTGTCCTGCTCGGCCTTTTTGATGCCTTCGACAATACCCTGACGAAGGCCCAGGCTGAGGCCGTTTACCGGCGGGTTGTCCAGGCGGATAACGGCAACATTACCGTTGGTGTCGTAGTGTGCTGTGCTCATGCTGGCTCCTTTATGGGTCGCTCTGTGGCGGCCCGTGGGTAAGACGTTGGGGCCGCCGATGCACGTGATGGAACGCGCGAATTTCTTCCATACACTGGTGTCTGGGGATTCCGTACAGTAATGTATGGGCGGCATGAAGGTCAACGACGCTGTGGTTACAGCCTTTCATTCGACCTTTAACATGTTGAATCAGTTTGTTTTATTCTTTTGAGAACGGCTCCAGAGGTCCGAACCCGATTTATGGCGAAAGCATCCGGAAAGGCTCCGAGTTCCCCCAAAGCGGCTAAAAGCAAAGCCCAACTGACCCGCGACGACTGGTTGGATGCCGCCGCCGGTGAGGTTGCCGCCGGTGGCTTCAGCAACCTGCGGGTGCTGACCCTGGCCAAGCGTCTGGGGGTCACTCGGGGCAGCTTCTATTGGCACTTCCGGGATCATGAGGACCTGGTGGTCAGCTTCCTGGATCGCTGGCGGGATCGCCGGTTTGTGGAACTGGACTATATGCGGCCAAAAGGGGAGAACCCTGAGGAGGAACTGCATCAGCTCCTCCAGATCCTGCTGACGGACGCCGCCCGCAACATCCGACGACTTCAGGTGGAGCTGGCCGTTCGTGACTTTGCCCGCCGCAATGAACACGCCGCCCGGATTGTTGATGAGGTGGACAGGGCCCGTGTCGATCAGAACAAGTTGCTGTTCCGCCACCTGGGGGTAGCGGAGGATCAGGTGGAAGACCTGGCCCGGCTCATGTACATGGCAACGGTAGGCTCCCAGGTGGTGCAGGCGGGCCGCAAGGGCAACGAAGCTGCGGTGGAACGGATTGAACAGCTGGTGGCCCACCTGGCCCTGGGGCAGCGTTCCGATTAGTGCCCGTCTGGTTCAGGCACTAACTGAACGGCACACTAGGCTTCAAGGAAGCCGTTCATATGACCGGCCACTTCCTCCGGTTTCTCTTCCTGGAGGAAATGCCCCGCATCCACCTGTTCCACCCGGATGGACTCGAAACAGTCCTCAATGTGGTTCAGGTACTCGGGGATAATCACCCTGTCCTTGTTGCCGTAGATATACAGCCCGGGCATGGACCATTTATGTCCGGCCAGTGCCGCCCAACGCTTGGTGTCGTCAGCGAAGGTGCGATAGTAGCTGGCACCCGCGGCCGGAGTGCCGGGGATGGAATACATCCGTACATACTCGGCAACAGCATCCTCGGGAATCGGCTCGACCACGCCACGGACAAAGTGCCCGATCCAGACATCCTCTTTACCGGGAATCATGGCCTCCGCCAGACCCTTTTCCTGCTGGAAGTGCTGGTACCAGTAGGACTTGTTACTACCTGAACGTACTTTCTCGATGACCTCCATGTTGCCCTTGAGGTTGTTGACCAGGGCGATATTCATGATGATCATCCGGCTGACCCGGTCCGGAATCGCCAGCGCCACTTCCTGGGCGACGATGCCGCCCCAGTCGTGGCCGATCAACTGGAAGTCGTCGATGTCCAGTTCGTCCAGCATGCTGACCACGTCGTGCGCCAGGGCATGTTTGACGTAGTGTTCCCGGCCCTCTGTGCGCTCGCTGTCGCCCAGGCCCCGCAGGTCCGGGGCAATCACCCGCAGGCCCTTTTTCAGGTGCCGACCGACGTGCTCCCAGCAGTAGGAGCTTTCCGGCCAGCCGTGGATCATCACGACCGGGGCGCCGTTTGTGTCACCGCCTTCGCGCCAGGTGAAGGTACCGCGTGGGGTGGACAGGGTTTTGGGTTCGCTGAGAAACATGGCGGGCTCCTGGGTGTTGTTGGTGGTTATTGAATCAGGTTGCGTAACGAAACTTCATCCTAGACAGCCGGATAGCGGATTGTCCAGTGGATTGGCCTGCAGGGGCGCCCGGGAAAAGAAAAAAGAGCACCCGACCGGGGAGTTGGGTGCTCAAGGGGTCACTGAGTATGACCTGGGCTTACTGCTGACCGAGTTTAACGTTGTCGATAACGATGTGGCTGGAGGTGTCCGCACCCATGATGTGCAACCTTATCTGGCTGATACTGCCGGAAGGCTGGATGCTGAACTGGCCTTGCAGGGAAGACCAGCTGTTGGTGGCCATGTCGGCCTCACCAAACCGCTGCCAGTGCGCGCCCTGGTCGTCCACGTACCAGGCCCAGAGCTGGGCTTTGTCGGTGGCCATGCTGCGGTTGCTCAGCATGATGTCCATGGAGGCTGAATAGGTCTTACCCGCTTCAATCAGCCCGGTGGCTTCCATGGCCGGACCGGAGTAAGTGGACATCCGGAACAGGGACGCCAGGCCGAAATTGCCTTCACTGGCGGTCCGGGTACGGAAGACCCAACTGCCCATGAAGCCGGACCAGCCGGTGCCGCCGTCCTCAAAGCCCTCTTCCAGGACGATGGTGGGGCCGCCATTGCCGGAGTCGCCGTCGTCAGGGGCGTCGGACACTTTTACCAGACGGACTTCATCGGCCACGAAGTCGGTGCCTTCGTCGGGGCCGGACAGGATCAGACGGGCCTGACTGATATCGCCGTCGCCGGCGACGGTGAAGGTCTCATCATACTGGCTCAGCTCGTTGGCGGTAACGGAGAGTTCCGGCAGGTTCTGGTAACGGGTGCCCTCGCCGTCGGTCAGCTCGATGCTGGCGCGAACGGCATCACGACCGTCGGTACCCGCCAGGGCCAGTTTGGCGGTAATGCGGTACTCGGCGCCAGCTTCCAGGCCGCCCGCGATGGCCTGTACCGGACCGCCGTAGTACTCGGTGCGGTCGGTTGCCAGCAGCAGGTTGTCGCGGCCACAGCTGGCTTCGATGCTTGCGGTGGTCAGTGTGGCGGCGTTATTGAAGCTGTTCCAGGGCGACAGGTTGTTGAAGTCCGGGCCACTGATCAGGTTATTCTCGGCCAGCTCGGGCTTGTCGCACAGGGGCAGGTCCGGGTCGATACCGCCGTCGTCACCGCCACCATCGTCTCCACCGTTATCACCACCGTCGCCGGAATCACCTCCATCGTCCGGGTTGTCACCATCATCGGGGCCACCGCCGTTGTCCGGGTCTTCCTCGTCAGGGTCGCCATCGTCGATGACGGCGGTGGGCATGAAATCCGCCACCTGGGCCGCCAGGCTGTTAACGGCGGCCACCGCGTCGGCCCCGTCGTTACGATTGCTGTCAACGCCACAGGGCTGGCCCTCGCAGCGGTTCTGGTCCGGGCTGGCGAACTGCGCCAGGTGATTGCGGGTACCGTAGGACTGCGGGTAGGCCATGATAGTGCTGAACAGGCCGGATACCCCATGCCCCCGGCCCCAGGGGAAGACGGAGCCAAAGGAGTTCTGGGCGTGGGAGTGGCCCAGGGACATGTTGTGGCCCAGCTCATGGACAAAGGTGTTATAGCCGCAGTTTACCCCGGTCATGCTGTAGCCGTAGGCGGAGGCGTTGGAATAGAAACGCCCGCTGCCTTCGCTGCCGCCGGGCTGGTAGCCGACACCGCAGACGTAGCCACCGGCGGTGCTTTGGGGGGTGCTGATCAGTGCGACCAGGTCGGCGCCGTATTCCCGGCGCTGGGTGGCAACGGTGCTGTCTGACCGGAAGCGCCCGAGAACATTGCCATCAACGCTGCCGTAGCTGCCCTGGATACGTTCGGTACCTACAAGGCGAAGCTGGAGATCGATATCGCTGTTGCGGTAGGCCTGGTTGGCGTGCTCCACGTAGGAGACGATGCGGGCGTTAATGTCTTCGCCCGAGCTGGTGCTGGCGGCTTCGTCGGTATAGTAGACCAGGACATCGACCTGGTTTGCGTGGCTGACGGTGCTGCCCATGGCAAGGGACAGCCCGGCGAGCCAGTGGATGGATGGTTTCATAGCGTCAGTCCCTGATTTAGGGTGAATTTTTGTACGGCGGGTACTCCTGTTCGCCGGTTCTTCTATTTAGCGTCCCGTCTGGGTACTGCCGGCAGTGCGGGTAAAAGGCTGCCTTACTGCATGAAAGTCGCGGACGGATCCACGACAGCTCCGATGGGAGCGGAAGCGGTCCGGGCCTGGGGCACCTAGCCGGACGGTGAGCCCGGTGGGGTCTGGTCGACGCCTGGTACCGGAATGGCGTCTTCATGCCCCGCCAGGTTGTCCTGTATGTCGGTTTCGCTGGTCAGTACGGCATCACCGCTATGGTTGTCGATGACAGCGGAATAGACGCCATCCCGTGTGCTGAGGACCACGTAGGTGGAGGTTTCACCCCGGGTCACGACGACATTGTCCTTGTCATGGCCGTCGGTCACCGGCCCACGGAAAACCTCGATGCTGTTCAACTGGTTATGGGTGGTAGTGAGGCGGGCGGTGACGGTGCGGTTCAGTTCCGGCACCGGCAGAGTCACCTGCTGGCCCACATGCAGGCTGGCCAGGGCCTCGGGGTTGGCCTGCAGGCGGGTGGCGGGAAAACCGTCCACCTCAGTCTTGTCGGAATTGTTGCCTGCCTGCCACAGGGAGACCACCGGGCGGGCATTGCGGGCAGGGTTGTTGGGACGCGCCGGCAGGGCTGAAGTGGCTTCCGGGTCAGGCCAGTGAGACACGGGTTCCAGCATGTTGCTGTCTTGTATCCCGGGGGCCCGCTGTTGACCGGAGGCATTGGTGGCAGGCGCGGTATCGCTGCCGACGGTTCCGGATTGCGCCCCGGTAAATGGTGAGGTGTCGGTTTGCGGGGCGGTGTCGGGCGTGAACAGGAGCCACAGCACAACGATGATGACTGCGATACCTGTTACAAAGGCCAGGGCCTTGGACATGGGACGCCTCCTGCGAATGGGTCTGTTCCGCTGCTTGTTGTCGCCACATCTTGCCGGTAAAGGCCAGGCAATCCTAAGTGAAAAACCGTTTAATGTCCGAAAGTGGGAACCGGTTCAAAAACTTGATCTGTAGCAAAATCAGTCAGTTGCAATCGGGTGGTGGTTTTTTGGACTGCAAACATCCGGAGCCGGCTACCGGCCCGCTATCCATGGGCCGGACGACCGCTTCCGCCTGACCAGCGATACCCTGGTGGTCAGGGACTGGAAGGAGATGCAGGACGCTTACCACTAACCTGGTGAACGGCCTGATCCTCCGGCGCCGCGGCCATCGGGGCCCGGTGCATCAGGCGGTACTTGCGGCGCTGGTTCAGGCCGATCAGCGCCAGCGGCAGGATGATCATCAGGCTGCCGGTGACGAACCACAGGTCCGGCACTTCACCAAACATCAGCCAGCCGATGGCAATGGCCCAGATCAGCCCGGTGTATTCGGCGCTGGTTACCTGGTTGGCGTCCACATGGTTATAGGCCCGCAGCACACTACCGTTGTAGCCCAGGATAAATACCGCCGACCCTACCGCACTGGCGACGATCTCCCAGCGCCAGGGGGCGCCTTCCCAGAGGGCCAGGGCCAGGCTCGCCGGCAATACCAGCAGCGAGTTCAGGAACAGCTTGTGGGCGGTGGACTGCCGGCGGGGCAGCTTGCGTACGGTCAATGCCGCCACCGCCAGGCAGAAGGCGGTACCCAGGGCGGAAAGGGAGGACAGCTCCAGCGACACTGGCCGCAGGATCACCAGCACTCCCGCAAAGCCGCTGACCACCGCCAGAATGCTCAGAGGCGAGAGCCGTTCCCCAAAGACCAGGACCGACAACACCATCACGATCACCGGGGCGACGTAGAACACGGCGTTGGCAGTGGCCAGGGGCAGGGTGGTCAGCGCCACCACCATGCACAGCAGGCCGACCAGCAGTATGTGGGAACGGATGGCATGCACGCCCGCCCCTTCAAACAACCGCTGGTATTCCGCCTTTTTCAGTAACGGCATCAGCAATGCTACGGTGATCAGGTTGCGGACAAAGGCAAACTGGAACACCGGGGCGTTGGTGTCCATCAGCTTGATAAAGACATCCGAGCCGATGGCCATGGCGTTGCCGATGACCAGCAGGAGGATAGCGCTGTTGACTGTCTTGCCTGACATGGTGCCCGCCCCTACGGTTGTGTGCCTGAAGACCCGGAAGTATAGGAACTCGCAAATATCCGATAAAATGATATTTATTGGCGCAACATGAGATATTTCGATAATGAAGCTGCCTCCCCTGAAATCCTTGCCGGTCTTCGAAGCGGTGGCTCGCCTCAACAGCTTCTCCCGGGCGGCGGACGAACTGAATGTCAGCCAGAGTGCCGTCAGCCACCAGATCAAGCAGTTGGAGACCTTCCTGGGAGAACCCCTGTTCCAGAGACAGGGGCGCAGCCTGGCCCTCACCCGGGAAGGGCAGGACTACCTGGAGGGCATATCGTCCGCCCTGTTCCAGATCGACAAGGCCACCGGGCAGTTGCTGGGCCGGCAGGACAGCAGCCTGCGGCTGGCGGTGTTCAGTTCCTTCGCGGTGCGCTGGCTGGTGCCTCGCCTGCCGGACCTGCACCGGCAACACCCGGAGGTCCAACTGGTGCTGGAAATGACCGGCGAGCACCCGGTGCTGTCGGGGCGGGTGGCGGACAGTTTCATCACCATCAACACGGATTCCCCGGCGTTCAGCTACGACCTGCTTTACCGGGAGCGACTGTTCCCGGTCTGCAGTCGCCAGTACTGGCAGGACATGGGCACGGACCAGTTGACGCCGGAGACACTGGCCGGTCATCCCCTGCTGTCCACCTTCAGCATCTACAACCGCACCTGTGGCGACTGGGAAGCCTGGTTCGCCGAGGTGGACAGCGTGGTGCCGCCCTCAACACAGGTGCAACATTTCAGCCATATGCTGCTGGCCCTGGAGGCGGCCCGCTATCATCAGGGCATTGCCCTGACGAATGACTACATGCTCAGCAACCGTGACGACGCCGGGGACTTCGTGAGACTGCCCCTGCACAGTGTGGTCACCGGCGATAACTTCTACTTCGCCAGCAAGGTCAGCCGACGTCATGAACCCGGCCTGCGCGCCCTGAGGCGGTGGTTGCTGGCCCGGGCGGAGGACAGCGGATTGCTGTCGGCCAACAGCGGGGAGACCCCATGAACGATCATCCGGACTCTGACGAACCAGGGAAGAACGATGACCTGGTGGCCCTCCTGGCACGGATTCGGGCGGCGAACGGTGACGGCCAGGATGTCTCCGTCGATGAGATCCTGGCTGCCGCCGGTACGCGTACCTTTGGCCCGGTAGTTGTGGTGGCCGGCCTGGTGGTACTGGCGCCGCTGATTGGTGATATCCCGGGGGTGCCCACCCTGATGGGCCTGCTGGTGCTGCTGACCGTGGGGCAGCGGCTGTTCCACCAGCGCCAGCTGTGGCTGCCCCGGTGGCTGGGCGACCGTAAGGTGCCCCGGGAGAAACTGCGTACCGGACTGTGCTGGATGCACAGGCCGGCCCGGTTCCTGGACCGCTTCACCGGCCCCCGCCTGACCATGCTGATGGATGGCGGCGGTGACCTGTTGCTGGCCATCAGTTGCCTGCTGGTGGCCCTGGCGTTGCCGTTGATGGAGTTCGTGCCCTTCAGCGCCAATGGCGGTGGGCTGGCACTGACGACGTTCGGTCTGGCGATGATCGCCCGGGATGGCGTGGTGGCCATCCTGGCCCTGTTGCTGACCGGCGGCACCTTCGCATTTATTGCCTCACAATTACTGTAGGTTGCTCAGGGCTGGTCAATCCGTCGCCGCTGGGGCAGGATGTGCGCTTTGCAGTTGATAACAAGTAACAGGATCCCCCATGGCAAAACTGTTTATTGTCCGACATGGCCAGGCGTCTTTTGGCCAGGCCAACTACGACCAACTTTCCGAACTGGGCTGGCAGCAGGCCCGCTGGCTGGGCGAGTATTTCGCCGAGCGGGAGCTGGATTTCCACCGGGTGGTGGCCGGCAACCTGCAACGTCAGCAGGACACTGCCAAGGGCGTGCTTGAGGGCATGGCCCGGGCGGGTGCGGAGGTGTCCACCCACCCCGGCCTGAACGAGTACGACGGCGAGATGATGTACCGGGCCTTCACCGGCCACGGCGACCAGCACCTGCACCAGAAGAGGGATTTCAAGGATTACTGGCGCACCTTCCGCGCTGCCTATGAAGCCTGGATTGACGACCGTCTGACCGATGTCACGGAAACCTGGGGTGACTTCGGCAACCGCATCGATGAGGCCATCGACCACGCCTGTGACGGCGCGGGGCGTGATGACGCGGTGCTGGTGGTGACCTCAGGAGGTGTCATCGGCAGCGCCCTCACCAAACTGATCGAGGGCCCGCAGCGGGGTGCCATCCACTTCAACTTCCAGTTCCGCAATACCGCGTTCTGCGAGGTCATCGTGGGGCGCAGTGCCCGCCGGGTGCTCAATTTCAATAATGCCCCGCACCTTGATCGGCCGGGGCGCCGGCATGCGCTGACGCACGTGTAGAGGCGCAGGCGAGAGGGGCGGAACAATTCTGCCCGGCTTTTGCCCCTCTCCCCATTCTGCTACGCCTGATCGTCCGGCTGCTCATCCCGGGGCGGGCGCTCCACCACCTTGCGCTTGCCCTTGGCGCAGCGGGACAGCGCCTTCAGCCCTTCGGGGTCAAAAGCGTCCACCCGGATAACATCGTACTGGGCAGTCAGTGCCTCCAGCAGTTTGTCGGACTCCTCTTCCTGGATAACGCCCTGTTCCAGGGCCCAGTCCACCAGTTCCTTGCGCTGGTGTCCCAGCAGCATGTCGATACCGCCCAGTTCGTCCGGATCCCGGTTGTGCAGGGCCTCGTGTAGGCGGGCGCGTAGCTCCCGGGTCTCGTTGGCCAGCCGGTAGGCGTTGATGACCCGCCCCAGGGGATCGTCCGGCTTGTCGTTCACATAGCAGCCACGGCTGATGCGCTGGCGTACCGGGGTGTCCTTGACGATGGTGGCGGCGACTTCCGCGCCCAGGCGGTCATCCGGTCCGTTGAGGCCAGTGGCCCCCAGCGGGAAGATCAGCAGGCGCAGGGGCCAGCGCAGGGCCGGCACCGGGAATTTGATCACCGCTTCGCGCATGGAGGACTGCAGGTCCCGCAGGGAGGTCTGCAGGGCCCATTCCACCAGGGGACGCTGGTCATCCGGGTAGCCTTCCTCGTGCCATTGCTTGATCACCGCGCTGGCGTAGTACAGGTGCACCAGGCAGTCCGCCATTCGACCGGACAGGCGCTGGCGGGCCTTGAGGCCACCGCCGATGGTCAGCAGGGTGACATCGGTCATCAGCGCGAAGGCCGATGAGAAACGGGCGAGCTGGCGGTAGTACTTGCCGATATTCCCTTCCCGTGGCACCGGTTCCGCCAGGCCCCAGGTCAGTCCCAGCACCAGCGCCCGCAGGGCATTGCGGGTGGTATGGGCAATATGACGGTAGAAGATATCGTCGAACTTCCGCACCGCCTGGCGCTCGTCCTCAATGCCCGCGGCCTCGATCTCGTCCACGATGAATGGATGGCAGCGGATGGCGCCCTGGCCGAACACCATCAGGCTGCGGGTGAGGATATTGGCCCCTTCCACCGTGATGCCGATGGGCACCGCCTGGTAGGCCCGGGCCAGGAAGTTTCGGGGGCCGGTGATGACACCGCGACCGGCGACCACATCCATGGCGTGGTTGATCACTTCCCGCATCAGGTCGGTATTGCGGTACTTGAGCACGGCGGACGGCACAGCAGGTCTTACGCCACGGTCCAGCATGCCGGCTGTCAGCAGGCGGGAGGCATCCATCATGTAGGTGTAGCCGGCGATGGGTTCCAGGGCTTCCTGGACCCCCTCGAACTGGCTGATGGAGCGACCGAACTGCTCCCGTACCAGGGAGTAGGAGCCGGTGGCGAGGGCGGCCAGCTTGCCGGCGCCGGTGCCCAGGGCCGGCAGGGAGATGGAGCGGCCGATGGACAGGCATTCCAGCAGCATGGTCCAACCCTTGCCCAGCATTTCCTGACCGCCGATCACCTGTTCCATGGGGATGAAGACATCGTTGCCCCAGGTGGGGCCGTTCATGAACACGGTGTTCATGGGCAGGTGGCGGGCGCCGGCGTGGACGCCCTCCGTTTCCCGGGGCACCATCACACAGGTGACGCCCTCATTGTCACCGTCACCGAGCAGTTTGTCCGGATCATAGACCTTGATGGCCAGGCCGATCAGGGTGGCCACCGGCGCCAGGGTGATGTAGCGCTTGTTCCAGGTGACTTTGAGGCCCAGCACTTCCTTGCCGTTCCACTGGCCCTTGCAGACGATGCCCTTGTCCGGGATGGCGCCGGCATCGGACCCGGCCACCGGAGAGGTCAGGGCAAAGCAGGGGATTTCCTCACCACCGGCGAGCCGTGGCAGATAGTACTGCTTTTGCTCGTCGGTGCCGTATTCCATCAGCAGCTCGCCCGGGCCCAGGGAGTTGGGCACCATGACGGTCACGGCGGCAGACACACTGCGGGTGGAGATCTTCATCACGATCTCGGAGTGGGCCGTGTGGGAAAAGCCCTTGCCGCCTTGCTCCTTCGGGATCATCAGGCCGAAGAACCCGTTCTCGCGGATGAACTTCCACACCTTGTTGGGCAGGTCGTAGTCCTCGTGGGTGATCTTCCAGTCGTCGAGCATGGCGCAGAGTTTTTCCACCGGGCCATCCAGGAACGCCTGTTCCTCGCTGGACAGGTGGGCGGGGCGGGCATCCAGCAGTTTCGACCATTGCGGCTGGCCGGAGAAGAGTTCGCCGTCCCAGTCCACCGAGCCGGACTTGAGGGCTTCCTGCTCGGTGTCGGACAGCGTGGGCAACTGGCCCCGTACCCAGCCCAGCAGCGGTTTGCTCAGCTTGTCCCGGCGCAGGTCCCGGGCATGGAGAATCACCAGGGCAAGGGCCAGTAGCCCGCCCCCGAACAGGATGCTGAGGATATGCCAGTGGTCCTGGGACATGCCGGCCAGGGTGGCGGCAACCAGTACCACGGTGGCAACCGTGCCACCCAGGCCCAGATAGATCAGCACCAGGGCACTGATGATCAGCAACAGAACACTCATGGACAGACCTCCGTATCAGGCAACTTGGATCAGGAAATGTCAGGGCCCACGTGTGTACGGCGCCAGACCCGGTGAAGTGCAGTCCGGGTCCGTCCGGGGTCCCTGTGAACGGGAAACTACCTTTACCATCGGACATACACCGGCAGGTTGCAAGCGGGTTGGGTGGTTGTGGCGGGGCATTGGCCGACCGGTATGCCCCGTCGGTCCGGTTACAGGTAGCCGGCGCTGAACACCAGGCCCAGGACCACCGGCATCACCACCAGGCTGCCCAGGTTGCTGATCAGCACCAGTGAGGCCACTTTGTGGGGTTCCTGCCGGTACTGTTCAGCCACCATATAGTTGAGGACGGCCGGTGGCAGAGCGGCGAACACCCACAGGCTGGCGGCCTGCAAGCCGGGAAGGTCCAGCAGGACAATCATCGGCCAGGCCAGTATCAGGCCGCTGGCGGGGCAGGCGATGGCGCCGATCAGGCCCAGCCGCCAGTCGCTGAAGTCCACATCGAGCATGCGGATGCCCAGGGTAAACAGCATCAGCGGAATACAGATGCCGCCAAGCATGTCCAGCGCTTCCATCAGCCAGCCCGGCAGCGCCACACCGCCGATGTTCACCGCCAGGCCGGCAATGGTGGCCAGCACCACCGGCACCCGCAGGCGTTTCAGCAGTGAGGTGTGCGGGTCGAGCATGTAGAGGCCCACGGAGAAGTGCAGCAGCATTTCCACGATGAACAGTACTACGGCGGCGGGCAGCGCGGCGTCGCCGAAGGCCAGTACGATCAGCGGGATGCCCATGTTGCCGGAGTTGTTGAACATCATGGGCGGCAGGAAGGTCTTCAGGTTGAGATGGAGGGCCTTTGCCACCGGCCACAGTATCAGGCCGGAGCCGAGCACGATGACCACCGCCGCGGTTGCCAGCCAGGCGTAGTCCCCCAGGGGCGCCTGCTGATCCGCCAGTACTGCGAACACCAGCATGGGCACGAACAGCTCCATGTTCACGGTATTCATGCTCTGGATGTCGGTGGAGCGGTAGCGACCGTAGAGGGCGCCACAACCGGCGATCAGGAAGACCGGCAACAGGGTGGAGAGGATCTGGCCCAGCATGCGAGCTCCGGAACGGGTCAACGGGATAAAAGGTAGGTCCGCAAGTGTAGTGGATTCCGCCAATCCTCGTCACTTGGACTTTCATCGGTAGCCCGGACACCGTGTTAAGCTCGGACTCAAACATCATCCAGTCACCTGTCAGGAGACACCCTCGCCCATGAATTTCGACCAGTCGTTTTCCCGGGAACAGACCTGTTCGGTGAAGTTCGATGCCCGCAAGGCGGTGTTTGGCCGGGAAGACGTGATTCCCCTCTGGGTGGCAGACACAGACTTTGCTGCCCCGGAGCCGGTGACCGAGGCCCTGGTGAAGCGGGCCCGGCATCCGGCCTATGGTTACACGCTGTTCCCGGACAGCCTCTACCAGTCGATGATTGACTGGTTCCGGGAGCATCACCAGTGGACCATCCAGCGGGACTGGATCCGTATGGCACCGGGGGTGGTGCCGACCCTCCATGCGGCGGCCATGGCGTTTGCCGGTGAGGGCGAGGGGGTGATTATCCAGCCGCCGGTGTACCCGCCTTTCTTCAGCAGTGTCCGCAAGGCGGGCCGTTGTGTGGTGGAGAATCCGCTGGTGGTTCGCGATGGCCGTTATGAGATGGATCTGGAGCACCTGGCGGTCTGTGCAGCGGACCCGTCGGTGAAGGTGCTGTTCCTGTGCTCGCCCCACAATCCGGTGGGTCGGGTGTGGTCGAAGGCGGAGCTGGAGGCGGTGCTGGAGATTGCCCGGGCCCATGGGGTGGTAGTGATTTCCGATGAGATTCATGCCGACCTGGTCTATGCCGACCGACCGGGTCATCACATGCTGGCGCGGCTGGCGGAGCCGGATGATCCGTTGCTGACCACGGTGGCACCGAGCAAGACGTTCAATATTCCCGGCATGGGGCTGTCGGCGGTGGTGTCGGAGCGGCAGGATCTGCTGGGTCAGCTCAATGATGTGTTTGATTCGCTGCATATGGTGCAGTGCAATCCGTTCAGTATCGCGGCTTTTGAGGCCGGCTACCGCCATGGGGCGGAGTGGCTGGCGGCGATGATGGACTATGTTCGCGGCAATCGGGATTTTGTGCTTGGCTTTGCAAAGGAGCGGTTGCCGGAGATTGGTGTGACCGATCCGGAGGGGACCTATCTGTTGTGGCTGGATTGCCGGGCCCTGGGGCTGGATGACGGCGGGCTGAAGCGGTTCATGGTGGAGCAGGCCGGGGTGGGGATGAATCCCGGGATGACGTTTGGTGAGCAGGGTAGCGGGTTTATGCGGTTGAATCTGGGGTCGCCTTTGGGGGTGATTCGGCAGGCGATGGAGCAGATTGAGGTGGCGGTGGCTGGTCTACGTTCCAGGTGATTTTAGACCCGTGCCAGGCGGGGCATGCCGGGTATTTTTTCCGCTCCAATTCACGGTCCGTCCATGGACCGACCTTGGACCGCGCCATCCATGGCGCTGCTCCAAAAATACCCGGCACACCCCGCCCCAGACTCCGGTGCAAATTCCTCTAGAACAGGGGGCTAGCAATGTCTGACCAATTTAAGACGAAGAACGGTATCCAGATCGAGTGTATCCAGGGCGATATCACCAAACAGCCGGATCTGGATGCAGTGGTGAATGCGGCCAATGCGCAACTGATGACCGGCGGTGGTGTGGCCGGGGCGATCCATCGGGCGGCGGGGCCGGAGCTGGCCCGGGCCTGTGAGCCTCTGGCGCCCATCCGGCCCGGGGAGGCGGTGATTACCGAGGGGTTCGGGTTGCCCAATGCCCATGTTATCCATTGCCTGGGGCCGGTGTACGGGGTGGATGAGCCTTCGGACACTCTGTTGGCCAACTGTTATCGCAACGGGGTGCTGCTGGCGGATAAGCATGGGCTGTCGTCCATCGGGTTTCCGGCCCTGTCCACCGGGGCATTCGGTTACCCCATGGAGCCCGCCGCGAGGGTGGCGTTCTCGACCCTGGTGTCGGTAGCGGATCAGTTGTCGTCGGTTCGGCGGATCCGGTTTGTGCTGTTCAGCGGGGAGGATGCCGAGCTGCATCGGCAGGTGCTTTCCGAGGTGATGGGGCAGGACACCTGACCGGTGGTTGGCTGGGCGCCTTGGCGGAGGATTCGGTTCACAAAGACGGGACGTTCTTCGTTTTCGGCTCAATATTCCGTTCGTAACCTGATAGGGTTGCCGGTTCCACCCTGAACAGGAGCCATGCGAATGAAGCGTCCCGTGCGTATCGCAGTGACCGGCGCGGCCGGCAGTATCAGCCATTCCCTGTTGTTCCGGATTGCCGCCGGTGAGATGGTTGGCCGTGACCAGCCGGTGATCCTTCAGCTTATCGAGATGCCCCAGGCCATGGAGCCCCTGCGGGGTATTGCCATGGAGCTGGAGGACTGTGCCTTTCCGCTACTCCATAGCATCAGCATGCATGACTCCGTCGAGGACGGCGTGGTGGGTGCCCACTATGTGCTGCTGATCGGGGCCAAACCCCGGGGGCCGGGCATGGAACGCAGTGAGTTGATTGCCGCCAATGCGCCGGTCTTTGCCAGCCAGGGGCGGGCCATCAATGAGTACGCCAACCGGGACGTGAAGGTGCTGGTGGTGGGCAACCCCGCCAATACCAACGCCCTGATCGCCAGCCGCAATGCGCCGGACCTGAGCCCGGCCCAGTTCACGGCCCTGACGCGGCTGGACCACAACCGGACCCGGGGCATCCTGGCCAACCATACCGGGGCCAATCCCCGGGGTATCCGGCGCATTACCGTGTGGGGTAACCATTCCTCCACCCAGTTCCCGGATCTGAACCATGCCACTATCTATGGCGAGCCGGCCCTGCCCCAGGTGGACGAGGACTGGTACCAGCAGCAGTTCATCGGCAAGATCCAGAAGCGGGGCGCGGCGATTATCGAGGCCCGGGGGCATTCCAGTGCGGCCTCGGCGGCCCAGGCGATCCTCAACCACATGCATGACTGGATCAACGGCACGCCGGAGAATGACTGGGTGAGTATGGGTATCGTCAGCGACGGCAGTTACGGTATCGAGAAGGGGATTTTTTACTCCTTCCCGGTGCGCTGTGACTATGGTCGTTACCAGATTGTGCAGGGGTTGGAGATCAGTGACTTCGCCCGCGGCCGGATGCAGGAAACCGAGCGGGAACTGCTGGAGGAAATGCAGACGGTGGCGAAACTGTTGCCACCGGAGACAGAGGCCTCCCACAAGAACCTGTCGGTGTGTCTGCGCTCGGGCATTACCCTGTATGACGATGGCATCTCCCTGCCGGAGCAGTACCTGCAGACCGACCGGGTGCGTTAGCCGGTCAGGCTGGGTGGTAACCGCTGGTTACTGCCCAGGGTCAGCCGCCGATGCCTTTGCGGGTGCCTGTGGGTTGCGGGTGGTCAGGAACAGTCCCGCCAGTATCAGTGCGCCCCCCGCCAGGTGGTACCAGCCCAGGCGTTCATCCAGGAACAGCCAGGCTAGCACCGACGCGAACACCGGCACCAGGTACATGAAGATGGCGGCCTTGGCCGGCCCCACGGCCCAGACGCCGTGGTTCCAGAAGGCGTAGGCGAGGATGCCGGGGAAGATGGCCACGTAGAGCAGTGGCGGAATGGTCGAGGCTGACAGGGTAAAGCCGCCGGATACCAGCAACAGGTCAATCAGGTAGACGGGTGTCAGCAGGACTGTGCCCAGGGCAATCTGGATGCTCAGGAAGGTGAGGCTGGACAACGGGATCGACAGGCGCCGCAGCAGCACGGAGAAGATCCCCCAGCTGGCGACGGCGGCCACCATGACCAGATCTCCCGGTGAGAAGGACAGGCTGATCAGACGGCCCAGCGTGCCCTGACCGATCACCATCAGCACACCAGTCAATGCCACGGCAATGCCGACGCCCTGTGCCGGTCGCGTACGTTCGCCCAGGAGCAGGAACGCCAGCAGGGCCACCATGATCGGGATGGTGGAGTTGATCAGTGCAATATTGATCGCCGTTGTGGTGGTGGCGGCCACGTACAGCAGGGTATTGAACGAGGCGACGCTGAACAGGGCCAGTACCAGGATGCGGGGCCAGTGGTCCCGGATGACCGGCCATTCCCGGCGGATTCCGGCCAGGCCAACAGGAAGCAGGATTGCCAGGGCAATCACCCAGCGCCAGAACGCCAGGGACACCGGGGGGATGGCGTCCACCACGCCCCGGGCCACCACGGCGTTGCCGGCCCAGAAAAGCGGTGTCAGCACCAGCCCGATGTAGGCCAGCGCCAGGGATCGGTCAGCGTATCGTGCCACGGTGCGGCTCCAGACAGGGTGATCGGTGCCCAACGGGGCAATTCATTAGTCTACTATGAATTGTCCCGACTGAGCACCCGTCTGTAGGCCTGTTACTCTGCGGACTCTTCGGTGTCTGCCCTCGAGCCGAGGTGGTAGGCGGCAAACCCGGCCATCACCACCTGGTCCACAGCCATGCCGATCACCCGGCCGTCGGCGTCGGCGCGGATATGGGACTGCTCGTTGGTGATGGGGTCGGATACCGTGCCCAGGATGGTGCCCTCGGTGACATAGGCCCCCAGTTCCACATCACTGAACAGGATGCCGCCCTGGTTGGCGCGGATCCAGTGGGACTGGTAGTACACCGGCTCCGGGTCACCCCACTGGAACAGGCGGGCGGTCATGCCCTGTTTCTCCATCAGGCTGACCAGGCTGTTGACGCCGGCGCTGATATGGTCTTCCTGGATGCGCATGGATTCTCCCACCTCCATGGTCACGGTGGGAACGCCCGCCTCGGTGGCGGCGGTCCTGAGCATGCCGGCACCGCCACTGCTGTGGACCACCACCATGGCATCGAACCCCTTGGTGAGTTCGGCGACTTTGGGGTTGTCCATGTCGGCCCGCAGTTGCGGCAGGTTGGTGCGCTTGAGGGAGCCGGTATGGATATCCACCAGCATGTCGCAGTTGAGGATCACCTGCTCGAACAGGGAGTGGGCGATGCGGTGGGCCAGGCTGCCATCCTCGCTGCCGGGGAAATAACGGTTCAGGTCGCGGCGGTCTGCCAGGTAGCGGCTGCCCTGCTGGAAGCCCTGCAGATTAACGATTGGAATGCCCACCACAGTACCGGATAGCTCCGCCGGGTCCAGGTCGTAGATCACCCGCCGGATGATCTCGATGCCGTTGAGCTCGTCACCGTGGACGGCCCCGGTCATGCACAGGGCCGGGCCGGGCTTGTTGCCGTTGACCACCAGCACCGGGGTGGGCTTGGAGAGGCCGGCGATCTGGATGCCCGGCGACCAGCCCAGTCGCGCCGTGGTGCCGGGGAGCACCTCGCCGCTCAGTAGCCGGAACGGTTGGGCCTGGGCGGGCTGGGTCTCGGGGATAACCTCAATGGACGCTGTCCCGCTGTCGTTGACCGGTGCTTCCTCCGCAGCGATGTCCGGAGAATCGTCCGTCGCGGATGGGCTGTTGGCCTCTTCGTTGTCGGGTTCGTTTCGCTGGAGATCCGTGTCCGAGGCGGTGATGTCCTCCACGGATTCGTCCTCCGGCAGCTCGATCACCGCGGGGGCTTCCGTTACCGTGGGCGGCTCGTCGGGGGTGATGGACGGGTTGTCCTCCCCGGCCTGCGCGGTTTCAGTCTCGGACGAGGTGTCGGGGGTTCCGGATGTCTCTTCCTGCGTTTTCTCCGGCGGATTGCCGGCGGGCCCGGCCGGGGAGTCGGCAATCACCTGCGGTCCGTCATCCGCCATGCGAGTGGCGGCCCCTTCCGCCACGACGGGGTCCGGTGGAATGTCGGTCGTCTCGGAACGAGCCGGGGATTCGGTGCGGGCGGGGGTGGTATCCTCAGCCCAGGTCTTACCGGCAGAAACCGCAACAGCCAGCAGTGCCGGCAACAACAGGCTATGGCGCATCGCGTCTCCCTTGGACAGCTACTGGTACATCGTTATCCCCGGGCAAAGCATAGTCCAGATCCCGGCTTCCTGAGTCAGGGCACAAGGCTACCCGAAAGCGCAAACACCGGTATAGAGGCCTGACAAAGGTTTAACCGGGCTGTCATCCAGCCTCCGTGGATGCCCATGCCTCACCGTCCCGTACCGCGCGCTGGTCCTTTTCAAGCTTGATCAGGTGGGCCAGTAGCGAACGGGTGGCCAGACCATGGATGGCTGGTGGCACGTCGTCGTAGGCGTGTTTCACCAGATCCTTCAGGTTGCCGGGGCCATGGTCCGCCAGGGTCTGGGCAATTTTTTTCTCCCGGGTCAGGCGATGGGTCACCAGCCAGTCCACCACCGATTCCACCTTGCCGATAAGGAAGCCATGGGCTGGTGCGAACCAGCGGATGTCCTCTTCCAGCAGGCGGTTGAGGGAGTCCAGGTAATCCTTCATGTCCCCGTCCGGCGGGTTAATCACCACCGTGGACCCCTGCATGATGTGGTCGCCGGCAAACAGCATCTGTTCCCCTTCCAGCAGGAAACACAGGTGATTGGAGGCATGCCCGGGGGTGAACAGCACCTTCAGGGTGCCGGCGGCGGTCTCGATGCGGTCACCGTCCACGGGGACGGAGTCCGGGCGGAAGTCGTGGTCCTGGATCTGGTCGTGTTCCGGGGCTGGCATGCCCCGCAGCGGCGTGCCAGTGCGCTCCCGGAGCCAGCTTGCCCCCGGTGAGTGATCCGGGTGGGTATGGGTGGTCAGCACCTGTTCGATCCGGCCGCCTGTCACTTCCAGGATTCGTTCCAGGTGCCCCTGATCGACGGGGCCCGGGTCGATCACCGTCCAGTCCCTGCCGGGGTGTCCCAGCAGGTAGCTGTTGGTGCCGGGGCCGGTCATGGCACCGGGGTTGGGGCAGGTTAGGCGGATCACGCCGTCGGCCAGTGGCACGGCTTCTCCCGGTACGATTTCCGCCAGGGCGTGGCCCCGGCCTTCCGGGTCCAGCTTGCGGACTTCATCAAAGGGCCCGGTGCCGGGCTCGATGGAGACCGGTTTGTCCTGTCGCGTGGCTGGCCAGGGCTTGTTCGGTGCGGGCTCGGGCGGCTGGGAGCGGGCGTGTCGCAACAGGGCGTCGGTGGAATCGAACCCGGCGATGATGCGCAGGGTCCGCAAGGTCGGCGAGGCGAACAGTCGGGTGCCCTGGCGGTGCTCGTCCATGGCCTGTTGCGGCGTCAGCCAGACATGGTCGATGGTTTCCATCCGGTCATGGTCCGGGGTCTGTCCCTCGGGCATGGCAGCCGCGAAGAAACGGGTATCGAAACGCCGGGGTGGCCCGGGCGGGGTGATCCAGTGGGCCAGGTAGGCCATGCGGTCTAGGGGCAGGGCCAGTTGGTACTGGTGGCACAGGGCCGCCAGGGTCTGGTCCCCGGCGACCATGCCATCCCGTTCCCGGAATGCGGGGTGGTCCGGTGGCAGGGTCTGCCCCTGGTCATCCAGGGCCAGCAGGACCCCGGCCTCCTCGAAGCTTTCCCGGATGGCGGCTACCATATAATGGCTGCCGCCGCTGTCGATGCCCATGTCATGGCTGACGGAGGCATCATCGCCGCCGGTCAGGTAGGGGGTGCAGCGCTGGTCCGCCTCGTCCACGGCGCCACCGGGGAACACGTAGAATCCCGGCATGAAGGTGGCGTCCCAGGTGCGTTGCATGAGCAGGACCTGGAGGCCTTCGTCGGAATCACGGGTGATGGCGAGGGTGGCAGCGGGGCGGATGTCCATGGAGGTTACCTTGATCGGTTACGGCGTAGCTTTTCTTATGAGGTTTGATCGTAACATAACGGAAGTTGGCCCACGGCTCCAGATGATTTGACGTGTCGAACGGCGTATGATTCGCCTCCTTTTTTCGAAAGCTACCTGAGTCACCTGAACGGTTGTTGTGTCATGGCCCGTGTTAAACTGTCGTTTCCCGATGAAGTGTTTGTGTTCTCCACCACCATGCCGGTGCGTATCACCGATATTAATGGTGCCAACCATCTGGGCAACGATGCCCTGATTTCCATGCTGTCGGAAGCCCGGGCGCAGTTCATGGTGAAGATGGGGCTGGAGGAAAAGATCGGTCGGGGCGTGGGCATCGTTGTCACCGACCTGGCCACCATGTATCAGTCGGAGTCCTTTTTCCCGGAAATCCTCTGTTTCGAGGTGGGGGTGACCGACCTGAACAAGTACGGCGGTGATTATGTGTTCCGGGTCACCAAGGCCTCCAGTGGTCAGCCGGTTGCCCTGGCCAAGTATGGCTTCGTGTTCTTCGATTTCCAGCACAAGAAGGTGGTGGAACTGCCGGACTATTTCCGCGAACGCTTCGCCTGAGGTTTTGGGGGAAGGCCGAGGGGTGGGGGTGCTTTTCTTCCGGAAAACGTCAAACTCGCTTCGCTCAGACAACGTTTCCCTGCACAAAAGCACCCCTACCCCCCGACCTCGGCCCTGTGCCTATGCTCCATGAGCCCCTGACAGCTTCACCATGCCCTGGCGGTAAAGCAGGTACGCCATGACGCCGGCCATCAGGTTGCCCACCAGGGCGCCGGTCATCAGCCCGGTCAGGCCACCAAACTGGTCGCCCAGCCAGAGCAGGGGCAGGTAGCAGGCGAAAAGTCGAAGGGTGGAGATCAGCAGAGCCCGCATGGGCAGCCCCAGAGCGTTGTTGACCGACACCATCAGCATGCACACCCCCAGGCCACTGTAACTGAGCGGCACCCGCAGCAGGTAGTCCCCCAGCACATCACTGACCTGACGGTCGGCAGTGAATAGCTCGGACACCAGCCCCGAGGTGGTCAGCCACAGCAGGGCAATGGCCAGTTGCCAGATCACGATAAAGCGCACCGCCAGCCGCACCAGCTTGCGGATGGTGCCAATATCGCCCTGGCCCAGCAGTCGTCCCACCATGGGCGGCATGGACATGGTGAGGGCCAGCACCACCACGATGGAGAAGAACTCCAGCCGGGTACCCAGCCCCCAGGCCGCGACCGCTGCCGAGCCGAAGCCCGCTACCAGGGCAGTGGCCAGCATGGCGGAGACCGGCGGCATCAACTGGCTGACCATGGCGGGGGCCATGATGCTGCCGAGCTGGCGAATGGACTGGCCCAGTTCCAGCCGGGCCAGGTCAAAGGCGATCCAGCCCCGCCGGAACAGGGCCGGGTAGATCACCAGGCAGCCGACGCCAAAGGAGGTAATGGTGGCCAGCGGCGCGCCGGGCAACCCCCAGCCGAAGACAAAGATATAGAGCGGATCCAGGGCGATGTTCAGCAGGCTGGCGGCCATCATCATCAGCCCGGGCAGCTTGGTATCACCGTGGGAGCGGCAGATGCTGTAGCCGAAATACAGCACGGCGCCGGTCCAGGCGGCCACCAGCCAGGGCATCCAGTACAGGCGGATCATCGGCAGCAGTGACGTTTCGGCCCCCAGCAGGGTCATGATGGTGTCGCGCAGCAGCCACAGGCCCAGCGCCAGCAGGCACACCAGCGTGGCACCGGTGGTGACCACCAGTCCGGCCAGGCGCACGGCCCGCTGTTCGTCCCCGGCCCCCAGCGTACGGGAAATAATGGCGGTGGTGGCAATGCCCAGGCCCACCTGCAGGCCGGTAATGAGCTGCTGCATGGGGACGGTGAAACCCAGGGCGGCGAGGGGGTCCCGGCCCAGTTGGCCGATAAAGATACTGTCAGCCAACTGGAAAGACATCAGGGACAGGACCCCGAACAGCATCGGCCAGGTCATGGAGAATAGCTGGCGGGGCAGGCTGCTGTTGGACAGATCTGGGTCGGTCACGGGCTTCCGTTACGTCGTTGGCTGTTGGAGTCGGAAAGGATGGATTCTAGCAGCCCTGGTGGGGCGTGGATGTCCGCAATCGCCCATAGCGGAAGAGGCGACCACTGGTGGGTCGCCTCTTCAACGGGGACATGGCGGCGAAAGGCTACTTCTTCTGGTCGGCCCAGTAGGGCTCCCGCAGTTCCCGCTTGAGCACCTTGCCGATGGTGGAGCGGGGCAGCTCGTCCCGGAATTCCACCGCCGCCAGCCGTTGGGTCTTGCCCAGCTTCTCGTTGGCGAAGGCCAGGATATCGTCCTCGGAGGCGGTTTCGCCGGCCCGGCGCACCACCAGTCCCAGCGGGGTTTCCCCCCAGTGCTCGCTGGGAATGCCGATGACGGCCACATCCGCCACCGCCGGGTGTTCCAGCAGTACCTTCTCCAGGTCCACGGCGTAGATGTTGAAACCGCCGGAGATGATCATGTCCTTGCGGCGGTCGAGGATATAAAGGAAGCCGTCCTCGTCCAGACGCCCCATATCGCCACTGCGATAGAACACCAGGCCCTCGGGGCTGGTCCACAGCATCTCGTTGGTCTGCTGTTCCCGGTGATAGTAGCCGCGCATCATGGAGATGGCCCGACCGACGATCTCACCGATTTCACCCTGGGGCAGTTCGTTGCCGTGGTCGTCGATGATGCGGACTTCCGAACCCTCGGTCGGTACCCCCACGGAATCCCACTTGGTGGGGTTGGCGCCGCAATCCAGGCTGGTGGAGATGCCCCCCTCGGTGAGGCCATAGACTTCGCGGATGTTACCGGGCCAGCGTTCCATGGCTTCGGCAATCACGTCGGAGCGCAGGGGCGCACTGGTGCACAGTTTGAGCTTGAAGCTGGACAGGTCGAAGCGGTCGAAATCCGGCTCGGCCATGATACGGCTGTACTGTACCGGCACCAGCATGGCGTGGGTCACCTGGTGTTCCTCCGCCAGTTCCAGGAAGCGGTGGGCGTTGAACTTGCCCATCAGCACCAGGGTGCCGCCGTGGAACAGGGTGGGCAGGGCGGATACCAGCGTGGTGTTGGAGTATAGTGGCGTGGACACCAGGTTGATGGCGTCGCCGTCCAGCCCGAACCGGGACAGGCGGTCGAACTGCCGCTGGCGGAAGCGGTAGTCGTGAAGTATACCTTTGGGAGTCCCGGTGGTGCCGGAGCTGTAGATGATGTTGAACGGGTCGTCCGGCGTCACCTCGGCCGGGTTCGCGGTATCGGCGATGTCGCCAAGCCAGGCGTCCAGGCCCAGCCCGCTGTCCACTGCGCTGGTGTCGAGGCCAATCCGTTGGGCCGGCTGCACCCGGTCAAGATCGTCACGGATCTCGTTGAACAGGGGCAGGTTCTTCTCGGAGACAAACAGGAAGCGGCTGTCGCAGTCCTTCACCATCAGGGCCAGGGCCTCGCCGCTGGCCATGCCGGACAGGGGCACCATGCAGCCGCCGGCAATCAGGGTGCCCAGGTAGAGGCACATATAGTTGTTGCTGTTCTCGGACAGGCCGGCCACGGTGTCGCCGGTCTGCAGGCCGTCCTTCCGGAGGCGGTTGGCGATGCGGTTGGCACGGCTCAGCATTTCGGACCAGGTAAGCGTCCCATTTTCATCGGTGATGGCGGGCTTTTCACCCTGGGAACGGGCGAATCCCTGGATGTGATGGCCGATGGGGTCCATGGTTTCCTGGTCGATCGCTGGAGCGTAATTCGGCATCGCCGCAACGGTTTGTCTCATTTTGGGGGCCTCAATCGTTGTTGTGTTTTGACTAGTGAAATTTATTTTCGAATATATTGACTCAAAACTGGAAGCCGTGACAAATTAAACGCCCTGTTTGGCCATTTGAAAAGCACCCTAACGAATTTCGGGGCTTTGTCCCACGCAGTTCCTTCGGAACAATGCATTCCGAATCAAGCTGATAAGCACCAAAACCTACAACGACAAAAGCCTGAGAGTCTGAAACGTGTTACCGCGCAGGCTCCCGTGCAAGGTTAAAGGAGCATAGTCTATGATGCGTTTCACTGAGCAGGTTGCCATTGTCACCGGCGCCGGCAGTGGTATCGGTCGCGCCACCGCCCTGAGGCTCGCCGGCGAGGGCGCCACGGTCGTCCTGGCGGACTGGTCCGAGGAAGGCCTGCTGGAAACCGCCGCGCAAATGCCCCCCGAAGCAACCCACATCGAACGCAAGCTGGATGTGTCCGACGAGGATGCTGTCAAGACGCTGGTGTCCGAGGTGGTGGCACAGTTCGGCCAGGTCGATATCCTGGTGAACAACGCCGGTATCTCCGGTGGTAACTACCCGCCCGTCACCGAGAACGAGAAAGCGGACTGGGAGAAGATCCTGGGTGTTAACCTGATCGGCGCCATGCTGATGATCAAGCACGTGGCGCCCCATATGCAGGCGCGCCAGCAGGGTGCCATCGTCAATACCGCTTCCGTGGCCGGCATCCGTTCCGGCGCTGGCGGCAACCCCTACAGCGCGTCCAAGGCCGGCGTGATCAACCTGACCCAGACCGCGGCCTGTGATCTGGGTGGCTTCAATGTCCGCGTGAACGCCGTCTGCCCGGGACTGGTGGAAACCGGCATGACCAAGGCCGTGTTCGATTACGCCCGTGCCAATGAAAAAGAGCACAAGCTGGGTACCCGCTGTGAACTGCGCCGCTACGGCAAGCCGGAAGAACTGGCGGCGGCCATCTGTTTCCTGGCGTCCGACGACGCCAGCTACATCACCGGGCAGGCCCTGCCCGTGGATGGCGGTAATACCGCCTCACTGAACATGCCTGGAATGAAAGTGTAATGAGTGAAGCACAACAGAACCTCCACATCAGCGGTGGCAAGGATCTGCCCGGCTTTCACAACCTGCTGGGGTATCGACAGGTGTCCTGGGAAGAGGACAAGGCTGTTATTGCGCTGGACCTGGAGCCCAGACACCTGAACCTGGGCGGGGTGATCCATGGGGGCGTACTCTCGTCCCTGCTCGATATCGTGCTGGCTGAGGCCGGCACCTACTGCCCGTACCCTGGTCGCATGCGCAAGGCCATCACCCTGACCCTGACTACCACGTTTACCGGCCAGTGTTCTGGTGGCACCATTACCGCCACTGGCATCAAGCGTGCCGGCGGTACCAGAATCTTCAACAGCACCGGCGAGATCCACGATGACAAGGGCAACCTGCTTGCCATTGCCGAAGGTACGTTCAGGATTCGATCCGGCAGCGAGAACCCCGAGGGCGTTCCCATCTGAAGGCGTCCCTGCAACCAATAAAAGAGAGGCACAACGATGTTGTACGAACCGTCTGAGCGAGCGAAAAAGCTGCAGAAAGAACTCCTGGAGTTCATGGATCAGTACATCTATCCGAACGAGCACAAGCACCACGAGCAGATCGACAACGCCGAGAACCGCTGGGCGCCGACCCCGATCATGGAAGAGCTCAAGGCCAAGGCCAAGAGCGCCGGCCTGTGGAACCTGTTCCTGCCGGAAAGCGAGCGTGGCGCCGGCCTGACCAACCTGGAATACGCCCACCTGTGCGAGATCATGGGCCGTTCCCACATGGCGCCGGAAGTGTTCAACTGCTCCGCGCCGGATACCGGCAACATGGAAACCATTGAGCGTTACGGTTCCGAGGAACATAAAGAGAAGTGGCTCAAGCCGCTGCTGGAAGGTGAGATCCGTTCCTGCTTCTCCATGACGGAGCCGGACGTGGCTTCATCGGACGCCACCAACATCGGTACCGAGATTCGCCGCGAGGGCGATGAGTACGTGATCAACGGCAAGAAGTGGTGGTCCTCCGGTGCCATGACCACCACCACCAAGATTGCCATCGTCATGGGCAAGACCGATCCCACCGCCGAGAAGCACAAGCAGCAGTCCATGATCCTGGTGCCGCTGGACGCCCCGGGTGTGGAAATGGTGCGCCCGCTGACCGTATTCGGTTACGACCACGCCCCCCACGGCCACGCCGAGGTGCACTACAACAATGTGAGGGTGCCGGCGTCGAACATCCTGCTGGGTGAAGGCCGTGGTTTCGAGATTGCCCAGGGTCGCCTTGGGCCGGGCCGTATCCACCACTGCATGCGCACCATCGGGGTCGCCGAGCGTGCCCTTGAGGCCATGTGCGAACGTGCCAATGCCCGTGAAGCCTTCGGTCGCCCGCTGGTGGAATTTGACTCCATCCGCAAGGATATCGCCCGCTCCCGTCTCGAGATTGAGCAGGCCCGCCTGATGACCCTGAAGGCCGCGCATATGATGGACACCGTGGGGAACAAGGTGGCCCGTCAGGAAATCGCCATGATCAAGGTGATTGCCCCGAGCATGGCCCTGAAGGTACTGGATCGTGCCATCCAGGTTCACGGTGGTGCCGGCGTCAGCCAGGACACCTTCCTGGCCGCAGCATACGCCAGCGTGCGTACCCTGCGCCTGGCCGATGGTCCGGACGAGGTTCACCTGGATTCCATCGCCAAGCTGGAACTGAAGAACTACCCGCGTACCCACTGAGCCAGGAGCCGAAACATGAGCGATTCATTGTTTGATATGACCGGCAAGGTGGCCCTGATCACCGGGTCCACCAAGGGCATCGGCCGGTCCATCGCCGAGGAAATGGCCCGCCAGGGCGCCAGGGTGGTGATTTCCAGCCGCAAGGCCGACGTCTGTGAGCAGGTGGCCGGTGAGCTGAAGGCGGAAGGCTTTGAAGCCATTGCCATCCCCTGCCACGTGGGCAAGAAGGACCAGCTCCAGAACCTGGTGGACAAGACCATCGAAGCCTGGGGCAAGATCGACGTACTGGTGTGCAATGCCGCCACTAACCCGGTGTATGGCACCACGGCCGAGATGACCGACGAGGCCTGGGACAAGATCATGGAAACCAACGTCAAGGGTACCTTCTGGCTCGCCAACATGGTGCTGCCGGGTATGGCCGAGCGTGGCGAGGGGGCCGTGGTACTGCTGTCCTCCATTGCCGGCATCCGCGGCAATACCACCATCGGCACCTATGGCGTGTCCAAGGCGGCGGAAGCGGCCCTGGCCCGCAACCTGGCGGTGGAGTGGGGGCCGAAGGGCATCCGCATCAACAGTATCGCCCCGGGCATCGTGAAGACCGACTTCGCCAAGGCCCTGTGGGAAGACCCGGTGCGGATCAAGCGTGCCGAAGAGAAGACTCCGCTGCGTCGCATCGGCGACCCGGTGGACATCGCCGGTCTGGCGGTGTTCCTGTCCACCAAGGCCAGCGCCTACATCACCGGTCAGGTGATTGTGGCGGACGGCGGCGAAACCATTAGCTGAGGTTACTATGAGTACTGGACCTAACCTGGTAGACGTCCTCGACGCGCACCGGTTTGATGAGGCAGCCCTGCTGACGTGGCTGCAGAAGGAAATTCCCGATTTTGGTGACGACCTGCAGGTCAAGCAGTTCCAGGGTGGGCAGTCCAACCCCACCTTCATGCTGACCTCTGGTGGCAACCGCTACGTGCTGCGCAAGAAGCCGCCCGGAAAGACCCTGCCCTCCGCCCATATGGTGGAGCGGGAGTACAAGGTGATCCGCGCCCTGTCCGACAACACCGACGTGCCCGTGCCCAAGGCCCGGGTACTGTGCGAGGACAGCGACCTGATCGGTACGCCGTTCTACGTCATGGACTTTATGGAAGGCCGTGTGCTGAGCCACCCGGCCCTGCCGGACCTGGACAAGGCGGAACGTCGCCCGGTCCATGAGGCGGCCATCGACACCATGGCGAAGATGCATGCGGTGGACGTGAACAAGGTCGGCCTGGGGGATTTCGGTCGCCCGGAAGGCTATGTTGCCCGTCAGGTGGCCCGCTGGTCCAAACAGTATGAGGCCTCCAAGACCGACGATATGCCGGCCATGGACAACCTGATGAAGTGGCTGCCGGAAAACCTGCCCAGGAATGACGAGTGCGCCATCGCCCATGGTGACTATCGCCTGGGCAACCTGATGCTGGCCCCGGACAAACCGGAAGTGATTGCCATCCTGGACTGGGAACTGTCTACGCTGGGCCACCCGCTGGCGGACCTGGCCTATTACTGCCTGCCCTACCACCTGAGTTCCGGGTTCGAAGGCATGCGCGGCGTTGTGGGTGAAGATCTCGGCGAGATCGGCATCCCCACCGAGCAGGAAACCATCGAGCGCTACTGCAAGGCGTCCGGCCGCGACAGCATCGACGACTGGCACGTGTTCGTGTCCTTCTCCCTGTTCCGCCTGGCGGCGATCGTGCAGGGGGTCTATGCCCGGGCGCTGGCGGGCAACGCCAGCAACGCCGATGCCCTGGAAGTGGGCAAGCGTGCCAGCATCCTGGCGGAAGCCGGCTGGTCCGTGGCCCAGAAGGGCAGTAAGGGAATCAGTGTATGAGCCAGCCGACCGCAGCGGACCCCATGGTCCGCCGCATCCTGATTACCAACGATGACGGCGTGGCCGCCCCGGGGCTGAAGATCCTGGTGGACATTGCCCGCCGTCTGGCGGAGGAAGTCTGGATCGTCGCGCCGGAGCATGATCGCAGCGGCGCGGGCCAGAGTATTTCCCTGCACGATCCGTTGCGGGTATACCACCATGGCGAGCGGCATTACGCCGTGTCCGGTACCCCCGCCGACTGCGTGCTCTATGCCCTGGCGGAATGGTTCGGCGAGACACCGCCGGACCTGGTGTTGTCGGGCATCAATGCCGGGGGCAATATTGGCGACTCGGTACAGTATTCCGGCACCGTCGGTGCCGTGTTGAGCGCCGAGCACCTGGGTATTCCTGCCATTGCCCTGAGTCAGGCCTTCCTGAACCGTGACGAGATCGACTGGTCACCGGTTACCGAGTTGGGTGAGGCGGCCATTCGTGCCCTGTGGCCCACTGCGACCGAGAGCAAGTGCTGCTGGAACGTGAATTTCCCCGCCTGTTCCGTGGATCAGGTGGGAGCCATGGAGTATGCCGCGCAGTCGGCCGGGTCCATTGCCCGGCCGCGACTGCTGCCGGGGCAGGACAGCCGTGGCCTGTCATACTGGTGGCTGGGTTTTGACCGGCATACCGATCACCAGGTGCCGGATGATGCCGACGTAGCGGTACTGAGGCGTCGGGGCGTGTCGGCATCGCCATTGCGGGGGGAGCATCGGCTGCCCGGTAACCAGGCCACCGTTCCCCTGCGGAAAACATGACAGAACCGCCCTCTGGGTTGGCCGGTAACCGGCCCGCCGGGCGGTTGCAGTCTGCAAGTGATTTAACGGGAGAGTACCGAATGTTTACAAGACACCACAAGGTCTGGCCCAGAGAGCTGCCCAAGACCATGACCCTGCCGCAAACCAGTCTGTTTACCAACCTGGAGATTTCGGCGCTGCGGTATCCGGACCATACCGCCATCATCTATTACGATACCAAGATCACCTACCAGGAACTGCTGGACGAGGTGGAGTCCCTGGCCGGCTGGCTACAGGAGAACGGGGTCAGCAAGGGTGACCGGGTGCTCCTGTACATGCAGAACTCTCCCCAGTATGTCATTGGCTACTACGCTATCCTGCGTGCCGATGCCGTGGTGATTCCGGTCAACCCCATGAACCGGGCTTCGGAACTGGAACACTACATCTCCGATACCAAGGCCACGGTGTGCCTGGCGGGTATGGAACTGGCGGGCTTTATCGCGCCGCTGGTGGGCAAGACCTACCTGGAGCGGGTGGTGGTGGCTGCTTATGGCACCTACGTGCGCGAACCCACCGACCTGGCACTGCCCGCCGAGGTGGCGGCCGACCCCAAACCCCTGGATGGCCCCGGGCTGCTGTCCTGGGAAGATGCCCTGAATGCCGGACACGAGCCTGGCCGGCATACCGCCGGGCCGGATGACCTGGCCGTTATCCCCTACAGTTCCGGCACCACCGGTCAGCCCAAGGGGTGCATGCACGTCCATCGGGGGCCCATGGCCACCGCTGTCCACCGGGCGTTCTGGAACATCAGCAATACCGACTCGGTACAACTGTGCACCCTGCCGTTCTTCCATGTGACCGGTATGACCGGTTCCATGAACAGCCCGATCTACTCCGGTTCCACCATGGTGATCATGACCCGTTGGGACCGCGAAGTGGCCGGCAGGCTGATCGAGCGTTACAGGGTCACCGGCTGGACCAACATCGTCACCATGGCGGTGGATTTCCTCTCCAACCCGGAGCTGGAGAAGTACGATATCAGCTCGCTGGTGACCATCGGCGGTGGCGGCGCGGCCATGCCGGAGGCCGTCGCAGGCAAGCTGAAGAAGCTGACCGGCCTGGACTATGTCGAGGGCTACGGCCTGTCCGAAACCATGGCTGCGACCCACATCAATCCGCCCAACAACCCCAGGGCCCAGTGCCTGGGTATCCCGGTGTTTGATGTGGACTCCCGCATCATTGATGTGGAAACCCTGGAAGAGAAGGGACCGGGCGAAGTGGGCGAGATCGTCTCCAACGGACCCCAGGTGACCGTGGGCTACTGGAACCGGCCGGCGGAAACCGAAGCCGCCTTTGTCGAGATCGATGGCAAGCCGTTCTTCCGCACCGGAGACCTGGCCTACTACGATGAGGACGGGTACTTCTACATGGTTGACCGGGTCAAGCGGATGATCAACGCCTCCGGCTTCAAGGTCTGGCCGTCGGAAGTGGAAAGCATGATGTACCAGCATCCCGCCATCCACGAGGTCTGCATTATCTCCACGCCTCACGAGAAGCGCGGCGAAACCGTCAAGGCGGTGGTGGTGCTGGCGCCGGACGGGGACGGCAGCACCAGCGAGGAAGACATTATCGCCTGGTGTCGGGAACAAATGGCCGCCTACAAGGTCCCCTCCGTTGTGGAGTTTGTTGATGAGCTGCCGAAATCCCCCACCGGCAAGCTTATGTGGCGAGCCCTGCAGGATGAGGAGTGGAAGAAGCAGGGCTGATGTGAGTGCCTCGTCTGGTCAACACGTCAGCCAGACGACACATCGGTGACCACCCCACCGGCCAGCATGGCTGGTGGGGTGCCTGACCCGATATCGGATCTGCGCCTATCATGGAGCGATTCGAGAACCTGCCAGAATTTCATTTTCATCATTGAAAATACCAATTAGGTTCGCATAGCGAAATCGCATTCTGTCTATTGACAGTATATGCGTGCAGTGTACTCTTGTGCATCGGCGTGAGGCATTCTGCCAATACGTCTAAAAAAGAAAATCAATAAAGCGGAAAACAAAACCCAATAACATCAATGACAGTTGCGGTAACGGCAACTCTACAAAAACAACGTCGCCACGGGAGGGGCCGGTTTGACTATATTTCTCCAACAGGTTTTTAACGGGTTGACCCTAGGTAGTGTCTACGGCCTCGTAGCGCTCGGTCTGACCCTTGTTTACGGGATTCTCCACATCCCGAACTTCGCACATGGTGCGCTCTACATGGTAGGGGCATTCATATCCTTCTATGTGATGCAGGATCTGGGCTTTAATTACTGGGTCGCTATGGGCGGCGCCGCTGTGGTCGTTGCTGTTATAGCAATCCTGTGTGAACGCCTGGTCTTCCATCCCCTGAGGCATGCCCCACCGATCCATGACAAGATCGCCGCCATCGGTATCCTGCTCTTCCTTGAAGCCGCTGTACATGCGATCTGGGGTTCCCAGCCAGTCCGGATGCAAACGCCTTTCCCCGGCGTGGTCAACATTGGCGGCGTATTCATGCGCGAACAGGCGATCGTCATTATCATTGCAGCCGCCGTGCTGGTTACCGCTCTGACGATCTTCCTGCGTAAGACCATGGTGGGTGCCACAATCATTGCGATGGCACAGAACCGTGAAGGGGCATTCCTCGTCGGTATCGATGCCAACCGGGTGGCCATGATGACATTTGCCATCTCCGGGATTCTCGCCGCAGTTGCCGCAACGCTCTTTGCCCCGATGACCCTGGTAAGCCCGATGATGGGCCACATCGTCATCATGAAAGCCTTCGTGATCATTATCCTCGGCGGCATGGGCAGCATTCCGGGCGCCATCGTCGGGGGTATGATTATCGGCATGGCGGAAGCGCTGGGCGGTTTCTACGTCTCCGATTCCTACAAGGACGTGATCGCCTTCAGTTTGCTGGTCATTATTCTGTCTGTTCGTCCACAAGGTTTGTTTGCTAAGGGGGCACACTGATCATGATGTTTAAACTCGGAGCCCTTATCATGCACCCGGCCAGCAAGTTCGTGCTGCTGGCCCTGGCATTGATCTTCCCCCTGCTCGCCGGTGCGGAAAATGAGTACCAGGTTCAGGTGATGGCGAAAGCCTTCATCATCATCATCGCTGTCTATGGCTTTAACGTAATTACCGGTTTTTGTGGTCAGCTTAACCTGGCCCACGGTGGTTTTTACGCCATTGGTGCCTACACGGTGGCGCTACTTACTGTCGATGCCGGCTGGAACTACTGGCCAGCGCTGGCCGCTGCGCTGGTCGTCACCGGCGTGCTGGGTTTGCTCGTCGGGGCGGTATCGCTGCGACTGAAGGAGCACTACTTTGCCATCTTCACCCTGTGCGTTGGTTTTATCATCTACCTGCTGCTCGAGAAGTGGGACTGGCTGACCCATGGGGTGATAGGCGTCCGGAATATCTCTGAACCCGATGGTTTCGGGATCGTGAATTTCCGCGACACCAACGCGATGTATTACCTGGTGCTTTTCTTCATGACCTTCATCATCTGGTTTACCTCCCGTATCCAGAAATCCCTGGTGGGCCGCACCTTTATCGCGATCCGCAATGGTGACGACCTGGCCCAGTCCCTGGGTATCAACCTGATGAAGACCAAGATTCTGGCCTTTGTGATTTCGACCACTTATGCCGGCCTGGCTGGCGGGCTGTATGCAGGTATGATCCGTGTTGTAGGGCCGGAAGAAGCGAACGTCCTGCAGACCTTCAACATGATCATGTATATGCTCGTGGGCGGCATCGGTACGCTGTTCGGGCCTCTGGTCGGTACGCTGGGTGTTACCTGGATTACCGAGTCACTTCAGTTCCTTGAGGCCTATCGGATGCTCATCTTTGGTCCGTTGCTGGTGATCCTGGTGATCTTCTTCCCGCTGGGTATCTGCGGTTCTTTCCTCACCTGGATGCATCGCAAGGCCCAGGCCCTGGGCCTGGGGCCGAAGAAGACGCAGACGGAAAGCAAGGTAAAAGCCACCGGCCAGGAGGTAAACAACAATGCTTAAGGTAGAACACCTCACCAAGATGTTTGGCGGTCTGGCTGCGGTTAACGATGTATCCGTGGACTTCGGTGCCAACCAGATCAACGCGATCATCGGCCCCAACGGGGCCGGCAAGAGTACCTTCTTTAACCTGATTTCAGGGGTACACCAGCCGACATCCGGCAGAATCCTGCTGGACGGTACCGATGTCACCACGATGCGGTGTGACAATGTCGCCAGATTGGGTGTTGGGCGTACCTTCCAGAGCACCAACCTGTTTGAAACGGCAACGGTTCTGGATAACCTGATCGTAGGTTACCGGCTGCGGACCCGGTCCGGTCTGTGGGATGTGCTGGTCAATTCGAAGCGCCTGCAGGCGGAAGAGAAAGCCGCCCGGGAAAAGGCGCGGGACGCGCTGGACTTCGTCGGCCTGAACCATGCCGAAAACCGCTATATCGCCGACTGTACCCAGGAAGAACGCAAGCGTGTGGCGTTTGCCCTGGCCCTGGCGACAGACCCGAAGATTGTCCTGCTGGATGAGCCGGCGGCGGGGGTTAACCCCGAGGAAACCGAAGGTCTGGCGCAACTGATGCAGAAAATGGTTAAACACGGGCTGACCGTGTGCCTGATCGAGCACAAGATGGATATGATCATGGGCATTGCCGACAAGATCATGGTGCTGGATCACGGTGAAAAGATTGCCGAAGGCACACCGGACGAAGTGAAGAACAATCCGGTGGTTATCGAAGCCTACCTGGGGAGTGATGCTGATGCTGCAGCTTAAGAATGTCGACGTCCACTACGGTAGCTTCAAGGCCCTGAACAACATCAATATGACCGTCGATACCGGCGGCCTGGTGGTGCTGTTGGGCGCCAATGGTGCCGGTAAGTCCACACTGTTCAATGCCATCAGTGGCCTGATCAAACCGTCAGCCGGCAACATCGAGTTCGAGGACAAGATCCTCAACGGTATGAAGGCGAGTGCGGTGGTGAATGCGGGGGTGGTGCAGTGTGCCGAAGGCCGCCAGCTGTTCCCGCAGATGAGTGTCCACGACAACCTGATGCTGGGTGCCTATGTCCACCGCAGGGACAAGGAAGGCAACCGTAAACGCCTCAACGAGGTGCTGGAACTCTTCCCGATCCTGAGTGAAAAGTCCCATGAGCCGGCCGGTTCCCTGTCCGGTGGCCAGCAGCAGATGGTGGCCATCGGCCGAGCCATGATGAGCCGCCCGCGCCTGTTGATGCTGGACGAACCGTCACTGGGTCTGGCGCCGCTGGTGGTCAAGCAGATGTTCGAGACCATCCAGCAGATCAACAGCCTCGGCACCACGGTGCTGCTGGCTGAACAGAATGCCTTTGCGGCACTTAAAATTGCCACATATGCATACGTTATGGAAAACGGCCAGCTCGTTATGGACGGCGACCGTGAAACGATGCTGGGTAACGAGGAAGTGCGCAAAGCATACATCGGGGCCTGATAGGCCCCAAAACTCGCTTGTACAACAACCCTGACAAAACGCCTGTGAAACAAAGGCGAAACAAAACCAGGAGAAAACAATGAAAACAGCGAAGAAACTTGGACTGGCAGTTGCTGTAGCAACCACAATGGGTATGTCCTCCGCCGTTATGGCCGAGGAAGTGAACATTGGCTTCTCTGGCCCGCTCTCCGGCGGCGCCGCCCTGTACGGTGAAAACGTACTTTCCGGCCTGCGCATGGCGGCCGAAGAGATCAACGCCAATGGCGGATTCGATATCGACGGTGAAAACCACACCGTCAACATCGTTGCCCTGGATGATCAGTATTCTCCGGCACAGGCGGCGACCAACGCCAAGCGTCTGAAGCAGGAATCAAACGTTCCGGCTATCTTCATCCCGCATTCCGGCGGCATCTTTGCACTGATGGACTTCAACGTCGAGGACGACTTCCTCGTGATGGCCTACACCAGTGTGCCGACTGTCACCGAACAGGGTAACCCGCTGACCCTGCGTATCCCGCCGACCTTCGACGGCTACGTGAACGCGTTCACCGACTATGCCCTGGAGAACTTTGGCACCAAGCTGGCCATGGGTGGCGCGACTCACGAGTACGCCAAGATCTGGGCCACCATGGTCGAGAAAGCCTGGACCGCCAAGGGTGGCGAAGTGGTTGCCCAGAATCCGATGGACTACAACAAGTCCGCGGACTTCTTCACCGGCGTAAGCCGTCTGATTTCCGACAAGCCGGATGTCATGTTTGTGGGTGGCGCTTCCGAGCCGACCGGTCTGGTTATCCAGCAGGCCCGTCAGCTTGGCTACGAGGGTGCCTTCATCATGATGGACCAGGCGAAGATTGACGAGGCCGCCAACGTGGTCGGTGGCCTTGAGCCGCTGAACAACACCGTGGGTGTGCCGCCGCTGTCCGCGGACCAGTCGGAAGCTGCCCAGGACTTCGTCAAGCGTTACGAAGAGAAGTACGGCAAGACTCCGGGCTCCGAGGCGGCTTACAACTACCTGGCACTGCACGCCCTGGTGGAAACCATGGATGAAACGGATTCCACGGACCCGACGACCATTCGTGGCGCCATGGACGAAGTGATCCAGACAATGGACGCCAGCAAGAACCCGTACGACGTCCAGGAAATCGACGAGAAAGGCGGTTTCGTTGTTGTCCCGACCATGTCCGTGGTCAAGGACGGCGAGATCGTGGAAGTGGAATTCTGATCGCTGCGATCAGCAACCACTCATGAAAAAAGGGGGCTTCGGCCCCCTTTTTTAGTGTCTGCTCGCCAGGCAATGACAGCCGGGCGATACCTGTTCCCGACGGATCCTTACGGTTTGACGTACATGGCCAGATTCTCGGCGACAACCGCCGGCTTCTCCTCGCCCTTGATCTCGATCACCGTCTTGTAGGTGGCCAGCACCCGCTTTTCATCTACCTCCTCAACGCTCACCAGTTCCACGGTGGAGCGGATATCAGAGCCTGATTTCACGGCGGATGGCAGGCGGACCTTATTCATACCGTAGTTGATGGTGGCGGCGGGGCCTGTCACTGTCATGGCCTGCTGGTTAAGCTGGGGAATCAGCGACAGGGTCAGGAAACCGTGGGCAACCGGGGCTCCCCAGGGCGCCTCCTTTTTGGCCCGTTCAACGTCCACGTGAATCCACTGGTGGTCACCGGTAGCGTCGGCGAAGGCCTGGATCATGTCCTGGCTGATGTGTTTCCAGGGGCTCTGGCCCACCACCTGACCTTTGAAATTCGGCAGTTCTTCGAGTGCAATACTTGTCATTATTATCTCCTGGTTTCGTTTCGCGGAAACATGTTTCGTAAGCTATTCTCATGGACCTGAGCGTTTGGTGCAACAACAAAAAGCCCCCGAGTACAGAGAGGTTTGATATGTCAGGAAACCAACAATTCACGCTGGTACAGCGCCCCGTCGGCATGCCCGATGACACCCATTTGCGTCTGGAAGAAACCGCCATGCCCGAAGCGGGTGAAGGCGAGGTCCTGCTGAAAACCCGTTACCTGTCCCTTGATCCCTACATGCGCGGTCGCATGAACGATACCGCCTCCTACGCGACGCCGGTCGCTCTGGGTGAGGTGATGACCGGAGAGGCGGTCAGCGAGGTCCTGGAAAGTCACCACCCGGACCTGTCTCCCGGAGACCTGGTGATTGGCCGTACCGGCTGGCAGACCCACTCGATGGCGACCCCGGATGGCCTCTACCGCATTGATCCCGATATCGCCCCGCCAAGTGCCTGGCTGGGTGTGATCGGTATGCCCGGCTTCACCGCCTATGTGGGGCTGCGGGAGTTTGGCCGTCCAAAACCGGGGGAAACGGTGGTGGTGTCCGCCGCCTCCGGCGCCGTGGGTCAGGTGGTCGGGCAGATCGCGAAGATGAAGGGCTGCCGGGTGGTTGGCGTTGCCGGCGCGGAGGACAAGTGTGACTACGTGAAGTCCGAGTACGGCTTCGATGCCTGTGTGAACTACAAGGACGAGGATTTCGAGGAACAGCTCCAGGCGGCCTGCCCCGACGGAATCGATGTCTATTTCGAGAATGTGGGTGGCAAGGTATTCGAAGCCGTGATGACCCTGGTCAACGACTTTGCCCGTATCCCGGTCTGTGGACGGATCGCCCACTACAACCAGACCAGGCTGCCGGAAGGTCCGGACCGGCTTATCCCCTTCATGGGACAGATCCTGATCAAGCGTCTGATGTTCCGGGGGTTTATCCAGTCCGACCATAACGAACTGCTGCCGGAGTTCCGACGGGAGATGGGGCAGTGGCTGAAAGAGGGCAAGGTAAAGTATCGGGAAGACGTGGTGGAGGGGTTTGAGAACACCCTGAACGCCTTCCAGGGACTGCTCCAGGGGAACAACCGTGGCAAGCTGGTAGTCAGGGTGTCCTGATACTGCCAGGGCGGTTGCAGCGGCGGGACTTTCTGCCGTGCAGACTCCTGGCTACAGCACCGCCAGGGCGGCGTCGTAGTCTGGTTCCTCCTTGATCTCGTCCACAAGCTGGCTGTGCAGGATCTTGTTATTCTCGTCGAGCACCACTACGGCCCGGGCGCACAGGCCCGCCAGAGGACCGGTCTGCAGTGCCACCCCGTAGTCCTGCTGGAAGCTGTAGTTGCGGAAGGTGGACAGGGTTTGCACGCCCTCGATGCCTTCCGCGCCACAGAACCGACCGGCGGCAAAGGGGAGATCCGCGGAGACCACCAGCACCTCGGTATTGTCGAGGCCGCCGGCCTTTTCATTGAACTTGCGGGTGGAGGCGGCACAGACGCCGGTATCGATACTGGGGATGATGTTGAGGATTTTGCGCTTGCCGGCGAAATGGTCGAGGCCCACATCGTTCAGGTCGCCGGTGGTCAGGGTGAAATCCGGTGCGGTGTCGCCCGGCTGGGGAAAGGTGCCGCTGACTTCCAGCGGATTGCCGCCCAGGGTGACTTTGCTCATTGGTTTCTCCTTGTTGGTTGGTTTTGAAGCCCGGTCTGCGTTCCGGTAAAGCTCTCAGTAAACGGTATTTTTTCCGGCTCGTCGACCAGAAATTTCAGTAACGCTCAGGAGTTTACGCGACTTTCTGCCGTACAGATTCCTGGGGCGGCTCGAAACCCGGTGCCGGATAACGCTGGACCAGGAGCAGGTAGGCGGCCAGTGCCGCCACCGCACAGGCGGCGATGATGCTGGCCATCACCAGTGAAGTGCCGGTGTAGAGCTGGCCCACCAGGGCGCCGATACCGGCGGCCAGGGCCATCTGTCCGAAACCGAACAGGGCGGAGGCGGAACCGGCCATGGTGGGGAAATTGGCCAGGGCGCCAGCCATGGTCTGGGGCAGCGTCATGCCGACTCCCATCATCACCACGGCCTGTGGAATCATCACCGCCCATACGTTGTAGACCTCCGTCATGGCGAGGCCGGCCATGGTCACGCCTCCTGCGACGCTGGTCATCAGGCCCCTGACCAGGATCTGGTCGGGCACCAGCCGCCGGCCCAGACGGACCGCCCCCAGGTTGCCGGAAATATACCCCGCCACGACACAGGCGAAATACAGGCCATAGTGTTCCGGCGCCACGCCGAGGAAGTCGATGAGCACGAAGGACGATCCGGACAGGAAGGCAAACAGCCCTGAAAAGGCAAAGGCATTGGTCAGGGTGTAACCGATAAAGCTGGGATCCGTGCCGATGTGCCGGTAGTTCCGGGCCAGGTTCCGAATTTTCAGGGACTGGCGATTGGCGGGGGCCATGGGTTCTGGGATACCGAATGCCACCACGACCATCATGACCAGCGCATAACCGCCCAGGGCAATGAAGATGGAGGGCCAGCCGAAGCCGGCCAGCAGGAACCCGCCCAGGGTTGGCGCCACCGCCGGCGCCAGGGCCATGATGCTGGCGAGGATCGCCATGATGCGCGAGGCCTCCCGTGGGGTATAGATATCACGGATGGCGGCACGCCCCAGTACCGGGCCCGCGGAGCCGCCAATGGCCTGCAGGAAGCGGCACAGCATCAGGGTTTCCACATTGGTGGCCAGGGCACAGCCGACACTGGCGATAAAGAACAGCAGGAAGCCGCCAATCATGATCGGCTTGCGTCCGAACCGGTCCGCCAGGGGACCGCAGAAAAGCTGGGCCAGGGCGAACCCGGCCATGTACAGGCTGAGGGTCAGTTGCACCTGGTCGGGACCGGCCGACAGGGCATCCCCCATGGACGGCAGGGCCGGCAAGTACATGTCGGTGGCCAGGGGCCCGAGGGCCACGGCGGCGGCCAACAGGATGGTGGTCCAGATACTGGTCAGCGCAAGCATGGTCGGATCAGTTTTCAAACGGGACACCAGTCTACGTTCCCGGAGGGCAAAGATAACGGCCCGGACATCGATACGACCTATTAAGAATATCGATCAGTTGTCCAGGAGGCGGGCGGTGGCAGCCAGTTCATTGCGAAGCCAGCGGTGCCCGGCGTCGGCATGGTAGCGCTGGTGCCAGACCATCAGCAGGTTCACTTCCCGGTAGTCGAAGGGCAGGGGAGCGGTGGCAAAGCCCCGCAGGAGTTGGTGACGCATGCGGGACGGGGCCGTTGCCAGCAGACTGGTGCCCCGCAGGAATTCCGGCAGGCCGGAGAAGTTGGACACCGTCACCACGATGTGGCGGCTCAGCCCCCGGGCCTGCAGGGAGTTCTCCAGGCCGGTATGTTCACCGGTCCGGAACAGCACATCCACATGCCTTGCCTTCAGGTATTCCGCCAGGTCCCCGGGGGGCTGGCGTTGTGAGGCATCATAGAAAATCACCATCCGGTCCCGGAGCAGGCCCTTCTGGATGATGTCCCCGGCGTCCGGTGCATGGGGTGTGATGATCAGGTCACACACATCGTCCCGCAGCATGTCGGCGGTGGGTATACCCGAGGGCATCACCTGTAGCCTGATGCCCGGTGCCCGTTCCCACAGCCTGGCCATCAGCGGCGGCAGCAGCAGGTCGCGCTGGTAGTCGTTGGCGGCTATGGTGAAGGTGAATTCCGCCGTGGCGGGGTCGAAGGGTGGCCCCTCGGGCAGTGCCCGCAGTTCGTCCAGGATCTGCCGGATGTGGGGGCCGGTCTTGATGGCGTACCGGGTGGGGGCGATGCCACGACCGGACTTCACGAACAGGGGATCTCCCAGCGCCTGGCGCAGCCTTTCCAGGGTATGGCTGACCGCGGACTGGCTCATGCCCAGGCGTTCGGCGGCCCGGGACACGCTGTTCTCCCGCAGTACCGCCAGGAACACGTCCAGGGAGCGGGTGTCCAGGTTTGATTGATCGATGGCTTTCATGGATCAAGTGTAGCATTGGTCGGCTTACAGGTGTTCGCCGACCCTACCCAGGCTTGGTATGATGCACCGCTTACCACAATGACCGATGGAATACGTTTGATGTTGGGATTCCTGCCGAAGCCGTTAATCGGCGTTATTGCGACCACGCTGTTGATCCTGAACACCCTGTTCTGGGCCCTGTTCCTTTATATTCCCGCACTTCTCAAGCTGCTGGTTCCCCACAAGGGATTCCGCGTTGGCTGCACCCGGCTGATCATCTGGGTAGCGGAAAACTGGGTGGCCGGCAACAAGGCCTGGATGCGCCTGACCCAGCGCACCCGCTGGACCGTGACCGGCGCTGGGGAGTTGGAGCGGGAAAGCTGGTACCTGGTGTTGAGCAATCACCAGAGCTGGGTGGACATCCTGGCCATGCAGTGGGTGTTCAATCGCCGCGCGCCGTTCCTCAAGTTTTTCCTGAAAAAGGAACTGATCTGGGTGCCGGTGATTGGCATTGCCTGGTGGGGACTGGACTTCCCGTTCATGAAGCGGCATTCCCCCCAGTACCTGCTCAAGCACCCGGAGAAACGGGGCCAGGACCTGGCGACCACCCGCCGGGCCTGTGAGAAGTTCCGCTTCACCCCGGTCAGTGTGATGAACTTTGTCGAGGGCACGCGGGCCACGCCGGAAAAACTCAGGCAGCAGAAGTCATCAGTCTACCGGCACCTGCTGACCCCCAAGGCCGGCGGCGTGGGTTTCGTGCTGGATGCCATGGGCGATGCCATGGAAACCCTGGTGGATGTGACCATCGCCTATCCCGGTGGGGCGCCCAGCTTCTGGGATTTCCTCTGTGGCCGGGTCAGTGAGGTCCGTATGGAGGTCCATACCCGTCCGATTCCGGACGACCTCAAGGGGCGGGATTACGCCAACGATGCGGAGTACCGCCGGCGGATCAAGGACTGGCTGGCGGACCTGTGGCGCGAGAAGGACGAGCGCCTGGAGCGAATGCTGACGGAGGCCGGCGGCGACTGAGTCAGCCCCGCCGGCTATATCAGTCACTCTGCCGGCGTTTCCGCCGAGTCAGCCACCAGCTCGAAGTGGATCTGCCGCCGCTCGTCGTCGACACCACCGAATGTCACCGTGACCGCCTGGTCAAGCTGGAAGATGCGGGCCCCCTTGGTGGCTTCCAGTCGCAGGGTCACCGGATCAAAGCTGTACTTGCCTGAGAGGGTCTTGCAGCTGACGAAGCCTTCCAGGCCATTGTCGTCCAGCCGGACAAAGAAACCGGCGGGCAGGGTCCGGGTGATCACCCCGGTAAAGGTCGCCCCCTCCTCAAGCTGGCGTGCATAGTCGCTCTTGAGCCAGTTCTCCAGGCTGTTGGACGCCTGGCGGGCCTGGATCTGTGCCGACTGCAACTGTTCCAGCCCCTCCCGGGCCATGGTCTGGTGCTGTTCCTGCCACAGGGCCGCTTTGATCAGCCGATGCACGTAGAAATCCACATAACGCCGCAACGGTGAGGTAAAGGTGGTATAGGCCGGCAGCCCCATGCCCTGGTGCGGTGCCGGCTCGAAGGCCATCTCGGCCCGGGCAAGCTGGCGGGCGATGATGGTCTTGACCGGCACCTCCGCGTCCAGGTCGGCGGTACGTACCATCAGGTCCCGGAAGCCTTCCGGCGAGGACGGGTCGATGGACGCCAGTTCCGGAGCGTAGCGCTCCAGCAGGGCGCGGATGTTGTCGATACGGTCATCGCGAACGCCCGGGTGGGTGATGAACAGGCCGTGGTCCCGCTCCGACAGGAACTGCGCGGCGCAGCGGTTTGCCGCCACCATGCATTCCTCCACCAGCCGGTGGGCCTCGTTCTGCACCGCCGGTTCGATGGTGCGGATGCGGCGGTTTTCATCCAGCCGCAGACGGAATTCCGGGCGATCGGTGTTCAGCAGGGCGTGGTCGGAGCGCCATTTGCGCAGTGCCGTGGCGGCCTGGTGGAGCTGGTCCAGGTTGTTGGTGACCTCCGGCGCCAGGGCGTCGGTGTCCTCGTTGTGCTGGTCGTCCAGCAACTGGTTCACCAGTTCATAGCTGAGCTTGCCCCGGGAGCGGATCACCGCCTGGTGGAAGCTGAACTCCCCCAGGCTGCCGTCGTTGTTCACCTGCAGGTCGCACACCAGGGCCAGCCGGTCCACCTCCGGCATCAATGAACACAGCCGGGTGCTGATGGCGTCCGGCAGCATGGGCCGGGGCTCGCCGGGAAAGTAGATGGCCGTGGCCCGCTGACGGGCTTCCACGTCCGCCGGCGAATCCTGGGGCACCAGAGCGGTGGGGTCGGCAATGGCGACGGACAGGAGCCAGCCGGTGGCATTGGGTTCCACCAGCAGGGCGTCGTCCATGTCCTGGGTACCGGGGCTGTCGATGGTGATGTAGGGTTGTCCGGTGCGGTCTTCACGCCCCTCGACGAGAGGTGTGATGGATTCCTCGGACAAGGCATCCGCCTGGCTCCGCACCGCCTCGGGGAACTCGTCGTCCATGTCGAAGCTGGCCAGGGTAAAGTTGCGCTCGATGCCGGGATCGCCGGCCTTGCCGATCACCCGCAGGATCTGGGCCTGCCCCTTGCCGTCCTTGATGGGGTGGCGGAGGATGCGGCAGTAGATGAAGTCATCCGGTTTCGCGTCCTGGCGCTCCTTGGGCGGAATGAAGATCCAGCGCCCGATGCCGGGGGTTTCCGGCGCCACGAAGTGGCCCTTGCCTCTGACCAGGTAGCGGCCGACAAAGGTGGTCAGGCTGGTGGTTTCCAGCGTCTCTACCAGGCCCTGGGTGCGGCCCTTCTCGCCGGGTACTTCGGACACGGTCACCCGGTCACCGGGCAGTACTTTCTGCATCTCCTCGGGAGGCAGGAACACGTCGCGGCCCTCGTCCAGTGCCACAAACCCGAAACGACCGTTGGTGGCCTTGACGGTGCCGGAGTAGACCACCTTGTTATCCTTGATATCGGTTTTGAGCTGGCGCAACTGGTTGAGCGCGTCGGCATTGAGCATGAACGAAACCTGGCTGATGGAAAGTGACTGTTGGCCGGAGTATACCGGTTATGACCGTCCGCGTCAGATGGTCTGTGGGTGAGATTAAGGTCCGGCAATCGACGTTATACGGTGGCAAAATGTCGGCAGTTTAATCCGGTTCTCCGAGGTGGACAGTGACGCCAATCCGTATCTTGTCGAAAATCCTGGGTTTTGTGCTCATGGCACTGGTGGTGACCACCACCGCCAGGGCTGAGTGGTTCCGGTTCAGCGACAGTGCCATGACCACGCCGGTCAACCTTGAACTCTGGGCTGATGACCGGGCCCAGGCGGAAGCACTGTGGCGGCAGGTGTTTGCACAGTTTACCCGGGTGGACGAGGTGATGAGCCGCTACCGGGAGGATTCGGAGCTGTCCCGGGTCAACCGCGACGCCGCGAGGGAACCGGTGCCGGTCAGCGAGCCACTGTTTGCGGTGTTGCGGAAGGCCCGGGATATCTCGGAGCTCAGCGACGGTGCCTTTGATATCAGTTTTGCCTCCGTGGGCTACCTGTATGACTTCCGGGAAGGCCGCCAGCCGGATGACGAGGCGGTGAACGCGGGGCTGGAGCGGATCAATTTCCGGGACATCCTGCTGGACGACGAGGCACACACCGTGGCGTTCCGAAAGCCGGGCCTGAGGCTGGACCTGGGGGGCATTGCCAAGGGCTACGCCGTGGACCAGGGGATGCGGGTGCTGACCGGGGCGGGAGTACAGCATGCCCGGCTCAGCGCCGGCGGTGACATGCGCCTGCTGGGGGACCATCGGGGGCGGCCCTGGATGGTGGGCGTGCGGGACCCGCGTCATAAGGATAAGCAGGCGGTGGTGATGCCCCTGAGCGACACCGCCATCTCCACCTCCGGGGATTATGAGCGGTTCTTTATCGACGATGACGGCGAGCGCATCCACCACATCCTGTCACCGTCCACCGGTCGTCCGGTCGGGGAGGTCCAGAGTGTCACCATTATCGGCGATGAGGCCATGACCACCGACGCCCTGTCCACCGCCGTGTTCGTGCTGGGGGCGAGGAACGGGCTGGCACTGGTCAACGACCTGGAAGGCATTGACGCAGTGATCATCGACGAGGATCGCCGCATGCATTATTCACAGGGGCTGATGTCCGGAGAATAGTCCCCGCCCGGCCAGGTGGAACACCGGATCGGGCGGGGCGGATAGCGGGTGGTCAGCTGATGGTGCCGTTGACGATGGGCGCCAGGCCAACCAGCCGGTCCTGGGACGCGGTGTTGCCCAGGCCGTGACCGGCGAACTGACTGCCAAACTGCCCCTGCTCGCCATGCAGTGCCATGTAGTTCAGCAGCACCGTCTGCACTAACTGATTGACGTTGTTGGCCGCGGGGCTGGAGGAGGTCTCCACGTTGCCATCTTCCCGCATCCAGCCGATCTGGTTACGGATGGTGGTGGGGCGGCCATTGGGGTCGTAGACCAGGTAGAAGGAGGCGGCGGTCTGCTGGTTGTCCGAGGTCCACTCGCCCTTGCCGCGACCGTCCATGGAATCATCGATACGACCGTTGCTGGAGACCGAGCCGTCGCTGAACACATACAGCATCAGCGGCACGCCCATCCGGGCGGCGTACTCCAGGCACGCGCCCATGCAACGGCCCGCCAGCAGGTCGCGGCGTTCGCCGGTGGCCCGCTCCCCGGTATGGTAGTCGTAACCGCCCATGGTGATGGTGCCGGCGCCGGCGTAGCCGTCCACCACCATTTTCATCACCGAGGCGGTCTTCTGGAATTCCCGTTCGCTGTCGAACTCGTTGCGGGAAAAGACGCCGGACGGGCCGACGATCTCCGGGTCCAGGTCCGGGTTGAGGGCGGCGGGATCGCCAAACCGGTCCGCCAGGTCCGCCGTCTTGACGTAGCCGCAGCGTACCAGGTCCTTGATCACCTCATCGCGGCTCACGCCGGTACTCAGCCGTCCCAGCTTCTGGTTGCTGATGCGGTAGATGGATTCCATCACCGCCACCGCGTCGGACTGATCCAGCAGACCCACCAGGTTGCCGGTGTCCACCAGGCCGGTGACATCGCTGGGGCGATCCACCTTGGTGGGGCGGACCTCGGCGTTCATCAGGTCCATGGGGGCAATGGAGTTGCCACCGGAATCCGATGGCTGGGAGCCCACCAGGGTCAGCAACTCGCCGTCTGCCCCGGCGCGGTGGATGCCGTACATGGGATTGTGGGGGTTGTTGCCGGTATCGTTCTCGGACCGGGCCGCGATCACCGAGCCGTTGATGGCGGCGCGGGTGCCGGCACTGGTGCTCTGCTGGATGCCCCGCAGGAAACCGCTGTCGGAGTGAAAGGCCAGACCCAGCTCTGTGTTAATGAACGATGGGTTGTTGGGCAGCATGTCCCCGGGCAGCCCCTGGCGGTTGTAGCCCTGGGTGGTGAGGAAATCGAGCTGACCGCCGGACTTGCCCACCAGCACGTTGGAGCCGGCCATGCTGGCGCCGCCGGCCAGGTCAAAGCAGATAAAGGGAATCTTGCCGGCGCCCTTCACGGCGATGCCGCAGTCCGCGATCTCGTCGGCAAGATCCGCGTAGGCCAGTCGCGGGTTGGCAAAAAGGCTGAGCGCGGAGGCACCGAAGACCGCCGCCGAACCGGCCCGGAAGCCCTGGGCGATGAACTCCCGACGGGTGCGCGGGCGGGCGTGATCACCGTGGAACAGCGGCTCGTGGTTGGCCAGTGGCCGTGTCCTTGATCGTCTGATAAACATGTTCGAATCCTCTCGTGACGGCCGTTGTCAGTGAATCAGGGTGGTGGCGCTGCCGAGTACGGCGGCACAGCTGGCCTTGACCACGGTTTCGGTGCGTTCGGTGGTGTTGCAGCTGCTGCACGCGGACAGGGTATCGGTCAGTTCCCCCAGTTCGGTTTCCAGATCGGCGGCCAGGGGCTGGAACGCCAGGCTGTCGCCCACCATCTTGTCGATGAGTGGTCCGGTCAGCAGATCCAGGTTGCCGCCGTCAAAGGCCGATCCGGCCGGAAGGTTGAAGTCGAACCCGGTGTCGAAAAAGGCCGAACGCAGGGTGGTGTCTTCCACCATCTCATTGCAGTAGCCAATGGCCATCTGGGTGATCGCCATCTGCTGGGAGGCCAGGAAGCCCTCGATACCGGACACTGAGGGCAGTTGCTGGCGAACCGTGTCGAAGGTCTCACTGACCTCGTTATTGGTCATCGGCACGCCCGTCAGCCTGGACATGGTGGCGTTGATGGCGTCGAAGTTCTTCAGGCCAACTTCGGGTGCTTCCGGCAGGTCCGGCAGGGCCGGTGCCGGGGGCAGCGAACCCTCCACCACCACATTCTGATAGTCACCCAGTCGCTCGAAGCTCAGGAAGAACTCATCCGCCGCCGGACCGCCCTCCACCGGGATGATGGTGCCCTGGCGGGACAGCACCTGCCCACGGCCGGCCACGTAGTCTCCGCTGTTCAGGTCGATATCCAGCAGCGACCAGGCCTGCCCGGTCAGCGTCTCGCGACCGTTGATGCCCAGCTTCATGCCTTCCAGGGGGATGCCGCTGGGGCTGGCGTCGTCATCCAGGCTGATAAAGAACGGCTGGGTAAACAGGTAGCTGTAGTTGTCGAACTGGCTCACCTCGAACACGATGAACGCCTGGGGCACATCGATCAGGTGGGACACCCCGAACAGCAGGTAGTACTTCTGGCCGACGCCGGCGTCGAAGTTGGTGCGGATATGCCCCGGTGTCAACGCCCGGTTGTGGAAGGCCACCAGTCGCAGGCTGCCTTCCCAAGGTGAGTTGCCGTCGGTCTCGTTGCCCAGTACCAGGGCGAAGTTGTTGTCCCACTCACTCAGCAGGCCGCCGGGGGCCGGGTCCACGTCGCCGGTGTGCTCGCCATTGATGTAGATCTCGCGACCCTGGTCCGGGGTGAAGTTGACCACCACATGCTGCAGGCTGGCCTGCAGGCGGTTGGCGCCGTCCTCGGTGCTGAACACGGCATTCTGGTCGGTGGTGGAACTGCGCTGGAGTACCTCGTAGTTCTGCAGCGTCTGGCCCAGGGTCAGGTTGCGGGCCATAGCGGAGCCGGAGTAGGTGATGATGCGGGCCTCCTCCTGGGTCACGTTGGCGGGCACGATCCAGGCCTCCAGGCTGTACTCGCCGGAGGCAGTGAGCAGGTTATGGAGCTTGCGGCTGTTGCCGGTGGTGGCCTGGGCCTTGCCACTGCGCACACTGTTACCGTTGTCGGTATAGGCGGGGCCAAAGCTCAGGCCGTAGCCGCCGACCCAGTCCACGTTGCCGGACAGGGTCAGGTGCATGGACGGCTCGATGCCGGAGGTGTCGAAGGCGGTGGTGCCCTCGCCGGTCTTGAACTCGTACAGGGCGATGACGTGATCCTCGAAACGGCCACCGGAGTTGGCCAGCAGGCCATCACCGCCCAGGGTCAGGGCCTTGCTGGTCACCAGATCCGGGTCCACGTCGCTGGGTGTCACGGAGTCCGCGAGTGCCTGGATTTCCTCTTCCATCTCATTGGCGGAATCCTCACAACTGTTGTTCCAACAGTTGTGGCGATCGTCCCGCAGGCGCTCCACCAGTCGCGAACTGAACGGTGCGGTCAGGCTCATGCGGCTCCTGGCGGCGTCGTAGGCGGTGTCCACATTGCCACTGGCCAGGTAGGGCCGGGTGTCGCCATCGGCATGGCAATCACTGCAATAGGTGGTCAGCAGCGGGTACACGGTGGTGGAGAAGGTGCCGCTACTCTCCGGGAATGGCAGGGTTCCGCCGGGATCCCGCAGGGCCGGGGCCTCCAGCTCAACGCGGTTAACGCTGCCGGAGCTGCCGCCGGCCCAGTTGCTGATCATTCTGGTGATGGCATCGGCGCAGGCCTGGTTGCTGCCCAGCCAGCAGTTGTGACCACCGGCCACCTTGGTGACCAGGGCGGAGCTGCCCGGGTCGTCCAGGTCCACCACCGGGTTGGCCTGGGCGTAGGCGATGTTGACATCGCCCTCGTGGGCGAACCGGGGTGACTGGCCGCTGCTGTTGTGGCATTCGCCACAGCGGTTGCCCTGGGCCAGGTTGTCCCAGACGTTGAGCTTGAACGACTGCACATCGGCGGTGGCCGGGGCCGGGCCGTTGTACTGGCTGGTGCCCGGATTCTGGGTGTTGGGCAGACTCTCGGTGGACTCCCCGCTCTTGCAGCCGGTCAGGGCGATCAGGGCCAGCAGGGTGGTGAAAAGCAGGGGCTGATGAAGCCGTTTGGTGATTTTCATGATGACCTCGTATTCCTTTATCCCGGGCATACTCATCCCTTTACTCATCCCTCTACTCACCCATGCAGTAGGCGGCTGATTCGGCGTAGGCGCGTTTCAACTCGAACCCGCTGCTCCTGAAGCTGCTGACAATGCTGTCCAGCTCGGAGCGATCAGCGGCGTCACCGGGCTCGCGCAGGCACACCTGCTCAAATACCTGGCGCACCTTGCACTGGGCAAAAGCGTCCGAGTGGGCCAGTTCCCGGCCCAGGGACCTGGCGCCCTCACCACTGCCAGGCAGCGAGCCGTCCCAACCCAGGCGGCGGTTGTCACCCATGCGCCAGTAGTTGTCCCACTGGTCGTCCCGGGTGATATAGCCGTGTTCGAAGTTGGTGGCGTTGATCAGGTACTTGGCCTGTACGCGGGTGCCTGTTTCCGGGTCGGTCATACCGATGGTGTTGTAGACTAGCTCCCCCAGCTCGGGGTTGTCGTCGTACTCGTAGTCGTAGTAGGCAAAGGCCTGGGCCATGGGGTCCATGCCCGTGTGGCAGCCGGCGCAGTTGTTGAGGAACACCCGGCTGTCGCCACCGGGGCTGCGGGACACATCCTGGCGGATGCGGTCCACCGGCAGGGTGACATCCGCCACCTGCTCCAGGTCGTTACACAGGTGGTTCATCAGTGTGAAACGGAACATGGCCCGGTTGGTGCCATCGATGAAGAAGGCCTGCGCGGCGGCGCGGGTGGTCATGACCCCGGCGGTGGCCTGGGAGGGCAGGCCGGTGTAGGTGGACTGCGTGACCCGTTGCAGGGCATCCCCCAGGTCCGCGCCGGATGCTTCCAGTGCCTCGTAGTGGGCGTTGTTGTTGGTGTCGTAGGAGGGCAGGCTACCGGTATCGCCAACGTAGAGCACATTGTCGTAGAGCACGGTGCGGAAGTCGGCCTCGTCCCGGACCAGCCCGATCACCGTGGCGGTGTAGTCGTTCAGCGGTACGAAGGGTGTCATGGCCTCGTTGGTCCAGGGGGCGGCCAGGTTCTTCACCGTGACGTTGTAGAAGGCGGGATCATCCATGGCGATATAGGCGGCGGCAACCGGGTCACCGCTGTCGATCTCCGTGGCCATCTGCTGCAATACCGCCTCGGAGGGCGGTACCCCGGTCAGTCGGCTGTGCATCCGCGCGGCCTGCTCGCGTTCACCGGCGTGCAGGGTAGCTGGTGTGAGTGCCACCAGAATGGCAAGGAGAAACGGAGCCTGTCGCCCTGGTGCGTCGGTCCGGGCTTTTCCTGGCAAGCCAGACCTGTTGCCGGGAATGCGGGTCGGGAGGGAATGCCCCAGGAATGTTCTCATCAGGAAAGACCGACTTCTGGCGTCCATGACGCATGTCCTTTGCAGGTTTCCATTGATTATTGGTCACTCCAGTTTTCCGTCATGCCGAAAAAGGTGTGACATGTTTAACAGGGCTTCGATTTTACGGTAGGGGTTCTAACTATTTTGTGTACTGCTGCACGATAAATGAAATGTGACATATAAAGTTATTGGAGTGTGAGCAATAACCGGAGATACTTTAAAAGACAGGAAACCGGTATATTAAAGGACTACCCGTTGTGAACTGCGTCGCGGAAATCAAAACTTATTTGGTGCTTAAAAAGACGCATTGTTTCTTTGCAGTCATTATTGGTGTTCTGGCATTAACCGGGTGTAAAGGTGGAAGTGGTGGAAGCCAGGATCCCGATCCGGTCGTGAATGAACAGGCCGTTGCCTATATAGAGCGACCACTGGTATTAAATAACGGCACCGCCATGCCCGTGGCCCGTGATCGCCGTGAGCCGGATGCCTTCATGCCCGGTGCCCGCCTGTTCATCAAGGAAAGTGCCGCACCGTCCGCGACGTCCCGGGATGTCAGCTCCCGCGCCTTCCAGGGGGACGAATTCCTGGATGACGACGGTCGCGTGCGCTACGACGTCCGCGACCTGGCGGTTTCCCATGATGGCGAGCGCCTGCTGTTTGCCATGCATGCCCCGGTGACCGGCGACGAGGTGATGGAGCCCACCTGGAATATCTGGGAATACGACCTGACCTCGGGTTCCCTGCGCCGGCTCATTGCCTCGGATACCGAGGCGGATTCCGCCCACGACATCGCACCCGCCTACCTGCCCGACGGCAGCATTGTGTTTTCCTCCTCCCGTCAGCGGGCGTCCCGGGCCATCCTGCTGGACGAGGGCAAGGGCATGTTCGCCGCCCAGGACGAGGATCTGCGTTCACCGGCCTTCGTGCTGCACATCATGACCGCCGACGGCGACGACATCCGTCAAATCACCTTCAACCAGAGCCACGACCTGGATCCGGTGGTGCTGGACGATGGCCGCATCCTGTTCAGCCGCTGGGACAACGCCGGCCAGACCGGGGGCAACGGCTTCAACCTCTACCAGATCAACCCCGACGGCACTGGCCTGGCCTATGTGTTCGGTCGTCACTCCCATGAGGTGGATGGCAGCAACCTGCATTACTTCCGCCCCATCCAGACCGAACAGGGGGATATCCTCGTGCAGGCCCGGGGGTTGGGCAACAACGACCTGACCGCCTTCCCCAGCCTGGTGGATATCACCCGCTTCGTGGAGCACGACCGCACCGTCGATGGCGTTACCGGCGATGCCCTGGTGCCCCTGGTGCCGGGGCTGTCCCGGGATGGCTCCGCCAGCATGGCCGGCAGTTTCGATGCGGTGATGCCCCTGTTCGATGGCTCCGACCGCTACCTGGTGAGCTGGAGCCCCTGCCGGGTGAGGGAAGTGGTGGACGGCAGCAGCGCCGATCAGCCCAACCTGCCCTGTACCGAGGAACGCATCAGCTCCGATGACTACGAGGTGGCCCCGCCCCTGTTCGGCCTGTGGCAGCGCAATGCCAGCAACGGTACCCAGTTGCCCATCAAGCCGGCGGAGGAAGGTCAGCAGATTTCCGAGGCGGTGCTGATGAGCGCCCGGCCGCTGCCCACCTATCGGCCACCGGAGGTGGACACTGGCGCCCTGGCGGAGGACGCCCGGGAACTGGTCAACGAAGGGCTGGGCATTGTCCACATCCGCAGTGTCTATGACATTGAAGGTGTCGACACCACCAGCAGTGGCATAGCCACTATGGCCAACCCGATGTCGACCCCGGCGGAAGACCGTCCGGCGCGGTTTGTGCGTTTCGAGAAGCCGGTCTCGATCCCCGACGACGAGGTGCGCGAGATCGACAATGCCGATTTCGGCATCAGCCGTGCCCAGGGCATGCGCGAGATCCTGGGCTATGTGCCGGTGGAGCCGGACGGATCGGTGCGGGCAGCGGTGCCCGCCAACGTGGCCTTTGCCATCAGCGTGGTGGATGCCGATGGTCGTCGCATCTCCCCCCAGCACCAGAACTGGCTACAGCTTCGCCCGGGGGAGACGCTGACCTGCAATGGCTGCCACACCGCCAACAGTGACGTACCCCATGGCCACTACAGCGCCGACCCGGCGGCGGCCAACACCGGCGCCACCACCACCGGCGTGGAGTTCCCCGGCACCACCAGCACCCTGTGGGCGGAAATGGGGGAGACCATGGCCCAGACCTGGAGTCGCCTCAACGACGTGCGCCGGCTTTCCCCGGACGTGGAATTCGAGGACCAGTGGGTCGATCCCGCCCTGACCACACCGGCACCGTCCTATGCCCTGCGTTATGACGACCTGGACACCCCGGTGCCGGTGTCCGCGTCCTGCCTGACCGACTGGAGTGCCTACTGCCGGTCGGTCATCCATTATGAGACCCATATTCACCCGCTGTGGGGCAAGGAACGGGTGATCCTGGATAGCGACGGCATGGAACAGGACAACTACACCTGCACCGGCTGCCATGCCGGCACGGATGCCGACGGTGCCGTCCAGGTGCCTGCCGCCCACCTCGACCTGATCGACGGCGCCTCATCGGATGAACCCCGCCATCTGGAAGCCTACCGACAGTTGCTGACCACCCGGTTCGAGCAGGAAGTGGTGGACGGTGTGCTGGTGGACCGCCAGGTGGATACCGGCGAATACCTGCGGGACGAGGACGGCGAACTGATCCTGGATGAGGACGACAATCCGATCCCCATCCTTGAGCGGGTACCGCTGGACCCGATCATGAGCACCGCCGGTGCGTTGGCCAGTGCCGGATTCATGGAAGTCTTTGATACGGGAGGAGCCCATGAGGACTTCCTCACCGACGCCGAACTGCGCCTGGTCAGCGAATGGCTGGACCTGGGGGCCCAGTATTACAACAACCCCTTTGACACGCCGGAGAACTGATGGGTCCAGGTGCTATGGCCCGCAAGGGGTTGCTGGTGATGTGTTGTCTGCTCTGGAGCCTGCCGTTGCACGCCGGAATGCTGGACTGGTTATGGTCCGGCGGCGATGAACCGGGGGTCGTGGTGGTGACGGCGCCCTACGTGGAATGGCGCACCGGGCCGGCCATTGGCTACCCGGTGTTCCATGCCAGTGAGAAAGGGGAGCGGCTGACCCTGCTGATGCAGAAAACCCGCTGGATCAAGGTCAGTGACAGCCGTGGTCGCGAGGGCTGGGTACTGCAGGATGACCTGGCCACCGGCACCCTGACCGAGGACGGTCAGGTAGCCATCGAACCACGGCCGGAACGGGACGACTTCCGCAACCGTAGTGGTGAGGTGGTCGCCATGATGGGGGACTTCGAGGGGGCCGCAGCCATCAGTGCCGCCGCGAGCTGGCAGTTCACCCGCAATCTCGGCCTGGAGTTCCAGGCCACCCAGGTGCTGGGCAGCCGCTCGGAAATCCGGCTGGCCAATATCAGCATCCAGCACCAGCCGTTCCCGGACTGGCGGATCACCCCCTACCTCACCATGGGGGGCGGCTACGCCTGGATCAGCCCCAAGGCGACCCTGGCGCAGACGGAGCGGCGTGAGAATCCGACGGCCCACATCGGACTGGGGCTGCGCTATTACGTGGCGGACCGCTATTTCGTCCGGGCGGAAGTCCGCGACTACAAGGTCTTCACCGAACGACAAACCAACGAAGAAGTGACGGAATGGAAACTCGGACTCGGTATTTTCTTTTAAAACTGATCATTGCGGCCGCCATTGTGGTGACCGTGGCAGCCACACCGGAAGATGCCCGGGCCCAGGCGGAGCGCGAGCCCCCGCTGATCGAGCCGGATGTGGAGCCACAACCGGTGGAGCAGGCGCTGGTGGACAGCGAGAACTTCGAGGTGGCCGCCGTGGTCGGCTGGCTCAACATCGAGGACTTCGAATCCTCCTTCATGTACGGCGCCCGCCTCAGCTACAACATCAGCGAATCCTTCTTTGTGGAGGGAGGGATTGGTTTTGCCGAAGCGGGGGAAACCAGTTTCGAGCGCCTGGCGGGGGATGTGGAACTGCTGTCCGACGATGACCGGGACTACCGCTGGTACAACCTCAATCTGGGATACCGGATATTACCCGGTGAAGCCTTCTTCCCGGGTGATTATGTGTTCAATACCAACCTGTATGTAACCGCCGGTGCCGGGGCCACGGATTTTGCCGGTGATAACCGGTTTACCGTTAATTACGGCGCCGGTTATCAGGTGTTATTCACGGACAGTGTGTCGGTGCATCTGAATGTCCGTCAGTATCTTTTTGACAGCGATATTCTTGGCGACGACAAGACCTTTGTGAATACCGAAGTCAGTACATCCGTTTCCGTTTTCTTTTAATCAGGTCACAACAAAACGTGACACGGTTATTTATAAGTAAGGAGTTGTAAAGGTGAAAGCTTCCAATTGGGCAATGGCGATTATCCTGGCAACAGGCGTGCTGTTCTCCGGCCTGGTGACGGCCGATGTGTCCGGCACCACCGCCCCGGATTTCACCCTCAAGAGTCGCAGTGGCGAGAACATCCGCCTGGATGATCTGCGGGGCGAGGTCATCATGCTCAACTTCTGGGCGTCCTGGTGCGGGCCCTGCCGTCAGGAAATGCCCCACATGGACGCCATCGAGGAAGAGTTCCGGGACTATGGCTTCCGGGTGCTGGCGGTCAACGTGGACCAGCACCGGGACGACGCCAAGCGTTTCCTGGAAGCGGTGCCGGTGGATTTCGCCATCCTCTGGGACCACGACAGCACTGTCAGTGAGCTCTATGACGTCCAGGCCATGCCCACCACGGTGATGATCGACCGTAACGGCCAGGCCCGCCATGTGCACCATGGCTACCAGCCGGGGTACGAGGACGACTACCGCACCCAGATCCGCGAACTGATCCGGGAGTGATCCGATCATGAGGGCCGCCAGCATGCGTCGTTTCCTGTCCTGTGTCCTGCCGGTGCTGCTACTGGCCGGATGCTCCGCGCCGGAACCCTGGGTCAAGCCCTACCAGCGGGCCAACCTGGCGGATCCGGTGATGCTGGACAGTCGTCGGGGCGAGGCCGGCACGTATATCCAGCACGTCTATGGCGCGCGGGAGTCCGCCCGGGGGGCAGAGGGCGGCTCAGGAGGTGGTTGTGGCTGTAACTGACCGTCGCCCCGCTGCCGTTGCACTGCTGTGGATGCTCCTGCTGCTGGCCACCGGCGCCCACGGCGCGACCCTGCCCGAGGACAAGGTGGATGCCTTCTACCATCGCTATGAAGGTGGAGGCATGACCATCGATGGGCCCTCGGTGCTGGTCCGCAAGGGGGCCGGCAACCAGGTCTCCTTCAGCGGCCAGTACTACGTGGATTCCGTGTCCGCCGCCTCGGTGGATGTACTGGCCACCGCCAGCCCCTATACCGAGGAACGCACCGAGTACACTCTGGGGGCGGATTACCTGGAGGGGAACTCCATCCTCAGCCTCAGCTACACCAACAGTAGCGAGAACGACTACGAGGCCAACACCCTCTACCTGGGCATCAGTCAGGAATTCTTCGGCAACATGACCACCCTGACGATCGGGTATGCCCGGGGCTGGGACACGGTCATGGAAGTGGGCAACGACAGCTTCGAGGAAGAGGCGGACCGACAGAACTACCAGCTCGGTATCACCCAGGTGCTGACCCCCAACAGTGTGATGGGGCTGGACGTGGAAGTGATCACCGACGAGGGTTACCTGGAGAACCCCTATCGCCAGAACCGCTACGTCGACCCGTCGGATCCCACCAATTACCTCTATCAACCCGAGCGTTACCCGGATACCCGGACCAGTGTGTCGGCAGCGGTCAACGGCCGTTATTACCTGCCCTGGCGGGCTTCGGTGAAAGGCAGCTACCGCTATTTCACCGATGACTGGGGCATCGATGCCCACACCGTGGAGCTGGGCTATGTCCATGGCTTCGGACCCAACTGGACCCTGGAGGGTGGCCTGCGCTACTACGCCCAGGACCAGGCGGATTTCTACAGCGACCTGTACGACTACGGCAACTCCCAGACCCACCTGGCCCGGGACAAGGAAATGAGCACCTTCTCCGGGCTCACCTTCAGCGCCGGCGTTGAATACCAGTGGGAGCAGATTTCCGTGCCCGGCATCGACCGCCTGCAACTGGGACTGCTGGTGGATTACCTGGATTTCGACTACGACAACTTCCGGGACGTGACCGCCAGCGGCGACTACCTGCCCGGACAGGAACCCCTGTACGGCTTTGACGCCTGGGTGACCCGGGCGTCCATCCTGTTTGAGTACTGAATGATCTCCGGCCCCGTCGTCGGGGCCGGACCAGCGGAATTTCCGAGGCCTGTTATGACACCCGACCATCGCACCCCCACCCGCCGGCTCCTCCTCTGGACCACCCTGCTGATGCTGGCATGCCCGTCCCTGCTTTTGGCGCAGGAGGCCGACGGCGAAGCGGAGTCCGTGGTCAGGAGTGTGGAAGAGCTGCGCAAGCAGGTGATCGAACTCAACCGCGACCTGTTCGTGCTGGAAGAGGATCTGCTGTTCCCGGCCAGTACCCAGTTTGCCGTCTTCCTCAGTGTCGAGACCGGCGAGTTCCTGTCCCTGGACGCGGTCAAGCTCAAGGTGGGCGACGACGTGGTGGCCAGTCACCTGTACACCGCCCGCCAGGTGGATGCCCTGCGCCGGGGCGGCATGCAGCGTTTGCACATGGGCAACCTCAAGACTGGTGAGCACGAGGTCACCGTGTTCGTGGACGGCATTGGCCCCGAGAACCGCCCTTACCGCAAGGCGGCCACCTACCAGCTCGACAAGGGCACCGGCACCGCCACCCTGGAGGTTCGCATCCGCGACCGCTCATCGGATTACCAGCCAGCCGTTGAACTGGTGGAGTGGGAGTAACCGTGAAACCAGGCTTCACCCGTCATCGCCTGGCCCTGCGAATCCGCCAGGCCAGCGTGGCCCTGGTGGCTGGCGTTTCCCTGTCGGTGATGGCGGCGGAGGGGGAGGCCCCAACCCGTGCCCAGGACCCCGCCTGGGGCGAAGTACTCTACGAGTACTACCAGGGCAACGCGCTGGATGCCTTGACCCGACTGGCTGTCGCCCGCGATGAAGGTGGCATTGTGGGGCATGGCCAGCACCCGGACCTGGTGGAAGGCGGCCTGATGCTGTCCTGGGGCATGCTCCGCGAGGCCGGGGACCGCTTTGAACAGCTGCTGGACGAGTCCGTGGACCCGGGTCAGCGAAACCAGGCCTGGTTCTACCTGGCCAAGGTGTTCTACCTGGAAGGGGATCACGACAGCGCCCGCGACGCCCTGGTGCAACTCGACCAGGGCGTGTTCCGGGAGCAGCAACCGGCCCTCTACCGGGAAGCCCTGTACCTGAAGGGGCAGATTGCCCTGCAGGATGACGGCATTAACCTCGCCCCGGACCTCGACCGGGTACTGGGCGCATTGCCCGACGACAGCCTGTTTGCCGCCTACCTGCGCTACAACCGTGTGTTGACCGGGAGCGAGGACAGCCGGGAATCGGCCCTGGCCACCCTGGCCGGGGAGCTGGCGGAAAACGATGACTGGCAGGACGCCGTCGCCGGAGAGCGCGAAGCCCTGCAGGACCGTATCCGCCTGACCCTGGCGGCGTTGCGCTACCAGTCCGGTGACCATGGCCAGGTACCGGAGACCCTGGCGGGCATTGATGACGACAGCCTGTTCGGCGCCCGGGCGCGACGCCTGGAAACCCTCTCCGCCGAGGGCGAACAGGCCGAGCAGGTGCTGGCCCAGTGGGCGGCCGGCGAGAGCGGCGGGGCATCACCCCAGCAGATGGCCCTGGTGCGGGGCGTGCTCCATGAGCGGGCCGGGCGTCGGGATCAGGCCCTGGTGGCCTACCGGGATGCGGCATCCTACTGGCAGGGTCGATATGATGGCGCCGCCGGTCGACTGGTGGCCCCGGACGAGGCCGACCTGCTGGCGGCAGTGGTGTTCGCGTCTGAAGAGCGCGGCGAGCAACGCTGGCTGCCCGGGCCCACCCTGCTGGAATTCCCCGAGGCCATTGTCACCGATCCCTACGGCCGCCTGGAGGTCATGCCCGCGTCGGGTGTAGGCGAGGACGCCGCTGGGCTGGCGGAACTGGTGGCGGGAGAAAGCTTCCAGCGGGCGCTCAAGGATTTCCACGAACTTAACCAGATGGCGCGGCTGCTGGCCGATGGCGACCAGAAGCTGGCCTCCTTCAACCTGATGCTGGAAACCCGTCGCCAGCAGCGCAGCGCGCGTATTGAGCAGACCCGCGAGGCCCTGGCAGGCATCGAGGACGACCAGTGGTACCAGCGCCAGCAGGCCTTCCACCAACAGGTGGCGCAGGCCGAAGCCGGGGAAGACGCGGCCTTCTTCATGACAAGCGAACAGAGGGCCCTCAGCGACCGGCTGGAGCGGGCCCGGGAGCGTCTGGCGCAACTGCCCGACGACGAACGCACGGCGGAGCAGCGCCGCAAGCTGGACCGGGTGGCGGCGGCCCTGACCTGGCAGTTGGCGGACGACTACGGCCCCAACCGCTGGCGGGTGCGCCGTGAACTGAACCGGCTGGACGCCGCCCTGGACGAACTCACCGATCGCAAGGTCCGGCTGGAGCAGGAAATGGCCAGTCCCGGTGACGTGAGCAGCCTGTCGCAGCGGGTGGAGGACAGCCAGCGTCGCCTGCAGGGGCTCACCGGAGCCATCGCTGACGCCCGTATGGACGCCCGCGATCGGTTGCTGGCCCAGTTGCGGGACTACTACCGCCGGGACCAGCAACAGGCGCACCGTTACCTGCTGGCCTCCAGGCTGGCGGAAACCCGGCTGCTGGACCAGCAGTTCCGTCGGGACCGGGATAGCCTGGAGATGCCGCCAGAGGCCCTGGCGGCCAACCTGGACGAGCTTATTACCCGGTACCGGGAACTGCTGGTGTTGCTGGATAAGCCCGAGGCGGTCCATGCCGCTGAATACCGCCTCTACGACCTGATGTTCATCGAGGCCGAGCGTCGCTATGCGGATACCGCCGAGGACACCTTCGACCCGGTGATTGCCGGCTACGAAAAGCTGCTGCAGGAGAACCCGGCACACAGCGAGAACCACCGGCTCCGCTACCAGCTGGCCCGCATCCATGACCTCAAGGGGGATCGTGCCGCCCAGCGCCGGGAACTGGAGGCCCTGATTGATCAGCACCCGGACTCGCCGTTGTGGGTGGAAGCCCAGTTCCGCCGCGCCGAGCTGCTGTTTATCGAGGGCGACTATCCGGCCGCGGAAACCGGCTATGCCGCCGTGATCCGCGCCAGCGACGGTTCACCGGATGAACGCCAGCAGACTTTCGCCACCCATTCGTTCTACATGAAAGGCTGGTCCGAGTTCCGCCAGGGCGACTACGACACGGCGATCATCAGCTATAGCCATGCGCTGGACCGATTACTGCCGGACAACGCCACCCCCGGGGATCTGGACCGTCAGCATCGCACCCTGGTGGAGGACCTGTTCCGGGTGCTGGGCCTGACCTTCACCTATCAGGGTGGCGCGCCAGCGGTGGCCGACCTGTTCGAGCGCGTCGGCCCTAAACCCTGGGAGCCCCTGGTCTACGAGCGCTACGCGCAACACCTCCAGGACCGGGAGCAGTACACCGACGCCATCGCCGTCTATCAGCAGTACATCGATGCCCACCCCTTCAGTGAGCAGGCGCCGCATTACGCCGTTCGCATCATGAATATCTACCGGGCCGGTGGCTTCCCGGAGGCGATCCCGGCGGCCCAGGCCCGGTTCGTGGAGCAGTACGGCGTGCGCAGTGCCTACTGGCAGCAGGCCCCGGACACGGTGCGGGGCGCGATCCGCGACCAGCTCATCATCCTGCTTCCGGAACTGGCCAACCGACACTACCTGAGGGCCCAGGAATCGACCGATCCTGCCACCCGGAACCAGGAGTACGACCTGGCCGCCACTTACTACCTGGATTTCGCCGACACCTTCCCAGACCATCCGAAGACCCCGGAGATGCTGTTCCTGCTGGCGGAAACCCGGCTGGCCCAGGAACAGTGGGACAATGCCATCGAGATCTTCGAGCGGGTGGCCTACGACCATGGCCAGCATGACCGGGACGCCGAGGCGGGGTACGCCGCCATCCTGGCCTACCAGCAATCGGGCCTGACCGACGATGCGGACAGCCCATGGCCGGACCTGGAGCAGCAAAGCCGAATTCGCTTCACCACCCGATTCCCGGAGGATCCCCGGGCTGAATCCATCCTCTACACCGCCGTGCAGTACGAGGCCGCCGCCGGCAATCACCGGGGCGTACAGGAACTGAGTGATCGTCTGCTGTCCTGGCAGCCGTTGCAGGATCCGGCCCTGGCCCTGGAAACCCGGTTACTACAGGCCCGGAGCTACTATGAAACCGGCGACTATCGCAGCGCCGAGCTGGCCTACACCGAGGCACTGGCGGACATGCCGGCGGAGGACCCCCGCCGCAGCCAGTTGCAGGACAGTCTGGCGGCGTCGGTCTACCAGCAGGGTGAACAGTTGCTGGCCGCTGGCGAGAAGCAGGGCGCTGTGACCGAATGGCTACGGGTGGCCCAATCCGCCCCAGGCACCGAGATCAGTGCCCGCGCCCGCTATGACGCCGCCGGCCTGCTGCTGGAGATGGGCGACCATGACGACGCCCTGGTGGTGATGAACGACCTGAGGGCGGCCCAACCCAACCATGAACTGACCGGGCAACTGCCCTCCCGCATGGCCCTGGCCTACCGGGAGACCGGCCAGTGGCAACTGGCGGCGGAGGAGCTGACGGTCCTCGCGGATCGCAGCAGCGACCCGGAACAACAGCGGGAAAACCGCTGGCTGGCGGCGGAACTCTATGACCGGGGCGGCAACCAGGCTGAGGCCATCAGCGCCTATCGCCAGTACGCCGAGCAGTATCCGGAACCGGTTTCACCCTACATGGAGGCGGCCAACCGGCTGGCGGAGCTCAACGGCGAACAGGGCGATGAGGGACAGCGCCGGTACTGGCTGGAGCAGCAGATTGCCACTGCGGACCGCCTCGGCGACAGCGCCGACAACCGTACCGCCATGCTGGCCTCGGAGGCCGCTATTACCCTGGCCGACCAGGCCCGGGCGGATTTTGAGGCGATCCGGTTGAACCTGCCCCTGCAGGACAATCTGCGGGCCAAGATTGGGGCCCTGGAAGAAGCCGCCGACGGTTATGAGAAAGCCGCCACCTATGGCCACGAGGACTACCACAGCCAGGCGGGTTACCGGCTGGCCGAGCTCTACCGCATCCTGGCCCGGGACCTGATGGCGTCGGAGCGCCCGCCGGGCCTGAGTGACATGGAGCAGATGCAGTATGAGTTGTTGCTGGAGGAGCAGGCCTATCCCTTCGAGGACGATGCCATCGCCATCCATGAGCAGAACATCGAGCAGACCCGTGACGGTCACTACGACACCTGGGTCCGCCGCAGCTTCGAGGCCCTGGGTAAACTGCTGCCCGCGCGATACAACAAGCCGGAACAGACCGGAGGTGCCGTGCATGAACTGGAATAAACCCTGTCGGACTGGCCTGTTATTTCTGATGGTGCTGATGACAGGTTGTGCCTCAACACTGGATACCGGGCGCGATGACACCGCCAGCGGGTCCGCCATTCCATCGGAGTTTCTTGGACGCTTCCAGCAGGCGGTGGCCCTGATGGAGGATGATCCGGACCAGGCTCGCCGCGCCCTGACAACCCTACACCGGGAGCGGCCGGAGCTGACCGGGCCGCTGGTGAATCTCTGCGTCCTGGATTTCAGGGCCGGGGAAACCGCCGCCGCCAGAACCTGTTTTGAAAAGGTGCTGGCCCGTGATCCCGAACAGCCGGATGCCCTCAATCACCTGGGCGTGCTGGCCCGACAGGACGGTGAGTTCGGTCAGGCGGAGGATTACTACCGGCAGGCGTTGACCGCCGATCCGGAGCACCGGCCCAGCATCCGCAACCTGGGCATCCTGCTGGACCTGTACCAGGGCCGGCACCAGGAGGCCCTGGACCTGTACCAGCAATACCAGGCACTGCTGCCGGAACCGGATCCGATGGTGGCGCAATGGGTAGCCGATCTCAAAAACCGACTTTGATGCCTGTGGTGAGTGACATGAGCAACGCCAGAACACAAAAGCGGGAAACCCGGCACAGTCGCCACGGGCGGATGTCGTTAACCTTGACAGTACTGATGCTACTGGCCGCTGGCCCTGCCCAGAGTCAGCAGAAGGGCGGCCAGGTGGTGACCATCGAGGGTACCCGCATCCAGGGAGAGCAGGAAATGCCCACCGTGTTGTACCTGGTGCCCTGGCAACCGGTTGCCAGCGAAGGGCCGGAACCCATGGAACGCCGCCTGATGACGGGGGAGACCCCGGCACCGCTGGAGCGGGAAAACTTCCGCCGGCGCCTCGATTACCACCAGACCCGACTTGATTCACGATCACAGGACACCCAGGAGTAACCCACCATGATCGAATCCTTTGCTGGCTTCTTCCAGGACGGCGGCCCCTTCATGGTCGTTATCGCCATTGTCCTGCTGATCGGGCTCATTGTCGCCGTGGAGCGCTGGCTGTACCTGACCACCCAGAAGCACATCAACCGCCGGGACTTCCGCAAGCTCCACGACATGTTGTACCGCAAGGACCTCAAGGGCGCCCTGAACTACGCCCGGGACTCCGGCAGCGCCATGGCCACCATGATTGGTGCCGGCCTGCTGCGCCTGGCCCGCAAGCAGCCACGGGAGGATATCGAGTACGCCATGGAGGAGGGGTTGCTGGAAGTGATGCCGAGACTGGAGAAGCGCACCCAGTACCTGGCCACCCTGGCCAACGTGGCGACCCTGCTGGGGCTGCTCGGTACTATCTTTGGCCTGATCGATGCCTTTACCGCCCTGGGGGCCGACGAAGCTGCCGGCAACCGCCAGGCCATGCTCTCCAGCAGTATCTCCCTGGCCATGAGCACCACCGCCTTCGGCCTGATCGCCGCCATTCCACTGCTGCTGATCCACGCCCTGTTGCAGACCCGCACCAACGAGATTGTCGACAGCTTCGAGATGGCCGGCATCAAGGTGCTCAACCTGATCAGTGATGCCAACCCTCCCGCCCCGGCAGCGGCGTCCCGGGCTGCTCCCCAGTCTCCACCGCCCAAAGGGGCGGGCGCCTCCTCGAACTAAGGTACCCACGCGGATGCTACTGGTCAGGAGAACGCCATGAGGCGCAGACATCGCCGGCTGACAAGTGAAGCGGACCTGGACGTCACCCCGTTCCTCAACCTGATGATCGTGCTGGTGCCGGTGCTACTGATGAGTGTGGTCTTTGCCCGCACCACCATCATTGAGCTGAATTTTCCACGCAGTTCCGGCGCCGCCGCCGAGGAGCAGCCGATAAGGCCCGTGGTGATCATCACCGGGCAGCAGCTTGCGGTCACCGACAGCGAAGGCCATGTACTCCGCGAGATTCCACCATTGCAGGTGAGCGACAGTGAAGAAGGCGACACGGCAACGCCGGACTACGACCAGTTGTTGCTGGTGATGAAACAGCTCAAGAAGCAATGGCCGGAGCAGGAGGACATCACCGTCAAATCCAGCCCGGACACCCACTACCAGACCCTGATCCGGGTGATGGACACGGTGCGCTCGTTCCACACCGTGGAGGTGACCAGCCTGGTGGAGGTGAAGCTGTTCCCCAATATCTCCGTGGGTGACGCCCCGCAGAGTCGTGTTGGGGAGGTGTCGCCGTGAAGGAGTCCCCACGGGCACGCCGGTTGCGGCGCCACCATCGCCGCACCAAAAACCAGGGCAAGCTGAACCTGGTGTCGCTGATGGATATCTTCACCATCCTGGTGTTCTTCCTGATGGTGAATTCCTCGGCAGACAACCAGTTGATCAGCGACAACCCGGAAATCGTACTGCCGGAGTCCACGTCCCAGCAGTCGCCGGAGGACGCCCCGACCCTGATCGTCACCGCTGACAATATCCTGCTCAATGGTCAGTTGATCATGACCCGGGCGGATCTGGAAGCCGGTGAAGCGGCGGTCGCCCCGCCCCTGACCCAGGCCCTGTCGGCTCTGGAGGCGCCCGAGCGGGTTGAGGAAACCGATGCAGCCGGCGACGTAGCGGCCATGGCAGGTCGACCGGTCAATATCCTGGCGGACCAGGAGTTGCCCTACGCGGTACTGCGCAAGCTGATGGCCTCCTGCACCGAGGCGGGTTATTCGGCCATTTCCCTGGCGGTTACCCAGAAGAATCCGGAGGGCGCGTAACATGGCTGAGCGCCGCTATGGGTTGCCCTGGGAAGAGAGTGACAGCGATCGCCGTCGCCTGCGGATCATCAGTTGGGTGCTGGCGCCGGTATTCCTGGCTGCCATTGTGGTGCTGGAGTTCATGCCGATCCCGGAGCCACCGCCAAAAGAGACCGAAGAGCCGCCCCAACTGGCGGAGCTGATTCTGGAGGAGGAACCCGAGCCTGAGCCCGAACCGGAACCCGAGCCAGAACCTGAGCCGGAATCGGCACCCGAGCCCACGCCGGAGCCGGTATCTCAGCCGGAACCCCAACCCGAGCCCGAACCGGCGCCTGAACCCGAACCGGAGCCCCGGCCGGCACCGGCGGAACAGACCGCCGCCGCCCCGGAACCCGAGTCCCCCAGCCCGCAACCCTCGGAAGAGGAGCAGGCCCGGGAAACCGCCCGGAATACCGGCATCATGGCCATGAGCAGTGAACTGTCCGCCCTGCGGGAGCGTTCCGGCGACACCTCGCTCCAGGGCCCCAGGGCCCGCAGCGATTCAACGGCGGCAGCGGATACCGACCGCCTGGCCGAGCAGGCCACCAGCGAACGTTCCCGGGGTGTATCCGACCATCAGCCAGAGGAACAGGCCCGGCAGGTGGCCCTGCAACAGCGCCAGGAAACCCAGGTGCAGGCGCCCCGGGAAACCGCCTCACCGGAGCCCACGCCACAGGCCGAGCCCACCCCCGCGCCGACCCGGCAGGTCAGCCGCAGTCGTGAGGAACTGCGCCGCACCATGGACGCCAACAAGGCGGCGGTGTTCAGTATCTACAACCGCGCGTTGCGGCGTAATCCCTCCCTGCGGGGCACGGTGACGCCGGAACTGGTGATTGAGGAGAGTGGCGCCGTTTCAAGTTGCAAGGTGGTGGAGTCATCCCTGGATCAGCCGACCCTGGAAGCGAAGATCTGCGCCCGCCTGCAACTGGTGAACTTCGGTGAGAAGGACGGCGCTGGTCGCTCCACCATCCGTTATCCGATCGAACTGCTGCCGGGTTAGCCGTTATTCGCTGGTCTCGGTGTCCGGCACTTCCTGGTCACTGGTCACCAGGCGGTTGCGTCCGGCCTGTTTGGCCCGGTAAAGGGCCTGATCGGCCTGTCTGAGAATCTCGTCGAGGGTTTCCCCGGGTCTGGCCAGGTGGCCGCCGACGCTGATGGTGACCGGCATACCCATGGCCTGGCTCTGGGTTTCCACATGGCTACGGACACGCTGGCCGATGTGGGACAGGGTATGGCTGTCGCAGGGGGAGAGGACGACCACGAACTCGTCGCCACCCCAGCGCCCGGCCTGGTCGTAGGGTCGCAGGCTGGCCCGCAGCCAGTGGGCCACATCGCAGAGGATGGCGTCGCCACTCTGGTGCCCCTGCTCGTCGTTGATGGTCTTGAAGTGGTCGATGTCCAGCCACAGCACGCCAAAGCCGTTACCTTCCCGGTGGGCCCGTTCGATTTCGCCGGCGAACAGTTCGTCCAGGGCGCGGCGGTTGCCCAGTTCCGTCAGAGGATCCCGGCGCGCCAGCCGGTGCAGGTCACGGGTGCGTTCGTCCACCTGGCCCTGGAGGTCTTCGGTGGAGTCCTTGAGGGAGGCGGTCATCTGCTCGAAGTGACTGCTTAACCGACCGATCTCATTGTCGGGTTTGGGCAGAGATGGCAGTCTGAAATTGCCCTGCCGGACCTGTTTGACGGCCTCTTCCAGCGCCATCACCGGGTTCAGTACCCGCCGGCTGATCAGCAGGTGGAACAGCAACAGGGTCACCAGCAGGGTGGCCAGGAACACCGCCACCAGCGGCCACAGATAACTCACCGGCAGCAGGGTTTCCAGGTCCAGCAGGGTAATCTCGAACCAGCCAATGGCCGGCAGGTAGGCCACGCCGGCCAGGTGCTTGCGGCCATCCACGGTGACAAAGCTGCTGGTCACCTTGCCCTGTTCGCCGCCGCTGTTCTTGAGCATCTGCAGCATGCCCAGCACCTTTTTCTGGTCGTCCGGGTCATCGAACAGCAGGTCAACGGTGTTCTTCTGGCCTTCGGGCTTGATGATGCTGGCGAAGTCGATGTAGTTACGGTCGCGGTAGAGCTGGATGGCGCCGTTGTAGTCCACGAACAGGGTGGTGATGCCATCCTGGCCGATATCGACAATGTCCTGCAGGAAGGAATCCAGCTCCAGACCGGTACCCACCATGCCCAGGATCCCGCCGTCAGAGCCCCGCATCAGCACGTCGATCCAAAGCTTGGTGACGCCGAGTTCGGTGTCCGGATTAACGTTGAGGTGGAAGTCGCGGCCTTCCTCGATCAACTGGAAGAACCAGGCGTCATCCGGGTCCTGGCGGTCCAGTACGTAGCGGAACTGATCGCCGGCGAAGTCGTTGTCGGCGTTGTTGAAGTAGTAATGGCCGTTGGCCCGCAGGGCCACGAAATAGCTGTTGTCGTGGAAATTGGCGCGGAAGCTCTCCATCTGGCGGATGGCGGCGACCTCCAGGGCCGGATCATCCGGAGACTCGGCCCATTGGATCAGGGTGGAGGAGTCAGCCATCTGGCAGGCCAGGCCGATTTCCCGTTCCAGGGATTGCAGCAGTCGGGCGCTGTCGTAACGTACCTGAATCTCCGCCACCTGCTGGCCCCAGCGCTCGATGATGTCCTCGGACAGCGCGCGGTAGGCCACCCAGGTGGCGAACGAGGCCACCAGGATTAGGGCCGTGGCCAGGCCCAGAATGCGTGTCTTGAGGCTCAAGGCGTTTTCCTTACGGATTGGATACCGTGTCCGGGCGGGTCCTCTCTCCCTGACGAAGGTCTGGGCGCCTTGTCATGAGTCAGTGAATTCACGGGCCGGGACAATGGCCCTAATCATAAACCACTTGCTGGTCAATGCGTAGCCAGTGTGGCCCCTTGTGATCGTATCAGTGGTATTCCGCAAACACCCGTGTCTGGCCGGCTTCGTTGAACAGCAGCACCTGGTAGGGGTCTTTGCGGTCATCCATTTCCATACCGGGGGAACCAACGGGCATGCCCGGCACGGTCAGACCATGGGCCTGCGGGGCCGAGTCCACCAGACGTTTGATGTCCGCTGCAGGCACATGGCCCTCAATCACGTAATCGCCGATAAAGGCGGTATGGCAACTGGATAGCTGGGGGGGCAGTCCCGCGTCCATCTTGACCTGGTTCAGGTTGGCGGTGTCGGTAACATCCACCTGAAAGCCATTCTCTTCCAGGTGATCCACCCAGTCACCGCAGCAGCCGCAGGACGGCGACTTGTAGACCTCTATGGAGAGGGCGCTTTCCTCGGCGAGGGCGCTGTAGCTGGTGGCCAGTGCTGCGATAAGGCCAGCGGCCAGAATCCGTTGTTTCATGGTGTATTCCTCAGTGATGATCGTGTTGTGTATCGGGAGCGTCGGTGCCGGACAGCCAGAACCACCAGACAATGGCGCCCATCAGTACCAGTCCTGCCAGGTTGACCAGTAACGTTGTCATGGGTTCCTCTCCTGTGAAGCGGTTGTGTGACGGGGCCTGAAAAGCCGTAGACGGTTGGCGTTGCTGACCACCGTGACCGACGACAGGGACATGGCCGCACCCGCCAGGATCGGGCTCATTAACACACCCCAGACCGGGTAGAGCACCCCGGCGGCGATGGGAATGCCCAGGGTGTTGTAGACAAAGGCCCCGAACAGGTTCTGGTGGATGTTGCGTACCGTAGCCCGGGACACCTCAATGGCATCCGCCACCCCGTGCAGGGAACCACGCATCAGGGTGACAGACGCGCTTTCGATGGCCACGTCGGTGCCGGTGCCGATGGCGAATCCCACGTCGGCGGCGGCCAGGGCCGGGGCATCGTTGATACCGTCGCCCACCATGGCCACGGTGTAGCCCTTGCCACGCATCTCTTCCACGATACTGGCCTTGTCTTCAGGCAACACCTCGGCGCGGACATCGTCGATATCGGCCTTGCGTGCAATGGCGTCTGCGGTGGCCTGCACGTCGCCTGTCACCATCATCACCCGGATGCCGGCATCGTGAAGGCGGCGGATGGCGGCGCCGGAGTCTTCCTTGATGGCGTCGGCCACGCCAATCACCCCCAGGGCCTCGGTTCCCCTGGTCAGGAACAGGGGCGTACCGGCGTCGTCGGTGATCGACCGGGCGGCGTCTACCAGGGAGGAAAGGTCGATACCCTCTTCTTCCAGCCAGCGGCGGTTGCCCAGGCGCAGGGTCTGGCCATCCAGGTTTGCCTGTACCCCCTTGCCGTTGAGGGCCTCGAAGCCGGTCACGGTGGCCTGTGTCACTGCCTGTTCTTCCGCATGATTCACGATGGCCTCTGCCAGCGGGTGTTCGGAGTGCCGTTCCAGGGCGGCGGCCAGTGATAGAAGCCTTTCGCTGTCGTTATCTGCCGAATGGACATGGGTGACTCTGGGGCGTCCTTCGGTGATGGTGCCGGTCTTGTCGAGGATCACCAGGTCCAGCTTACCGGCGGTCTGCAGGGCTTCGCCCTGGCGGATCAGCACGCCGTATTCGGCGGCCTTGCCCACGCCGACAATAACCGACATGGGGGTGGCCAGACCCAGGGCACAGGGGCAGGCGATGATCAGTACCGTGGTGGCCGCCACCATCATGTGGACCACCCGGGGGTCCGGCCCCAGGTTGAACCAGACCAGGGCCGTGACCACGGCAACCAGCATCACACTGGGCACAAACACGGCGGAGATTTTATCGGCCAGCCGGCCAATGGCGGGTTTAGAGCCCTGGGCCTTCTTCACCAGCCTGATGATCTGGGCCAGGGCGGTTTCGCTGCCCACGCGGGTGGCTTCATAGACAATGGCACCCTGGGTATTGAGAGTGCCGGCGGAGACCTCATCGCCCGCGGTTTTGGTGACCGGCATGGGCTCACCGGTGAGCATGCTCTCGTCAATGCGGGTGTCGCCGTCGACCACCACGCCGTCCACGGGTAGCTTCTCGCCGGGGCGTACGCGGATATGATCGCCCTTGCGAACCTGTTCCACCGGCAGATCCTGCTCCTGGCCATCGCGGATCACCCGGGCGGTTTTTGCACGCAGGTCGAGCAGTCGGCGGACCGCTTCGGAGGTCTTGCCCTTGGCCCGGAGTTCCAGGGCATGCCCCAGGTTGATCAGGCCGATGATCATGGCAGAGGCTTCAAAGTACACATGGCGGGCCATCTCGGGAAACACACCCGGGAAGATGGACACCACCATCGAATAGACCCAGGCGGTGCCGGTGCCCAGGGCAATCAGGGTATCCATATTGGCATTGTGATGGCGGAAAGCCTTGGCGGCCCCGATAAAGAAATGACGCCCGGTCGCCACCATGACCGCAAGGGTCAGGATGCCCAGGTTGATCCAGGTGAGCTGGTTGGTGTCGCCGACCATCATGGAGCCGAAGCCCATGCCGTAGACCATCAGGCCGATCCCCAGCCCCAGGCTGACGGCCATCTTGATCAGCATGTCCCGGTAGTCCCTGCGGTCCTGTGCCTGCTTCTCGCGATCCGCGGCCTCTGCGTCCTCAATCACCGAGGCATCATAGCCGGCACTTTTCACGGCCTGCACCAGGGTCTCGGCGCTGGCGTTACCGTATGCGGTGGCGGTGTTGTCGGCCAGGTTCATGTACGCACCGGTAATTCCCGATACGGAGGTCAGGGCCTTCTCAATGGTGGCGACGCAGGAGGAGCAGGTGGCACCGGTAACGGCGAGTTGTATCTGGTCTTCCCCGCTGGTGGTCTCTGTCGTTTGCGCTGGCGCTTCCGGCTGCTCTTCGGAAGCACCGCCTCCCCGACAGCACGAGGCCGGTTCTTCTGTCAGGGCCTGGGCCGGATAGCCGGCGTCGGTAACCCTTGCGGCGGCGTCGTCCAGGTTCACATTGTCGGGGAGCGCCACGGTCTGTCGTTCCAGGTCGACCTCAATATCGTCTGTGCTATCCACCAGGGGAGCCAGCGCGGCCCTGATCTTGTCGATGCAACCCTGGCAACTGGCCCCGGATATGGAGAGTGCGGGCGTTACGGTTTCGACATCAGCCATGGTGGCAGTCTCCGTTATAGTGGGGTTGCTCATCGTCCCAGTGTTCGATCAGCCGGCAGATGGTATGGCCGTCCGGGGTGCCGTCGGGCATGGCCTGCCAGGCGGTGAGGGCGCTCCTCATGCGTTCGCGCAGTTGCTGGAGTTCGGCGATTTCCCGTTCCACGCTGGCCAGCCGGTCTTCGAATACGTCACGGACCATGGGGCAGGGGGAGTGGTGCTCGTCCGCCTGTTCCAGGATGGCGCGGATTTCCGGCAGCGAGAATCCCAGTTGCCGGGCCTTGCGGGCAAACCGGAGCCGGCGCAGGTCTTCGGCGTCGTACTGCTGGTAGTTGTTGTCCGGGTTACGGGTGGGGTTGAGCAGGCCTTCCCGGGTGTAGAACCGGACGGTGTCCGGGTTTACCTCGGCCGCTTTTGCCAGTTCGCTGACTTTCATGGGCTATCTCAACTTGGTTGATCAATAACCGCAGACTAAAACCTGTGAGTTGCTCCTAGGTCAAGGGTTGGGTGTTGATGGGATGAATGGGGCTGGGCTTTGGGGCGGGCCCGGGGGTTGGTAGGGCTCTGGGGTGTTTCTTCGCCGCAATTCACGGTCCATCCCTGGACCGGCCTTGCTCCGCGCCATCCATGGCGCTGCTACGAAACACCCCAGAGCCCAGGCACCTACCTATCAGGCTTACAAAAGGATAGGACAGGCTAACGGCGGGCTCGAAGAAACACCCCGCAATGCCGACACTGATCCGGCGCCATCAGTTTGGCCTGCCAGCCGATAGGGTGCTCACAGGCAGGGCACTTCAGGCGGAGTTGGAGGACGATGATGGGAATGATCAGCAGGGCCAGCAAAACACCAAGAGGCCCCCAGCTATCGCCGCTGGACAGGCCCAACTGGCTGCTGAAGACCAGCAGACAGATCATGGCCAGGAACGCGAAAATAAAGTAGGACTTGTTGACAGTCTCCCAGCGGCGCAGGCGCTGGTCTTGTTCCGGGGTCAGGTAGCTGGCCATGGATATCCCGTCGGGTTGGCTCGAAGTTGGTTGCACTGACGCTATTTTACCACGTGCTTTGCGGGGTTCTTAATGATCCTGCTGCTGGGATACGGCCAACAGGCCCCCGGCGATCACGTCCGGCAGGTCGCCAGCCGGCACCGGGCGGCTCATGAGGTAACCCTGGGCCATATCGCAGCGATGCTGCTTCAGGAAGTCCAACTGCTCCTCCGTCTCCACGCCCTCGGCCACTACCCGGATGCCCAGGTTGTGGGCCAGGTTGATCACGGCACGGGTGATGATCGCATCGTCGTGCCGCCGGGTGACATCGGTGATGAACGAGCGGTCGATCTTGAGCAGGTCCACGGTAAAGTCCCGCAGGTAACCCAGGGAGGAATAGCCTACCCCGAAATCGTCAATCGCCAGGTGAACACCGAGCTGGCTGATCCGCCTCATCTGCTCGTGGTTGTGTTTCACGTTCTCGATGAACGATTCCTCGGTCAGTTCGATTTCCAACTGTTGGGGCCTGACCTGGTATTCATCAAAGCACTGGGCCAGGTACTCCGGCAGGTCGGCTTCACCCAGTTCGCGACCGGAGATATTGACTGCAACACGAAGGTTCTCCAGGGCCGTGCCCTGCCATTGGCGGATCTGTTGGCAGGCCGCGCGGATCACCCAGCGCCCGATTTCCGTGATGCGACCGCTTTCCTCGGCCAGCGGTATGAATTCCACGGGGGGGACCAGACCCCGTTCCGGGTGATTCCAGCGAATCAGTGCTTCCACGCTGGACGACTGGGAGGTGGCCAGGTCCAGTTGTGGCTGGAAATAGAGCTCGAACTGGTTCCGGGCCAGGGCCTCGCTCAGGTCGTTGTCCAGCTCAAGGCGGCGCACTTCCCGCTCCTGCATGCCCTCGGTGTAGAACTGGTAGGTATTGCGCCCCTGTTCCTTGGCGCGGTAGAGGGCAATATCGGCGTTGCGTAGCAGGATGTCTGCATCCACGCCGCTCTGGGGATAGACGGCAACCCCCATGGTGGCGGTGACGTGGTGCTTCTCATTGTGGATCTCGAACGGCTCGGCGAAACACCCCTTGATCTGGCCGAGCAGGTGGATCACGTCGTCGATGTCATCCACATGCTGCTGGCAGACCATGAATTCGTCGCCTCCGGAGTATCCCACCATGATTCGTTCATCGCTGAGCTGGTCGAGCCGCCTGGAGACCATCGCCAGCAGCTCGTCGCCGAAATGGTGCCCCAGGGAGTCGTTCAGCATCTGGAAACGGTCCAGGTCCATCATGATCAGCCCCACCTGTCGCATATGCCGGTCGGCCTGCAACAGGGTGTGCTCCAGGTCCTCCATAAAGAACCGGCGGTTGGCCAGGCCCGTGAGGGTATCGGTGGATGCCAGACGTTCCAGGTCGTGCTGGATGGCAATACGCTGGTCAATCTCTTCCTCCAGGTCCCGTCGGGTTCGCAGCAGGTCCTGGTTGCGCTTCAGTACCAGCTGGACCAGCAGGGTGGTGAGCGAAACCAGCAGCCCCAGTGCCAGCATGCTCAGGAAGGTGGCCCAGGGCCATTTGCTACGATAGCGTTCCACCCACCCCTGGGTGGGGCTGATCCGCACGGCCCATTGCACCGATGGCAGGTTGGTTGCGGTGGTATGGGAGAAACGATTCTGGGTGGCGGTCTGGGCGGGAAGGCTGAAGGTCACTTCGCCTTCCTCCAGCAACTCCAGACTGAAGTTGCCACGGATATGGGGAATGATCAGAGTATCGGCAAGTCGTTCCATGCGAAAAACACCGGCGATAAAGCCGTTGTTGTCCGCCCCGGCGCCCACCGGGGCATAGACCACCAGCCCCGTGCCACCCTGGGTCAGGCTGATGACGCCGGAAATATCCAGGCTGCCCTGCTGCCGTGCCCGGGTCAGTTCCTCAAGCCGTTCTTCGGAAAAGGCAACGTTGAAGCCCTGCGCTTCGGTGTTTCCCTCCAATGGCTCTATCCATCGGATCACGAAATTGCGGTCGATCCATTCGATGGCCTGGAAGGTCTGGAAGTCCTCGAGGTAGTTGCGGGCATCCTGGCTCCAGGACTTCCTGGACATATCGGGTTGTTGTTCCAGGCGGCTGGCCATCCGGCGCAGGGCAATGACGTGATTGAGGAAGTCATGTTCCAGCCGGCGGGCCAGGGACTCTGTTTCGGACGCCAGGGTCTGGCGGATCTGGGCGTCTTCCTCGGAATCCAGCCCCAGCTTGAGAGCGGTTGCGATTCCCAGGAAGGTCAACAGGATGATGACCGGAAACATCGGTCTCATTAAATGACGAACGAGGACGACTGATAGCGGGCGTTTCAGACGCACACGGGTCTCCGGAAGCAGGGCGTTAAGGTCACGTCGTTGTTGTTCTTCTTATAGCGGCTGCCAGAACCCTGACGGGGCACTGGCGTCCAAAATGACACGCCGCCTGAATAATATGTCACATTTTTAATAAAAATGTGCGGCACCCTGTCACTGTTTCGCCAGGTGCGTCAGGTTGTGCCCCCAGACTATACGGTCAGGCAGCGACCGGGGGAATACCCAGGCGCGGTATTTCCTGTTTCGGGCACCGGTCCATAACCACCTTGAGGCCGGCGGCTTCCGCCCGCCCGGCGCCGGTATGGTTGATCACGCCGATCTGCATCCAGACAACCGGGATGCGGCAGCTGATGGCCGCATCGATCACCTGGTCGGTCCGCTCCGGGGCCAGAAACAGGTCGGCCATGTCCACTGGCTCTGGAATGGCGGCCAGATCGGGATAGACGGTCTCGCCCAGAAGGGTCCGGCCTGCCAGCCTGGGATTGACCGGAATCACCCGATACCCCCGGCCCTGCAGGTAGGCCATCACTTCATGGCTGGGCCGGTGGAGTTTCTCGCTGGCACCCACCAGGGCAATGGTGCGAACATCGGTCAGGATCTGGCGGATCATTTCCGGGTGCTCTACGGGCATGCATAAGTCTCCGGATAGTGGTGTTGCTGGGAGTCTGCGCGATTTCTACCGCGCAGACTCCCAGGGCCCATACTAACGGGTGCAACTCGCCTCTGCCTACCGGAAAATGACGGCCAAGTTGACCGAAGTCCTGTTTTATCAAGGCAAAATGGGCGGGACACTGGGCCGGAGGGTGGAATTGCCCGTATGATTCATTAGTCTGCCGTGTGG
>NZ_JBJJKZ010000018.1:0-191825 GCF_045449695.1 Marinobacter shunpengi
CCACACGGCAGACTATACTGTCATAACGTGAGCAACCGGTATGTGGTACCTGTGCGGACTGGGCAGCAACATCGCCCCGGAACATAACCTGCCCCTGGCTGTGGCGCAACTGGCGCGCCTGTTCGGCCCGGTGTCCCTATCCCCGGTTGTCCGCACCGCCCCCCAGGGCATGGCGTCGGACAACAGCTTCCTCAATGCCCTGGCGGTGTTCCATAGTGATCTGCCACCGGATCGGGTGAAGCAGCACCTCAATGAACTGGAGGAAGCCCTCGGTCGTGACCGCTCTGACCCCGACAGTAGCGTTCGGGACCGGCCCATTGACGTGGATATCCTGGAAAGCCGGAACCGCCCCGGGTTTTCGGGGCAGGCCATTACCGAGGACTATTACCGGCGGTTGCTGGCAGGTGAAGCCGTTCGCGGTGAGCCCCTGCTACTTGACGGTTGGCCACTAGGCGAGGCGCCGGCCACCGTCGATTGGAATCAGGGCGCCGGTGACGAAATAGTTGTCCAGCAGGGCGATAATCTGCTGTACCACGCTGTCAAAACCGCCCTCCCGGGCTAGCAGGGTTTCCGACAGCACGCTGGCCTGCTCCGCTTCCGTATGGTTCGGCAGGAACCGGATCGGCCCCGGCATGATTGCATTGACCCGCACATCCGGCGCCAGCAGTCGGGCATAGCTCAGGGTCAGGTTGCTCAGGGCCGCCTTGCTGGCACAGTAGGCGGCAAACTTCGGATTGGGTTTTTCCACAAAGATGTCGGTGATGTTCACCACCAGCGTTGGCGTGCCGGGAGAGGTACAGCCTGCCCGCAGGCAGTCTGCCAGTCCGGCCATCAGCATCATGGGCGCGGTGCTGTTGATCTGGAACAATCGTGCCGCCTGTCGGGCCAGTTCCCCGTGGTTCCGGCTGTCCGGGGTGAACTCGGAGGCGTTGTTCACCAGCAGGTGCACCTGTGACGTGCGGTTACGGATGTCGTCCAGGGCCTGTTCGACACTGGCGGGGTCTGCCAGGTCCGCGGACAGGGTGTGGGCGCCCAGTCGCGCCAGTTTCTCCACCTCATCGGTGGTGCTGCGGTAGAGGGCGAACACCTGGTAGCCCCGCTCCAGTAGTGCCTGACAGGTGTGGAACCCGAGGCGGCGGCCGGCACCGGTGACGACGGCAACGGGAGCGGTCATGGCGTCAGCCCCCGGCGGTGATCAGCTGCAGAAACTCGGTGCGGGTGGCCTGGGACTTGCGGAAGCCTCCCAGCATCATGGAGGTCTTCATCACCGAGTTCTGTTTCTCGACACCACGCATCATCATGCACATATGACGGGCCTCGATCACCACAGCGACGCCAGCGGCGTTGGTCACCCGTTCCACGGCTTCGGCGATCTCCCGGGTCAGGTTCTCCTGGATCTGCAGTCGCCGGGCGTACATGTCCACGATGCGGGCGAACTTGGACAGGCCGAGTACCTTGCCGTCCGGAATATAGGCAATATGGCACTTGCCGATAAAGGGCAGCAGGTGGTGTTCGCACAGGCTGTAGAGTTCGATGTCCTTGACCAGCACCATTTCATCCATGGCGGATTCGAACACCGCGCCATTGACCAGCTCGTCCAGGGTCTGGCCATAGCCCCGGGTCAGGAACTGCATGGCCTTGGCGGCACGTTTGGGCGTGTCCATCAGGCCCTCGCGGTCCGGGTCCTCGCCCAGGCCTTCGATAATGCCCCGGTAATGGGCGGATAGGGAGTCGAGTTGGTCTGTCATGACTGTTTCCGTTGCGGTGCGGGTAAACCCGCCATTGTAAGTGAAGTTTCATGTGAACAGTACCATTTACGCAGCCACCGGGCGAAAGGACCAGTGGGCATGAAAGGACGGCAAGGTTGCGCCGGCCCGGTTCTGGCAGTGGCTGGCGGAGTTCGTTAAACTCGCGCTCAATCCGCAGGCCGGCAAGCGGCGCCGGCCGTCGCACGAATGTTCCAGGGAGGTTCCGTCATGCCAGCCATTCACACCCGCCAGCCGGCACTGACCATCAAGGCCGGGCGCCGGGCCATGGAACGGATCCGGGAGCAGGGGCTGAAACCGGAGGACGTCCATGTGATCCCCGGTGCAGCCGGGGGACCAAAGGCCCTTGGCCTGTCTGGGCTTGACCGGGCCATCTTCGGTGACTGGCTGCTGCGGGCGCCCCAGGAACGCGCCCTGATTGGCTCGTCCATCGGGAGCTGGCGCTTCGCCGCCGTGGCGTCCTCGGACGACCCGGCGTCGCAACTGGCCAAGCTGGCGGAACTCTACACCTGCCAGCGGTTCTCCAGGGGCGTGAGTCCGGCGGAGGTGACTCGCAAGAGCACGCTGTTCCTGGAGGAACTGCTGGGCGGTCGCGAACAGACCATCCTCGAACATCCCTGGTACCGGCTTAACATCGTCGTGGTCCGCAGTGGCCGGGGACTGGAGGACGATGCCCGCGGGCGACTGGCCCTGGGCCTGATGCGGGCCATCAGCGCCAATATGGTCAGCCGTCGGCATCTGGGCCGTTTCTTCGAGCGAGGTATTATCCACGACCAGCGACTGCCCGCGCCGCTGGCCAAGCTGGTGGATTTCCCCAGCCACCATGTGCCCCTGAGCCGGGAAAACCTGATCCCGGCGCTGCTGGCCTCGGCGTCCATTCCACTGGTGATGTCCGGCATCCGCAACATCCCCGGGGCACCGGAAGGGGTCTACCGGGATGGCGGCCTGCTCGACTACCATCTGGACCTGCCATACCAGCAACCCGGCATCGTGCTGTACCCCCATTTCACCGACAGGGTGGTGCCCGGCTGGTTCGACAAGAGCCTGCCCTGGCGTCGGGGGGATGCCACCCGGTTGCAGGACGTGTTGCTGGTCGCCCCGTCCCGCGATTACCTGGCGTCGCTGCCGGATCGGAAACTGCCGGACCGGAAGGACTTCGAACGTTTCGCCGGCGACGATGCCGGCCGCGAACGGACCTGGCGTACGGCGATTGCCCGCAGTGAGAGACTGGGTGAGGAGTTCATGGAGCTGGTGGAGACGGGGCGGATTCAGGACGTTCTCCGTCCGCTGTCGTGATGGTCACTGCCTCGGCATCAATGACACCCGGTAGCCGGAGCAGCCGCTGAGGGGGTCCTTCAGCGCCTTGATCCTGAGGGCCACCGGAAGCGGGTTGCCGTTGCGGGTGGTGACCCTGGTGTCCAGCCGCTGGAGGGACTGGTCCCGGCGGGCGGCGTCGAAGGCCATGGTCAGGTCCATCTGGCAGTCTTCCGGGAACAGGATATCCAGGGCCTTGCCCAACAATTCGGTGGACGGAATGTCCAGCAGCGTGGCTGCCTGTGGTGAGATGTAGCCCACGTGCCGCCCTTCATCCAGTTCCGCGAAAATCCCCGCGCCCAGTTCGATCAGGTCCCGCGTCCGGCGGTCGCTCTCCTGCAGGGAGTGGTGCAGAATGTTCTTCTCCAGCCGTGTATTGTCCAGTTGCTGGCCCAGGTGGCGGGCCCGGCGGGTTCTGTGGGCGAGCAGCCGGTTGGTTCGCAGCATCAGCCAGATTGCCCAGGCAGTCAGTGCCGTGGCCAGCAGGGTCACGGCCAGCCCGGTTATCCACGCCGGCCAGAGTGCCTGGTGTTCGAGGTTGTCCATCCAGGCGCGGGATGGACTGGTGCTCAGCATCCACTGACGGCTTCCGACAGTCAGTGTCGAGCGGGTTGTTGCCTCGGCACCGGCGGGGATCCCCGATGATTGTAGTGACGCCAGGGGGCGCCTGGCATACTGGCTGATATCGTGGATTTCCAGCTGCCAGCGTGGGTCGTGAGCACCCACCAGCAGTTGTTCCAGCCACTGCTGGGGATCGATCACCAGCGCGATAAGCCGGCCCGTGTCGGCGGCGCCTTCACCCTGCTGCCCCAAGGGTACGAACAGCCGCATGGCCCGTTGCTCGTCACCGTTGCGGTGCACACGGGTCACCGTGGTGGCGGTAACCCGGTTGTCCTCCCGTGCTTTCAGGATGGCGTCACGCCAATGAGGCACGGAGGTGGCCTCCAGGCCCAGGCTTGCCGCGCCGATATCCTCCGCCGGGAGCGCCTGGCGGATAATCAGGTAGTGGTCGGCGGGTTCGGCGACCTGACTGTCGAACGAGCCGATCCAGTTGGCAAAGCGGATGAACTGTCCGCTCTGTTCGCTCAGCTGTCGTTCTACCATGGGGCGCTGGGAGTGGCTGACCCGGGTCAGCAGTTCCAGTCCGCGGATTTCCGGGTAGGTGTCGAGGAAGGCGTTGGCCTGCGTACTGAAGGCCTGGGGGTGACGTGCCGTCAGGTCTCGGGCGGAATCGAGGGAATCGGCGAGTCGTTGCGCAAGGATGTCGTGGAGCCGGTCATGGCGCGCTTCGGTGACCTCCGTGATCAGTGCCCGCACCGGCACAAGCGTGCGCGGGGCAATGATAGCGGTCAGCGCGATGCCGCCTACCAGTACCAGTACGGGTATCAGCCACCAGCGATAGACGTGTCTTCCTGACGCCTGTTCGGGGTCCATGTTGGTTTCCTGTTCACCATGATCCCGGTGCGGAGTGCCGGGCCCTGCAATCAGTTTTCACTCTAGCCCAGCAGTCAGGGCCTGCCAAATCCAGGGGTGGCCGTGCTTGAGGTAAACGAACGACCCGGGCCGTACACTAGGCTCTGGCTCGCCGGATAACGGTATAGATGAGCAGGAAAACCACGAACGCCGCCACCACGATGGAGGGGCCGGCGGGTGTGTCCAGGTTCCAGGACAGGCCCAGACCGCTGGCTACCGCGATCATGCCGAAACCAATGGCCATCAGTACCATCTTTTCCGGGCTGCTGGCCAGTCGTCTGGCGGTGGCGGCGGGAATGATCAGCAGGGCGGTAATCAGCAGCACGCCCACCATCTTCATGGCCACCGCAATCACCAGCGAGAAAATCAGCATCAGGACCAGTTGCAGGCGTTCCACCGGGAAGCCTTCCACCCGCGCCAGTTCCTCGTGGATGGTGGCCATCAGCAGGCCCTGCCAGAGCCAGCGCAACAACGCCAGCACCACCACCGCACCACCGAAAATCCAGGCCAGATCCTGCCGGGACATGGCGAGCAGGTCGCCGAACAGGTAACCGGTGAGGTCCACCCGCACGTCCGGCATGAAACTCAGGGCCACCAGGCCGATGGCCAGGGAACTGTGGGCCAGGATGCCCAGCAGGGTGTCGGTGGCCAGTGCCCGGCTGCGGGACAGGGACACCAGGACCAGCGCCAGGATGACGCAGGTGACGGCCACGCTCAGGTTGATGCTGGTCTGGAACAGGAACCCCAGGGCCACCCCGAGCAGTGCCGAATGGGCCAGGGTATCGCCGAAGTAGGCCATGCGTCGCCAGACCACGAAGCAGCCCAGGGGGCCGGCCACCAGGGCGATGCCCAGGCCGCCCAGAAGGGCACGCCAGAAGAAGTCGTCGAGGACCGGGTCAAGAAGGGACATGGTGGTCGCAGTGCTCGGAGTGTTGGTGATCCACCACGTCGCCGTGGAGGTCATGGCTATGGTTGTGATGGTGGTGGTAGACCGCCAGACTTTCCGCCACCGGGCGACCGAAGGTCTCCACGAACGCCGGGTCGTGGGAGATATCGGCGGGGTAGCCACTGCAGCAGACGTGCTGGTTCAGACAGATGACCCGGTCGGTGGCCGCCATTACCAGGTGCAGGTCGTGGGAGATCATGATTACGCCACAGGCCAGTTCGTCCCGCACCTCACGGATCAGTTCGTAGAGTGCCGCCTGGCCGTTGATGTCGACCCCCTGGGCGGGCTCGTCCAGCACCAGCAGGTCCGGTTTGCGCACCAGCGCCCGGGCCAGCAGCAGGCGCTGCATCTCGCCGCCGGACAGGTGGTGCACGGATTGACGGAACAGGTGCCGGATGCCGGTGCGGGCCAGGGCAGCCTGGCAGTCGCTTTCGGAGGCACCGGTCAGGGCCAGGAAACGGCGCACGCTCAGGGGCAGGGTGGGTTGCAGCTGGAGGTGCTGGGGCACATAGCCGGTGAGCAGGCCCCGGGCCTTGTGGACGTGGCCGTCGGTCACCGGCTGGATACCCAGTATTGCCTTGATCAGTGTGGTCTTGCCCGCGCCGTTGGGGCCGATAATGGTGACGATGTCGTTCCTGCGGACTTCCAGGCTGACCCGGTCCACCACCGGGGTGTCGTTCAACGTCACCGATACCCGGTCCAGACGGACCAGGGGAGCATCGTCGGTCCCGGTCATGGGGTGCCCGTCTGTCCGGACTGGCAGCGGGGGCACAGCCCCGCCACCTCGATGGTGGTCTCGGTGGGGGCGAAGCCCTGCTCGGCGGCAGTGTCCGCCACCGCGCCGGAGACCGCGTCCGACGTCAGTTCGTGGACGTTGCGGCACTGCCGGCAGATCAGGAACATGCCGGTATGATGTTCCCGCGCATGGTTGCAGCCGATAAAGGCGTTGAGGGAGGCAATACGGTGCACCAGGCCGTGCTGCTGCAGGAAGTCCAGTGCCCGGTAGACGGTCGGGGGCGCCGCGTTATGGCCCTCCTGGGCCAGTACTCCGAGCAGGTCATAGGCTCCCAGGGGCCTGTGGGACTCCCAGATCAGTTCCAGCACCCGCTGACGGATAGGGGTCAGGCGGGCATTGCGGGCGTCGCAGATGGTCCGGGCCTCGGCCAGAGCATCACGCACGCAGGCGTCATGATTGTGGGGGCGATAGGGCAGTGCGTTGGCGGACATGACTCTGGTTTCCGGCAAATAATGTAACAGTATAACATTTAAGCGCCGATAACCAAGTACGGACCTGCCAGGCCGGAGAGAGATGCCGTGGGGAATCCGCCGGGCGTTATCCGACCGGGATTCCTCAGGCCTTCCCGAGGGCCTCGATGCCCAGGCTCTCCAGGTACTCCAGGTTGGGAATCCAGACCGTGTCCCCTTCCAGTTCCACCTGCATCAGGTCGGCCGGTCCCTGGTCGGCTGCCTCGCGCCCCTGGACCTGTTCCGGCTCCAGGCGTGTCTGGCTGGGAATACCCTGGGTCACAATGGCCAGGAAGGGCAGCTTGTCATGGTTGGGACCAATGGTGTTGAGCACCACGATACGGCCGCGACCGGCACCGGGAATGATGGCTTCCTGCTCGTTGGCCCCCTCGTAGGAAATCACCGGCAGTTTCTGGCCGCGCCATTCCAGGTAGCCGGCGAGCCAGTCCGGGCCCTCGCCGCTGGCGAGGTTGGCATCGTGGTCCACCACTTCCGCTATGGAAACGTTGGGCAGCAGCAACTGCCGGTGGTTCATGGGGATCAGTACACAGGGTAGCGTTGTTGTGGTGGTATCGCTCATGGTTCTCTGTCCTCAGGTTACATCCTGCGACGATGTCTGTTTCAGCAGGGCCGCGTCCGCCAGGGTACGCACCAGGGCCTTGGCCAGTTCCTCCGGCGAACCGGCCAGGCTGGTGCAGCCGGTGGCGGCAACCGCCTCGGGCATGGCACTGTTGGCGCAGGTTTCGCTGGTCTGCACCCAGATGTTGCTGCCAAAGGCCCTCAGCATGGGGGCGGCCACGGCACCGTCGTTGCCCATGCCGGAGAACAGTATGGCATGGCAGCGGGCGCCGAAATGGTCGCCAAAATTCAACAGCACCTGGTCGATGGACGGACCGTAGGGCCCGGGCCAGGCAGTGTCCTTCTCTGTCAGTGTGCCTTCGGGGGTGAGCCCCCACTCCCGCTCCACCGGTATCACGGTGACCTGGCCGCAGGCCGGGCGCATGCCTTCCTCCGCCCGCTGCAGGCGGTAATGGGCATGACGGCCCAGTACCCGGGTCAGCACCTCGGTAAAATTGCCGTCAATATGCTGGGCGTAGACAAAGCCCACCGGAAGCCCCGGGGGCAGGTGGTCCAGGAAACTCTTGACCGCCGCCGGTCCCCCCAGGGACGCGCCCAGTATCCAGATGTCCTCCGCCGCCTGACCGGGGGCCGCCGGGGTGATCCAGGGCGGCAGTTCCACCGCTGCCGGCAGTTCCGGCGGTTTTTCCCCCAGCTCTTCCAGGGCCTCCTCGGATTCCGTCTCCTCCAGGGGGCCCAGCTGTTTTTCCAGTTTTTTCAGCAGGCGCCGTTCCCAGCGCACGAAGTCCCGGGTTCCGGGCTTGGGTGCCGGGTCGATACCGAACAGGATCGACGCCTCGGTATGGTCCAGCAGATGATCGAACAGGGCGGGGTGGTCGGCCTCATCTTCCAGCGTCACCAGCCACAGGTCCACATCTGGCAGCACCTCATAGCCCAGGATACGCTCCGGGGCCCCCGAGAACCCCGGGCGTAGCCCGAAACGACCTGTAGCCTCCTGTAGGCGATGGCGCTGCAAGACGTCGTCAGAGACAATTGCGACCGCCGGTCGCCCGCCCCCGGTGGACATCAGGCGTCCCCGCCTCCGGTCTCCTCGCCGGTCAGACGTTCAATGGTTTCAAGCAGCTCGGTCTCCTGGAATGGCTTGCCCAGGTATTCGTTGACGCCCAGACCCAGGGCCCGCTCCCGGTGCTTGGCACCGGTACGGGACGTGATCATGCAGATGGGCACTTCCCGCAGGTCATCGTCGTGGCGCACAAAGCTGGCGACCTCGAAACCATCCATCCGCGGCATCTCGATGTCCAGAAGGATGATGTCCGGTCGATGGTCCTGGAGCTGGGCCACCGCGTCCAGACCGTCCTTCGCCGTGACCACTTCCATACCGTTCCGCTCCAGCAGACGGGAGGTCACCTTCCGTACCGTGACCGAGTCGTCCACCACCATGACCAGGGTGGGGCGGTCTTCCCGGTACTGTTGTTGCTGGGCTGCCTGTTCTGCCAGGCGCTGGCGCTCGGACAGGATGTCGGAGCGGATCATCGCCGGCAGGTCGAGGATCACCACCACGTTACCGTCACCCAGGATGGTGGCACCGGATACGCCCCGTACGGAACTGAACTGTGGCCCAAGGGATTTCACCACGATCTCCCGGCTACCCAGCAGGCTGTCCACCTGCAGGGCCATGGGCTGCTCGGAACCGCGTACCAGGATCACCGGCAGCGGCAGGGCCTGACCCTGCAGTTTGGGGCGGTGGTCGCTGTGCAGAAGACCGCCCAGGTATTGCAGGCGGTATTCCTGACCGGCGTATTCGTACAGCGGCGCCTCGGGCTGGTAGTACTCTTCCAGTTCCCAGGTGCTGACCCGCACGATGCCCTCGATGGTGTTCAGCGGAATGGCGTAGAAGTCTTCGCCGGTGGACACCATCAGCGCCCGGTTGACCGATACCGTGAAGGGCAGGCGCACGGTAAAGGTGGTGCCCTCACCGAGGGTGGAGTCGATATCCAGGCTGCCACCGAGTTGCTTGATTTCGCTGGCCACCACGTCCATGCCCACGCCACGGCCGGAGATCTGGGTCACGGCCTGGGCGGTGGAGAAGCCGGGCTGCAGGATGAACTGCAGGATCTCCCGCTCGCTCAGGTCCTCCTGCTCGCCCAGCAGACCCCGTTCGATGGCCTTGCGGCGAATCACGCCGCTGGGGATGCCGGCGCCGTCGTCGCTCATCCGCAGCACCACTTCACCGCCTTCCCGGGTCAGGTTCAGGGTCACCTGCCCGGTTTCCGGTTTGCCGGCCCTGGCCCGGTCGGACGGTGTCTCGATACCGTGGTCCAGGGCGTTACGCAGCATGTGTTCCAGGGGCGCGATCATGCGCTCGAGGATGTTCCGGTCCAGTTCGCCTTCCGCATTGCGGACGTCGAACTCCACCTTCTTCTCCAGTTCACCACTGATCTGGCGGACGATCCGGCGCAGCCTCGGCACCATGGAGGCGAACGGGATCATCCGGGTCTTCATCAGACCTTCCTGCAGCTCGGTGTTGATCCGTGACTGCTGCACCAGCAGGGTGTCGGTGTCGCGCACCCGGTCGGACATGGTCTCCCGCAGGTCGGCAAGGTCTGAAGAGGACTCGCTCAGGGCCCGGGACAGCTGCTGGATGGAGGAGTAGCGGTCCATTTCCAGTGGGTCGAAGTCCTCGCCGTAGTCCGGACCATGCTCCTGCTCGGCCCGGAACAGGATCTGGGCCTCGGTCTCGATGTCCATCCGGCGAAGCTGCTCGCGCAGACGGTCGATGGTGGCGGCCATTTCGTCCAGGGTGTGGCCGAAGTCGCTGTTCTGCTGCTCCAGGCGGCCACGGGTAATACTGGTTTCACCGGCCAGGTTGACCAGGTCGTCCAGCAGCGGCGCCGATACACGGATGGTTTCCTGGGCCGCCCGGGCGCTGTCTTTACGGCGCTGCTCGATGGCCTTGCGGGCCGGTTGCGGCGGCTTGGTGCCGGCATCGGATTTGGCGGGTGCCTTCCCGGTGTCGTCGGCTTTGCGGGTGTCCTTGTCCGTCGGTCTGGTGTCCGCCCCGCCGGTGTCGTGGCTGGCCAGGTAGTCGTCGAAGGACTTGCGAACCTCGCCCACGGCGGCAATCAGGCCGTCATGGTGTTTGGTGATCCTCTTCCAGTCGTCCTGGGACGGCGCCTGTTCACCCAGGTCCGTCAGCAGGGTTTCGAAATCGTGGGACAGATCCCCCAGTTCCAGTTGCTTTGACAGGCGCGCGCCACCCTTGAGGGTGTGCAGGGCCCGCTGGGCTTCCTGGCTGAAGTGATGGCTGTCCGGCTCCTGGCGCCAGTCCGCCAGCAGCTGTTCAAGCTGGTCGAGGATTTCCTGGGCTTCTTCCAGGAAGATTTCCAGTACCTCGGTATCCGGCTCCTCTTCGGCGTCGGCCTTGGTCTCGGGGGCGTCCGGTTGGCCGGTGTCGGCGTCGTCCAGGTGGCTGGCCGCTTCTTTCAGCAGGCGCAGCAGGCCATTGTCCGGTTGCGGCCGGTTGCCTTCCTCCAGCTCGCCCAGCATGGTGCGCAGGCCTTCGTTGGCCCGTTCGCTCAGGGACAGCACCAGGGGCTGGTTGCCGGACCCTTCCAGTAGTGGTCCCAGGGCATCGGACCAGGCTTCCGCCAGGTCGGCCACGGCGTCGATATCCGCAAGCCGGGCACCGCCCTTAAGGGTATGCAGTTCCTGCTGGAGCTGGGTGATGCCGGTGAGCTGTTCCGGGTCCTCGCGCCACTGCACCAGGGCTTCCTCGATGGACTCGGCAATATCCAGCCCTTCCTCCAGGAACATGCCGGTGATCTCGTCGGCGCTCAGTTCCAGGTCGGCGTTGTCACCGGTGGTTTCAGCGTTCTCCGATGTGGTTGCGTCCTCAGACTCTGCCGTCACGCTGGTGGTAGGCGCTTCGGCGGCGGGGGGGACCTTGCCGTCGATGATGGCGCGCACCCGGCTCACCAGCTGTTTGGCCGGGGCGCAGGGACGGGAGGTGGCGACCTCGTCCACCATGTTGGCGAGCCGGTCATGGCAGGCGAACAGCAGGTCCAGCATGTCCTTGCTGGGGCTGATACGACCGTCGGCAACCCGCTCGAACAGGTCCTCCAGCACATGGGTCAGATCGGCAATGGGGTTGACCCCGGCCATGCGGGCGCTGCCCTTGAGGGTATGCACATCCCGCTGAAGCTCACCGGCCAGGCTGGTGTCGGAGGGGTTCTCGCTCCAGCTGTGCAGGGCACTGCCGGTGGAGTTGACCAGGTCGTAGGCTTCCTCAAGGAAGATGGCCACCAGGTCCGGGTCCAGGTGAGACAGGTCGAAGGTCTCCGCCGGTTCGTCCGCCTCGGCATCATCGGACGGGGCCTGGTCCTGAACCTCACCGATATCCTCGTGGAGCTGTTCCAGTTCGTTTTCCAGGTCGCTGACATCCAGTTCGGACAGGTCTTCGTCGTCCTCCCCGGCGGCGGTTTCCTCGAGATTGGCGGCTTCACTGTCCTCAACCGTGTCCCCGTCGGCGGTTTCCCCGGTGTCGTCGGTCGGTGTCTCCGCAGCGTCGGATGTTTCCTCCGGCGGTGTGCCCATGTCGTCGTGCACGTCGGTGACCGGGCGGCTGCCGCTGGCGGTATCCATGTAGTGCCGGATATCGCTTTCCAGATCCGGTGCCGGTCGGGGCGGCTCGCCATTGGCCAGTGAGTCCACCATGCCCGCCAGCCGGTCGTGGCAGCGGAACAGCAGGTCCGACAGCTCGTCGGTCACGCCTAGGCGGTGTTCGGCCAAGCCTTCGAACAGGCTCTCCAGGTCATGGGCCAGGTTGCCGATGGCATGGATGTCGGCGAGGCGGGCGCCCCCCTTCAGGGTATGCAGGTCCCGCTGCAGCAGGCGCAGCAGTTCATTGTTGTCCGGGCGGGATTGCCAGGATTCCAGGGCGTCGGCGGTGCTGGCAATCAGGTCTTCGGCTTCCTCCAGGAAGATAGCGGCCAGCTCCTCGTCCACATCCTCGGAAGCCCGGTCATCACCGCTGGTGGCCGTATCCTCTTCCACGTCGGCGGTGGGCAGGTCAAAACTGCCGTAGTCCACTTCTTCCGCAGACTCGTCCGGCGTGGACAGGGAGTCCGCCAGCAACTGCAGTTCAGTCTGCAGGGTATGGTCCGGTTTGGTTGCCAGGCCGGCTGCCACCTGGTCCATCAGGTCAATCAGGTGTTCGTGGGCCGATTGCACGGTTTCCATGAACCATTCGTCAGGGCCCTCGGGATGGGACAGGGCGTTGTGATAGACACCGGCCAGCGCGTCGGTGAGCTCAGCCACATCCACCAGGCCAACCTCCCGGGCGCCCTTGGTTAGCTGCTCAAGCTCATGGGAGAGCCGGTCCATATTGTCGGTTTGCGATGGGGTGTCGGCCCATTCCCTGACGATACGGTCGGCATCCAGAAGCACATCCAGCCCGTCGCTGAGGAACAGTGTGATCAGCTGGGTGTCCTGCGCCCCGGTTGCCTGCGGGTCATCCTGGCCGCTGCGCCCGAGGGTGCGGGCGGAGACCGACGCGAGTTGCTCCAGGTAGGCCTCGGTGCCGTGCAGCGGCTCCTGGGGTGTGCTGTGGAGCTGGTCCAGGCCCGCCTTGAGGAAGTTGCAGCACTGGCGGATCAACTCGATGACGTCGGCATCGGCCCGGCGGTTCTCGGCCCGGGCCTGCTTGACGAACTGTTCCAGGGGAGTGACCACCCGGGCAATGGGTTCGATGGCAGCGGTATTGGCGCTGCCCTTGAGTGTATGCAGGGCACGGGATACCCCGTCGGTGTATGCCACGCTGGTGCGATCACCGGCGTCGTCGAGGAATGCCTCAAGGGCGCTGAGGTGGGTACGTGCCTCGCTCTCGAAAATTTCCACCAGGATCGGGTCGACCAGATCGTCGCCCTGATCCTCTCCCAGGGAGGCCATTGCTTCCCCGGCAGTGTCCTGTTCAGGGGCATCTGCCCCGGTGTCGGCCGGTGCCGGAGTGGTGGCCGTCTCCTGATCCACCTCGGCGGACGGCATTTCACGGCTGTCGGGAATCTCACCATTGGCCAGGGCGTTGGCGCGGGCCTCCAGCGGTGCGGTGTCCAGCGAGGCCGGGCGACGGTGCTCGAAATCGGCAACCAGTGCGGGGATCTGGTCGGTCACGTCCCGCAGCAGGGTGGCGATGTCGTCGTTCATGAACACGGAGCCATCGATGACCCGGTTCAGCATGTTCTCCACAGACCAGGCCAGTTCGCCCACGACACTGGCGCCGACCATACGACCGCTGCCTTTGAGGGTGTGGAAAGCCCGCCGGACCTCGGCCATGGCACTGCGATCGTCGTACTGGCGGAGCAGGGTGGGCAGGTACTCGTTGATGGTGTCCAGTACCTCACCGGCTTCCTCCACGAAGATCTCGATGATCTCGTCATCGATCAGATCGTCTTCGTCCTCGATCCGTTCCGGCGCTCGGGGCGCTTCGGCGGGCGTTTCCTGTGCGGTGGTGGTGGATTCCGTCAGTGCCGGTTCCGAACTCCCGGCGGCTGCAGCGGTGTCCCCGGCTGCGTCGTCGTGACCGGTCTTGCGGGTGTCGGCCATGGCCTCGGCCCGGCCGATCAGGGCGTCCACATCCCCGGTGGCGTGACCGGTGCGAAATTCATCGATCAGCCCCGGAAGGCGGTTGTTGACCTCATCCACGAGCTGGAACAGGTCCTCGGTGGGGCGGAGGGTCTGGTCCAGCACCCGGTTCAGCAGATTCTCGATGGACCAGGCCAGTTCACCGATGCTGGTGGCACCCACCAGGCGACCACTGCCCTTGAGGGTATGGTAGGCACGGCGGACTTCGGTGAGTGCCTCACGATCGTCCTGCTGCTGGCGCCACCTGGGATACCAGTTGCGGATGGTGTCCATGACCTCGTCGGCTTCCTCGACGAAGATCTCCAGGATCTCGTCGTCCACCAGGTCCAGGTCGGAACGCTTGGCACTCTGTTCTGGTGCTTCCAGGGGGACGTCCTGGTCAACGATGGTCTCGGGCTCGGCGGTTACAGGCTCGTCTTCGACCCAGGTGGGAGTCTCCCCGGGTGGGAAGCCGAGGCTGCGCAGGCTTTCTTCCGCCACCCGCAGCACCGACTCGTTGTCGGAAATGCCGTCCGCCAGCCGCTCCATGTAATACTCGACACTGGTCACAGTGTCTGCCAGCGTATCAAGCTGCTTCCAGTCAGGAATCCGTTTGCGCTCCAGCAGTACCTGCTGGATATAGTGACGGGCGGCGGCGAGGATATCCGCCGGACGCGTCAGGGGGATGACCTTCAGGCCACCTTCGATGCTGGCCAGCATCTCCGGAACATGCTCGATTTCCCGGGGATCCCACTGGGAGGCAATGAAGTTGACCACCGCACTTTTGACCTGTTCAAGCGCGTTGCGGGATTCCCGCAGCAGGGCGGTGTGGGCATCCCCCAGCTCCCGGGAGCCGGGGCCGGCCTGGCCGGCTTGCTCGTCGTCTCCGGTATCGCTCCGTGGAGACATCTGGCTGTCCTGGTCCAGGCCGGACAGGGTGGCTTCCACATACAGCAGGGCGCCGGCGATATCCAGCAGGGTGCCGTCATCGGCGGTCTCACTCTGCTCCAGCAGGCGCTCAACGGTGTCCAACTGCTCGCCGATGATCCGGCGGGGGTTACCCAGGCCGATCACCGCCAGGGTATTGGCCACCTGGCGCAGGCCCGGGAGCAGTTCTTCCAGGTCCTGGTTCTGCCGGTTCTGGTCCCGTACAAACAGGTCCAGTTGGTCCTTCAGTCGCGCCACTTCCTCGTTCAGGGCCAGCACAACCGACTGGATGGCCTCACGACCGGGACCGCTGCCGGTATTTTCCGTCACATCCCCCGGCAGCGCCTGGTCCAGGCGGTAGCGTTCGCGCAGGTCGGTGATATAGGAAGAGGTGGCTTCCCTGGCCTGCGCCACGTAATAGAGGAGGTTGCGGAACAGGGTTTCCGGCACCGGCTGGCGCAGGATGTCCTTGGGCTCCCGGGTCAGGCGATCGATCTCGTGGTCCAGCTCCTGCAGCAGGGCGCGTGTGGCCGGGGCCAGCTCGTTGATGTCCTGCTGCAGGGTTTCGATAAAACCGCCGGCGGAGCGCCAGAGTTCTTCGCGCGGGGTGCCGGTGCAAAGCTTGACCAGCCGCTGGATCACCTTCTGCTGGTTTTCATAGTGGACAGTGTTGTCGGCGCCCGGCGCTGTGCTTTCCACCGCACGGTGAAACATCTTGCCCAGTTTGCCCACATTATCGAGGATCTTCGGATCCTGCAGCAGGCGCGCCACTCGCGGTGAGGCCTCGAACAGGGCCTGGCTCATGTCCGGGCGGAACAGCGACAGGTCGGACAGCAGGCCTTCTCCCCGGGCCGCCCGCAGGTCATTCAGTAGCGGCAGCAGAGTCAGCGGCAGGTCGTCGGCACTGGAGCGCAGTCCCTCCAGGTAACGGGGGAGACGCAGAATGGCTTCCATCAGGATGTCGACGGCCTGGTCCGGGCTGTCCACCTGTTCCTTGAGAATGCTCTGGGTGAGCTTCTCCATTTCCTCGGTGAGCAGGGCGGCACCCTGCAGTTCGACCATCTGGAGGGTGCCGTTGACCTGGTGCAGGTAGTTCAGACAGAAACGCAGGCGCGCTGTATCGTCACGGTTCTCAACGTAAGCTTCCAGCGCCTGCTGGCCCTGTTTGAGGGTTTGTTCTATTTCGCCGCGAACCCAGTCCAGGGCGATGCTGTCATGGTTGTTGCCCATAACCACTCCGGTTATTCGTCGTCTGACTGGCGGCGTATCCACGCCAGTACATGTTCCGAGGGAACCCGCTGCATTCCGGGAGGTTGCCAGCCGGTGATCTCACCCTGGCCCAGCACCAACAGGCCGCCGGGAGCCAGATGCTCTGCCAGCCGGCTGACGATTTCCCGCCGGCGCCAGCGGCGGAAATAGATCAGCAGATTCTGGCAGAAGATAATATTCATCCCCTGCATGGGGGCCTGTTTCAGATCGAGCACATTGAGCCGGGTGAAACAGACACGTTCGCGAATTCCCTCTGTAATTTCTGCACTGTTACGGGCACCTGCCCGGAAGTACCGCTGCCGGAGACTGTCATCCATGCCGTTTAGGCGACGGGGGTTGAACAACCCCTTCTGCGCCTTCTCCAGAGCCGGCTTGCTGATGTCAGAACCGGTGATTCCGTACAGCGGCGGCAGCCCAAGCTGCTCCATACTCTCGTTCAGCAGGATAGCCAGGGTGTAGGCCTCCTCGCCGGTTGAGCAGCCTACGCTCCAGGCCTCCAGCGGGCGCTTGCGAAGCTGCTCCCGTGGCCGGGTCATGACGTAGTCGGACACCAGCCGGAAGGCATCCGGATCCCGGAAGAAACGGGTTTCCTGGACGGTGAGGCGGTCCACCAGAGTGGCCCATTCCACCACCGCTTCCGGTCCTGCCACGATCTTTTCGTAATACGCCTGGAAACTGCCGCATCCGATCTCGCGCATGCGGATACCGATGTTGGTTTCCAGGAAGGACTTGCGTTCAGGCGCCAGGGCCATGCCGGTCCGGTGCTCCAGCAATGTCTTCCACTGGTGAAACTGCGCCTCGTCCATATCCGGAAGCGGGCGCAGTGCCCAGTGTTCGGAGCCGGGTGACAGGTTGCGGGGTGTTTCTGACATAAACACTCATCGCCCCTGGCCAGGGTGGTCAGCTGACCACCGGTACGTTGCTGTCTTCCTCGCTGTCCATGGTATCGGCGGACTCTTCCTCCGGCAGGGTGAAGCCGGCAACGGAAGACCGCAGTTCGGAAGCCATCTCGGCCAGGTTACCGATAGACTGCGCGGTGGCATTGGTACCGGAGGACGTCTGGGAGGTGATTTCCTGGATGACGTTCATGGTGTTGGAGATGTGGGCCGCCGAGGACGCCTGCTGGCGTGCGGCGTTGGAGATGTTCTGGATCAGTTCCGCCAGACTCATGGATACGTTCTCGATTTCCTCCAGGGCAACACCGGCGTCCTGCGCCAGGCGTGCACCACGGACCACCTCGGCGGTGGTGTGTTCCATGGAGATAACCGCTTCGTTGGTATCCGACTGGATCGTTTTGACCAGTGCCTCGATCTGCTTGGTTGCCGCGGAGGAACGTTCCGCCAGGCGCTGAACCTCGTCGGCAACCACCGCGAAGCCCCGGCCTGCGTCACCGGCCATGGAGGCCTGGATGGCAGCGTTCAGGGACAGGATGTTGGTCTGGTCGGCGATGTCGTTGATCAGCGATACGATGTCGCCGATTTCCTGGGAAGACTCACCCAGACGCTTGATCCGTTTGGAGGTTTCCTGGATCTGCTCACGGATGTTATCCATGCCGCGGATGGTGTTCTGTACCACCTCGGCGCCTTTCTTGGCGATGGCAACCGAGCGCTCCGCAACCGCGGTGGATTCGGCGGCGTTGGAGGATACCTGGTCGATGGACACCGCCATCTCGTTCACCGCCGCGGAGGCGCCGGCGATTTCCTGGGCCTGGTGCTCGGAGGCGTCGGCCAGTTGCATGGCCGTGGACTGGGATTCCTGGGCGGCGGATGCAACCCGTACCGCCGTGCCCCGGATGGCCTGTACCAGGCCGCGCATCTGGTCGATGGCGTAGTTGATGGAGTCGGCGATGGCGCCGGTGAAGTCTTCGGTTACCGTGGCCTCGGTGGTCAGGTCACCATCGGCCAGGTCGGCCAGTTCGTCCAGCAGTCGCAGGATCGCGTTCTGGTTCTGCTCGTTCTGGGCCTGGGTAGTGGCCAGGCGCTCCTGGGCAGCACGGTAGAGAACCACACCGATGGCAACAACGGTGGCCACCATCAGGGCCAGGATCAGGTAGGCCAGCAGCGGGCTGATAATCCGGGCGCCTGCCTGGTTGGCAAAGTTGTTCGCCAGGGTGGAGATTTCCTGCAGCAGCAGCTGGGAGTTCTGGAAGATCTCGTTGGAGGCTTCACGGACCCGCTTGAGGTAGGGGGAGGCGTCCAGGATGGCGTCGATGTTCTGGGACACGAACTGGAACTGTTCCTGGATGGCTTCCAGGCCGTAACGGGCTTCCTCAATATCGATGCGGGAGATGTTCTGGGCCGGGTTGCCCTCGAGCTGACCCTGAAGGATACGACCGAATTCGGTAGCGTCACGACCAAAACGGTCGGCGGCCACGACCGCGTCCTCGTCACCGGACAGTACGCTGTTTACCGCCCGGGCAATACGTTCCGCCAGCAGTGACTGGCGCTGGGCCAGGGCCACCTGCTGGGCCGGGGCGCCATTGTCCAGCAGTACCGTGACGATGTCACGATAGTCCCGCTGCAGGTTGGGAATGGTGCTGTTGAGCCGGTTTGCCACTTCGTGCAGGGCGAGTACGTCGTCCTTGGTGTTCACGATACGGTCGGCGTTGTCGCGAACGGTATCCCAGTAAGGCTGGACTTCGCTCTTGGCGGCCAGGTTACTGGCCGGGAGGCCGGTTTCCGGATTACCTTCCAGGATGTAACCCCACAGCTCGGAGAACTCGTTGCGGCTGCCCTGGAGCCGGGCGAATGCTTCCGCGTTGCCGTCCGCGGCCTCGGTGGCGTTACTGGTGATCTCCTGGGACAGTACCCGCAGTTCACCGGAGTAGGCGATGTATTCCTGATCGTTCTGGCTGTCCTGGTTCACAATGAACAGCACCACAACGAGCAGCACGGTCAGTACGATCAGCGTTGCGATCAGGCCGGCAACAAGCTTGTTGGCGCCCTGTCCCATGCTGAATCTTCCGGCTTTGTTTTTCATCTTTGGCTCCCGGCCTCTTCTCTTATTGGCAATTAGGTTTCAGAGGGTAAGTCGGCCAGCGATGCCGGCACGGCCGTAAACATTACCACTGTGACACATCCAGAAAGCGCTCATCATCGATTAGCGCAAAAGTTGAGAACACGTTCCACGTTTCATCGTCACGGACGTAACCGCCCTGGACGAACGGCTGGACCGCCTCGTGAACCTCGCCAGGATGGGCCTGAAAGCTGTCCTCGGCGAAATACTGCATGCCCGCCACGTCATCGACTACCAGGCCGGTGAAAATATCGTCCTGCTCCACCACCAGAATGCGGCGGTCCCGGTTGCTGCGGGCGCCCCGTGGCAGACCGAAAAAATGGGCCAGGTCGATCAGGGGAAGCAGGCGGCCACGGACATTGGCCACACCCAGCATAAACGGACGGACCCCCGGTACATGGGTGTAGCGGGGGACGTGAAGGATTTCCACGACCTCGCCCATGGGGGCGACGTAGCGCTGGCCGGCCAGCATGAAGCCGATACCATTCCAGAGGGTAACGGCTTGCTGCTGTTCCGGCAGGCCGGCCGCCAGGGACCGGCTTCGCCGGGCAATATCCGTCAATACGGCAAAGGGTGCGGCCTGGGCAGACATGCTTACTCCATGGGACGGATCAGGAAACGAGGCTCTCGATAGTGCTGATCAGGTCACTTTCGTTGACCGGCTTGACCAGATACCCCTTGGCGCCCTGGCGTGTACCCCAGACGCGGTCGGTTTCCTGGTCCTTGGTGGTCACGATGACCACCGGGATGGAAGCGGTCTCAGGAGCACGGGTCAGTTGTCGGGTGGCCTGGAAGCCGTTCAGTCCGGGCATGACGACATCCATCAGGACCAGGTCCGGGTTCTCGGCCCGGGCCATGGCGACGCCGTCGGCGCCGTTGTCGGCCGTCAGAACTTCATGCTTGTGCTTCTCCAGGATGGTGGAGATCTTCTTGATTTCGGTGGGGGAGTCGTCAACGATCAGAATACGGGCCATGTTATCCTCAATGGTTCTCTTTACAGCATGGACTCACTGTTCCGCCTGGGGAACATACTGGCGAATTGTGTTAAGCAGCTCGTCCTTGCTGAAGGGTTTGGTCAGGTACTGGTCCGACCCGACAATGCGCCCTTTGGCTTTATCAAACAGCCCGTCCTTGCTCGACAGCATGATAACGGGCGTCTTGCGGAAGGCAGAATTATTCTTGATCAGGGCGCAGGTCTGATAACCATCCAGCCGCGGCATCATGATGTCCACGAAAATGATGTCGGGATGGGAATCGGCTATCTTGGCGAGCGCATCAAAGCCATCGGTCGCGGTGATTACTTCGCAGCCAACTTTTTTGAGCAGCGTCTCTGCGGTGCGACGGATAGTCTTGCTATCGTCGATCACCATGATTTTCAGGTTCTCGAAGTTGTCGTCCATTGTGCAACTGCCTTGCGCTCTGCGGGTGTCGGTATTCAGAGATTCGCTTTTTAACACACAAAGTGAAGGTGTGCTATCAAGCCGCTCTATTTATAGGTTATTCGTGACCTGCAACAAAGTTTTTGTTTGTGACGTATTGTACACGCGCACAGTTTGGGCCGCCGGCAGTGACGGTTTTCCGGCGCCAGGCAATGGCAGGTGCATTCCTGGGCCGGGTGCAATACCATTCACGGAACTTCCGAATAGGCCCTGACTGTGCCAGCGGCTTATTCTTGGGCTCCTGCTCAGCATAGCACTGTTTAACAAGTATGCTCTGTAGACGGGTTCCTGTTTTTCATCAATTGACCGGGGATATTCGATGACTCTGAGAATCGGCGTGGTGATGGATCCGATCCAGGATATCCATTTCAAGAAAGACACTTCTCTGGCCATGTTGTGGGCCGCACGGCAGCGGGGCTGGCAGATCGAGTACATGGAGCTGCCCGACCTCTATATGAAGGGCGGCCAGGCCCGGGCCAGTGTCCGGGAGCTGGACGTGCGCATGGACCCGGAGGACTGGTACACCTTCGGCCGTGAGGCGGATGTGGCCCTGGGCGACCTGGACGTCATTCTCATGCGCAAGGATCCGCCGGTGGACCGGGAATTCCTCATGGCTACCTACATCCTGGAAGCGGCGGAGCGCCAGGGTTGTCTGGTGGTCAACCCGACTCAGGCGTTGCGGGACTGCAACGAGAAGCTGTTCGCGACCCAGTTCGAGGACTGCACGCCACCGCTGATCGTAACCCGGTCCGCCGATCGCCTGCGGGGGTTCTACCACGAACACGGTGACGTCATCATGAAGCCCGTGGACGGCATGGGCGGCAAGTCGATCTTCCGCATCCGTGAGAACGACTTCAACCTGGGTGTTATCATCGAAACCCTGACCAATGACGGTCAGCACCAGTGCATGGCCCAGAAGTACATTCCCGAGATTACCGAGGGCGGCGACAAGCGCATCCTGCTGATCGACGGTGAGCCGGTACCCTACGCCCTGGCCCGCATCCCCTCCGTGGGCGAGAATCGTGGCAACCTGGCCGCCGGCGGGCGCGGTGAGGGCCGGGAGCTCACCGCCCGTGACCGGGAGATCTGTGCGCGGGTGGCGCCGGTGCTGAAGGAGAAAAACCTGATCTTTGTGGGTATTGATGTCATCGGCGACTACCTCACGGAGATCAACGTCACCAGCCCCACCTGCGTTCGGGAACTGGACCGGGCGTTCGGTATCGATATTGCGGGCCAGCTCATGGATGCCATCGAGCGTCGTCTGGGATAATGGGTTGTTTGTGACGACACCTGAATAGGAAACCCCCTGGAAGTGGCAGGAATGGCAGCACAGGTCACGGCGAATGATCGCCTGATGTTTACATTGTTCATGGCGCTCGCGGTGCATGCGGTGGTGCTGTTGGGGGTGACCTTTGCTCCCGAGGAGCCCGCCACAAGCGCCTCCACCATGGAAATCACCCTGTCCCGGTTCGAGGACCAGAAGGCGCCGGACGAGGCCGACTTCCTGGCCGCCAGCAACCAGCAGGGCAGCGGCGACGCGGAAGAGAAGCTGGAGCAGACCACCACCGAAATGGCGGAGGTCAACGCCCGTGAAGTGGAGCAGGTGCAGCCAGTGCCGCCGACGGTGACCGAGCATCAGCCCCGGGAAGAGCGTGAAGTGGTGCAGGCACAGGCCCGGTCCGAAACCGCCGAAGCCCGTGAGGAGGTGGAGGAGCCGCCGGAGGAAGATCTGCCGGTGGCCGAAAAGAAAAGCCTGATGGAGCGCAGCCTGGAGATCGCCAGCCTGGAGGCGCGGCTGGATGCCCAGCAGCAGGCCTACGCCCGCCGGCCCCGGGTCACCCGGGTGACCGCCGCATCCACCCTGCAATCGTCCAATGCCTGGTACGTGCGCAACTGGGTGGACAAGATCACCCGGGTAGGCAACAGCAACTACCCCCCGGAAGCGCGTACCCAGGGTATCTACGGCGACCTGCGTTTGCTGGTATCCTTGCGTAAGGATGGTACGGTCAAGGAAGTGAGCATTCTTGAATCTTCCGGCAGCTCGGTACTGGACGACGCCGCCATTCGCATTATTCGCCTGGCGGCGCCGTTTGCGCCGTTCCCGGATGAAATGCGGGAGAAAACCGATGAGCTTGAAATCATACGCACCTGGTCCTTCCAGCGCCGGGGGCTGACATCAGGATGAGCGGAGACACGCAGCCGACCCAGAACCTGAAGGGGCAGTTCCTGGTGGCGTCGCCCTGGCTTGGCGACCCCAACTTTCATGGCGGGATTGTCTATATCTGCGATCACGATGCCGATGGCACCTTTGGCCTGCTGATCAATCAGCCGCTGGACGTGTCCCTGGGAGAAATCCTGGAGCAACTGGACATGGATGGCGGCCACCTGGAAGAGCCGGTCTACGCCGGCGGCCCGGTCCAGCAGGAGCGGGGCTTCGTGCTGCACCCACAGGGTCGGGAATGGCAGAGCACGGTCACCATGAGCGATGGCCTCCAGGTGACCACCTCCCGGGATATCCTCCAGGCCATTGGCAACGACGTGGGCCCCGAGCGCTACCTGGTGGCCCTGGGCTACTCCGGCTGGAGCGCCGGCCAGTTGGAGGACGAGCTCGCCGGCAACGCCTGGCTCACCTGTCCGGCCAGTGAGGCCATCCTCTTCGACACCCCCTGGCAGGACCGCTACCGGTCCGTACTGGCCCGGATGGGTATTGAGCCGGGCCAGCTCGACCAGTCGGTGGGCCATGCCTGAGGCAGATTCCGGCACCGCGCGCCAGCGCCAGGTGCTGGCCTTTGATTTCGGCCTGCGTCGCATCGGTGTTGCCTGCGGTCAGGAACTGCTGGGCTCGGCCCGTCCGGTCACCATGATACCCGCCCGTGACGGCATCCCTGACTGGGACCGGATTGAATCCCTGATCGGGGAATGGCACCCGGACCTGGTGGTGGTTGGCCTGCCCCTGAACATGGATGGCACCGAAAGCGACATGTGTGCCCGTGCGCGGAAGTTCGGCAAACGCATCCATGGCCGCTTCCATGTACCGGTGGAGATGATGGATGAACGCCTGAGCAGCTTCGAGGCCAAGGAAGCGGTGCTGGCAGAGGGCGGCAGCAGCGATTTCGGTCGCCATGGCGTGGACGACCTGGCGGCGGTGCTGATCCTGGAGAGCTGGTTCAACCACCAGCGCACCCGACCTGAATAACTGATGTAGCGGAGGCTGACGCCACCATGACCGACATACCCGAGGTTCCGGCACTGCTCGACAGCCTGGAGCAGTCGTTGAGGGACACCCTGAGTGACAGGGGCATTGCCGACCCCCTGCTGGTAGGCATCCGTACCGGCGGCGTCTGGATTGCCCGGGAACTGCACCGGCGCCTGGGGCTGGATGAGCCTTTCGGCGAGCTGGACATTTCCTTCTACCGGGACGATTTCAGTCGAATTGGCCTCAACCCCCGGGTCACCCCTTCCCACTTGCCATTCGAAACCGAGGACCGGGACCTGGTGCTGGTGGATGATGTGGTGATGAGTGGCCGTACCATTCGCGCCGCCATGAACGAGCTGTTCGATTACGGGCGGCCCAGTTCCATTACCCTGGTGGCGCTGATTGACCTGGGTGGGCGCGACCTGCCCATCCAGCCGGATGTGGTGGCTCACCGCCTTGAGCTGCCATCGACTCAGAGAGTCAAGCTGGTGGGCCCGGCCCCCCTGAAGATTGAAGTGCGGGAGGTAAAGGCATGACCGTGGCGGCCCCGCTCAGTGCCCATGACCAGGCGTCCCGGAAACTGCAATTGACCGACGAGGGCCAGTTGCGGCACTTCATTACCCTGGATGGCCTCGACCAGGCCATGCTCACCGATATCCTCGACACCGCGGATTCGTTTATCGAGGTGGGGGAGCGCACTATCAAGAAGGTGCCCCTGCTGCGGGGTCGTACCGTGGTCAACCTGTTCTTCGAGTCCAGCACCCGCACCCGCAGTACCTTCGAGCTGGCCGCCAAGCGCCTGTCGGCGGACGTGCTCAACCTGGACATCAATACCTCCGCCACCTCCAAGGGGGAATCCCTGTCGGATACCCTGCTCAACCTGGAGGCCATGGCCAGCGACATGTTCGTGGTGCGTCACTCCCAGAGCGGGGCGCCCCACTTTATCGCCGAATCGGTGACCCCTGGCGTGGCTATCATCAATGCCGGCGATGGCCGCCATGCCCACCCCACCCAGGCCATGCTGGACATGCTCACCATCCGCCAGCACAAGCAGCGCTTTGAGGGTCTGAAAGTCGCCATCGTGGGGGATATCCTGCATTCCCGGGTGGCCCGCTCCCAGATCCGAGCCCTGCAGACCCTGGGCGCCCAAGAGGTGCGCCTGATTGCGCCGGGTACACTGCTGCCGGCGGACGTGGACAGCCTGGGTTGTACCGTGGAATACGATATGCGTCGTGGTATGGACGACCTGGATGTGGTGATCATGCTGCGATTGCAGAAAGAGCGGATGGAAGGCGCATTACTGCCCAGCGAGCGGGAATTCTACCGCCTCTACGGCCTGGATACTGAAAAGCTGGCGCTGGCCAAACCCGACTGCATCGTGATGCATCCGGGTCCCATCAACCGGGGCGTGGAAATTGAATCCGCGGTGGCGGACGGGCCCCAGTCGGTGATCCTCAACCAGGTGACCAACGGGATTGCTATCCGCATGGCGGTCATGTCCATGGCCATGAGTGGCCAGGTGGCGGATCGAACTGCCAGGGCCCGTCAGCAGGGAGGTGAGCAATGAGCGCCAGCCTGCGTATCGACAACGCCCGGCTGCCGGGTGAGGATGCCACCGTTAATCTGCTGGTGCGGGATGGGGTGATACAGTCCATGGGCTCTGGCCCCCTGGCTGAATCTGCCGACACGGTAATCGACGCCAGCGATCTGACCCTGTTGCCCGGCTTTGTGGACCTGTGCTGCAATCTTCGGGAGCCGGGTAACGGCCAGAAAGGCAATATCGCCTCCGAAACCCGGGCTGCCGCCCGGGGCGGTTTCACCAACGTGTGTGCGTCCCCGGATACCTCGCCGGTGAACGACTCCGGCGCGGTCACCAACCTGATCCGCGATGTGGCCCGGACCAAAGCGGCCATCCGCGTGTTGCCTGTGGGCGCTGCCACCCGGGGCCTGGCCGGCGAACTGCTCAGCGATATGGTGGGGCTCAGCAATGCCGGCTGCGTGGCCTTCAGCAATGGCAGCCAGGCCATGGCCAATGCCCGCATCCTGCGCCGTTGCATGGCCTATGCCCGCACCTTCGACCTGACCCTGATGCTTCAGCCGGTTAATCAGGCCCTGGCCGCAGACGGCTACGCCCACGACGGCAAGGTGGCGGCCCGCCTCGGCTTGCTGGGTGTGCCGGAAGTGGCGGAAACCGCCGCCGTGATGGAAATGCTGCTGCTGGCGGAGGAAACCGGCGTGCGTCTGCACCTGGGCCAACTGTCCTGTGCCCGCAGTGTGGACATGGTGGCCGACGCCAGGAATCGTGGCGTGGCGGTCACCGCCGATGTGGCCATGCACCAGTTGCTGTTTACCGAAGAGGCCCTGTCCGGCTTTGACAGCCGCTACCATGTGGTGCCGCCCCTGCGCACAGAGGCTGACCGCAAGGCCCTGCTGCAGGGCGTGGAAGACGGCGTCATCGACGCCATCGTCAGCCAGCACCAGCCCCACGATTCGGCCGCCAAGCAGGCGCCCCTCGGGGTGAGCGAGCCGGGACTGTCCACCGTGGAGAGCGTGTTTTCCATGGGGCTATCGCTGGTGGAGCGGAAAGAGTTGTCGTTGGCGGCCCTGGTGCGAGCCCTCACTGATGGTCCCGCCAGTGTCATTGGCGTTACCGGCGGATTGGAACAGGGCGGCGAAGCCAGTTTCAGCCTATGGGATCTCGTTGGTCAGTGGCAGGCGACTCCGGACAGTATTCTGTCCCGTGGACTGCATGCGCCGGTATCGGGGCAGGCCCTGACAGGTGTTGCGCACTGGACCGTATGTGAAGGGCAGGTGGCCTACAGGCTGGGATAACGTTGCGTGAGGCCTTGGGCCCGCAGGTATAAAAAAAGCGCCGTGCCTTGAGGCAGGGCGCTTTTTTCGTTCAGCCGGTTGCGTTTACAGCTTCGGGCCGGCTGCCACGATGGCGTCGGAGACGTCGAACTTCTTGAAGTTTTCCACGAACTGACCGATCAGTTCTTTCGCCTTGGCGTCGTAGTCTTCGGTGCTGGCCCAGGTGTTGCGGGGGTTCAGCAGGTTGCTGTCGACGCCGGGAACCGCCTTGGGCACGTCCAGGTTCAGGGTGGGCAGGTGCTCGGTTTCCGCGTTGTCCAGGTCGCCGTTCTGGATGGCGCTGATGATGCCCCGGGTGGTGGGGATGCTGAAGCGCTCACCCACGCCGTAGGGGCCGCCGGTCCAGCCGGTGTTGACCAGGAACACCTTGCTGCCGAAGGCTTCCATCCGCTTCATCAGTAGCTCGGCGTAAACGCCGGCCGGGCGCGGGAAGAACGGGGCGCCGAAGCAGGTGGAGAAGGTGGACTTCAGCTTGGAGGAGGACCCCATCTCGGTGGAGCCCACCAGCGCGGTGTAACCGCTCAGGAAGTGGTAGGCCGCGGCTTCCTTGCTGAGGATGGACACGGGCGGCAGTACGCCGGTCATGTCGCAGGTCAGGAAGACAATGTGGGACGGCTCACCGGCACGGTTCTCCTCGACGCGCTTCTCGACGTGCTCCAGCGGGTAGGCGCAACGGGAGTTTTCGGTTAGGGAGACATCGGTGTAGTCCGGCTCGCGGGTGTCCGGGTCGATGACCACGTTCTCCACGATGGCGCCGAAGCGGATGGCGTCCCAGATAATCGGCTCGTTCTTTTTGCTCAGGTCGATGCACTTGGCGTAGCAGCCACCCTCGATGTTGAACACGGTGCCGGTGCCCCAGCCGTGCTCGTCGTCACCAATCAGGTAACGGTCCGGGTCGGCGGACAGGGTGGTCTTGCCGGTGCCGGACAGGCCGAAGAACAGGCAGGTGTCGCCGTCATCGCCCACGTTGGCGGAGCAGTGCATGGGCAGCACGTCCTTCTCCGGCAGCAGGAAGTTCTGCACCGAGAACATGGCCTTCTTCATTTCGCCGGCGTAGTGCATACCGGCCAGCAGCACCTTGCGCTCGGCGAAGTTGATCATCACGCAGCCATCGCTGTTGGTGCCGTCCCGGTCCGGGTCGCACTCGAAATTGGCGGCGTTGAGGATCTGCCACTCGTCCTTGCCAGAGGGGTTGTAGCTGTCCGGGCGGATGAACAGGTTGCGGCCGAACAGGTTCTGCCAGGCGGTTTCCGTGCGCATCTGCACCGGCAGGTAGTGTGCCGGGTCCGAGCCTACGTGCACGTGGGAGAGGAAGTGCTCCTTGGCGGACAGGTAACTTTCCACGCGGTCCCACAGTGCATTGAATTTGTCCGGGTCAAAGGGCCGGTTGATCGGTCCCCAGTGGACGGAGTTCTCCGTACCGGGTTCCTGAACAATGAACCGGTCCATCGGTGAACGGCCGGTGCGCTTGCCGGTCTTGACGACCAGCGAACCGTTGGCGGCCAGTTGACCTTCTTGTCTTTCCAGTGCCAGCTCGACCAATCGCGCTGAGCTCAGATCAGTATAGGTTGTGCTCACTTCGACCTCGCCCTCAAGGTGTCTTTGGACTGTTCGGCCCACGTGCCCCCGGAACAGCAGCGGGTTGGCGGAATTATGAACAGTCGGGTCAATTCAGGCGCGCTATTATGCCAGAGGCGGCCCTAAAAAACGACAGCCCGAGAGCCCCTATTACAGCTGGCGGGCGGGCTGAAGTTCCGTTTTGCCTGAACGCTCTGATAATGCCGCTTCAGTGCAACGTATGGCCGGAGAACAACTGGTCGATATCGATGCGCTGGAACTGGTAGTGGGCATGGCAGAACTGACAGTCCATCTCGATGCTACCCTGTTCTTCCAGAATGTTGTAGCACTCATCTCTGCCCAGGGACTGCAGGGCCGCCAGGGTGCGCTCACGGCTACAGGTACAGCGGAAGGCCACGGGTTCCCGGTCGAACAGGCGCACTTCCTCTTCGTGGAACAGGCGGTGCAGGACGGTTTCACTGTCCAGGCCCAGCAGTTCGTCGGCGCTGATGGTAGCGGCCAGGTGGGCCACCCGCTCCCAGAGTTCGTTGTCTTCCTCGGTGGCGCCAGGCAGGCGCTGCAGCAGCAGGCCGGCGCATTGCTCGCCGTCGGCGAACAGAAACAGGCGGGTGGCAAGCTGCTCCGAGCGTTCGAAGTATTCCTCCAGCGCGCCGGCCAGGGTGTCCGACTCCCGTGGAACCACGCCCTGGTAACGCTGGCCCTGTTCCGGGGTGATGGTGATGGCCATACGGCCCTGGCCCAGCAGTTCATTGAGGTTGTCGCCGCGGGGGCCGTCGGCATCCTCGAAACGTGCGATGCCGCGGATATGACGGTCGTGGCTGCATTCCGCCAGCAGGGTGGTCACTGGGCCGTCACCATTGGCCTGCAGTGACAGGGTGCCGTGGAACTTGAGGGTGCTGCTCATGAGTACGCTGGCTGCCAGTGATTCCCCTAGCAGCCGGGTGACCGGGGTCGGGTAGCGGGTCTGGGCAAGGATCTCGCCGTAACTGTCGGTCAGGTGCACCCAGGCGCCCCGGATCTGGCTGTGTTCGAAGAGGAACTTGCGGAACTGGTCTTTGGCTTGCATTGGAAATCCTGTATCAATACGGGCGGGGTGCCGTTGGCTCACTAGAGCCCCTGCTGCTCGCGGAATTTCTGCAGGTCGCGGCGGTCCTTCTTGGTGGGCCGACGGGCCGGGGGCAGTTGCGCCGCCTGCATGGTCTTGCGTTGCCAGGACAACTCCTCCCGCCGACGGGCGCTGTCCTCGGTCTCGTGGTACAGGGTCTGGGCCTCGGGGGCGCCGCGCCGTTTATCCGAGATGCCGTCAATGATCACGATCTTTTCCTGCCAGCCCTGACGCAGTTTCACCATGGCCCCGGTTTCCACGGTCTTGCCGGGTTTGCAGCGCTGGTCGTTGTAGTGGACCTTGCCGCCCTCGATGGCTTCCTTGGCCAGGGTGCGGGTCTTGTAGAAGCGCGCGGCCCACAGCCACTTGTCGAGGCGAACCTGGGACTTGCCGGTGTCCTGGCTTTTTGAGCTCATGATCCTCCGCAGGCAATGAGGGATTCCAGCCCTATTATAACGGTCCTGTTTCCGGGATGGCAGGGGCATTCACCCGCAGTGTCGGCAGCACCTCGGCAAAGTGCGCCACGGCGGGAATGTCCGGGTGAGGTGCCCGGTCAGGCTGCTGGCTGTCCGGCGACAGGATGGTCAGACACTGGCCGATGCCGGCGCGGTGGGCGCTCTCCAGCACCGGGATGCTGTCGTCCACCATGATGGCCCGCTCCCGGTCGTGGGGCAGCCGGTTCAGGAGGCTGTCCCAGAAGGCCTGGTCTTCCTTGGCAGCGCCGAGATCGTGGCTGGAGATGACGTCGTCCACCAACCGGTCCAGCCCGGTGCGGTCCAGTTTCAGGCGCAGCGGATCCGGATGGCAGTTGGTGAGGATGACCGGCTTGAGGCGGTTCTCGCGCAGTGCCAGGAGGAATTCCCGGACCTGGGGCCGGTAGGCAATTCGGTCGCCCACCTCGGCCTTGAGGGCGGTGATGTCCAGTTCCAGCCGGTCGCTCCAGTAATCGGTGCAGTACCAGTTGAGGGTGCCCCGCTCGGCCATGATCATGGGAACCACCAGGTCGCGGGCCTGGTCAGCGGTCATCCGGTGTTTTTCCGCGTATCGGCGGGGCAGGTGCTCCAGCCAGAAGTGGTTGTCGAAGTGCAGGTCCAGGAGCGTTCCGTCCATATCCAGGAACACATGGTCTGCGCGGGACCAGTCAATCATAGTGCCACTGCCATCTGTCGGGTTGAGGTTTCAGGGTGCCCCAGTTAGGTGGGCGCTTCAATGGGGATTATCGCTGACACCGGGTGCAGTAGACCGTGCTGCGCTGGTTCATGCGAACCTCCCGCAGCGGGCGCTGGCACTCCACGCAGGGAAGGCCACCACGACCGTAGACCAGTAGCGACTGGGAAAAATAGCCCGGCTTGCCTTCGCTGTTGACGAAATCCCGCAAGGTGGTGCCGCCCATCAGGATGGCGGCGCTCAGGGTTTCCCGGATCGCCTCGCACAGCTGGTGGTAGCGGGCGGCGCTGATCCGGCCGGCGGGCCGGTTAGGGTGGATGCCGGTCTTGAACAGGGCCTCGTTGGCGTAGATGTTGCCCACGCCCACCACAATGCGGTTGTCCATCAGGAAGCTCTTGATCGGTGTCCTGCGGTTCCGGGATCTGCGGAACAGGTAGGGGCCGCTGAAATCAGCGCCCAGGGGTTCCGGGCCCAGGCTGGCAAGCAGCGGGTGGGTATCGGGGGTGTCATCCCACAGCCAGCACCCAAAGCGCCGTGGGTCGTTGAAGCGCAAGCGGGTGCCGTCGGTGAATACCAGGTCTATGTGGTCATGCTTCGTCGGGGCGCTATCGTCAGTAATCACGCGCAGGCTGCCGGACATGCCCAGGTGGACAATGACGGTGCCGTGGTCAAACCGCAGCAGCAGGTACTTGGCCCGCCGGTCCGCTTCCCGCAGGGTGTGGCCGGCCAGTCGTTGTGGCAGGTCATCCGGTACCGGCCAGCGCAGGCGTGGGTCACGGATCACCAGTTCCGCGACCTGTTTGCCTTCGCTGTGGGGCGAGATGCCCCGGCGGGTGGTTTCAACTTCAGGTAGTTCAGGCACGGTGGAAATGCTCCTAATCAAACCGTAACAAAACGTCGTGTAAATCCCGTTGTTTCAGCGAACAGGTGTACGCTAGAGTGATACTCAGTCCTCGATATGGGGACGGTATCGCCGAGAGTTGAGAAACGGCGTTATTTCAATAAGTTGAGGTTTTCTATGTGGTACAATGGTCTTCTTGGCCTGTCCTGGCTGCAGCTGGTGGTCGTCACCCTTGCGCTGACCCATGTCACTATCGTCAGTGTCACGCTCTACCTGCACCGTCATTCCGCCCACAATTCGCTGGACCTGCACCCGGTGCTGAAGCATTTTTTCCGCTTCTGGCTGTGGCTGACCACCAGTATCAATACCAAAGAGTGGACGGCCATCCACCGTAAGCACCATGCCACCTGCGAAACCGAGAACGACCCCCACAGTCCGGTGGTCAAGGGTATCCGCAAGGTCCTGTTCGAAGGGGCTGAACTATACGCGGAGGCTACAACACCGGAAACCCTGGAACGTTTCGGCAAGAATACGCCGGATGACTGGGTCGAGCGCAACCTTTATACCCGCCATCGCAACCTGGGCATTGCCCTGATGTTCGTGTTGAACCTGGCGCTGTTCGGTGTTCACGGCATCTGGATCTGGGCGGTTCAGATGATGTGGATCCCCGTGTGGGCGGCCGGTGTCGTGAACGGTCTGGGTCACTACGTTGGTTATCGCAACTTCGAGTGCCGCGACAATGCCCGCAATATTGCCCCGCTGGGCATTCTTATTGGCGGCGAGGAGTTGCACAACAATCATCATACCTATCCCAATTCCTCCAAGATGTCCCGGCGCTGGTACGAGATCGACATGGGCTGGGGCTATATCCGCCTGTTCCAGGTGCTGGGGCTGGCGCATCCCAAGGGGCATCGGCCCGTCGTGCACTGGGTGCCCGGCAAACAGGAGGTGGATGTGGATACGGTGCAGGCCATTGCCAACAACCGTTTCGATATCATGCGCCAGTACCGCAAGCGGGTGATGGAGCCCGTGTTACGGCAACAGAAGTCGCTGATGGACGGTACCATCCGCCCGCGCTACCGCCGGGTGAAGAAGCTGCTGTCCCGGGAAAGCTCGCTGATCCAGCCCCAGGAGCAGGTGCACCTGGAGTCTGTGCTGGAAACCTACCCGGTGCTGCGACAGATCTACGACATGAACCAGGAGTTGCAGGCACTCTGGCGCCGTCGTGGGCTCAAGCCCCAGGACAAGCTGCAGGCGCTGATGGCCTGGTGCCGGGAGGCGGAGGCCAGCGGTATCCGTTACCTAGAGGACTTCGCTGCCCACCTGCGGGCCTATTCGTTGCGTCCGGCCTCCTGAGGATCTGATACCTGGTACAGGGCATAGGTGACCTGCCCCGCGGTCTTGCTGCGGTGCAGGTGCCAGTGTTCCGGGACCGCCGGAGCGGCCCGGTCACTTTCGTATTCCAGGTAAATCCGGCTGCCCGTCGTAACCCAGCCATTATCCGCAATGAGGGGCATCAGCGCTTCAAGCCAGCCCTGCCGGAAGGGTGCGTCCATGAACAGGATATCCAGCGCCCGGTCGGCTGGCTGCTGCAGGAACGCCTGCACGTCCCCGCAAACCACCTCGCCCCGGTCCGATTTCAACAGTCGCAGATTGTCCCGCAGGGCCCGCGCCAGGGCTGGGGTATGGTCGACAAAGGTGACCCGGTCGGCCCCCCGGGACAGGGCCTCAAGTCCCAGTACACCACTGCCGCTGAACAGGTCGAGGCACCGGCTGCCGGGCAGTTGGAACTGGAGCCAGTTGAACAGGGTTTCACGGGTGCGGGCCGGGGTGGGGCGGACGCCGCCCTCGTCCGGAAAGCGCAGCACCCGGCTGCGCCAGTCGCCACCGATAATGCGCAGTTCGCCCTGGCCGTGCAGCTGCGGGCGTCGGGGGCCGGATGGGCGGATTTTTCGGGACTGTCGGGGCATGGGGAGATCCGGTGGTCGCGGTCGGGACGCTCATGGTAGCGGAATTGCAGGCAGGTTTGGACCCGGAACGCCCCTGCCGCTAGAATGGGCGCTTTCCTGAACAGCGGCCCTGTTGGCTGTCTGCGATTTCCTACCGCGCAGACGCCTGTTGGGCGGCTGACCCTCCAGCAAACATGGTAAGACAAATGATGGCAGAGTGGATTCTGATCGGCCTGCTGGTGCTGCTGGTACTGGCCTTTGTGGTGGATGTGGCTGGCCGGCGGGCATCGGCGCCCCGCCCGAAACCGGTTCCCCAGCGTAAACCCGAAGCCGGACGGGGACCGGCCCCGGAAGTCCATGATCGGGAAAAGGCGAAACCCGAAGTGGCGCCCTCGGCGGACGACGTTCCGGTTTCCGAGGAGACGGTGGTCAGCCCCGCTGAGGAGCCCCAGCCTGTCAGGGAGCCAGAGCCAGAGCCAGAGCCAGAGCCAGAGCCAGAGCCAGAGCCAGAGCCAGAGCCAGAGCCTGAGCCAGAGCCTGAGCCAGAGCCAGAGCCTGAGCCAGAGCCAGAGCCCGAAAAGAAAGTCAGCGTTTTCCAGCGTATACGGTCCGGTCTTGGCAAAACCCGGGAAAACCTGGGTTCCGGCCTGTCCGGTCTGTTCTCCGGCAAGGTGGACGAAGACCTGCTGGAGGAGGTCGAAACCACCCTGCTGATGGCGGATGTCGGCGTCACTGCCACCACCGAGATTATCGACTCCCTGACCGAGAAGCTGAACCGCAGCCAGCTCAAGGACGGCGCGGCCCTCAAGGCGGCGCTGAAGGATGAGCTTCGTCACCTGCTTGATGGCAGCCGTGAGCCGCTGGCCATCGACACCAGCAAGAAGCCCTGGGTCATGCTGATGGTAGGCGTGAACGGTGTGGGCAAGACCACCACCATTGGCAAGCTGGCCCGTCAGTTCCAGAAGGAAGGCCGCAGCGTGATGCTGGCCGCCGGGGACACCTTCCGGGCGGCGGCCGTGGAGCAGTTGCAGGTCTGGGGGGAACGCAACGAAGTGCCGGTGATCGCCCAGCACACCGGGGCCGACAGTGCCTCGGTGATCTACGATGCAGTGCAGTCCGCGAAGGCCCGGGGTACGGATGTCGTGATAGCGGACACAGCGGGGCGACTGCAGAACAAGGACAATCTCATGGCCGAACTGGAAAAGGTGGTTCGGGTCATGAAGAAGCTGGACGAGTCGGCACCCCACGAGGTGATGCTGGTGCTGGACGCCGGCACCGGCCAGAACGCCCTCAGTCAGGCCCAGGTGTTCCAGCAGGCGGTGGGGGTTTCCGGCATTACCCTGACCAAGCTGGATGGCACCGCCAAGGGCGGCATTGTCTTCGCCATTGCCCGTCAGCTTGGCCTGCCCATCCGCTACATCGGAGTGGGCGAGCAGGTGGAAGACCTGCGGCCGTTCGAGCCGGAAACCTTCGTGGATGCATTGTTTGATGACTGAACGGTTTGATGACTGAGAGATCCCCCTGTGGGGTGATCCGGCTGGCACTGGATATGGAAGTAGGCCGCAATGATTGAGTTTCGGCAGGTCACCAAGCGTTACGACAGCGATCACACCGCGTTGCGGCATGTATCCTTTGAGCTGGACCGGGGGGAGCTCGCCTTCCTCACCGGCCATTCCGGTGCCGGTAAGAGTACCCTGCTCAAGCTGATCCTGCTGATGGAGCGTCCGTCTGCCGGCAAGGTGGTGGTGGGTGGCCAGTTGCTCAACACTATGCCCCGTCGGCAGATTCCCTACGTTCGACGCCATATCGGCGCCGTGTTCCAGAACCACCAGTTGCTGTTCGACCGCACTGTGTTCGACAACGTGGCCATGCCCCTGGAGGTGATGGGGGTACCCCATCAGGATATCGGCCGCCGGGTGAGGGCGGCCCTGGACAAGGTGGGGCTGCTGAGCAAGGAACGGATGAACCCGATCCAGCTTTCCGGTGGTGAGCAACAGCGGGTGGGCATCGCCCGAGCCGTGGTCAACAAACCGCCGGTACTGTTGGCGGATGAGCCCACCGGTAACCTGGACCCGGAGCTGTCGGCGGACATCATGCATCTGTTCGAACAGTTCAGCCAGGTGGGTGTCACGGTGCTGATCGCCACCCACGATATCGCCCTGATCGAGTCCATGGGTCGGCGACGTCTGACCCTGTCCCATGGAGAGCTGAAGACTGGCCAGGCGGCGACGGCGGGAGCGAGATCATGAGTCGACAGGAGCGCCCGTCAGGCGAGCGCCGGGCCCGTGGGGCCGGTCGTTCCCGTTCGTCCCTGGCCTCCATACTGGCTGGCTACCGCTCCCATCACCTGAAGGTGGCGAAGGACAGCGCGCGCCGGCTGTGGCAGGCCCCGGTGGCCAGTACCATGACCTGGGCGGTGATGGGCATTGCCCTGGCGCTGCCGGTGGGCCTGTTGTTGCTGTTGTCGAGCCTGCAGGGCGTCAGCGCCGGCTGGGAGAGTGCCGCCCGGGTGACGGTCTACCTGGCAGACGAGGTGTCGGACGCGGAAGCCCGGGAGTTACAGGAGCGGGTGTCAGGCCGTGATGATGTGGCCGAGGTGGTGATGATCCACCGGGACGAGGCACTGGCGGAATTCCGCGCCGAGTCGGGCCTGGCGGATGCCCTGGACTACCTGGATGAGAATCCTCTGCCCCATACGTTACTGGTAACGCCTGTGGATGAGGCCCGGACCGCATCGGGTGTGGATACCCTGGCCGATGCTCTGGAATCGGGGAACCAGGTGGCGCGGGTGCAGGTGGACCTGGGCTGGTTGCAGCGGCTGGCGGCCATGACCGATCTGATTGCCCGGGCCGTGTGGGTGCTGACCCTGCTGCTGGCGGCGGCGGTGATCCTGGTGATTGGCAACACCATCCGGCTGGCGATCGAAAACCGTCGCGATGAGATCCTGGTGGCCAAGCTGGTGGGGGGCACCGACGCCTTTGTGCGTCGCCCATTCCTCTATACCGGCGCCTGGTATGGGCTGGGCGGCGGCGTGGTGGCGCTGCTGATCCTGCAGTTGTCCATCTGGTGGCTCAACGGGCCGGTCCGGGAGCTGGCGGTGCTGTATAACAGTGATTTTGCCCTTGGTGGGCTGCCCCTGGATGGTGCCGCCGGGCTCTTGCTGGTGGCGGTGGCCCTGGGCTGGCTGGGCGCCTGGCTGGCAGTGCGACGTCATCTGGATGCCATAGAACCCGGTGAAATCGCCGGTGCATGACGGCTGGCTATCATTTTAAAGGCTTGTTAATTTGTTGTCGCCCTGGCTGTGCTAACCTGAACGCACAATGTCATGTGGTGACGGGTGCTGCTGATGTAAACCCTTGTACGGGAAACACCGTATGGTTGCATCCGGCGGACCGGCTCTATGTTACGTAGGGTAACAGGTACTCGCTGGCGTTCGGTCGCCGGGGTACCATGAAAACGGCGCTTTGTGACCGTTTATCGCAGTCTGACCACAGGTTATGGATTGCTGGTGTAGCGTGCGGATTGCGGAACTAATCAGAAACTTGGCTGTCATAGTTTGAGTTGATATATTCTCAGGCTGCCAAGTACGGAGGATACGAATGGGTACGAGTCTACAATTGGCTGATCGCCTGGTTCCCGGTGCCAACCTGGAATCCTACATCCAGGCGGCCAGTCAGATCCCGGTATTATCCGCAGACGAAGAGCGTGAACTTGCTGAACGTCTTCACTACGAAGGCGATGTGGACGCCGCGCGCACGCTGGTACTGTCGCACCTGCGCTTTGTGATCCACATTGCCCGCAGTTATTCCGGTTACGGCCTGGCCCAGGCGGACCTGATTCAGGAAGGGAATGTCGGTCTGATGAAGGCCGTCAAGCGCTTCAACCCCGAGTATGGGGTTCGTCTGGTGTCCTTTGCCGTGCACTGGATCAAGGCTGAGATTCACGAGTTTATCCTGCGCAACTGGCGCATCGTGAAAGTGGCCACCACCAAGGCCCAGCGCAAGCTGTTCTTCAACCTGCGCAGCCAGAAGAAAAAGCTGGCGTGGCTGAACCAGGAAGAACTCAACGCCGTGGCCAACGACCTGGGTGTGGAACCCCGCGTGGTACGGGAAATGGAGGGCCGCCTGGCCTCCCAGGACACGGCCTTCGACGGTCCCCAGGACGATGACGATGACCACGCCTACCAGGCGCCGGCCTATTATCTGGAAGACAAACGCGGTGACCCGGCCACCCAGTTGGAGCAGTCCGACTGGACTGAGGATTCCAACGGTCGCCTGATGCAGGCCCTGGAAACCCTGGACGAGCGCAGCCAGGATATCCTGCGGGAACGCTGGTTGTCGGAGAGCAAGTCCACGCTCCATGAACTGGCCGACAAGTATGGCGTGTCCGCCGAGCGCATCCGCCAGCTCGAGAAGAACGCCATGAAGAAGATCAGGACGCGGATGGCCGAGGCGGCCTGATGCCCGACTGACCAACCAGGCGAAAGCTCCACAACGCCACCAGCACCCGCTGGTGGCGTTTTTGTTTGCAGCGAAACTGATCTCCTGTCTGGTGAATTCGTTAATCTACGGTGGAACACTAGGTCAGTTAACGAATTAACCGGATGGAACACTCAATGCCAACTCCCCACATCGCCTTCCTGGGCATCGGCCTGATGGGCGCCCCCATGACCCGCAACCTGCTGGATGCCGGATTTCCCATGACCCTCTGGAACCGTACCGCCAGCAAGTGTGAGCCGTTCAGGGAGCAGGCCGGTATTGCCGCCAGCCCGGCAGAGGCGGTCGCCGATGCCGATATCGTCATCACCATGCTGGAGAACGGCGACGTGGTGGACGATGTGCTGATCCGGCAGGGTGCCATGGACGCGTTGAAGGCCGGTGCCGTACTGGTGGACATGAGCTCCGTGCAGCCCTCCCTGGCGCGCCGGCACGGTTCGCTGGCGGCGGAACGGGGCGCGGGCTACCTGGATGCCCCGGTATCCGGCGGCACCCGGGGTGCCGAAGCCGGAACCCTCAGTATCATGGCCGGAGGAATCACCACTGACCTGGAGAAGGCTGCGCCGGCATTGTCGGCACTGGGCAAGGTGACCCATATCGGCCCGGTGGGTGCCGGCCAGCTTGCGAAGCTGGCCAATCAGGCCATCGTTGGTGTCACCATCGGCGCGGTTTCCGAGGCGCTGTTGCTGGCGGCCCGGGGTGGCGCCGATCCGGAAGCGGTACGGGAGGCGCTGATGGGCGGCTTCGCCGGTAGCCGGATACTGGAGCAGCACGGCCAGCGGATGATTGACCGGGATTTCGCCCCCGGTGCCCCCGCCCGTATCCAGCTCAAGGACCTGTGCATGATCCTGGACGAGGCCCGGGCGGAAGGGCTCACCCTGCCGTTGGCCCAGCAGGCCCACAACGGTTACCTGTCGCTGGTGGCCAATGGTCATGCGGATGTGGACCACAGCGGACTGTTGCTGGAACTGGAACACGTCAACGGCGTCCGCCTGGGTGGTGGTCGCTCCGGGGTCGGGGGCAGGGACTGACGCCATGCCCCGTTTTGCTGCCAACCTGACCCTGCTGTTCAACGAAGTGCCGTTCGAGGAGCGGTTCGCCGCCGCCCGCCAGGCGGGCTTTGACGGTGTGGAATACCTGTTTCCCTATGCCTGGCCCGAGGTTGAGCTGGCCAGGCGGTTGCAGGAGCATGACCTGACCCAGGTGCTGTTCAATCTGCCGCCGGGGGACTGGGATGCCGGTGAGCGCGGTATCGCCTGCCTGCCCGGCCGTGAGGAGGAGTTCCGCGCCGGTGTCGACGACGCCATCCGCTATGCCCGTGCCCTTGGCTGCCAGCGGCTCAACTGCCTGTCCGGGCTTGTACCGCCGCAAGCGGATCAGGGCCGGCTCTGGGAAACCCTGCGTGACAACGTCACCCATGCGGCGCGGCGTCTGGGGGAAGAGGGTATCACCCTGTGCCTGGAGGCCATCAACTCGCGGGTGGATATGCCGGGTTTCCTGCTGGACACCTCCGACAAGGTGATCCGTTTGATGGATGAGGTGGGTGCCGACAACCTGCGCCTGCAATACGACCTGTACCATATGCAGATTATGGAAGGTGACCTGATCCGTACCCTGCGGCGCCTGATGCCCCGCATCGGTCACATCCAGTTTGCCGATAACCCGGGCCGGCACGAACCGGGTACCGGGGAGATTAACTTCCGGTCCATCTTTGAGGCGCTGGACGAAGCGGGGTATGCTGGTTGGGTCAGTGCGGAATATCGCCCAAAAGCCCGTACAGTCGAGGGTTTGGGCTGGATGGTGGGGTGATAGGCCGCCCTGGTGCGACCGTCGTCGTTGACGACACCCTCTTACAGGATCGTAACTGGCAGCCAATCAGGACAGACCTTACTCTGGGCAAACATTAACAGCGGTAGAGCCCCTGTAATACGGGGCCTGAACCCTGAAATCACGAGTTGACAGTCAGGCGGGAGGAAAACCGGTGAAAGCACTGGTAATCGAAGACGATCACGACGTGGCAAGCTACCTGGTCAAAGGGCTCAAGGAGTCCGATTTCGTGGTGGACCACGCTGCTGACGGCAAGGAAGGCATGATGATGGCCGCCAGCGAGGACTACGACATCATGATCGTGGACCGGATGTTACCGGGTATGGACGGCCTGTCCATCATTAAGACGGTGCGGGCCACGGGCAACCAGGTGCCGGTACTGATCCTGAGCGCCCTGGGCGACGTGGATGACCGGGTTGAAGGACTGCGCGGGGGCGGTGATGACTACCTGACCAAGCCCTTCTCGTTCACCGAACTGCTGGCCCGTATCGAGTCATTGGTGCGGCGTAACCGTCAGTCGGCGGAAACCGAGACCGTGCTCAAGGTGGCGGACCTGGAAATGGACCTGCTGGCCCGCACCGTCAAGCGTGCCGGCCAGAATATCGATGTCCAGCCCCGGGAATTCCGTCTGCTGGAGTACCTGATGCGGAACGCCGGGCAGGTGGTCACCCGTACCATGCTGCTGGAGAAGGTCTGGGACTATCATTTCGATCCCCAGACCAACGTGATCGACGTGCACATCAGCCGTCTCAGGGCCAAGATCGACAAGGAGTTCGAGACCCCGCTGCTCCAGACAGTCCGGGGTGCGGGATACATGTTGCGTGAAACTGCTTAGCCAGCTAAGAACCTCCACATTCCAGCTGGCCCTGTTGTACATGGTGGTGTTTGCCACCTCTGTCTTTCTGTTGCTGGCGTTCATCTACTGGCGCACCGCCGGTTTCATGACCGCCCAGACCGACGAAACCATTGAGGCGGAAATCGCAGGGCTGGCGGAGCAATACCGGGGTCGGGGCGTTAACGGCCTGATCACGATCATCCGTGAGCGGGTGGCCCGTGACCCCAACGCCAAATCCCTGTACCTGCTGACCACCGAGGACTACCTCAAGCTGGCCGGCAACCTCAACACCTGGCCCGAAGGAGCCGAGTCCCAGGGTAGCTGGATCAATTTTACCCTGGACGAAAGCCTGGGCTGGACCGGCCCGCCCCGCATGGCCCGGGCACGGGTCTTCGAGGTCCAGGGTGGCCTGCGGCTGCTGGTGGGTCGCGACGTGGATGATCTCAATACCCTGAAGGCACTGATCGAGACCGCCATCAACTGGGGCATGGGGATCACCCTGGCGCTGGCCCTGCTCGGCGGCTTCATGATGAGCCGCAGCACTACCCGGCGCATTGAGGTCATCAACAACACCTCCCGCAAGATCATGAACGGCCACCTGTCCCAGCGCATACCCACCCGTGGTACCCAGGACGACTTCGACCAGCTCGCCGAAAACCTGAACCAGATGCTGGACCGGATTGTTTACCTGATGGAAGGCATACGTCACGTCTCCGACAGCATCGCTCACGACCTGCGGACCCCCCTGACCCGACTGCGAAACCAGTTGGAAACCACCCTGATGATGGTGGACAACGACGAGGCCCGGGATCAGGCCGCCAAGGCGGTGTCGGAGGCCGACCAGCTACTGGCCACGTTCAACGCCCTGCTGCGGATCGCACGGCTGGAGACCCGGGGCAACACCACTGCCGATGTGCGCCCGGTATCCCTGGGCATGCTGGTCAGTGACGCCTGCGAACTTTATGAGGCACTGGCGGAAGACAAACAGCAGACTTTCACCCAGAAAATCGACGAAGAAGTGATGGTGGAGGGGGACCGGGATCTGCTGTTCCAGATGGTCAGTAACCTGATCGATAACGCCATCAAGTACACCCCGGAAGAAGGGGAAATCGTGGTGCGGGTCATGCTGGATAACGAGTCGGCGGTGTTTGAGGTAGGGGACAGCGGTATCGGGGTACCCGACGACGAGAAGGGGCAGATCTTCCAGCGTTTCTACCGGGTGGGCAAGAGCCGCTCCAAACCCGGCAACGGCCTTGGCCTGAGCCTTGTAAGTGCGGTCACTGAGATCCACCAAGGGTCCATTGGCCTGTTCGACCATCACCCCGGCGCCGAGAACCCGGGCCTGCGGGTACGGGTGACGCTGCCCCGCTACAATCCCCAGAAACGCCGGCTACGTTCGGTACCCGCCAGCAAGGACGACAGCCAGCACGAAGATCAGTCCGCCTGACGGCCGTCGCCGCGGCGGCAGCGGTTGATGCGCTCAGCCATGGGTTGCAGGACCGGGTAGTGGCTCTTTTCCAGGTTTTCCAGCATGTCCCCGGCCCGTCGCCGGTAACGGTCCAGCCGGGTCTGGAGGCTGTCCCACTCTCCTTCCAGGTGGTGTTGCTCGGCCATCATGAAGGCGGCGATGTTGTGACGGTTCACCTTGCTGGTAATGCCCAGCCTGTCCAGTTGATAACCCAGGCGGTCAACGCCCTTCAGGGCGGCCTGGGTGAGGTCATTTTTGTTCATGGGTGTAGGTTCCGACGGTGGCTCCAGAAGTCCTGATTGGAATACCTGAATCATGGGGGCAAGGTCTAGAGTATACAACCTAGAAGGCTGGCATCAGGCGCCGGGGGAGGCCTGAAAAAAATGTCATAGCTCGGCCACTTCGGGTTAACGGCCAGTATGCATAATGGGCATTGCAGTAGTGAAGCAGACACAGGTTCCGTCTGCTTCTCCCTCCAGCACAGCGCTAGCCTTAACCCCGCCATTGGCGGGGTTTTTTTATGGGCGATTATCGATTGGTAGGCGGTTTCTCGTACCGGATATCGGTGACATACCAGGTGACGGGGCCCTCGGGTGTTCTGACCACTGCCTCGTCGTCCACCTGTTTTTTCAGCAGGGCCCGGGCCATGGGCGAGTCGATGGAGATGTAACGCCGGTCCAGGTCCAGCTCGTCGTAGCCGACAATCCGGAAGCGTCGGGTCTCCCCGTCCTCGTTTTCCACTTCCACCCAGGCGCCGAAGAATACCCGCCCTTCCTGCTCGGGGGCCGGGTCCACCACCTGCAGTTCCCGGGAACGGCGCTCCAGGTACCGGAAGCGACGGTCGATCTCTCGCAGCCGCTTCTTGTTGTACTGGTAGTCGGCGTTCTCGGAGCGGTCCCCCAGGCTGGCTGCCCAGGTCACCTTGCGGGTGACTTCCGGGCGTTCCACGCGCCACAGGTGCTCCATTTCGGCCTTCAGCGCCTCGAATCCGGCGCGGGTGATCAGTTTGGCGCGCATGGGCGCTCAGGCGGATTCGGGCACGGGGTCGTGTTTCTGGAGGACATCGGCGTAGAAGAAGGCGAGTGCCTGCCTGGCCTGGTTGAGACGGGCACGGGACACCTGTATGCGGTCCTGGAGGTACAGGAGGAAGAGTTGTTGGTCAGCACTTTCCAGCGTCTCCGGGGTTTTCGGTTGGTGGTACAGGACGAACCGGGAAATCCAGTGAAGGTACGTCTGCTCGGTCCTCTGGTTCAGTTGCCGATTCCGGATGGCGTTCCGCACTCGTTTGAACAGGCCGGGTTCGCTTTGCTCAAGCGCTTCGGTCAGATGCATGGAAGTTTTCCTGATGGTGGTGCCTGGATCCTGTCACTGGGGCGGACCCTGTTGTTGTTATGATGGCGGCATCATATGACAATCGTTTTAATACCGCAAAAACCAGTTCAGGAGCTTCCACGTTTCTTGAGTAATAACGAGTGGAAACGTGACACGGTTCAACCGCGGAATTCGTCCAGCCGGTCGATGTAACGTTGCATGGCTTCGTCCCGGGACATGCCTTTGACTTTCTCCCGGGCATCGAACTTTGCGCGGCCCACGAAATCCATCATGCCGGGGCGTTTGCCGCTGACGTCCCCTTCCGTTGCCTGTTTGTAGAGGGCATAGAACTCCAGCTTCAGATCGTTGGAGGGGCTGGCGTCCCCACGACCGTTCTGGATGTAGTCAACTGCCTCGTTGAAGCGGGTTTCGAGATCGCTCATGGCCGTTCCCTTAGTGGCTGGTAAGATCCGTAGGCTTGAGTATAGCCCCTGCGGTCCGGGCCCGGCCATACCGGCTGGCTGCCATGGCGTGGTGGCATCCGTGGATCAGGCGCCGGGATCCGCTCCGATAAGGGCCAGCAGTTGAGAGCGCGTGGCCTGCAGGATCCGGTCGGACAGTTCGGGATCGCTGACGCTTCGGGCCAGCTGCAGCCCGCCGACCATGGCCGACAGGATCATGATGCCGTGGTCGCTGGTCTGTTCGTTGCCCAGCTCGCCGTCGATCAGAGCCAGGCGGTTCTTTACGATCCGGTCTGTGGTCTGGCTGGGCTTGCCAAGTTGGCCCAGTTCCGCGGATACCGTGGGTAATGCGCAGCCTTGCCCCGGGGTGTCGCGATGATTGCGGGACAGGTAGTGGCGTATCAGGGTCGCCAACGGTGTCTCCGTGTCATGGACCTGGGCGGTTTCCTCATCCATCTGCCGGGCGGCCTCCTGCAGGGCTGACTCCACCAGGTGGTCCTTGGACCGGAAATGGGCATAGAAGCCACCGTGGGTCAGCCCCAGGGCCTTCATCAGCGGTTGCAGACCGGTATTGCTGACGCCCTTTTCCCGGAACTGCCGGGCGGCCTCATCAAGGATTCGCTGGTGGGTCTTCTCCTTCTGGTCGGGAGAATAGCGCATCGGGGTGCCTCCTGGAGTATCGTCGCCGCAGTACTACGCGAGTCTGCGGCTTTATTTGCTTGCTATGTTACACCATAACCGGTCCGGGAGCCTCGGAAGGGGACCCCGGAACCGGTCCATGACTCCCTATACCCGTTCCAGCAGTGTGGCCACGCCCTGGCCGCCGCCCACGCATTGGGTGGCAATGGCATAACGTCCACCGGTGCGCCGCAGCAGTGAGGCGGCCTTGCCGGTGATGCGGGCACCGGTGGCACCGAGTGGATGCCCGATGGCCAGGGCGCCGCCATCCAGGTTCACCCGCTCCCGGGGCATGCCCAGTTCCTGCAGGCAGGCAATGGCCTGGCTGGCGAACGCCTCGTTGATTTCCATCAGGTCGATGTCATCGATGGTCAGGCCGCTGCGTTCCAGCACCTTGCGGGTGGCGTACACCGGTCCCATGCCCATGATTTCCGGCGGACAACCGGCAACCGCCACCGACCGGATCCGGGCCAGTACCGGCAGGTTATGCTGGTCCGCAAAGGCTTCGGTACAGACCAGCACCGCAGAGCCGCCATCGGTCAGGGGCGACGAGGTGGCGGCGGTTACCGAGCCGTCGAAGGCGGGCGACAGGCCGGCGAGGGTCTCCAGGTTGGTGCCCGGTCGGATACAGCCATCCTCCCGCACCTCGCCGTCCGGCGTGGTCATGGCGACGATCTCATCCGCCAGACGCCCGTCCTCTCTGGCGGCATCGGCCCTGGCATGGGACTCCACCGCCATCTCCTCCTGCTCCTGCCGGCTGACACCGTAGCGCCTGGCCACCTCCTCGGCGGTATGGCCCATGGGCATATAGGCCTGGGGATAGTGTTCCAGAAGTTCCGGGTTGGGGCTGTTGCTGAAGCCGCCCATGGGCACCCGGGTCATGGACTCGACACCGGCACACAGGAAGGCCTCGCCGGCCCCCAGCATCAACTGACCGGCGGCGTAGTGGATGGCGGCCATGGACGATCCGCAAAAGCGGTTAATGGTGGCGGCCCCCGGGGTTTCCGGGAAACCGGCCAGGAAGCTGGCGATACGGGCCAGGTTGTTGCCCTGCTCGCCCTCGGGATAGGCGCAGCCCATGATCACGTCTTCCAGCAGCGATGGGTCCAGATCCAGCCGGTTGACCAGCCCCCGCATCACCTGGGCCGCCATGTCATCCGGGCGCAGGTTGACCAGCCCGCCCTTGCGGGCGAAGTGGAAGGGGGAGCGGGCATAGCCGGCAATCACGATGTTGGTCATGGTCATTCTCCTTGCGGTGGGGTGGGTGCCCGGCAGTTGCCTGAGGTGATCCTGACAGTCCGCCGGCCAACCGAATCACCTCCATAGTATTATGACCTTAATATTATGTCTATAATATTATTTAGGCCGATTGCATTGACCTGACCTGCTATTCTTGTAGCGTTCTGTTAGTTATCGACAAGAAAAACACAGGCATAGGAGCAGGCATGCGGGTTGTTTACAGGCAGGGAACGCTTTCGGCCTTGGCGCTGTTGGTGGGATGGAACAGCGGCGTGGTGGCGCAGGAAGACACCACGACATCGGTCGGCAGCGTGCCGGACATCACCGTGACCGCTCCCCGGCTATCGAGGGATATCTACGATACCCCGGCGGCGGTGACAGTACTCAACCGGCGGGAAATCCAACAGGGGCAGCAGCGGGTCCACCTGGATGAATCCCTGGAAGCCGTACCCGGGCTGTTCCTGCAGAACCGGGAGAACTACGCCCAGGGCCAACGCATCTCCAGCCGGGGGTTCGGAGCCAGGGCGCCATTCGGTATCCGAGGGCTCCACATCCGGGTGGATGGCATTCCCTATACCCTGCCGGACGGCCAGGCCCAGATTGACGCCGTGGACCTGGCCAGCGCCACCCAGGTTGAAGTCATCCGGGGGCCATCCTCGGTTCTCTACGGCAACGCCGCCGGCGGCGTCATCGACATCACCACCGCCGATGGCCGACGTATGCGGCAGTCGCCGGTGATAGACCTGCAAGGGGGCAGCCATGGCCTGATGCAGGCGGGCGTGCGGGCCGGTGGCGAGCAGGGCGACTGGTTCTACTCCGCCAGTGCATCGGCATTGAAATCCGACGGCTACCGCGACCAGAGCGAGGTAGAGAAGTACCTGTTCAACGGCAAGCTGGGCTACAAACTGGATAGCCAACGCTCTATCACCTTACTGCTCAACCTGCTGGACACCCCGAAGGCCGAAGACCCTGGCGGGCTGACCCGGGAAGCCGCCGATGAAGACCCGCGCCAGGCCTGGCGCTTCTCCGACATCCTCGACGCCGGCCAGACCGTTGACCAGCAGTTGGTGGGCACTCACTACCAGGACCAAAACCTGGCAGGTGGCACCCTGGACGCCCGGGTCTTCTACACCTGGCGCGACTTCGAGCAGCAACTGCCATTCCCCGGCTCCAGCCTGATCAATTACCAGCGGGACTATTACGGCGGCAGCCTGCAGTACAGCCGCGACAACCAATTGGCCGGGCGACCGTTCACCTGGGTGGTAGGTACGGACCTGGGCTGGCAGGAGGATGATCGGGGCCGCCGGGGTGTCAGCGCCACCGGAGAAATCACCGGTACCACCGGCGATGAACGCCAACAGGCCCAGAGCACCGGGGTCTTTGCCCAGGGTGAGTGGTCACTGACGGAAAAGCTGGCGCTCAGCGCCGGGGTTCGCCATGACCGGGTAAGCATGGAAATCGACGACGACTTTCTCGCCGACGGCAGTGATGACAGCGGCGACCGCACCTTCCGGGAATGGTCCGGCAGCCTGGGCCTGAGCTACCGCTACCAGCCAGCCCACCAGTGGTATGCCACCGTCGGCAACGCCTTCGAAACCCCCACCTTCACCGAATTCGCCCGCCCGGACGGCAGTGGTGGCTTCAACCCGGACATCGACCCCCAGCAGGCCTGGAACTATGAGATCGGCGCCCGGGGCCTGTTCGATATGGGGCTGGAATACGACGTGGCCCTGTTCTCCGTCAATGTCGACGACGAACTGATCCCCTTCGAAAGCCCCGGCGGCCGCACCTTCTACCGCAACGCCGGTCGCACCTCCCGGGACGGGCTGGAGGCTGCAATCAGCTACCCCTTCCTGGACGCCTGGGAAGCCAGCAGCAGCCTGACCCTGGCCCGCTACCGCTTCGACCGCTACACCACCGATAGTGGTGATGACCTCTCCGGCAACGACCTGCCGGGCCTGCCGGAAACCCTCTGGCATGGTTATCTCTCCTGGCAGGGGCTGGGCGGTCGTTTCGCCGAAGCGGGCGCTCACTACGTGGGTGATTTCTACGCCGACGACGCCAATACCGAGAAAGTCAGTAGCCACTGGCGGTTCGACCTGAAAGGCGGTGACAGCTGGCGGGTGGGGCGCGACACCACCATCGAACTCTACGGGGGCATCCGCAACCTGTTCGACGAGGACTACTACGAGAACGTGCGCATTAACGCCAGCTTCGACCGGTACTACGAACCGGCGCCGGGGAGGACATTCTATGCAGGTGTAAAGGTGGGCTTTTGATCAAAAAAGGAGCCTATCCGGTTCTAACAGAATCCGGCACCAACGTCTGACGGCTTATGGGGTGAAGGGGGTTTTCGCAGCAGCGCCAGGGATGGCGCGGAGCAAGGCGGGTGCCAAGGATGGCCCCTGAATTGCGGCGGAGAACCCCCCCTTCACCCCATGAGCCAGCCCCCAAGGCACGTAACACAGGGATGGCCTCTGAATTGCTGCGAGGAATGCTTTCCCAGCTCCCAAACCAGCCCCAGTCTATTCAGTCCGCCACAGTAAGCTGATTCCGCCCATTGGCCTTGGACTTGTACAGCGCCGTATCCGCCCGCTTGATCAGCCGTTCCGGATCACAGTCCTTCTGACTAGCCGTGGCCAGCCCCAGACTCACCGTCACACTCAGCACCTCATCGTCCACCCGCACCTCATGACGCTCGATCGCCCCGCGGATACGCTCAGCAACCTCCGACGCCTCATCCTGACCGGCACCGGGCAGAATCACTACCATCTCCTCGCCACCATACCGGGCAGCGGTATCATTCTCCCGGGAGCTATCCTTGATCAGGTCTGCCACCTCCCGCAGCACCTGGTCGCCAATCTGGTGCCCCCAGGTATCGTTGAACTGCTTGAAATGGTCCACATCAATCAGCAGCAGCGACATCTCCCGACCGTAGCGCAACACGCCCGCCAACTCCTGGCGCAGCATGTTCTGGAAATAGTCGTGGTTGAACAGATTGGTCAGACCATCCACCGCCGCCTTGCGGGACAGTTCCAGACGGCCTGCGGCGGCCACCGCGATAATCTCCAGGGCGCCGATACGGGCTTCAGTAAAACAGTTGCTGATGTGATTATTCTCCAGATAGAGAAGCCCCGTCAGCGCCCGCTCCTTGCCCTTGCCAATGGCAATGGGCAGACACAGGATCGACCGGATGCGCTCCCGCAGGATGTACTCCTCGCGATCCAGCCCCGGCACCGAGCTGTTCACCGACAGCGCGTCGGCCACCACCACACTTTCCTGTGTGCGACTGACATAGTTGATGGTGGTTCGGGACACTGACTCGCACTGATCCAGGGGTGATGATTGCAGGATTACCGTCTCATCCTCATCCACCGAGGCCTCCGCCTCGATACGCAGTTTGCCATCGCCATCCCGCAGGGCCAGCACGCCCCGCTGGGCACCGGCAAACTCAATGGCGATGTTGATGATGGCTTCCACCATCCGGCTGTGGATCTGTTCATCGGCGATGGCCTTCAGCGCCTTCATCAGCGAGGTCATGTCCACCTCACCCATGGCCATGGCACGAGTACCGCTAAAGGTGGTGGACTGGTGTTCCCGGGACAGGTCCGGGTATTGCTGTTCAAGCTGGTTGACCTTGGCATTCGCGCCCCACCGGCGGTACAGGTCCCGCGCTTTCATCAGGTAGGGCATGGCAATGGTGCTGCGCCCCGAGCGCATGTGCATCATGCCGCAGAGCTCACAGGCCATGGCCTGCTCACTCAAAAAGCGGTTCTCACGGGCCAGCTCGATGGCGCGATCAAAGGCCTCGTGGGCCTCGAACTCCCGGCCCAGGACACGGAGCAGTTCCGCCCGGCACAAATGGTACTTGTTGGGAACGTTGTAATGATCAGTTTTGAGGCGCACCTGCAGATGCTTCAGGCCCCGCTGGCCGCGTTTGAGTGCCTGCCGGCGTTCGCGGCGATTTCGCGCATTGCCGGCGGCCCGTAGCGAGACCAGCGTATGGAGGAACTGGGTTCGCCGGCTGCCGAAGAAACCGTCGGCGCCGGAATCCGCCGACACCCCGTGTTTAACCGGACCCGATCTTCCGTCAGGTGTGCCGTCCATATTGAACAGGTAGTTCAGGTACACCGCCTTCGATACGACATGATCCACCAGGGGAAGATCCTTCGCGGCCCGGTGTCCGGGGAGCATCTTCTCAATATTGTAGTGCTCTCCCACCAGCCTGGAGGGATGCTTGCTGAGCCCCCTCAGGTTGCAGAGCAACTGCAGGCGGGCCTCCTGGTGGTAGAGCATGGCACCCATGTGCAGGGCCCGGAACTCACTCAGGTGGTGTCGGCACAGGTTCTCGAGTTTTGACAGTTCCTCGCCGCCACTGAACATGTTGTCCTCCAGCACGTTGGAGGCATGCACGGCATACTCGAAGTCACCGTTCTCCATGCAGTAGCGGGCCCCGAGGCGAAGGCTGTCATAGGTGTTCTGGACCGGCTCCTTCCAGTGCTGGATCAGCGAGCCGTACAGGTGTTGCGCACGCCCCCGGCGGCTGTTGAAGCGTTCACTCAGGTCCAGGCTCAGCCGCCCCAGGGCCAGGGCGGTATCCGGATCGTTCATCGACTGGGCGAACATCATCCCCAGGATGGAAAAGGTGGTGGTGGTCTCCGGCGTGTGGCCATGCCTCAGGGCAATCTCGGCGCCGTTAATGCATAGAAGCGGCAACAGCATGGGTTCGGCGAACATGCTGGCACTGCCAATACTGGCGCCGAGGCGCATGGCTGCCCGGTGCTCCGGGGAGGTCATGTCAGGCAGTTCCTTGATAGCCTCCAGATTCATGGACTTCAGCCGGCTGCGGAGCCTGAGGAAACGCAGGGCGACGTACCACCGGCGGGGGTGCCTCGGATAGGGGTGCCCGAGTTCCTTCAGCAGGGGCAGGGCCACGTCGATGGCCTGTTCCAACTCTCCCAGGGTAATCAGGTGGCCGATTTCGATCTCATGGAAGGTGACCCGGCTGAGCAGGTCGCGGGCATTGGACAGGCCCGCGTTGAGGAAGGCGCGTAGGGCCTTGTGGTCACCCACGTAGGCGGCGGCCTCGGCGGCTGCGGAGAAGGCGCTCAGGGCCAGGGCATAGTCGTTGTCCCAGGGGTGTTTGCCCAGCAACACGATGGCCCGCTGGAAGTGTCCGTAGGCAATGGGATAGGACGCCGCCTGCCGGGCCCGGTGGCCGGCCTCCAGGTTGAGCCGGCACAGCTCGCGCTTTTCCTGGTCGTCGGTGATCAGGCTGACCGCCAGGTTCAGGTGGGTGACGATGGCAAACAGGCCTTCCTTGCGCTCCACCGCGTTCAGGTTGCGCAGCAGTTGTCGGCCGATTTCCAGGTGGGCGGCCAGCCGGGTGTCCTGGTCCACAAGGTTGTAGGCGGTCTCCTGGATGCGGTCATGGTTGAAGGCAAAGCGCACGGTGAGCCGGCCGGGGTCGGTATCCTGTTCCAGTTCGGTGAGCTGGTAGGCGTCATTGATGGGGGTGATCAACCCCTCCTCAATGGGAACGTGCAGGGCCTCGGCGACCCTGGTCGGCGACATCTCGGCGATCAGTGACAGCATGGCCAGGGAGAAACGGTTGCCGGCACAGGAGGCCAGTCGCAACAGGCGCAGGCTCGTGTCGGGCAGGCGGTCCAGCTTGCGGGTCATCAGGGCCGCGACATTGTCGGTCATCTGCTGCTGGGTAAGCTGGCCTATGTCCCAGACCCACTTGCCGGTATCCGGATCGGCGGTGATGTGGCCACGGGCGTGCTGGTCCTTCAGGAACTCCTCCACGAAGAAGGGATTACCCTCGGTCTTCTGGCGGATCACCCGGGCCAGAGGTTCCACCTCGGAGTTGCTGGACATCAGGGTATCCGCCAGCAGCCGGCAGATGTCCGGTACTTCCAGCGGCGCCAGGTCGATATGGGTCAGGAAGACGTCGGTGCCCTGCATCTGCTGCAGGGTCTGGATCAGCGGGTGATCCGGCGTGATCTCGTTGTCCCGGTAGGCGCCTACCACCATCAGCCGGTCACCCTCCACCTGGTCCACCAGCAGGTCCGCCAGTCGCAGGGTACTGCTGTCGGCCCATTGCAGGTCATCCAGAACCAGTACCAGGGGGTGGTCGGCGTGGCTGAACACCCGGATGAAATTGAACAGGGTCAGGCGGAACCGCTGTTCGGATTCCGTGGCTCCCACCGGCACCACCTTTGGTTGCGGGCCCATGATCAGCTTCAGTTCCGGCAACAGCTCGGTCATCAGGGCGCCGTTGGGTCCCAGGGCTTCCTCCAGTTTGCGTTTCCACTCCGCCAGGCGGTCATTGCTTTCGGTCAGGATCTGCTGGACCAGGTCCCGCAGGGCCACCGCCAGTCCGCTGTAGGGCACATCCCGGTGGACCAGATCGAACTTGCCCACGATAAAGTAGCCCCGGCGGGCAGTCACCGGTTTGTGGAGTTCGTTGATGAGGCTGCTCTTGCCGATGCCCGAGCGCCCGGCCACCAAGGCCAGGGAGACCTGGTCATAGGCGGCTTCGAACGCCTGCAGTAACTGGCCCACTTCCTTTTCGCGGCCATAGAGCTTCTGGGGAATCCGGAAGTGGTCCGGCACATCCCGGGAGGCCAGCGGAAAATCCTGGATCGCGGCATGGGCATTGAGCTGGCGGTAGCACTCCCGCAAGTCATGGAGCAGGCCGGACGCACTCTGGTAGCGCTGTTCCGCGGTCTTCGACAGCAGCTTCATGATCAGGTCGGACAGTGCCCGCGGGATACTGCTGTTGATATCGGTGGGGGCGACCGGCGTGCGGGCGATGTGACAGTGGAACCATTCGATGGGTTCCTCCGCCGTGAACAGCGGGCGGCCGGTGACCAGTTCGTAGAGGGTGGCGCCCAGGGAATAGAAGTCGGAACGGTAATCCACCGACCGGTTCATGCGGCCGGTCTGTTCCGGGGACATATAACCCGGCGTACCCGGTACCGAGGTGGGGGCCTTGATGGTGGTTTTTTCCGTGCCGTATCGGGAAGCAATGCCGAAATCCACCAGCCGCACGGTGTTGCTCTTCGCATTGACAATGATGTTGGTCGGGTTGATGTCCTTGTGGATAACGCCGCCCCGGTGGACATCCTTCAGGGCGGTGGTCACGGCGATACCGATACCGACGCAGGTCTTCAGGGGAATGCGGCGGTGGGGAATCAGGCGGTCCAGCGACTGGCCGCCGGTGTCCTCCAGGATCAGGGCAGGCAGATCGCGGACCCGCGTCTGTTCCACGAGCCGGATGATGTTGTCGCCGTTGAGGCCGGACAGGATATCCGCCTCATGCTGAAGCATGGCAATGTGTTCACGGGTGGCGTCGTCGGGCCTGAGCGTCTTGATGATAACGCGTTGCTGATCCGATTTCCGGATTGCCCGGAAAATCTGGGTGGCGCCGCCTTCGGCGATCTTCTCGACCAGCCGGTAACCGACGGGGGCTTCGGTTGATTGTATGGTGGCGTTATGGGTGACCGCCATGTGGGGGATGCTCCTGCTGGGCTTGGGAGTCTCCTGCAAAGCTCCGGATGCCGTGGCGCCTGCCCGGTTGGCGGGCCGGCAGAAGGAATCCGGGCTCTTTCAAAGGCTCCCTATGATTGTTATGGCTTTTCTTGGGACCCAAACATGTAAATAAAGGTAACGTAATGTTGGTGGCCAAAGTGTCTACTGAAGCACATAAATGGTATATCAAGTCACGGGGTTGAAGTCCCGACAATTGGTGCGATAGTTAATAGAGACTTCTGCAGACAGGACTTTCCGGGCACACTCCCGTAAAGCATAGTCAATTCTGCCGATAGCGGGGCACCCTGTTATCGGTTGCCAGCCTTCACGCATCTGATGAGCCTGAATAAAGGAGGCAACACATGTCGAACGACAGCACCAGCGACGACAGTTTCAACACCCTCTCTTCCCTGGAAGTTGATGGCAAGACCTACCACTACTACAGCCTGCCCAAGGCTGGAGAAGCCCTGGGTGACCTCGACAGGATGCCTTTCTCCCTCAAGGTGCTGACCGAGAACCTGCTGCGTTTCGAGGACGGAATGACAGTGGAGAAGACGCACCTGGAAGCCATGGCCCAATGGCTGAAGGACCGCCGCTCAGACACCGAAATCCAGTTCCGACCGGCCCGGGTGCTGATGCAGGATTTCACCGGTGTGCCCGGGGTTGTGGACCTGGCGGCGATGCGTGAGGCGGTCAGGAAGGCGGGCAAGGACCCGGCCCTGATCAATCCCCTGTCGCCGGTGGACCTGGTCATTGACCACTCCGTGATGGTGGACAACTTCGGCAACGCCTCGGCCTTCAAGGACAACGTCACCATAGAGATGGAGCGCAACCAGGAGCGCTATGAGTTCCTGCGCTGGGGCCAGCAGGCGTTCGACAATTTTCGCGTGGTACCGCCCGGAACCGGTATCTGTCACCAGGTAAACCTGGAATACCTGGGCAAGACTGTCTGGTATAAGGAGCAGGGTGGCAAGACCTTCGCCTACCCCGACACCCTGGTGGGCACCGATTCCCACACCACCATGATCAATGGCCTGGGTATCCTCGGCTGGGGTGTAGGTGGTATTGAGGCGGAAGCCGCCATGCTGGGCCAGCCGGTATCCATGCTGATTCCCGAGGTTATCGGCTTCAAGGTCACCGGCAAGCTCCGGGAAGGTATTACCGCCACCGACCTGGTATTGACGGTCACCGAAATGCTGCGCAAGAAGGGTGTGGTCGGCAAGTTCGTGGAATTCTATGGTGACGGCCTCAAGGACATGCCTGTGGCAGACCGGGCCACTATCGCCAACATGTCACCGGAATACGGTGCTACCTGTGGCTTCTTCCCGGTGGACGAGCAAACCCTCGCCTACATGAAGCTCACCGGTCGTGATGACCACCAGATCGCGCTGGTCAAGGCCTATGCCAGGGCCCAGGGGCTGTGGCGGGAACCCGGCCACGAACCGCTGTACACCGATACCCTCGAACTGGACATGGGCGATGTGGAGGCCAGCCTGGCCGGTCCCAAGCGGCCCCAGGACCGTGTGGCCCTGAGGAACATGAAGGCAGCTTTCGAACTGCTGATGGAAACCGCCGAAGGCCCCAACGGACTGCGTCAGGAGAAATGGGAATCCGAGGGCGGCCAGACGGCTATCGGGGTGGAGGACAGCTACGAACACCATGCCAGCCAGGAACTGACCCTGGGCGGCCAGGTGACCCGGCTGGACCCGGGGGCGGTGGTGATCGCCGCCATTACCTCCTGCACCAACACCTCCAACCCCAGCGTGATGATGGCCGCCGGCCTGATCGCCAGGAAGGCCGTAGAGCGGGGGCTGGAAACCAAGCCCTGGGTCAAGACCTCCCTGGCACCCGGGTCCAAGGTGGTGACGGACTACCTGCGGGTGGGTGGCTTCCAGGATGACCTCGACAAACTCGGCTTCAACCTGGTGGGTTATGGCTGCACCACCTGCATCGGCAACTCCGGCCCGCTGCCGGAGCCGGTGGAAAAGGCCATCAACGATGGTGATCTGACTGTGGCCTCGGTGCTCTCCGGCAATCGCAACTTTGAGGGGCGGGTGCATCCCCAGGTGAAGACCAACTGGCTGGCGTCGCCGCCTCTGGTGGTGGCCTATGCCCTGGCCGGTAACGTGCGGGTGGACCTGACCAAGGATCCATTGGGTACGGACAAGGACGGCAAGCCGGTCTACCTGAAGGATCTCTGGCCCAGCCAGGATGAAATCGCCGAGGCGGTGGAAAAGGTCAAGACCGACATGTTCCGCAAGGAATACGCCGAAGTCTTCGACGGTGATGAAACCTGGCAGTCCATCAAGGTGCCCGAGAGCAAGGTGTACGAGTGGTCCGACAAGTCCACCTACATCCAGCACCCGCCCTTCTTCGAGGGCCTGGGGCCGGAGCCGGATGCCATCGAGGATATCCGTGGCGCCCGTATCCTGGCCCTGATGGGAGATTCGGTGACCACCGACCATATCTCCCCGGCCGGCTCCTTCAAGGCGGACACCCCTGCCGGCAAGTACCTGCAGGAGCATGGCGTGAAACCCCATGACTTCAACTCCTATGGGTCCCGCCGGGGTAACCACGAGGTGATGATGCGGGGCACCTTCGCCAACGTCCGTATCCGTAACGAGATGCTGGACGGGGTCGAGGGCGGCTACACGAAGCATGTGCCTTCCGGTGAGCAGATGGCCATCTACGATGCGGCCATGAAATACCAGCAGGAAGGCACTCCGTTGGTGGTCATTGCCGGCAAGGAATACGGCACCGGTTCCAGCCGTGACTGGGCCGCCAAGGGTACCCGGTTGCTGGGAGTGAAGGCCGTGGTGGCGGAGTCCTACGAGCGTATCCACCGCTCCAATCTGATTGGGATGGGTGTGATGCCCCTGCAGTTTCCGGAGGGCGTGGACCGCAAGAGCCTGAAGCTGACCGGAGAGGAAACCATCAGCATCGAGGGCCTGTCCGGCGATATCCAGCCCGGGCAGACCCTGACCATGACGGTCACCTATCCGGACGGGAACGCCGAAAGCTGCGACCTCAAGTCACGCATCGATACCGCCAATGAGGCGGTGTACTTCCGCCACGGCGGCATCCTGCACTACGTGGTGCGGGAGATGATTAAACAGGCCCCATAAAACGGTCTGCTTTAGACCCTGTACCGCCGGCGGTGCACTTGCCGCCGGCGGTCTTTCATGCGACGCTCTTGGCTGAAGCTGAATGTGTTTCTGAGGACGTCCATGTCATCCCCCCAATCCCGCGATGAAATCAAGACCAGGCTCAACCTGGAAACCTCCCGTATTGGCTGGCGCGAACTGCAAACCTACTATGCACGGGGGCACGTGGTCCGCGTGGCGCCGGAACTGGATCTGCTGGATGTGGCTGCGGAACTGACCACCGACAACAAGGCTCAGTTCCAGCACTGGATGAGCCAGGACCAGGTGGGAGATGTCAGCCCCGACCTGGCCCGTGCCTGGTATGACCGGGAAGCCGAACTCTGGGCCGTGGTGGTGGCTCCCTGGGTGCTGGTCCAGGACCGCAACGATCAGAACCTGCACTGAGCCTGTCATGAAACTCCACTACTTCCACGGACGCGATCCCCTGCACACGCTGGTACTTAGGCGGGGTGAGCGCCGCGTGGAACTACACATCAAGAAGGTGGACAGCGGTATCTGGTCGGTGGTGGCCCTGGCCGGAGAACCGGAGGGACACCCGGATACCACCCGCTGTCGGGGCCCCTACCATGACCAGGAAAGGGCGGGATCCGCCCTGCGGGCGCTGACCGGCAGCCTGCTGGAACGGGGCTATGAACCCTGCCGTGAAGAAACCGCCCAGTGGACGGTACGGGCCCAGCGACTGGCCCGGGATCTGCGCCTGAAAGCACAGGCCAATCAGGGCAAGTACGTGTTTGATCCGGACCAGTTCGAACCTACCCTCTGATCCCCTACGCCCTGAACATTTCCCCATGTCGAGGTTTCGATGCTGGCCGATGCCCTGCTGATCCTGGTACCGCTGTTTCTCGGTTTTGCCCTGTCGATCCGTTACCGCCCGCTGATGACCATGATTCATTACGGTGTCGACGCACTGGTGTACTTCATCCTCGCCCTTCTGGGGGTGGGGCTGGGCCAGATGGATGGGCTGGGGCAGCAACTGGCGGCCATGGCGGTCCAGGTTGGGATACTGGTCGCCGGCCTGCTGGTGCTCAACGTCGTGGCACTGTGGTTATGGCATCGCTGGCAGCCGATGACGGTAGAACACGCAGAAGGGCGGGGCATCACCAGTTACCGGCGCCTGTTCCTGGCGGCGGTGAAGCCCCTGGCCTCGGTACTGGCAGGGCTGCTGGCTGGCTGGTTCCTGCTGCCGGAGTTGTCCTGGGTGGAGGATCTGGCCACCTGGTCGCTGATGATGTTGCTGTTCCTGATCGGCCTGCAATTGCGCAACGCCGGCCTGTCCCTGCGTCGCCTGCTGTTCAACCGGCAGGGTCTGGGCATCGCTCTCTCGCTGGCGATCAGCTCATTGCTGGCGGGCCTGCTGCTGGCGCCGTTACTGCAGGTACCGGTGTTCCAGTCGCTGGCGCTGACATCCGGCTTTGGCTGGTATTCCCTCTCCGGCATTGTAATCGGCGATGCCCTGGGGCCGGCCTGGGGTGGTGTGGCCTTCCTCAACGATGTGCTCCGGGAGATCATCGCCCTGGCCCTGATACCACTGGTGATCCTCCGGCGTCCGGCCATGGCCATTGGCTATGGCGGGGCCACGGCCATGGATTTCACCCTGCCGGTGATCCGCAGTAGTGGCGGTCTGGACTGTGTGCCGGTGGCCATTGCCTCCGGCTTTATCCTGTCGTTTATCTCGCCGGTACTGATGGGGCTGTTCCTGTCGCTGGTGTAAGGAGCGAGCGTGATCGCTTGTTTTCTGATCGTTTCGTGCCGCATTATTGGGAAACCGCTGAACTTGCGATGAGGGGGGTCCGGGGCAGGAGAACCCGGCCCGTATCCCCCCAAGGAGAAGGGAATCGACAGTTGATGTCTTCGCAGACCCTGCTGGCCGCCCAGCCGATCTATGACCGTGACAGCCGGATGCAGGCTGTCGAGCTGCTCTACCGGAACGATGCCGGGGAGAGCGCCCTTACCGTGGGCGAGCACCGGGCCACCAGCGAGGTGCTGTTCAACTTCTGCACGGGTATCACGGATCACGCCGCCCACTATAATGCCCGGGCCTACATCAACGTTTCCGGCGACCTGCTGCTATCCGGGATGGTGCTGCCGGTGGATCCGGAACGGGTGATGATCGAGCTGGTGGAGCGCATCGACCCCACTCCGGATCTGGTGGCTGCGGTACAGCACTGGTATGACCAGGGGTTCCGCTTTGCCCTGGACGATTTTGCCTTCCAGCCAAGTTGGGCACCCTTACTGCCCATGGCGTCCGTGATCAAGGTGGATGTCACCCAGTTCACGCCGGAGGAAGTGGCTCGCCACAAGGTTGACCTGGCACACCTGGATGTCCTCTGGTTGGCGGAACGGGTCGAAGATGAAGCCACCCGGGATCGATTCCTGGAGATGGGGTTTGATCTTTTCCAGGGCTACTATATGGCCCATCCCCGGATCATCTCCGGGCAGAAGCTGTCACCGTCGGGGCTGAGACTGACCCAGTTGTTGGCCACCCTTTATCGGCCTGATCCGGAAGTGGGTGAGCTCACGGCGATCCTGTCCGAGGACCCGGAACTGTCCCTGAACCTGATACGCATCGTCAACAGCCCGCTTTATCGGGGCCAGGGCAAGATCTCATCCATCCGTGAGGTGGTGATCCGGCTGGGTATTACCAACCTCAGGCACTGGGCGGCCCTGCTCAGCTCACTGCAGGTGGTGAACACCGAGCATGCACGGGTGGTACTGGTGCGGGCCCATGTCTGCGAGGCCCTGGCGGGTCGTATGAAGGCCGATGCACCGGCTCCGGACAAGGCCTTCCTTGCCGGGCTGATATCGGGCACCGACATCATGTTGGGGGTGCCGGTGGGGGAGTTTATTGACCGCCTGGACCTGGAAGAGGATGTGCGCCAGGCCGTCCTGCAGCGCAAGGGGCGGCTTGGCCGCCTGCTGCGCCTGGCGGTGACCATGGAACACGATGTCGCCATGGAGCGGGACCTGGAGGTCTGGGACCCGCGCCTGCTGACACTCTACCGCCAGGCGGCCAACCGCGTGCAGCGGATTATCCGACAGTTGGACAGGGCCTGATGTCTGCTGGTGGCATCGTCCGCCCTTTCGGCTGATCGTTGCCCCTCAGCCCGCCGGAAAGAAGGTGCGCAGGCTGTTCTGGTAGGTCCGGGCCAGCACGTCATCCAGGTCCAGCTCCTTGACCTCGGCAATCTTCTCCGCCACGAAGGGCAGGTAGAAGGGGGCGTTCTCGCGACCGCGATAGGGCACCGGCGTCAGGAACGGTGAATCGGTTTCCAGCAGGATCTGCCCGATGGGGGCCATTCGTACGATGTCCCGGACGTTCTCCGCCTTGTTGAAGGTGGTAATGCCGTTAAAACCCAGGCACCAGCCCTGGTCCAGGGCGTAGCGGGCAAGCCCGGGGCCGGAGGTGAAACTGTGGATCACGCCCCGGCGCTTCAGGGTGTCCTCGAAATCCGACAGGATGTCGATGGTATCGTCGTCCGCCTCGCGGCTGTGGATCACCACTGGCCGATCCAGGTCTGCGGCAATCTGCAGCTGGCGCCGGAATACCTGCTTCTGAACTTCCCGGTCGGCATTGTCGTAGAAGTAATCAAGGCCGATTTCACCGATGGCGACGATCTTGTCATCACCGCCATGCTGGCGGATCTCGGCCTCGCAGGTGTCGGTGTAGGTTTCCGCCTCATGGGGGTGGACACCCTGGGTGCCGTAGAGCCACGGCTGCCGGCCACTGAGTTCGCGCACCGTGGCCAGGTTGTCCGGTGACACGGCGATGGTGATGACCCGCTCGATGTTGACACCCCGGGTCTGCTCGAGGGTTTCCTCCAGCGGCCGGTCCTTGAGGTAGTCAAGATGGCAGTGAGTCTCGATCAGTGGCTGGTCAAAAACGGGAATCTCGCGTCTCTTGCGGCTCATAGTTGCTAACCTGTTCCAAAAGGTGCTCAGTTTATCATCAATGCCCTGGGTTCCGAACCATCGCCCCGATAGCCCGGGACCATCAGGCCGTCCAATCCGGAGTGCAGCCCCGTCATGATAACGACAGCGTTCAACGAAACCTGGCTCTATGATCCCCGACGGCCCCGATTGCGGGACTATCCGGCGGACATCGATGATGATCGGGTGCCGCCCCTGGAACCGGAACTGGAGTTGATTGGCGAGCACCAGCGGCGGTTGTGGGCCACCGGCCGTAAGGCCTGCCTGCTGGTCTTCCATGGCCTGGATGCCAGCGGCAAGGACAGCCTGATCCGCACCCTGGCTACCTATATGGATCCGGCCGGTTTTCACGCCTGGTCCTTTGGCCGACCCACCGAAACCGAGCGGGCCCATGATTTCCTGTGGCGGGTTGTGCCTTTATTGCCGGCGTTGGGGGAACTTGTGGCCTTCAACCGCAGTCATCATGAGGCGGTCATGGCGGAGCGATTGTGGCCGGTCCGCGATGCGGGCCACTATGACTGGCAGGCCCGGTATGCCGCCATTCGGTCCTTTGAAGAGCACCTGACTCAGGAGGGCACCACGATCATCAAGTTCTGGCTTCGTCTGTCCCCGGAAGAGCATCGGTGTCGCCTGCTCAAGCGCCTGGACAAACCCCGTAAACGCTGGAAGTTCGACCGCTCGGACATCGAGGCCTGGAACCGCCGGGACGACTACCTGAACGTCGTAGAAGAAGCTATTGCGGCGACACATACCCCGCAGGCACCATGGTTCATCATTCCGGGGGACCGTAAGCCGGTCGCCAGGGCGCTGGTGGCAAGATTGCTTGCCGAGCAACTGGTGCACCTGGCTCCGGAGTATCCCCGTTACGACGAGGGGGTACTGGAACAGTACCGGGCCCTGCTTGAACATGGATAGGTTCCAGGCCCAGACGCCGTTAACAGGGCGTGCACAAAGACAGGAACCACACCATGATTGGATATATCCAGAAAGTTCTGGTGGACACGATCCGCGCGGAAGGGGGCGAACAGGCACTGGCGATCATTTGTCAGCGAGCCGGCGTCGAGGGCATTCCGGAATTTCGCATCGATCAGGACTATCCCGACGACGAATGCCTGCGGATGATCGCGGAGACCGGCGCCTATTTCGGGCTGGACGAAGAGAGCCTGTTCCGGCTCTATGCGGACCGGTTTATCCGGGAGTCCCGGGAACGGTTCCCCATGTTCTATCAGATGGCGGGTTCGGCGCGGGACTTCCTGGAGCGTCAACCCCGGGTGCATACGGTGCTGGCAGCGGGTCTGCGTGGCGAGGCGTCGCGGGACCGTGTCCGTGACAAGTTTGATATCGAGCGCAACGGGGATGACCTGATGGTCACCTACCGCTCCCCGAATCGCCTCTGCGGGCTCTATGAGGCGCTGTTCAACCGGGTTCTCGAGGAATTTGGTGAAACCGGCAGTATGGAAATACTGGCCTGCCAGAAACGGGGTGCGGAGGCCTGCCGGTTCTGCCTGAAACCGGGATCCGGCGATGAGTGACTCTGAAAAGCGCCTGCGGGCAAGCATCAACCGTATTGCCGACCAGTTGTGCATGGCCATCGACGGGCGCTATGACTTCCATGTGCATACGGATTCCGATGACCTGGATATCCAGAAGCTGTCGGTGCTGTCCAACTTCGTGCTGGAGTCCGTGCGGCGGAACATCCTGGAGCTGGAGAAGGCCCGTGACCTGCTGGAGGAGCGGGTGGAGGAACGCACCCGTCGCCTGGATCTGATTATCCGGGGCGCCAACGACGGGGTCTGGGAATGGGACTTCCAGACCGACGAACTCCATGTCTCCAGGCGCTGGCTGGCCATGTCCGGGTGCGAACCCCTGGGTACACGGATCGCGCCCGAGAAGTGGATGCAGCGGATTCATCCCCAGGACCAGGATCGCTTCAGCGAGGCGGTATTGAAACACGCCAATGGTCTGGAGGAGCGCTTTTACTGCGAGTACCTGCTGGAGGACGGCCGGGGCGGGTACCGTGCCATGGTGGCCCGGGGCATCTGCGACCGTCATCCGGATACCGGCGAACCCAGGATGATGGCGGGTACCCAGACGGATATCACCCGGCGCAAGTTTATCGACCCCCGCACGGGGCTGCCCAATGCCGCCTACCTGGAACTGATGCTGTCACAGCGACTGGACAGCCGGGCGGAAGACGGTGTGGGGCTGCTGATGGTGGTGATCTCCAACCTGTCCCTGGTCCGGGACTCCCTGCGGCCCCATGAGGAAAGAAAACTGGCCCGGGAAGTCCGATACCGGCTGGACCGCTGCATACAGCCCGGTGAACTGGTGGCCCTGCTGGCGGACAACACCCCGGTCATGCTGCTCAGGGACGACACTGAACGCGGCCTGCGGGACCGGGCCAAAGCTGTGATGCAGCAGTTCGACGAGCCCCTGCTGATCGACGATCGCAGAATCTGGCTGTCGCTGGTTATTGGGGCGGTGCCATCCGACGAGACCCGCTTCGAAGGCTCGGCGGACATGCTGCAGGCAACCCGCACCATGTTGCGCCGGATCAGGACGGTGGGCACCGGTAGCTTCCTGGTCTACCACGACGACATGCGGCAGCGGAACCGGGAGCGCCTGGACGCCGAGCAGACTCTGCGTAATGCCCTGCGCCTGCGTTGGGTGGAGTCGTTCCTGCAGCCACTGGTGAACCTGCAGACCGGGGAGGTGGATGCCTTCGAGGCCCTGTGCCGGATCCGCCATCCGGAGGCGGGGCTGATTTCGCCCGGACTGTTCATCCCGGTGGCGGAAGAGACCGGCCTGATCCGCAACCTGTCCGACGAAATGCTCAGACTGACCCTGCCGCTGCTGAACGACCCGATACTGGTGGATGCCTACGGGGCGGCGTTCACTATCAGCGTCAACCTGTCGCCGGCCCAGCTCCATGACCCCAGGCTCGCCGAGAACCTGCTGGCGAGTCTGGACGAGGCGGGAGCGGATCCGCGCCGCCTGAAGGTGGAAATTACCGAGACGGCGGTCATGGCCGACGCGGATATCGCCCTGTCGGTGATGAACGAGCTGCGGCGTCACGGGATTGCCGTGGCCCTGGATGACTTCGGCGCCGGCTACTCGTCCCTGGGTTATCTGCGGCAACTGCCCCTGGACCAGCTCAAGATTGACCGGTCGCTGATATCCGGGGTGGACCGCGATAACGAGAAACGAGCGATCCTGGAAATGATCCTGACCCTGTGTGAACGTCTTGATCTGTCCGTGGTGGTGGAGGGCATCGAGAACGAACTGGAACTGAGTTGCGTGCTGGGCATGGGTGCCCATATCGGCCAGGGGTTCCTGTTCAGCCGACCGCTGGCCCGGGACGAACTGGTTGCCCGGGTGCCACGCCAGGGGCTGCTGCGCCCGGCATCCGATTCGCCTTGAAGGAAGTCGTTATCATGGGTTCGAGCAGCACAAAGGCCAGTGCCATGACATCATCACCGGAGCAGAATCTGCCTGACACCGGCGACGGCCTTTATCGGCATTGGCAGCGACTCAACGACTGGCTGCATGAGCACCAGTTGCTGTGGCGCCCGGTGCCGTTTACGGAGCCGGAACCGGCATGGACCCGCCAATGGCGGGAACTGGCGGACTGGCTGAAAGCACTCGACGAGTCGCAGTGCGACCTCTACGAACAGTATCCGGAACGGTTGGCGGCCCGGCTCCGTAACTGGCTACCGGGGCTGGCGGACTATCCGGCCCTGGTGACGGTGCCGGATCTCAGTCCGGGGCCGGACACGGTGAATGGGATCACGCTGGAGGAAAAGGACGCCGTCGATATGCCCGGGCGCAAGCGCCTGCAGTCGGGCGCCTTTGCTGCCGCCCTTCTGCCCCTGTCCGGGCCATCACTGGACTGGTGCTGTGGCAAGGGGCATCTGTCCCGGACCCTGGCCAGGCAGGGTAGGGTTCCGGTAACCGGCTATGAATGGAATGCCGGGCTGGTGGAAGACGGTAATCGCCTGGTCCGGCGCTATGGCGATGCGGTGACGCTCCAGTGTCAGGATGTCATGGCGTCCGACCTGCCCTGGCCGAAAGGGGCCCACGGCGTGGCCCTGCATGCCTGTGGCGACCTCCATCGCAAGCTGATCCGCGATGTGGTGACCCGGCGACAGCCCCGCATCAGCTTCTCGCCCTGTTGTTATCACCTGACCGGTAGCCGCCATCTCGCATTGCTGTCCGAACGCACCCGGGCTGACACCAATGCCCTGGCATTGACCCGTGACGATCTGCGACTGGCCGTCCAGGAAACCGTCACCGCGCCGACCCGGGACCGGAAGCAGTCAGCCCGGGTAAGTCAGTGGCGGCTGGGTTTCGATGGTCTCCAGCGCCGGCTTCGAGGTGTGGATGACTACTTGCCGTTGCCACCCCACCCAAAGCGCCTGATGGGCGAGGGCTTCGAGGCCTTCTGTCACTGGGCGGCGGACCACAGGGGCCTGACCCTGCCAGTTGGTATCGACTACGGGCAATGGCTGGATTATGGCGCTGACCGTGCTGCCCGGGTGCGCCGGTACGAACTGGTGCGTCACCTGTTCCGCAGGCCATTGGAGTTGTGGCTGGTGCTGGACTACGGGCTGTTCCTGGAGGAATCGGGCTACGAGGTTCGTCTGGGTACCTTCTGCGACCGGGCCCTTACCCCCCGCAACCTGCTGGTGGATGCAGTTATCACACAACCATGAAAAAAGGCGCCCGAAGGCGCCTTTTCGATTTCCGGGCCGCGCCTCTCTACTAGCGACGGACCTGGATGTGGGCTTCAACCCGGCGGTTCTGGGCGCGGCCTTCGGCGGTCTCGTTGTTGGCGACCGGGTCGGACTCGCCGTAACCCACCGGGGACACGCGGCTGCTGTCGATACCGTACAGCTCAACCAGACGGTCTGCCACGGCCTCAGCACGACGCTGGGACAGTTTCTGGTTGTAGGCGGCGGGACCGCTGCTGTCGGTGTGGCCGGCGATTTCCGTGGTCACGTCCTGGTCAGCCTTCAGGGCGTCGGCGATCTCACGGATGTCGTCATCGTACTGGTTGCTGATCTCGGCACTGTTCAGCGGGAAGGTGATGTACAGGGTGATGGTTTCCAGGGTCACCAGCACGCAGCCCCGCTCATCCACTTTCGCGCCCGGCTCGGTTCCGGGGCAGTCGTCCAGGCGGTCCACTACGCCATCACCATCGGTGTCTAGCTCGCAACCGTTCTGGTCAACCATGGCGCCGGCCACGGTGCCCGGGCACTGGTCGCGGTTGTCTGGCACACCATCACCATCGGCGTCCGGTTCCGGCTGGGGAGCGGGGGCCGGAGCCGGCTCGGGTTCGCTGCTGCCCCGGCTGAAGGCCAGGCTGACCCCCAGGGAGGCCTGGGCGTCGAAGGTGCTCTCGTCGATGCCGTGGAAGGCACGCAGATCACCGCGCAGTGACAGCAGATCGGTCACGTTGTAGCGCACACCACCACCGAGGTTGACGCGGGTCTCGTCATGCTCGGTGCCCGGGGTTTTCATGGTGCCGCCATCGAAATCCGCGTGGCCGGCACCGGCGGCCAGGTAGGGGTTCCAGCGGTCTGCCTGGCTGCCAAAGTAGTACAGGCCATCCACCCGGATCTCATCAAAATCCACGTCGCCGCTACTGTGCTTGATGTCGGGATTGGCGGTGGAGTAGACCGCCTCGATGGCCCACTGCGGCAGGAAACGGTATTCCAGGCCGAAACCGTAGGTGGCTTCCTCGTCCAGGTCGCGCTTGTCGTCGAAGTACTGGTACCCGGCAAACGGATTGATGTAGATGGTCTGCAGGTCGTCGTATGCCAGTGCCGGCGTGCTGACGGCAGCAGCGATGATAGCCGCTGACAGGGGGCGCAGTGCGTTCATGAGGTTTCCTCTTTCCATGGCAATTGAAGGCGTCATGCTCCCGACGCTTTGCAGTAAGTTAAGTTTTGTTACTGCGCCTATGCAAGTGTAAATTAACGATATTTCGGGATGTACAGATAGTTGTTACGGAAGGCTGGATACGGCCTTGGTGTGACGTGAGTCTCAATCCTTTGAAACCTTTGGAGAATTTGGCTCAGGGTTTGCGGTACTCGACCCGTTCCACGCAGCCATTCCTAAAATAAACGTAAGTTAGTTCATAAATGGCGCCGTAATATTTAGTCTGGTAAACCCAGGTTTCCTGGGGCATGGGGTAGACCTCCGAGGTGCGGCCGAACGCCTGCTCCACCTGTTCACGGGTCATGCCGGGCACCACCTGTTCCCGGGCCAGGTAGGTGCGAAGGTCGGTGGAGTTGATAAAGCGACAGGTATCCTCGTCTTTGCCGGCCGGGGCCTCTTCCTGTTCCGCCGCGTCCTTCGGCGCTGCTCTGAACTCGGGCAGGTTATCGCCGACGCTGCCACCCACCTGGGTATCCCTGACCGTCACGGTGTCCGGGTTAGCGCTACAGGGGCGGTCGGAGAACTGCACACCGTCTGGTCCCTCGCATTTGTAGAAGGTAGCGGTGTCGGCGGAGCCGCTCGTCGGAAAGACGGCCGGGATCGCGAACAACAGGATGGCTGCGTGGCGCAAACCGCTGATCGTATCCGGTGCTGTCATGGTCCGTCCCCCGAGTGCTGTTGCTCCATCATGGCACGGAAATACAGGTGGGCGCTCTTCTTGCTGAAGGTCAGTGTGCGGCCGTCATCAAATCTCACATCGAAGGAGGATTCCTCTTCGCCGGTGACCGAGCCCGCGCCAAAGATGGCATGGCTGAGCCGCTGGCAGGCCCACAGGGGCTGGTTGCCGGTCTCTGCCCGAGCCGGTTCCCCGGACAGTTGCACGCCTTCCCGGCTGGCGTAGCGCTGGCTGACCGGGGTCAGTGGCAGGTCGGTGCTGAAACCTTCGCCGTCATCCCTGTCGTTCTGGTCCAGCCAACGACCGAACTGGTCACTCAGGTCGTGGCAGAGCTCCGCCACAAAGCGGCTGGGGGCCAGGTCTGCATCCACCGCGGGGCGCGGGCCACCGGGGCGGGTGATCAGGTGCAGTTCGTTGCGGGAGCGGGTGATGGCCACGTAGAGCAGGCGCCGTTCGCTTTCCATGAAAGCCTTGAGGTCATCCTGCTGGCGGGGGCTGTAGGGCAGGTACTTTTCCTGCAGGCCAGGAATGATCACCCGGGGCCATTCCAGCCCCTTGGTGCGGTGGATGGTGGACAGAAGCACACCCCGGGTGTCGTCGTTGTTCGTGTCCTGGCGCTGGAGCGCCTGGTGGCGAAGCGTCTGCAGATGGGCGAGGGCCTCCGCCGGGGGGATGTCGAGGCTGGCCAGGTAGGCCCGGAAGCCCTGTACGGTGTCAATGCGCTCGTTGGCGGTGTCATGGGTGAGGGCCAGGCTGCGGATGCCGTCGTACAGCTCGGTCTGTTCGGCATAGCGCCCCAGCAACGTGGCCACCGGGCCTGAAAACCCATGCAGGGACACCAGGGCTTCGCCGAGGCGTCGCAGTTTGCGGGCCGGCATTGGCCCCATGGCGGAGTCATCCAGGCTGAGCAGGCGGTTGCCCCAGCCGGACTCGAACCCGGCCAGCATCTGCGCCATGTGTCCCAGTTCCTGCTCCTTTAGCCCCACGTGGGGGAAGCGCAGCAGGTTGCGGGCTGCCTCCAGGCGATCCTGGGCCGTCATCCCCGGGAGTTGGCCGGTGACCACCTGCAGCAGGCTGGTGATGGCTTCCACCTCACGGCTGAATAACGCGCCCTTGCCGGCATCGATGCGGTAGGGGATCTGCCGGGCCAGCAGGCGCAGCTCGATGGGCACGCTCTGGCTCCAGACCCGGAACAGGATCGCGGTCTGTTGCTGCTCGCCTTCCGGTAATCCCTCCAGCAGCTTCACCACCACGCCACCATCCTGTTCACTCTCATGGAGCTGGATACGACTGGCGGGTGTGGACGGATGGGCGTGGCAGAGCACATCGTTGCGGCCCTGGTTGTGGGTGATCAGGTGGTTGGCCAGCAAGGCCACCCGGTGACCGTAGCGGAAGCTGTAGCTCAGGGTCTGTTGCAGGGGATTGTCGAATTCCTCCCGGAAGCGCCGCAGGATGAACTCCGGTTTGGCCCCCCGGAACTCGTAGATGGTCTGGTCCGGATCCCCTACCACGGTGACTTTCGCCCGCTCGCCGGCCACGTAGCGCAGCAGCAGGTGCTGGATCTCGTTGGTGTCCTGGTACTCGTCCACCAGCATCAGGTCCACCTTGTTGCCTACCAGCCGCTGCAGGGCCGTGTCCTGATGGATCGCCATCACCGGTTCGTAGAGCATGTCGGCGTAGGTGATCTGGCTGCGTTCCTTGCGCCACTGTTCGAAGGCGTGGAACAGGTCGATCAGGTAGCGGTGGCGGTCGCTGTAGCCCAGCTCCTCGAACATGACTTCCGCCGGAGACAGGGTGGTCTTCACCAGGTCGATAAACCCGGTGGCGGTTTCCACATAGTCCTTCTTGTTGCGGCGGATTTCATCCGCCAGGTCCTCAGGCGCCAGTTGCCGGGTCAGCAGCCAGGCCTGGTAGCTGACTTCCTGCTCGCTGAGGATTTTTTCAGAGAACCCTGGCAGCACACCCTCCCGCACGAAACGTTTATAAAGCCGCAGCCCCATGGCGTGGTAGGTGCGCACCTCCGGCAGGGCCAGGCCCAGATCCCGGGTGATGTCCCGCAGCTTGCGTTCGAAGTCGACCCGGGCGCTACGGTTGAACATCAGCACCAGCATTCGTCGGGGATCATGGCCCTTCTGCAGCAGCCAGCGCAGGCGCCAGGCCAGGGTGGTGGTCTTGCCACTGCCGGCCACCGCGGTGATCAGCGCATGCTCGTGGCCCGCGGTGATAATGTCGCGCTGTTCCTGGGTGAGAAAATCGGGGAGTTGGCTGGTCATGGCCGCCATTGTATAGAACCGGCGGATAAATCCCGAACGGTCTCTTCAGGTCTTTGGTGCCCCCTGACACCCGGGCATCCTTGCCCCATAATGGCGTCTCATTTCAGACAAGGAGCGACAGCATGGCAACGGTACTGGAAGAGTCGGTCAACGTATTGGGTGAGACCCTGGAGGCCTGCGGCAACGACCCGGTCACCGGATTCTACCGGGATGGCTGTTGCAACACCGGTCCTGACGACCTGGGCAGTCATACCGTCTGCGTCGTGATGACGGACGAGTTCCTGGCGTTCTCCCGGGAACGGGGCAACGATCTCAGTACGCCCCGGCCGGAGTTTGGTTTCCCGGGGCTGCGGGCCGGTGATGGCTGGTGTCTGTGCGCGCCTCGCTGGCAGGAGGCGTTCGAAGCGGGAAGTGCGCCGAGAGTCCGGCTGCGGGCCACCCATCGGGGTGCCCTGGAATCCTGCGATCTGGCCGACCTGAAACGGTTTGCGGTGGACCTCAGCTAGTGTCCCATGATCCCTGGCAGACCCTGGCGTCGCAGTTGGCCGTCCGGGGCGAGCGGCGGCTGGTGCTGATCGAGGGCGGGCGTGATCAGGCGGTGGCCTGCGTGCGCCGCATTCTGGGCCAGCTTGGGCCGTCCGCAGGCCTGTGGGTTGGTAGCAAGGAAGACAATCCGCATGCGTCCCTTGACACCTTGGCCGCCGGCCAGATCCGTCAGCGACTCGGCACCGAAACGCCGGTGGTGGTATGGGACGGCTGGCAGGGCAATCCGCCGGACGCCCTGGCCGCCATCACCGGTACGTTGGTGGCCGGTGGTCTCTGGTTCTGGCTGATGCCGCCGCTGGACCAGTGGGGCAGTTATCCTGACCCGGACCATGCCCGCATGGGCTTGCCGGAGGACGGTCATCATCCGTTCCTCGCCCGCCTGGCGAGAATCATTGACGCCTCCCCGTCCGTTATCCGGTGTGCCGCAAATAGCGATGATGTACCGTCGCCACCTTCCATTCAGAACCATGAAAACGCCCCATTCCGGGTGACTGGAACACCGGACCAGGACCGCGCCATCGAGGCCATCATGCGAACCGGCCAGGGCCGTCGGCGGCGACCGCTGGTAATCACCGCCGACCGGGGGCGTGGCAAGTCCGCGGCCCTGGGCATGGCCGCCACCCGTTTGTTACAGGGTGGGCGTGAGCGAATCCTGGTGGTGTCGCCCCGCAAGGACAATGTGGCAACGCTGTTCCGTCATGCCGCCAGGGAGGCCGGGCTGGATCATCAGGAGCAGACCCGCCTCCAACTGGCGTGCGGCGCAACCCTGGAATGGCTCCCCATTGATGACCTGCTGGCCCGTCGACCGGAGGCGGAGCTGATCATGGTGGACGAAGCCGCCGCTATCCCCGCGCCCCTGCTTAGGCAGGTCCTGTTGGGGTGGCCCCGGGTGGTGTTCTCCACCACCGTGCATGGCTACGAAGGCTCCGGTCGCGGATTCAACCTCCGTTTCCGCGCGGTACTGGATCGGGAGACGCCCCACTGGCAGTCGTTGACCCTCCGACAGCCGGTGCGCTGGGCCGACAGTGATCCACTGGAGCCGCTGGTGAACCGGCTGTTCCTGCTGGATGCGGAAAACCCCGGGGCCGAAGCCGGGGAAGACATCACCATTGAGTCATGGCGACCGGATGAAGCCAGCGAGGCGACACTGGCCCAGGCTTTCGGCTTGCTGGTGGACGCCCATTACCGCACCACGCCATCGGACCTGCGCCAGTGGATGGATGATCCGAAAGCGATGACCTTCGTGGCCCGGCGGCAGGGTGCCATTGTCGGCGTGTTGTGGGCCACGGTGGAAGGGGGCCTGGAACCGGCCCTGGCGGACCAGGTGCTCCGGGGCGAACGTCGACTGAAAGGTCACCTGCTGCCCCAGTCCCTGGCCAACCACGGCGGTGATGCGCAGGCTGCGACGCTGCGTATGCTGAGGGTGGTGCGGGTGGCGGTCCATGATGGCCGCCGCCGCCAGGGGATCGGCCAGCGGCTGCTGGCAGCGGTCACTGAAAAGGCTGAGACCGCCGGGCTCGATGCCATCGGCACCAGTTTCGGCGCCGCCGTTGAGCTGCTGCCGTTCTGGCAATCTGCGGGCTTCGCCACGGTCCGGCTGGGGATCAGTCGGGAGGCGAGTTCCGGCGAGTATGCGGTGCAGATGTTGCGGGGGCTGTCAGAAGCCGGCAAGGCTGCCCAACAGCGCCTGTCCTCAAGATTCGCAGAGCAGTGGCCAGTCCTGTTGCCGGTGATCTGGGCATCGCTATCAGCCGAGCTGGTACTGGCCATCAGCGCCGACCTGCCGCCGGCACCACCACTCGCGGATCAGGAAATCACAGAACTGGAAGCCTTTGCCCATGGTCACCGGGGATTTGAGTTGACCTTGCCGGCGTTGAAGCGGCTGACGGTCCAGACTGATGTTAGCCGGCAACTCTCGGAGTCAATCGGTGCCCCCTTGTGGATTCACGGTATCCTGCAGAACCAGTCCTGGCACGGAGCCCGTGAACAGGGGCTGTGCTCAGGAAAAAGGGACGGCGAGTCGCAACTGAGACAGTTGGCTGCCGATCTGTTATTCAGAGGCGCCTTGTCCAGCGCCAACAATGGCAAAGAGTAGACCAGCAGGTAAGCCAGACGGGACTGGGACGTTTCGGGCGCCAATCATCACGGCGCCCGCATCAACTCCCTGGCCCGCGACAGCAACGGCTGTGCCTGCCGTGTCCGATTCCGGGTCAGCATACTGTCGGCCATGGCCAGGTAGGCGTCGGACAGTTGCTGGCGGATATCCGCCAGGGGCTCGAAGGAGGGGGGCAGTCGGTTCAGTACCGCGATCATTTCCTCGTAGACCTTGTCCAGCTGGTCACGGCTGCCGGCATTGGCGATCTCGTCGCGCCAGCGTTCGAAACGGTCGGCGTAGAAGTCCTCCGCCGCCTTGGCCGGGAACACCGCTTGGTCGTTGCCGTTGGCGATCGCCGCGTAATAGGTGCCCAACTCCTTGATGGACGACTCCATGGATGCGGCTCGGGTCAGCTTCTCGGCAACCCCGGGCTGGTCGGCGAACAGCTGCTCGCCCAGGATCAGCAGGCGGGCCAGGGCGGCGTCGTTGTCGGAGTCCAGGGCTTCCGTGAGTTGCTGGTCGAACTGTTCCGTGGCCTGCTCCGAGGGTGCGGCAGGGGCTGCTCCGATCAGTTGCAGGTCCCGGGTCAGTTCGGTGACATCCTCCCAGGCCTGCTGGCTGCGATAATCCCCTTCGTCCAGACGGGTGGTCAGTTCGTCACCCAGCGCGGCTTCCAGGGACTGGCGGCGGCGGACAATCCGTGTTTCCAGTTCCGCCAGTTGGTGGTCCCGGGGGTAGACTCGCTGGGCTTCTGTCAGCAGATCCAGGGCGGCGGGGATGTCGGGCAGTTCCTGCCCGCTGCGGCCGCCGACGAGGATGCCGTTGATCTGCGACAGGTACCATTCCAGCAGGCTACCGGACTGTTGGCGCAGGATGCCGTTGCGCTCCAGGGAGGGCAGGGTATCCACCTCCTGTAGCAGTTGTTCCGGCGGCAATCCGAGGATCCGGCTGATGTTGGCCTGGTGCTCGTCCTTTTCCGCCAGAGCCTGCTCCGCAGCCATGGCCCGGGTGTATTGCTGGTGCCAGAGGAAACTGGCTCCCACCGCCGCGGCAATCACCAGTACCGAGGCCGCCCAGGGTTGCCAGCGAAGCGGCTCCATGCGCCGTTGCAGCAGTTCCAGGGAGCTGTAGCGCGGGTCGTAGCGCAGGTTGCGCTTGACCACGCGCCAGAAGCGGTGAGGCATACTCTTGGGTTTCTTGAGCTTGTAGCTGCCCAGTTCCTCCAGGCTCAGTTTCTGCCGGTCGAAGGGGTGCCGGGACGACAGCAGTTCATAGCTGATACAGGCCAGGGCGTAGAGGTCATCCTGGGGCGACGGGTCCTTGCCGTCGATCAGCTCCGGCGAGGCGTAGGCCGGTGTATAGCCGTAGATGGAGGTCTCGTCCTCGGTACGGGGGTTCAGGTAGTCCTCCGGCTGCTGGGCCTGGAGGGCCCGGGAGACGCCGAAGTCCAACAGCTTGATGCGCCCCTCGCGGGTAAAGAAGATATTGGACGGCTTCAGGTCGGCGTGCACGATGCCCTGACTGTGGGAGTACTCCAGCGCCTCCGCCACCTGGCGCAGTACCGCCACACAGCCTTTCCATTTCAGCCCGTTGGGCTTGGCCCGCTGGATGATGCGGGACAGGGGCTCGCCCTCCAGCATTTCCATGACCAGGAACCAGGTATCCCCATCGTGGTTTAGGTCGTGGATGCGGATGATGTTGGGGTGCGACAGGCGCTTGGACTTGGCGGCCTCCCGGGCCAGCAGGCTGCGGGCGCCGGGGTCGCGGGTCAGGCTGGTGCGCAGGATCTTCAGGGCCACCAGGCTGTCCCGGGAGCCGGACTTCTCCAGGTTCTGGTCCACGGCCTTGTAGACATCGCTCATGCCCCCGGAGGCAATCAGCGACACGATCCGGTAGCGGCCATTCAGGACAAGCCCCAGGCGCTTGTGGCGAGGACTTTCCGGCGCGTCCTGGTCCCGTTCCCCCTGGGGCTGGAAGCCCGGGTTATGGGTTTGGGTGCTGTCGTCAAGAATGGTGTCGTTGGCGTCCATCCGGAGATCCTTACCGCTCTTCATCCATGGATTAGCGCCGGAGACCTGCGGAACTAGGGTGGCAGACTCCACGGCGCCTGTAACTGCCCGGGCGCTGCCTTGGTCCGGCGTATTATTCATGCCGGCCGGGCAACTCGCACCGGTTGTTGCTGGTGACGTCAATCAGGGAGGCTGCAAGGAGGGGCCGGGCCAGCGTACTGAGTCGGCATGGTCACGCAGACGGGTTCTTGAATGGCCTGGTGACGATTCCTCATGCTCCCTGAGGATTAAACTTCCTGAAAGTCGAATGCTATTCAGGTTGAGTGCATCAAGTCAAGCGGCCTGCTTTCCTTAAAGGTCGGTAATGTGACGCATCTCCAGTTATGGTTGATCAGGCGATCCCAGCCCGGGACAACCGTGATTGACATTGGCGGGGACACTGAATAATCTCTGTGCGGTCGGTCACCCGGAGCCCTTCGGGCGTCACCGGTTCACCCAGGATGTACCTGCGTCGCAGGTCGGGAATGCGCGCCAGCCGCCAGGCTGTCGGGCCAGGACAGATGTCAAAGGAAGGATAGGCTCATGGAACTCGAGCTCGCCATCACCAGTTATCAGCGGCTTTCACCCGCCGTTACCTCCATCAGACGGTTCGCGCCGGGGCAGACCTGGGTGGTCGGTCGTTCGGACTCCTGCGACTGGCACCTGCCGGACCCGGGCAAGGTGATTTCCTCCCGTCACGCCGAAATCCGTTCCGAAGGCGGGCGTTTCCTGATTCGCGACACCTCCACCAATGGCGTCTTTATCAACGACGGCCAGGAGCCCCTGGGGCGCGACGCCGAATCACCGATCCGGCACGGCGATCGCCTGCGTTTTGGCGATTATGAGATCGCCGTGAGCATTGCCGGCGCGGACACCCCGTCAGACAGTGCCGTCCAGGCGCCATCCGCTGCCCCTCGGCAGCCTGAGTCCTCGCCATCCCCTTTGGCCAGTGGGCTGTCGGACCCGATTGCCGAGCCGGCCAAGCCTGAGCAGGACAGCAGTGACATGAATGCGGTTCTGGCGTCCGGCCTCAACGAACGATTCCTGGGTGACAGCCATGTGGATATGCCCAAGGCGGAAATTCCGGACCAGTGGGACTGGGGAGCCGTGTCCGGACCCGACGAGGAACGGGAACGCACCACCAGAACGCAGGTTGATCAGTTGCAGGCCCTGCTGGACGGTCTGGGGCTGGGGGGCATGGAATCCGCCTCGCTGACAACGGACCAGTGCCGTGCCCTGGGGAATCTGACCCGGACCCTGCTGGATCGACTGCTGGACCTGCTGCATATGCGGGCCCGTCAGAAACAGCAGCTTCGGGTCAAACAGACGCTGTTCCAGCGCAGCGAGAACAATCCCCTGAAATTTTCAGCCACCTCCAGTGATGCCCTGGAAAGCCTGCTTTTCCGCCGGCACCCGTCCTTCCTCGGTCCCGAGGAAGCGGTGTCCCAGGCATTCAGTGATGTGGTCAATCATGAACGCGCCCTGCTCGTGGGCGTGGAAGAAGTGATCCGGGACATCCTGCAGCCCCCCTCTGGCAGTGAGGAGAGCGGGTTGTTCCAGAAACGCAAGGCACTGGCGGCGGTGCATCAGCGGCGCCAGCAGCACCTGCAGGAATACGGTGATGCCGACCGTATGCTGCGCAGCGATACTTTTGTGGACGCCTATGAAGTGGCGGTGAGTCGTAGTGAAAGGGAGTAGTCAGACAATGCGATGGTTTCAGTGTTTGTTCCTTGTCGGTGTGGTGCTTTTGAGCGGCTGTACGGTGGCCAATTATGTGGTCGACCCGTATACCCGAATGAGCTTCCAGGCCAGCGACGACATCAACCCGGATGGTTCCGGGCGGGCGTCACCACTGGTTATCCGGATCTACGAGCTGCGCAGCGTGGACACCTTCCGCAGTGCCGGCTTCTTCGATCTGTACGACGAGCCCGAAGGAGTCCTCGACCGGGATCTGCTTTCCATGAGCGAGGTGGTACTGCGGCCGGAACTGGTGGAAAAACTGCCGGAAAAAAGGCTGGATGAGAACACCCGCTATATCGGCATCGTGGCGGCCTTCCAGAACATCGACGACGCCGAGTGGAAGATGATCCTGGATGCGAACCCCCAGGGGTACAAGGACATAAAAATTGCCGTTGATGGTCTGGAGATGACCCGGGTCCGCGACTGAGTCGCGCCACCAGAACCGCGAAGTTTTACACACGAAAGGACAGCACATCATGGAACGATTGGCCAAGGTCGCCTGGTCTGAGGGCATGTTGCTCAGGCCCCAGCATTTCCAGCAGCAGGACCGGTTCCTGTATCACGCTGCCTGCCAGCGGCACAATCTGATGAACCCCCACGGCTACGGGGTGCGGGAACTGGTCATGGACCAACAGGCCCCGGCCCTGGGCCAGATCAGCCTGGTGAAGGTCACCGGCATCTTTCCCGACGGCATGCCCTTTGCGTTTGACCAGAGCGACGGCCTGGAACTGGAAGTGCCCGGTGACGCCCGGGACGAACTGGTCTGGCTGGCGGTGCCCACCGAGCGCCAGGCCGGCGTTAACATCGCCGTTCAGGACCAGGGGCAGGTGGCCCGGTATATGTTCCAGGAAAGCAGCGTGCAGGACGACTCCGATGAGAGCGGTGAAGAGGAAACCCTGGGCCTGGCCCGCCTGAACCCCACCTTGCGCATGGGCCGTGAGGACCTGTCCGGCTACGCCGCCATCCCGGTGGCCCGGGTGGTGGAGGTCATTGCTGACAAGGAAGTGCGGCTGGATCGTAACTTCATGCCGCCATGCCTGGATGTGGAGCGAATTGCGCCGTTGTCCTCCCTGGTGCGGGAGTCCCTGGCCATGGTGAAGCAGCGGGCCAAGGCCCTGGCCGGGCGTATGCAGAAGGGCGCCGAGCAGTCCACCACGCTGTTCGATGTGCTGATGCTGCAGACCCTCAACCGCTGGCAGCCCACCCTGGAACACCTCAAGGACAGCCCGCTGGTCCATCCCGAGCGGTTCTACGAGCTGGTGGTCACCCTGATTGGTGAGCTGGCCACTTTCACCCGCGCCGAGAAGGTGCCCCCCAAGCTGCCGGAATACCGCCACGACCGGCTCACCGAAACATTCGGAGACCTGGCGGCGGCGCTGAGCCAGTCCCTGAGCACGGTACTGGAGCAGACCGCCGTGGCCCTCAAGCTGGAAGAGGCCCAGTTCGGCATCAAGGTGGCACCACTCACGGACAAGTCCATGCTGGAGTCCGCCCAGTTCGTGCTGGCGGTGCAGGCTGACCTCACCACCGAGGATATTCGCCGCCGTTTGCCGGCCCAGATCAAGCTGGGACCGGTGGAGCATATCCGCGACCTGGTCAACAACCACCTGCCGGGTATCGGTATCAGCGCACTGCCGGTGGCGCCGCGACAGATCCCGTTCCACGCCGGTTATCATTACTTCCTGCTGGACAACAAGAGCGACCGTTGGGAGCAGCTGAAGCAGAGTGGCGGCCTGGCGCTGCATGTGTCCGGCAACTACCCCGGACTCAAGCTGGAACTCTGGGCCATCAGGCAGTAGCCCGTTTCAGGGACGTTGAGCATCAGACAGGGACGATGACATGAACGACAGTACCGTAATCAAACCGAGGCCGGGGGCCCGGCAGGTAGAGCCGAGGCCCGACCGACCGTCCGCCGACGATGACCGCACCCTGCTGTCATCACCGTCCGGCGGCGTCACCGATGGGGGTTATCCCACCGAATCGGCCAGTCGCTTCCGGCTGCCATCCACCCAGTTGGGGCCGATCTGCGACGAGGCATCACGCCTGCTGTCGGTGGCCAACCGCCTGTCCCGTGCGGAAGGCGTGGAAGACATGACCCACCTGCGGCGCCAGTGCATGGACCTGGTGCGTGAATACCGGACGGCCCTGAAGGCGGCGGATCAGAGCCCGGAAACCGTCGATGTGGCGTCCTACTGCGTCTGCGCCCTGCTGGACGAGATCGTGCTCAACAGCACCTGGGGGCAAAGCGGCCAATGGGCGGCGGCATCGCTGTTGTCGGAGTTCCACTCCCAGACCTGGTCCGGCACCCACTTCTTCGAGCTGGTGGACAAGGCCCGCCGCACCTCCAACATCCCTCTGATGATGCTGCAGTACCTGTGCCTGTCCCTCGGGTTCAAGGGGCGTTACCGGGTGGAGGAACGGGGCGAGGAGCAACTGGATATCCTGCGGGACTGTCTCTACCACGAGATCTGCGCCGATCAGGGCCGCTTCACCACCCCGTTCGACCGTGGCTGGGAAGACCGGGTGACCCCCGGAACGGGCCTGACCCACGGCGTGCCCCTGTGGGTGGGGGCGGCCATCTGCGCGGTGGCCCTGCTGCTGGGTTACCTGTGGCTGACCCACCAACTCAATGCCTATGCCGAGCCGGTGCTGGCGGACCTGAATCAGGTCGGCATTCCGGAGCGCCCTGCCGAGGAGGGGCCGGGTAATCCGGACGACCTGCGATACCTGCGGCAGATGCTGCAGACCGAGATCGACCGGGGGCTGGTGGAACTGGACGGCGAAGGTTCCGGTACCCGCCTGCGTATCGGTAACGAAGCGCTGTTCGCGCCCGGCGGTGTGGATGTCAGCGAAGACATGGTCCCGGTGATCAGCAAGATTGCCCGGGCCCTGGAATCCACCAGTGGATCCATCCTGGTGACCGGCCATACCGACAACCGGCCCATCGCCACCAGCCAGTATCCATCCAACTGGCACCTGTCGCTGGCGCGGGCCACCTCGGTGTCGGACATGCTGGGGCGCAACGGCAACCTCAAGGGCCGGCTGTGGCCGGAAGGCCGCGGTGAAGCCGAACCGCTGTTCAAGAACGATACCGCCGAGAATCGCGCCCGCAACCGTCGCGTGGAAATCCTACTGGTACCGGAAACTTAAGGAAGAGGTCTGAGTTATGGCATGGATTCGCCGGATAACCGGTTTTATCACCTGGCGCAGGGTATTCCTGTTCCTGGGCCTGCTGGCCCTGGTGCTGCTGATCTGGTTCGGTGGCCCGCTGCTGGCCATCGCCGACTACAAGCCCCTGGCCTCGGTCACGGCACGGCTGGTGTTCCTGCTGAGCCTGGTCATCGTGTTCCTGGCGGTCAGCCTGTGGCGGGCCCGCCGTCAGCGCAAGGACAACGAAAAGGTCGTCACCGAGATGATGGCGGGCAACGAGCAGGACGAGCTACTCAAGGAGGAAATGGAAACCCAGCGCAACAACCTGCGCAAGGCCCTGGCGCTGATGAAGCAGTGGAAGCCGGGTCGCTTCCGTTCCGTCTACGAGTTGCCCTGGTACATGATCATTGGCGCCCCCGGCTCCGGCAAGTCCACTGCACTGCTCAACTCCGGGCTGGAGTTCCCGCTCAAGAGCGAAATGGGGCTGGACTCGGTCAAGGGCGTCGGCGGTACCCGTTACTGTGACTGGTGGTTCACCAACCGCGCCGTCATCATCGATACCGCCGGTCGCTACACCACCCAGGAGTCCGGCGACAAGCGGGATGCCAAGGGCTGGAAGTCGTTCCTGGGGCTGCTGCGCAAGTACCGCTCCCGTCAGCCCATCAATGGCGTGATCCTGTCGGTGAGCGTGGCCGACCTGCTGGAGCAGACCCCCACCGAGCGGCAGTTGCACGCCCGGGCCCTGAAACAGCGGGTGCAGGAGCTGCGCAACCGTCTGGGCGTGGTATTCCCGGTCTACGTGCTGCTTACCAAGTTCGACCTGCTGGAAGGCTTCTCCGATACCTTCGCCATGCTCTCGGAGCAGGAGCGGGAGGAAGTCTTCGGCATTACCTTCGACCTGCATTCGGTCCGCGATCCGGAGCAGCTTCCGGCCAGCTTCGAGCAGGAGTTCGATGGCTTGCAGGAGCGCCTGAGTCACTTCCTGCTGCATCGGCTGCAACAGGAACGTACCCCGGAAACCCGTCGGCGTATCTACCAGTTCCCCAAGCAGGTGGCTCTGCTGAAGGCACCGCTGTGGAACCTGATGAAGGAAGTGTTCTTCCCCTCCGCCTATGAGGACGTGCCGTTGCTGCGGGGCATATACCTGGTGTCGTCGGAGCAGGACGGTCGCACCAGCGACAAAGTGTCCTCGCTGGTGGATCGCCAGCTCCGGTTGAACGTGCCGGGCCACGGGCGTCCCGGCAATGGCCTGCCCAGCGACGGTTTTTTTCTGCATCGCCTGTTCGACAGCATCATCTTCTCCGAGTACGGCCTGGCCATGGCCGATGGCGCCAAGGACCGGCGGTACCGGCGCCTACGTCAGGTGGCGGTGGCCGCCATGGTGCTGATAACCGCCGGCATCGGCGCTTCCTGGTACCTTGAGTACCAGTGGAACCGGGACCTGATTGCCACCTACCGTGGCGATATGGACCAGCTCCAGGACGACATGAATCGTCTGGAAACCAGTGATGGCAACTGGCTGGTGCTCAACGACACCCTGAACACCGCCGCCCACATGCCCGGAGTGATGGGGACCCCGTTACCTGAAGGCGGCAACTATCCGCTGGGGTTCTTCCATAACGGCGCGTTGGCCCAGGCGGCGGAAGGGGCCTATGGGCGTCTGTTGCAGTATCGCTTTGCGGACGGACTTCGCCAGTCCATGGAAGGCGAGATTGCCGCCAACCTGGGCAACCTGGATTACCTCTACGAGAGCCTGAAGACCTACCTGATGGTCAGTAACCGCGAGCATTTCGAGCAGGTACAGGTGGACGCCTGGTTCGAGTTCATGCTGTCGCGGCAGATTCCCGGAGAGGTCAACCGGCCGTCACGGGAGGAGCTTGGCAGGCACCTGGGGCAATACCTGGCCCTGAATCACACGATCCCGGCGGACCGGGAACTGGTCTCCCGGGCCCGCGGTGAACTGACCGCCATGCCCCTGGACGAGCGGGCCTACCAGCGCATCCGCGCCGATGCCCTGGGGGCGGGACTGCCGGAGTTCACCGTCAACAAGGTGCTGGGTACCGTGGCCGAGGAGGTCTTTGAACGGCGGTCCGATACGCCCATGCGGGAGGGCATCCCCGGGCTGTATACCGCCAACGGCTACCGTGGCCTGTTTGAAGCGGAACGGGACCAGGTGGTTGGCCATCTGCTGGAGGATTCCTGGGTCTACGGAGAGGAGACGGAGGACTTCCGCAACCTGGATGAGGGGCGCATCAAGCAACTGGTGGAGGATCGCTACTTCCGGGACTACATCCACGCCTGGGAGCAGTTGCTGGCCGACCTGCAGGTGCGCCGCTTCGACAATACCCGTGAGGGTCGTTACCTGATGAGCCTGCTGTCCGGCCCGGAGGCGCCCATTGACCGTCTGGTGGAGGCTATCCGTTTCAATACCCGCCTGTCCGTGGAGGAGGAAATGGACCCGGCGGCCGGGGAGGCTATGGGCAACGCCAGCGACATGGCGCAGGAAGAACTGCGTCGCAAGAGCCGCGCCTTCGATCGCATGAGCCGTATCATGCCGGAGAACATGGTCGCCGAGCACACGTTGACGCCGGTGGACCGGGCCTTCCGCCCCCTCCATGATGTGAGCGAGGAAACCCTGGGCACCATCAAGGACCGGGCAAGGACCATGGCCCGCTACCTGGCGGAGCAGGACCAGGGTATGTCCGAGGCCTATGCCACGGTGTCCCGGTCTGACTTCGACAATGCGGTGAAAACCCTCCACGCGGCCATTGGCAACAGCCAGTCGCCCCAGTTGCAGACCTGGCTGGGCGAAGTGCCCGGGGATGCACGGCGGCTGGTCAAGGTGTCCTCCACCCGGCGGGTGAATGACATCTGGCGGTCCAATGTGTACCGGGAGTATCAGGACGCCATCGCGGGACAGTATCCGCTTGCCCCCCAGGCGGACGCGGAAGTCGCCCTGGCGGATTTCGCCGCCTTCTTCGGCTATGGCGGCGTGCTGGACACCTTCTTCCAGGACCATGTGGCCGAGCATGTGGACACCAGCACATCGCCCTGGTCGTTGTCGCCGGCGGCGGGTATCCGTCAGTCCAGCCTGCAGGTGTTCCTGCAGGCAAGGCGCATCCGCGAGGCCTTTTTTATCAATGGCACCCAGACACTCAAGGCGTCCTTCACGCTCAAGCCGGCCTACCTGGACGGCCGGGTGGCCAAGCTGCAGTTGAGGATCGGCGACCAGACCCTGGGCTATCGTCACGGTCCCCCGCGGACTGTGGCCTTCGACTGGCCGCTGCAATCCGGGTCGGGCGTACGGGTGACCATGACCCGTGGGACGGGAACCGATACCGCCATCCAGGCAAACTTCGATGGTGACTGGGCCCTGTTTCGCTTCCTCGGTGCCTATGGTGGTCTGTCGGGCTCCGGTCGCAGCCGCAACGTGGACATCCTGTCCGATGGTTACCTTGCCACCCTGGAACTGACACCGGATTCGGTTAAGCACCCGTTCGACCTGTCGGTGCTGAACAGCTTCCGGCTGCCATCGAGACTCTGATAATAACGAGGACAAGCCATCATGAGTTGGGGATACATGGGAAAGGTGCCGGGTCGGGGAGACTTCCTCACCCACAATGTGCACCCGGAAATCCGCGACCTGTTCTTCGAGTGGTGTCAGGCCAGCCTGGCGGTCAGTCGTGACCAGTTGGGGGATAACTGGATGGACGCCTACCTGACAGCGCCCATCTGGCACTTCTGTGCCGGGCCCGGCGGCATGGCGGAAACCGGCGTGGTGGGTACCATGATCCCCTCCGTGGATCGGGTGGGTCGCCATTTCCCGTTCCTGGCGGTGGCGGACTACGGCGGTGTGGCCATGGATGCCTGGCGTCACCCGGACTGGGCGGCGGCCATGGAGGATTGTATCCTGGCGGTGCTGGACGACGGCTGGGAGGAAGAACCCTGGCGCCAGAAACTGGTGGATGTGGCACTGCCCGCGTCCGACAGCAGCCGTCTGGCGTGGCCGGTTACCGAAGGCAACCTGATGATTCCGGGCGCGGCCCGGGAGTCCGAATGGCTGGATGCCCTGTTGCGGCGACAGAACGGGTTGGCTGTCTGGTGGACGCAGGGCTCGGCATTCGTGGAGCCGGCCACCCTGCTGACCGATGGCCTGCCCAAGGTTGGGCAATTTGCAGCGATGATGGTGGGAAAGTGGCAGAATCATGGTTGGCAGCAGGCAGAACTTGAGGAGCAGTAACACCATGCAGGCGGAGTCCGTGGCGTTTACCCATCGGGGAGCGGTCCGTGAACACAACGAAGATGCCTTCGTTGAGTTCACCGACAGTGGTCTCTGGGTGGTGGCGGACGGCATGGGGGGGTATCGCGCCGGGGATGTGGCCAGTCAACTGATCTGTGACACGGTTACCAGTGCCCGGCGGCGACATGACGGTATGCTGGGCAAAGTTGAGCTGGAGCAGGCAATCCAGCAGGCCAACCAGCGTATCCGGCGATTCGGTCGTGAAGAACTGGGTGGCCAGACCCTGGGGTCCACGGTGGTGGCACTGTTGATCGAAGGGGACGCGTACCACCTGTTCTGGGCCGGCGACAGTCGCTGTTACCGGCTCAGGGACAACGAGATGACCCAGCTTTCCCGTGACCACAGCCAGGTGGCTGATATGGTGGAACAGGGAGTGCTGGACGAGCGTGAAGCGGAACGCCACCCGCTGGCCCATGTGATCACCCGGGCCCTCGGTGTGGATGACAGCCTGACCCTGGACTACCGGTCCGGTCAGGTGGAACCCGGCGACTACTTCATGCTCTGCAGTGACGGTGTCAGCAAGGAGCTGGAAAATGCCGAGATCAGGGAGTTCCTGAACGGCGGTCCGATCCACGACGTCAGTCAGGCAATGATGCACTCACTGCTGATTAAGAAATGCAATGACAACATCACCTGTATCATTGTTAAAGTACCTGATCGTTGTTATAGTCCAGGCGACGTGACCGGAGGGGACGATGAGACGATCCCGATGAAAGTCCGGTTATCGTAACGTGAAGGAACACGATTGAAGGATCAATGGAGTACGACGGCAGGAAGCCTCATGACAGATCAAACCCCCCATCTTCTGGACATCCCCTCACTACTGGCTGATATCTCCCAGGATCAACCCTGTGGCGACGATACCCGTGAGGACGCCTCTCCCGCATCGCCTTACTTCACCCTGAAGGATCTGCGCAGTCAGGCCCGTGCCCTGGAACGTCAGGTACTCGCCGACGATGAAGTGGTCCAGGTTCCGCAATGGCGTGAAATGGCCCGGGAGATCCCCGTGCTGCTTACCGAGCGTACCAAGGACCTGGAATACGTGGCCTGGCTGATTGAAGCCCTGTGTCGCGAGCACGGTTTCGTCGGTCTGGCGGATGGCTTCATGCTGGCCCGGGAACTGCTGCTGAACCACTGGGATAACCTCTATCCCGCCCCCGACGAGGAAGGGTTTGCCACCCGCATTGCGCCTCTGGTGGGCCTGAACGGCCTGGATGCCGAAGGTACCCTGATCCAGCCGATCCTCTCGGTGCCCCTGTTCCAGTCCGACGATGGCGGTTCCTTTGCCACCTGGCACGCCGAGCAGGCCGCCGAGGTTGGCCGCCTGGACGAAGAGCGGGCCCTCAACCGCATCAAGGCGGGTGCTGCCTCCCCGGATGAGCTTACGACAGCGGTTGCCAGTACACCGGTCGAGGAACTGGCCTCTACCCGCGAGGCTATCCATCGCGCCCAGCAGGCCTTCAGTGAATTGTCCGATGTGATGGACGAGGTGATGGGCGAGCCGCAGCCCACCACCAATGTCCGGCAGGCCCTGGATCGTTGCCTGGCTGTGTTGTCCCATCACGCCGGTGCACGTATCGATGAATGGACCCGGCAGCATGCCCCCGAGCCCGTCGCCGAAAGTGGCGTGGACAGCGATACCGACTCCGCTGAGGAAGCGTCCGATGGCGCCGCGCCGGCCCGCAAGGTGGATCCGGTGCAGGTGGCTATTGAAAGCCGGGCCGAGGCGTTGGCGGAGTTGCGCCGGCTGTCGGATTTCTTCCTCAAGACCGAACCCCATTCCCCGGTGTCCTATGCCATTCGCCAGGCCGTGCGCTGGAGCGACATGTCATTGCCGGAATTGATGCAGGAACTGATTGACGACGGTGGCGCCCGCGATGGGTTCTACCGTCTGACCGGAGTGCCGGCCCCCGAGCCGCGGGAGTAAATAGCGGCACCAGAGGGCCTGATCACAGGCTCGCTAACCAGTGAAGCGCTACAGGAGACAGAGACATGGACAGCATTCACGACAAACTATCCAGGGTCCGGAAACCCCGGGTACACATTACCTATGATGTTGAAACCGAAGGGGCAATGGTCAAGAAAGAGCTCCCCTTTGTGGTCGGTGTCATGGGGGATTTCTCTGGCAATAACAGTGACAGTCCCAAGCCGCTGAAAGACCGCCGGTTTATCCAGATCGACCGGGACAACTTCGACGACGTCCTGCGCCGTATGGCTCCCAAGCTCAGGCTGAAGGTCGACAACAAGCTTTCCGATGATGACTCCCAGATCGCCGTTGATCTGGCATTCAACTCCATGGACGACTTCCAGCCGGCTGCCGTGGTTAACCAGGTGGAACCGCTGCGGGAACTGATGGAAACCCGTAACAAACTGCGGGACCTGATGACCAAGGTGGACCGTTCCGAGGAACTGGAAGAGCTGCTGGAGCGGGTCCTGAACAATTCCGACGATCTGCAGAAGCTGAACGCCGATCTTGGTGAGACAGAGGGGGACAAGGAATGAGTGCCGAAACCCAGGCGGCGGAAAACGAAGCCGCACTAGCCGAAGAAGCATCACTGAGTCTGCTGGACCAGGCCATTGGCGCCACCAAGCAGACCGAGAGCGACCGCGCCCGGGAGCTGATCCGCACGCTGGCGGACGAAGCCATGAAGGGCACGGTAACCTGGAACAAGAACCTGACCATTACCTTCCGTCAGGCCATTGCCCAGATCGACAAGCTGATTTCCACCCAGTTATCGGAAATCATGCACCAGGAGGAGTTCCAGCAACTGGAAGGCACCTGGCGTGGTCTGCATCACTTGGTGATGAACTCTGAAACCAGCGCCACCCTGAAGATCCGCATGCTCAACATGAGCAAGAAGGAGCTGCACAAGGATCTGTCCAAGGCGGTGGAATTCGATCAGAGCCAGGTCTTCAAGAAGATCTACGAATCCGAGTTCGGTACCGCCGGTGGTGAACCCTACGGCGCCATGATCGGTGACTACCAGTTCACCAACCACCCGAACGACATCGAGACCCTGAGCCTGATGTCCAACGTGGCGGCTGCCGGCTTCTGTCCGTTCATCTCCGCCGGTGGTTCCGGCCTGTTCGGCTTTGATGACTGGACCGAGCTGTCCAAGCCCCGGGACCTGGAGAAGGTGTTCGAGTCCCTGGAATACACCAAGTGGCGTTCGTTCCGCGAGAGCGAGGATTCCCGCTTCGTGACGCTCACCATGCCCCGGGTGCTGGCACGCCTGCCCTACGGCCAGGCCACCCGTCCGGTGGAGGAGTTCGGCTTCGAGGAATTCGAGGTGGATTCGGATACCGGTATGGCGGTCGAGCCCGACCACGAGGATTACTGCTGGATGAACGCGGCCTATGTCATGGGCAGCCGCATGACCAACGCCTTCGCCAAGTACGGCTTCTGCACCGCGATCCGTGGCGCCGAGGGCGGTGGCAAGGTGGAAGGCCTGCCGGCTCACATCTTCCAGAGCGACGATGGCGACCCGGACCTGAAGTGCCCCACCGAGATCGGCATTACCGACCGTCGTGAGGCGGAACTGAGCAAGCTGGGCTTCCTGCCCCTGTGTCACTACAAGAACACGGATTACGCGGTGTTCTTCGGGGCCCAGACCTGCCAGCGTCCGAAGATCTACGACAACCCGGATGCCACCGCCAACGCGGCCATTTCCGCCCGCCTGCCGTACATGATGGCCACCTCCCGGTTTGCCCACTACCTGAAGGTGATGGCGCGGGACAAGATCGGTTCCTTCATGGAAGCAGAGGACGTGGAACATTGGCTGAACCGCTGGATCCTGAACTACGTGAACGCCTCCGAGGGCGGTGGTCAGGAAATCCGTGCCAAGTTCCCGCTGGCGGATGCCCGGGTGCAGGTGCGTGAGATTCCGGGTCGTCCCGGTTCCTACAATGCCATCGCCTGGCTCCGGCCCTGGCTGCAGATGGAGGAACTGACCACCTCCCTCCGTATGGTCGCCAAGATTCCGGAAATGGGTAACTGATCCTGACGGGTGACACCCCCAACGGGAATCAGGAATGAACGATAAGCAGGGATGCTTTATGGGCGCAGCGATGAGCTTCGTTGACAAGGATTACCTTGACCGCCAGCCACCGGCGAAGGCCCCGGTCATACCGGACCGTGGCTTTGCCGAGCGGCTGGTGGCCGAGGCCGACGATATGCAGGCGCTGTTGCTGCTGCTGGGCCGGACGGATCCGGAAAAGCGGTGGACACGCCCGGATATCACGGCACTGCTGGCCGGCATGCTGGTAAAGCTGGACCGGCTGCTCAACGACCAGATCAATGCGATTCTCCACCACCCGGACTTCCAGTCCCTGGAAGCCAACTGGCGTGGTCTGCAACTGTTGTCGGACCAGGTGGTGGAAAGCGACAGCGAGGGCCTGGTGAAGGTCCGTTTCCTGGACCTGAGCTGGAACCAGTTGCGCAAGGACCTGACCCGGTCCATCGAATTCGACCACTCCCGCCTGTTTGCCAAGATCTACTCCGAGGAGTTCGGCAACCCGGGTGGTGAGCCCTTTGGCCTGTTGCTGGGGGCCTATACGGTCAGCCATCGCACCGAGGGTGGCCAGTCCAATATGGATACCCTCAAGGAGTTGGCGCGGGTGGGTGCGGCGGCGTTTGCGCCGGTGATCGTGAATGCGGACCCGAGTTTCTTTGGCGTCGACCAGTTTGCCGACCTCACCGCTGTCAGCGAGCTGGAGAGCCATTTCAGCCAGCCGGAACTGGTGAAGTGGCAGTCGCTGCGACAGGAAGAGGATGCCCGCTTCCTGGGTTTGGCCATGCCCAGGATCATGTTGCGGGCCCCCCATCTGGGGCCGGGGCAGGGCGTCGAGGGTTTCCGGTTCCGGGAGTCCGGCAGCCAGACCGCCACGGATTACCTGTGGGGGCCGGCGTGTTTCGGATTTGGCTCGGTGGCGATCCGCGCCTTCTGCGAATCCGGCTGGTTTGCCCAGATCCGCGGGTTCCGGGCGGGTCAGGTGGCCCATGGGGTGGTGGATAACCTGCCCTCCATCCAGACAAACACCAGAACCGGGGTGCTCTTTCCCAGTCGCCACGCCGTGGACTGGCAGATCACCGACAGGATGGAGCGGGCTCTGGCGGATGAAGGCTTCCTGCCTTTGTCGCCGTTGGCCAACACCGAGATGCTGGCGTTTCATTCGGTGCCTTCGGTGCAGCAACTGGCGACCTACGAAAAGCCATCGGCCGAAATGAGCGCGCGTCTGTCCGCCATGCTTCACTACACCCTCTGCGTCTCCCGCTTTGCCCACTACCTGAAGGTGATGGGGCGTGACCGGGTGGGCGGCTACCGCACGCCGGAGGACTGTGAGGAGCAACTGCGCAAATGGTTGCGGGGCTACACCATGGCCACCGAAGGTGCTTCGGACGAGATGCGCGCCCGCTTCCCGCTACGGGATGCCCATGTGTCGGTGAAGGCCCGGGCGGGCGACCCTGGCAAGTTCTACTCGGTCATTCGCCTGCAACCCCATTTCCAGATTGATCAACTGGTCACAGGTATGAAGCTGATCACCGAGTTAACGCCTGTTAATCGAATATAATGCGTTGGCTTGCTCCGGCAAGCCATGCAGCCAGGACGCTGGATGAAAGGACAACCTACTGGCCGGCAATCGGCCACGGAAGAAGGAAACCGAGAATGGAAGCGATCAGGGAACTGCTGTCTTCAGGCCAACTGGACGAGGCCATTACCCAAGCCCAGGACATACTCCGCAAGGATCCCTCAGCCACCGATGTGCGTGCCTGCCTGATCGAACTGCTGTGCCTGGACGGCCAGCTGGAGCGGGCGGACGACATGCTGATGTCCCTCGCCAAGCACCAGCCGGACTGGCTGGCTGGCGCTGCCAATCTGCGCCAGTTGATGCGGGCGCAGCATGCCCGCCTGGCCCTGGCTGACGGCAAACTCGCCGACGACGTGGTAGCCACCCCGGGTGAGCAGCTTGAAGCGCTGCTGGCGGTCAACCTGAACCTGACCGAAGGCAAGCCGGAAGCCGCGTCCGAGGCGGCCCGCAACCTGGAAGCCGGCCGCACCGACACCCGTTACCAGGTTGGTGACCAGGAAGGCGATTTCCGCGATTGCGACGACAGTCTTGCCGGCTTTTTCGAAGGCCTGGGCACCGACGGTCATTATTACCTGTGGTTGTGGAGCGATATCCAGGAAGTGGAGTTCCATACCGCCACCTCACCGGTGGAACTGATCTGGCGACGTGCCAGCGTCACCCTGAAGGATGGCCGCCAGGGCGAGGTGTTCGTGCCGCTGACCTACCTGCGCAGCCAGACCGCGAACCAGAAACTGGGGCGTGAAACCGACTGGCAGGAGCACGATGGCGGGCTGGTCACCGGTCTTGGCCTGAAGACCTTCCTGCTGGGTGACGACGCCGTCACCCTGGAGAGCGTCCGTCTCCTGGCGTGTTGTGACGAACCGGCCACCAGTGAAACCGCGGACGCAGGGGCCAACGGATGAACACCAAACTCCAGATGAGCGTGCTCGACAGACTGGCGGAGGGGGACGACAGCCGTCCGACCCTCGCTCGTATCCGCCAGGCTGTCCGTCGCGATCTGGAGTGTCTGCTGAACGCCCGCCGGTCCTGGTTACCGCTGGATCAGGGAGGCAGGGAACTACAGACCTCGGTGCTGGGCTACGGCCTGCCGGACTTCACGGTCATGGACCTGAGTACGGAGGACGGTCGCCAGTGGCTCTGCGATGAGGTCCGCAACACCATCAACCGGTTTGAGCCCCGCCTGACCCGTGTCCAGGTCACCATGCGGGATGCGGAGGCGCCCCTGGACCGTCAACTGAGGCTGCGTATTGATGCGGTACTGCTGGTGGATCCGGTGCCGGAACCGGTGGCGTTTGATTCGGAAGTCGAACCGGTCACCCTGGCGGTGACCCTTCAGGAGTGTGCCTGATGAGCGAAGAGCTTCTTCAGTATTACAACCGCGAGCTGGCCTACCTGCGACGTCAGGGTGCCGAGTTTGCCCGTGCCTACCCGAAGGTGGCAGGCCGGCTGCGGGTGAGTGATGAAGCCGTGGAAGACCCCCATGTATCCCGGTTGCTGGAAGGGGTGGCGTTCCTGACGGCGCAGATCCGTCAGCGCCTGGATGGCCACTTTCCGGAATTGACCGATATCCTGATGGGCAGCCTGTATCCCGATTACCAGGCGCCGATCCCGTCCATGACGGTATTGCAGTTGACGGCCTCCCGGGCCCAGACCCACTGCTCGCCATTGACTGAAGGCCAGGCCTTCGAGACTCGGGTGGAAAAGATGCCGGACTGCGAGTTCCGCGCCCCCGGTGACCACTACATCGCACCGGTGACCGTGGAGAGCGCCGATTTCCAGAACGCGCCGTTCGATGCGCCACGCCCGCCGGGCAGCGAGGGCGCCCAGAGCGTGATCACCCTGCGACTGTCGGCGCCGACTCCGTTCAGCGAGATTGACCTGCCATGGCTGAGGTTCTTCCTCCACGGTCAGGCCCACCTGAGCAATGAACTTTACGATCTGATCCACCGTACCGGCCTGGGTGTGGCCATCGCGCCGGTGAGTGACCGACGCCAGTCGACGTTCCTGCCGGCCAACCGCATTCGTCCGGTGGGCTTCGATGAGAACGAGGCGCTGGTCCCCTACAGCAAGCGCAGTATGGCGGGTTACCGTCTGCTGACGGAGTTCTTCCTGTTCCCGGAGAAGTTCCTGTTCACCCAGCTTGATGACATGACCGGCTGCTGGCCGGAGGCGAAGGAAATTGACATCACCTTCTACCTGTCGGAAACCTCCTCCGAGCTGGAAAAGAGTTTCCAGTCGGATCATATGCGGCTGTGGTGCGTGCCGGTGGTCAACCTGTTCGAGGAAACCCTGGAACCCTCGCCGCTGGATGATACCCGCCACGAGCATCGCCTGGTGTCCCGTTACCGCAAGGCGGACGCCTTTGAGGTGGTCAATGTGGACTCCGTGTCCCTGGTGAACAGCGGCAAGATCCGGGAGATGGCTCCCTATTACGGATTGGGACACCCCCGCTGGCAGACCGACCTGGACCTGTTCTGGCACCTTCAGCGGCGGCCGGCGGACTGGGTGGGCGGTCAGATGGAACCGGGCACGGAAACCGTCCTGAGCCTGGTGGACAACCGCTACGAAAATCGCGACCTGAATGCCATCCCCGACGACGAGGCACTGGTCATCAAGGCCCAGTGCTGCAACCGCAACGTGCCGGACCGACTGCCGTTCGGCGGAGGTGATCCCACCTTCAAGGCGGTCTCCGAACCGTTGATCGACAGGGCGGTGGCACTGCTGGCGCCCACGTCTACGGTGCGCCCGGAACTGTCCGGCGCGAGCCGGTGGCAGTTTATCCGCCACCTGAACCTGGAATATTTCACCGGCGATGACGCCCGTGAGCGCCTCAAGGCCGTGCTGCAGCTGTACGACTTCCGCCAGACACCGGAATCCCGGGCCATGGTGGAAGGTATCGAAAAGGTCGAGGTACGCCGGGTCGCTGCCCGGGTAGGCAAGGGCGTTCGTAGTGGCCTGACCCAGGGCACCGAGTTCCGGATCACCTTTTCCCGGCCCCGGTATGCCGGCACCAGCATCTACCTGTTTTCGGCGGTACTGGACCGTTTCCTGGCCCAGTTTGCCCAGCTAAACAGTTTCACCCGGCTGCGGATCCGCCTCAGTGGCCACAGCCGTGACTATCACGCCTGGCCGGCCCGGGCGGGGGAGCGGGAGCTGGTATGAAGCAGCCACTGGGCACCTTCTTCCGCGAAGTCTGGCGTACGGAACGCCAGTTGCCGGGCGAGAAGGCCGGCTACCACCGCATTGGCCACGACGGCTGGCCGGAGCGGGAGCTGGTGCATTTCCGGTCGAGCCAGCATATGGGATTCTCGGGCCAGGACGTGGTGGAGCGCAAGGTGAACCGGCTCGACAACGGCCTGCAGCAGGCGGAACTGACCGTAGACACCATGGGGCTCACGGGCGCCCGCGGTGCCCTGCCGGCCCACTACTCGGAAATGGTGCTGGCACAGCTGAAACAGAAATCACCGGCGATGCGGGACTTCTTCGACCTGTTCAATCACCGGCTACTGTCGCTGTACTACCGAAGCTGGGAAAAGACCCAGCCGGCGGTCCATCAGGAACGCAAGGGCGAGGACGATTTCACCCGAATCCTCAAGTCGCTGACCGGCAGCGAACAGCAGTGGGAGATCTGGTACGGCGGTGCCATGTCCCGGGGCGCCCGTTCTGCTGCCACCCTGAAAGCGGTGCTGTCGGATGTTACCGGCATGCCGGTGGCGGTTCGTACCCTGCAGGGTGGCTGGGTACGGGTAGCCCCGGAAGACCAGAGCAGGCTGCCGACCCGTCGGGATCCGGAAGGTCAGTACGCCCGGCTGGGAGACGCCATGCTGGGCAGCCGGGCCTGGATGGCGGACCGGGGCGCCGACGTGGTGTTCTACCCCCGTAATCGCCAGCAGGTAAAGGATGTTCTGCCCAAGGGGCGCTGTAGCGCCGCCATCGCCCGAATGGCCCACCGCCTGGTGGGGGGGCAGACCCGGGTCCGCTACCTGCTGGTGGCCAAGGCCCGGGACCTGACCGGTGCGCGCCTCGGCCAGCAGGGCCGACTCGGCGCCGACAGTTTTATAGCCGCTGGGCCGACCTCTGACCGGCAGGTGGAAGTCAGCTTCAAGCCAAGCCAAGGAAAGGAATAAGAGCGATGTCCTCAATGACGCTGAAGTCACTGGTAGAGAAAATGAACGACAGCACCCGTCAGGCCCTGGAAGGCGCTGTCGGGCAATGTTTCCAGCGGACCCACCACACCGTGGAGACCGAACACCTGCTGAAGGCCCTGTTGCAGTCCCGGGATGAAGACCTGGTGCTGGTGCTGGACCATTTCGGCCTCAGCCTGGAACGGCTGGAAGACCAGCTGAATGAAGGTCTGGAGAGCTTCCGCACCGGCAGCGGCGCCACCCCGAGCCTGTCCCCACGGCTGGTGGACCTGCTGCGCCAGTGCTGGCTGGACACGTCCATCGAGTTCGGTGAGCCCGCCATGCGCGGAGCCACCCTGCTGTACACATTGCTCAACGATACCGCCATGGCCGCGCTGGCCACTCGCCATGCCCGGGAGCTGGAGCGCCTGGACCCACAGCAACTGCTGTCCAGTTGGGCCCAGTTGCGGGAAAAGCTGGGTGGCAGCGAAGCGAGCGAGCCCCGCCGTCCGGTCGGCAAGGGCAAGGAAGAACACCTGTCCCAGTTCACCATCGACCTGACCGGCCAGGCCCGGGAAGGCAAGTTGGACCCGGTGCTGGGGCGTGACGACGAAATCCGTCAGATGATCGACATCCTCACCCGCCGTCGCCAGAACAACCCGATCCTCACCGGTGAGGCCGGCGTTGGCAAGACCGCCGTGGTGGAAGGGCTGGCCCAGCGCATCGCCGACGGTTCCGTACCCGAGGCACTGAAAAAGGCCCGGCTGCTGACCCTGGACCTGGCGCTGCTGCAGGCGGGCGCTGGCGTGAAAGGGGAGTTCGAGAATCGTCTCAAGGGCGTGATTGAGGAAGTGAAGAATTCCGTCGACCCGGTGATCCTGTTTATCGACGAAGCCCACAACATGGTGGGCGCCGGCGGCCAGGCAGGCCAGAACGACGCTGCCAACCTGCTCAAGCCGGCCCTGGCCCGGGGCGAGCTGCGCACCATCGCCGCCACTACCTGGGCCGAGTACAAGAAGTTCTTCGAGAAGGACGCCGCCCTGACCCGCCGCTTCCAGGTGGTGAAGGTGGACGAGCCCTCCGAGGACATCGCCATCCAGATCCTGCGAGGGCTGGCGCCCACCCTGGAGAAGCACCACGGTGTCATCATCACCGACGAGGCCGTGGGCACGGCGGTGCGCCTGTCCATGCGCTTCCTGGCCGGTCGGCAACTGCCTGACAAGGCTGTGGCCCTGCTGGATACCTGTTGTGCCCGGGTGGCCATGAGCCAGGCCAGCATGCCTACCCTGCTGGAGAAGGCCCGTGCCGAACTGGCGGCCCTGGAGCTGGAGGACGAAATCCTCGCCCGGGAAAGCCGCACTGGTGCCGACCACAGTCGCCGCCTGGAAGAACTGGCCTCAAGCCGTCAGCAGGCGGAGGAACAGGTCGAACGCCTGGAGAAGATCTGGCAGACCGAACAGACCCTGGTGGCGTCGGCCTCCGAACTGGGCGAGAAGCTCAGCGAGGAAGCCGACGAAGAACTGCGTTCCGAGCTGAACGAACTGCGGGACCAACTCGCCGAGCGGGAGCAGCCCATGGTGCACTGGCAGGTGGACAGCCAACTGGTGTCGGAAGTGCTGTCCGACTGGACGGGTATCCCCATGGGCCGCATGCAGGCCGACGAAGTGGCCGGCATCCTGACGCTGGACCAGAACCTGAAAACCCGGGTGAAAGGCCAGGACCATGCCCTGGACGACATTGCCGAGACCATTCGCGTGGCCCGTGCCGACCTGGCGGATGAGAAGAAGCCCCTGGGCGTATTTCTGCTGGTGGGCCCCAGCGGCGTGGGCAAGACCGAAACCGCCCTGGCCCTGGCCGAGCAGGTCTATGGCAGCGAGTCCAACCTCACCGTGATCAACATGTCCGAGTTCAAGGAGGAGCACAAGGTCTCGCAACTGGTGGGCTCCCCTCCCGGTTATGTCGGCTACGGTGAGGGCGGTGTGCTCACCGAAGCCGTGCGCCGCAAGCCCTACAGCGTGATCCTGCTGGACGAGATGGAAAAGGCTCATCCGGGCGTGCAGGACATCTTCTACCAGGTGTTCGATAAGGGCTCCCTGCGGGACGGTGAGGGCCAGGACGTGGACTTCCGCAACACCGTGATCCTGATGACCTCCAACGCCGGGTCCGAGCAGATCGCCGACCTGTACGCGGATGAAATGACCGCGCCGGAAGACCCGAAGACCCTGAAAGTGGCCATCTGGGACCAGTTGCTGGAGATCTTCAAGCCGGCCTTCCTGGGGCGCACCAGCGTGCTGCCCTACCGGCCCCTGGGACGCGAACAGCTGGCGGAGATCACCCGTCTGCAACTGGAACGCATCAACCAGCGCCTGCTGCGTCATCACGACGTTGCGCTTGGCTACGACGATGGCGTGGTGGACGCTGTGGTGGAACGTTGCACCGAGGCCAGTTCCGGCGCCCGTAATATCCAGCAGATCCTGCACCGGGATGTGCTGCCTGCGGCCTCCAGGAAAATCCTGGAATGCCTGGCGGATGAAACCCCGATTTCGGCGGTGGACATCACTGTGAACGACGGCGATCTGGATGTGGTCGTCAGTACACAGGCGGTGCCCGAACGCCAGACCGAATCCATGGACGGCGCTTGAGCGGCGGCCAGGATGACCATGTCCTTGTTACAGGACGTACAAAAAACCTAAGGAGATACACATGCAAGCTAATACCTATCTGGACTATGAAGGCATTTCTGGTGAAGCGACTGCTAACCAGTACAAAGACATGATCACCGTGCTTTCCATGGACTTTAACGTTCATCGGGAAATCACTGCCTACACCGGTACCGCGATGGACCGCGAAGCCTCTGCAACCCGCCTGGGCGATATCACTATCACCAAGCTGCAGGACAACGCGTCTCCTGACCTGTTCCGTGAAGCCACCATCGGCAAGGGCCGTAAGGCCACTTTCTTCATCACCAAGCAGGGCGATGAAATCGAAGAAATCATGAAGATCGAACTGACCGACGCCATGATTTCCAACTACAGCCTGTCTGTACAGGGTGATCGCCCGACCGAGTGCATCACCATTTCCTACACCGAGCTGACCATGACGGCCAGCCCGAGCAACGACAAGAACGACATCACTCAGCCGAAGGTTTACGGCTACAGCGGTGTCAAGGGTCAGAAGCTCTAAAACAGGGTTCTCTGTCTCCGGGAGGGCACCTGCGGGTGCCCTCTTCCCCCGATTCATTCAGGATGGCGTGGACGTTCATGAGCAAGGAAACTCAGCATCATTTTCTCAAGATTCACAGCTCGCTGGGCGAGGATGAGCTGATCCTCGAAAGACTCACGGTCAGCGAGGGTATGTCACGGCTGTTCCAGATCGAGGTTGGCTTCACCGCCAATCAGCGGATCAGGGATATGAAACAGCACATTGGTGAGGAAGTTGTCATCAGTCTCGCCATGACGGACAAACTGGGATCCAGGGAACGTTATTTCCACGGCCACTTCCTCCATATCAGCGAGCTGGGCAAGCCCATGCACAACAAGGACGGGCAGCGTTATTCCGCGGTCATCGTCCCCCGTGCCTGGTCCGCCACCAGCCGCACCAACTGCCGTATTTTCCAGGACAAGACCGCCCTGGACATCGTGGAAACCCTGCTGGGCGAGCACGATGTGGACCACCGCAAGGTGCTCAACGGCGCGCTCTATACGCACCGTTACTATGTGCAGTACAACGAGAGCGACTGGGAGTTTATCTGCCGGGTGCTGGCCAACGAGGGCCTGACCTTTTTCTTCGAGCATACCGACAGCGCCCACACCATGGTGATTACCGACAGCGACACGGCCTTCCAGCCGGCGCTGGAAAACCAGGTGGTGTTTACCTCCCGCAACATCGGGTCGGCCCGTATTTCCCACTGGGAGAAGGGCTACCGTGCCATGTCCGACCATATGATCGAACGTGGTTTCGACTTTACCCGCCCCGCGGACCCCGTCCATGTGGAATCCGGTGAAAAGGTGCCGGGTGACCTGTTCGGCCAGCGGGAACTGTTTGCCTACCATGGCGAAGACCGCCCCCTGAAAGACAAGGCCAACCTGACCAAGAAGCACCTTCAGGCCCTGGCCATGGAAGCGGAAACCCTGGAGGCCATCTCCACCTATCGGTCTTTTGGCGCTGGCCTGACCTTTAGCTTCCAGTCCCACGAGGACGGCCCCCAGGACCCCAACGAGTTCCTGATCACCGATATCCTCATCCAGGCGGAAGTGCCCCTGAACGCGGACAACCAGCCGTCCATGGGCACCATCGCCTACCACAACGAATTCCTGTGCCGGCCCGCGAACCAGCCCTACGTGCCGGCCCGCATCCCCAAACCCGTCATGCCGGGCCTGCAGACCGCCACCGTCACCTGTGCGGCCGGTGAGGAAATCCACGTGGACCAGCACGGCCGGGTCAAGGTGCAGTTCCACTGGGACCGGGAAGGCCAACTCGACCAGAAGAGCTCCTGCTGGATCCGCGTGGCCCAGAGCTGGGCGGGCGAGCGCTGGGGGGCCCAGTTTATCCCCCGGGTGGGCCAGGAAGTGCTGGTGGAGTTCGTCAACGGTGACCCGGACCAGCCCCTGATCACCGGCTCCGTCTACAACGGCAAGAACCAGATGCCCTATGACCCGGAGTCGCAAAAGAACATCTCCGGCATCAAGTCCCGTTCCACCACCAAGGGCAGTGGGGCCAACTACAACGAGATCAGCTTTGACGACACCCTGGGCAGCGAGTGGCTGCGGGTCCATGCCGAGAAGGACCACGAACTGACGGTAGAGAATAACCAGGCCGACGATGTGGGTGTGGACCGAACCACGACCATTGGCAACGATGATACCGAGACCGTCGGCAACAACCAGACCGTCAACGTCGGCAAGAACCACGTACTGGAAGCCGGCGACAGCATCACGATAAAGACTGGTGCAGCGTCCATCACCATGTACAGCTCCGGTTTGATCAACATCGAAGGCAGCGCCATTAATGTCAAAGGCTCCTCGGCCATTAACCTCAAAGCGCCGAAAATCAACCTGAACTGATGGCTGTCGCATGATGCAACAGACACTCGACGAACTGATCGCCACCCGGCGTGCCCTGCTGGCCAGCGACGACGCCTCCCTGGAACAGCTGCGCCAGGTGGATCGCCGTCTGTTGACCCGGGCCGAACGGGGTGACGCCGCATCGCCGTTGCCGGACAACCTGACGGAAGGCAGCCTGCTGCCCCTGGCCTCACTGCCGGTGGACGAAGCCACGCTCTGGCTGGAGGTGGCGGTGTCGATCGGCGGTGTCCGGGTGCGCCCGGCGCTGGACGCCCTGGCGAAAGAACCCGGCGGTGAATCATTGAGTTGGTGGCTGGCGGCCAACTATCCGGGCCTGTCAGTCACCCGTGAATTCCCGGAGGCACCCGAGTTACAGGTGCTGGCGGCGCGGGCGTACTGGCGCAGGGGGCAGAACGACAAGCTGCCCCAGCCCTGGAGGGAATGGGCAGCGGTGGTGGATGGCCACAAGGAGCTGTCCAGGTCACTGGTGGCAACCCTGTGGGACATATTGCCCGCCGATGCCCGGGTCGAAGGTTTCGCCAGTTGGAAGGACTGGTTCTACCCGCTGATGGTCGGCGCCCACAACGACTGGCAGCTGTGGATGGTGAACTGGCTGCTGGCGGAGGTGGACACCACAACCACTGTCGAGGCCATGGGTGTCAGTTGTGCCCGGCGCTTCCTGTCCTGGCTGGAGGCCATTGGTGCCGGTACCGGCCTGGATGGTAACGAGGACGTGGCCGATGCCGCCGAACGGGAACTGCGCTGGCTTATGGGAGACCGTCGCGGTCGTCAGCAGGAGCCATCCCCCTTCGGCTACCAGTGCTGGGGCGAGATCCTCAGGGACGGCCACGGCCTGAAGCCCGCCAGTTGGCAGAAACGGTTCACGGCCCTGCCCATGGGCTTTCGAGAGCGCTGCTGGTACTGGAGTGGCCAGCAGATTAACGGATCCCCCTGGTCGTTGTTCGGAGGCCAGTGGTGCGTTGGCGACTGACCCGGGCTGAAGGCCTCCTCGCGGGGGCCTCCCTGGACGATATCCTGGACAACGGCGGCGTACTGGCAGGCGTTCCGGAGGCCGTACCGCAAAAGGATGACCAGGCCGGGGAGCAGGCCTGCCTGGAACAGTCGTTCCGCGATTACCTGGGCGGCGACCGCCCCACCTGGGTTGTCCTTCCGGACCGGGAAAGAAGCGAGCGGCATCTCTGGCAGGACCTGGCCGCTGGCCAGGTGGAAGTGGGTTTCGGGCGTTCCGGTGTCACCCTGGCCCTGAGCCAGATCAACCGCCTGCAGGCACCGGCCACCCTGGTGGCGCTGGACCGGATGCCCGGCCCGCAACCGCAGACCGTGGTGGAGAGCCGGTTGCTGGTGGACCTGGAACCGTCGCAGGCGGGTCTGGGCCTGATGCTCAACCTGGTGGACGGCCGGCTGGATGGCGACACCGACCTCACCACCCTGCTGGACCAGGCCCGGGCGGTGGTATCGGACCCGGAAGTGATCTTCCTGCCGGGCACCGGCAGCGACGGCAGCCTCGACCGGCTGTTGCCCAGCCTGTCCGCCATGGGCAACTGGGTGGGCCGGGACGTGCGCTGGGAGTTCGCCGAGGCCCGTATCGGGCCGCTGGGCACGGTTGGCAGCCTGTTTAACTGGTACTGGATGCACGAGGGGTACCGGCTGGGGGACTGGCAGGCACCCACCGTGATTCTGGATATGGATACGAGCCCGCTGGTGGGGTTATCGGTGGTTGATTACAACGCATAGGGAAACAGGGAAAGCATGGAGAAGTTCACCGCGATCGATGGAACGATGTACGCCATTGGTGCCGCCGACGCCGATACTGGTGCAGGTACCGGTACCCGTATCGAAAAGACTTCCGCCCAGGACTATGCCGCGTGGCTGAACCGTGCATTCAATCGGTACTTCGACGACTATCGGCAGCGTTGGGCCAGATTGGGTGGCAGACCTACCGGGCAGATGGCGCGCAACGCCTCGGCCAGCCATTATTACATTCGCCTGGGGCAGCGACTTGAGTCGGGCGAACTGCTTGCCTACCAATTGCCATCGGAAGCCCCGGTAACCATGCCGTCCAGCGAGGGTGCACAGGGCCCGTCCGAAACCCGAACTCAGGAGCCCAAGGTGGCTTCCGCCCCCGACAGTGGCGGCGCGTCTGAATCTGCTGGCATCAGCGATACCGCCGTTGGAAATGACGATGAGTATGATGAGCGAGTCGGTGATCCGGTAGCACCCGCCACAGGCGAGGAGGTGCTGATCCTGGAAGACTTCACAGTCCCCGCCCCGATGCCCCTCTCCTGGCAACGCCGCTACCGCTCCGGCAACTGCGATCGTGATCTGGGCTTCGGCGCAGGCTGGAGTGTCGACTGCCTGCGTTATATCTGGATGGAGGAAGACGGCATTGGGGTCCTTGACCATCAGGGCCGCGTTGTCTTGTTCGATGCACTATCACCAGGGGAAATCAGCGTCCAGGTCAGCGCCGGCATGCGCCTGGAGTACAAGCGGGATAGCCGCATGGTGCTCACCGAGAAGGATGGTACCGCCTGGCGATTCGCCACCACCGACAACCATCTCTGGCACCCCGTCTCCGTCCAGGACCTGAGCGGCCAGCAGTGGCGCTTCCAGTACGACCGGGAGCACCGCCTGTTCCGCATTGAAGTGGCACCGGAACGATACCTTCAACTGGTCTGGAAACGGACGACGCCTCAGTCCCGGGAGCGGCTGGTTCAGGTGTTGCTCTGTCAGGATGATCAGTGCTCTGAACTTGCCCGATATGACTACAGCGAAGAGGGCGACCTGGTCGCCAGCGCCAGTCATCATGGCCGGGAGACCTATCAGTATCAGGGCCATTTGCTCACGCGCCGTGAGTTGCCAACGGGCTATGGCATCAACTTTCAATGGCAGGGCCATGGGCCTGCCGCCAGATGTCTCCACAGCTGGGGTGACGATGGCCACCACGAATTCCACTTCGACTACCAGCCGGACCAATACCAGACCACCGTCACCGACGCCTTTGGCAACACCCAGGTCTTCCACTACGACGACCAGGGTCGTATCACCGCTCGCCAGGAGCCGGATGGCGCCGCCTACCAATGGGCCTATGACGACGAAAGTGGCCTGTTGGTGGCCTACCGTTTGCCGGATGGTCGCACGACACAGTACGGCTATGATGCCTGGGGCCGCAAGGTCATCGAACAACTGCCGGATGGTCGCCAGCACCGCTGGCACTACAACGCCATGGGCTTCTGTACCGCCGAGCAGACCCCGGATGGCCTGACCACCCGCCGCCAGTTCGACAGCGTCGGACGCCTGCTCAGCGAGGAACGTGCGGATGGCCGCCAGTGGCGCTACCAGTACGATGCCAATGGCTGGATGACACAGGCCACCAGTGACACCGGCGAAGTCCGCCGGATTGGGTACAGCCCCAACGGTGATGTGTTGGCCGACGAGCGACAGGGCAGCCTCCATCGTTTCGCGTTCGATCCCCAGGGCCGTGTAGCGGGTTATCTGCAACAGGACCTGGTCACCGAATACGACTACGAGGGCGCCAAGCTCCTTGCCGTCCACCAGTATCCGGAACAGGCCCCGGACCAGAGACGCAGCCGACAGTTTGGCTATAACGACTCCGGCCTGCTGACCACCTACACAAACGCGGTGGGCGACACCCACCACTACGACTACGGCCAACTGGCCCGGCCCATCGCCTATCGCCGCCCAGACGGCCATAGCGTCCATTACGACTATGACCTGGAAGAACGCCTGACCCGCGTCACCCGGGCCGATGGCAACCAGTGGCAACTGGGCTGGAACGCCCGGGGGAAGGTCGACCGCTGCCAGGCACCGGACGGTCGGGATATCCACTTCCACTACAATGTCACCGGCGAGATCATCCGCCGGGAGCATCCGGGCGTCTGGGTACAGACCGTGGAACGGGACGAAGGCGGCCGCGTCATCACCCAGACCAGCCAGGGCAGGGACCGGGCCCCGGTCACCCGCCACTACCAGTACGACCAGTATGGCCGCCGTACCCACGCCAGTTGCGCCGACCGCAAGGTCCGCTGGACCTGGAACAACCGTGGCCAGGTCACCGAACACCACCAGGACCGGCACACCGTCGGCTATTCCTACACCAGCAACGGTCTGCTGGAAACCATCACCCTGCCCGATGGCACCGAAGTCCGCTATCGCTACGACAAGCACGGCCATTGGACCCACCTGGACCTCAACGGCCAGCCCGCCATCCGCCGCACCCTCGATAACCAGGGCCGGGAAACCGAACGCCAGGCCGGTCACAACAAACAAACCCAGATCCACGACCGCTACGGCTGCCTGATCAAGCGGCGCTGGCAGGGCAAGACCCCGGCGACCCGACGTTACCGCTGGGACGCCGAATCCCGACTGGAAGCGGCCATCGACAGCCTCACCGGCGACACCTATTACGAGCGCGATCCACAGGGCCAGCTCATCCGGGAGAATGACACCACCTACCACTACGACCTGGGCGGCAACCGAATCCCCGACGGCGGCAAGATCGAGAATGACCGGCTGATTGAAACCGCCGATGACAAGCGCGAATACGACACCCTGGGCGCGGAAATCCGTGTCATCGGCAAAACCACCGAAAGCAGGAAGTTCGACGCCGAAGGCCAGCTCATTGAAGTCAAAAAGCCGGGCATCCACGTCATCTACGGCTACGACGCCCTGGGCAGACGAGCCTGGCGCACGAGCGAGGCAGGCACCACCACCTACCTGTGGCACAACGATGTGCTGTTGGGCGAGCAGACCCCGGAAGGGCATTGGCAGTGGTACATCCGTGATCCGAAAACAGACGAGCCCCTGCTCACCCTGATCGACGGCCAGCCCCATTACTACGAACTCGACTGGCGGATGATGCCGGTTCGGTTGTGGAATCAGGAAGGCGAATTGGTCTGGCAGGCCAATGCAGATGCATGGGGTTACTGCCAGCCGGAGATGCCGAAAGGCTATGTTCATCAGCCTATTCGATTGCCGGGGCAGTTTGAGGATGAGCTCACTGGCATCGTGCAGAATCGGTTTAGGGAGTACAACAGCAGCAGAGGTCGTTATTTGACGGCGGATCCACTGGGCTTGAAGGGGGGGAGAAACAGCTTTTGTTACACCCCTAACCCACTCGATTTCATCGATTCGATGGGACTAGCAAGTTGTGGTGTCTCAGGAGTCAGTCCTGAACTCGCATTAGCGGAGTCATTTGGAATGGGGCCAAATATGTCTGCCCCGACTATGTCTGAGTTAGAAGCCGCGACGGAAGAGTCGAACATCGTTACTCGTATAGCATCTCAAGCGTGGCACTCGTTGACAGGTTGGCACTTTGAGGGCCGTATTGCCAGCAATGGGGACATTCCATCTTATGATGAGGTTGTGTCTGAGGGTTCTGAGTGGCAGCTTTTATCTCCGGCCCAATCGGTGTTTCACGATAATGGTGTAGGCGAGCCTGAACTGAAGTTTATAAATCCAGATGGACGTGAGGTTGTTTATGATGGGGATACTCTTGAGATTGTTGATGATCCAAAGTACGTTGGCACGTTCAACTATGTAAATCCAGCGCCTATGCCTGAGAACTATCTTGATATTAAAGGATGGGGAGAGTGGGCTGCAAAGGGCGCGGGCCACACTGCTGCAGACGTCGTACCATACTTTTTTGGTGGTAATGTTCGAGGCGAACACTAATATTAAATGCATGAAAAGGAATTTATTTTGAGAGCTATTAAGATTGCTTTATGTGGTGCTATCGCTTTTTTTTTGACGGGTTGTCAAAGTTCTAAGGTTGTTGTTTTTGAACATGATCCTTCAGAGGTATTTTACGAAACAAGGAATTTTGATGCGAATGAGCTTTCGTATTTTAAGGACGATGGGGTTCTATTTGTTGTAGACGTGAAAGAGGCTAAGCCGGGGGAATACTGGGTTTGGCTGGGACTGTACTCGGAAGATCCGGGCGCATCTGTTGAGCTAGTTCAGGCGACGTTAAGTGAAGGTGGTTTTAGTATATCGAATAATTTCGATGTCAGCGTTGATTTGACCGAGAGTAAAGTCGATCTTTATAGTAATAGCGTTAAACTTTTCGTAATTAATCTTGATGATGTTAAAAATCTTGAGGGTGTTGACGTTGAATTGATTTATCGTTTAAGTGGCGATCAAGGCACCTTAAACTTTAGGTTGGATAAGAAGGTGGAGAGTCATACTGTGTTTCCTACATGAAGTAGAGTGTGTAATTGTGCGTTGGTAATCTTAAACTAATATATCACCTTTGGTGAGGATAAGCAGGTTAAAGGCGTCTATCGATTGGTCCATAGAGTAGTTGCCGTGGGAAAAAATAGTACGTTCCGAGAAAATCGAGCATTGACATATAATAGATTTTTCTTATTTTTCTCGAGGCGGCCAGGTCAGTTCCAGGCACTCACCGTCTGTATCAAATATAGATAATATTCATGGGCGATCCAGACAAGGTAACCAAAGAAGCTGCCCATTTCAATCCCTCATGCTGTGAGATAGGGAATATATGCCTAGATATCCGGGAAGTCTTTGTCTGACGGAGAGGAGAAAAGTGGCCTGAAATAGACGATTTTGGCCGAAAATCGTTCGATATGTTGAGTTTGAAGGCGAGTCTAATCCCCGATAGCGACCAGCAAGGTGTAAAGTAGAGAAACAGTCGTTATGTCACGGTGGGTCGTCGACGGTCCAAGTGATCGCGGCCGTTGCCCTGGTAATGTGTTTCGCCTCGGTGGCTCTCGCCAGCCATTCGTCGGCACTTACCCCCAGTCGTGGGAGGATGGGAGGCTGATGGTCCGGAATGCTCCCTCGCATATCCGGCTTTACGATCCGGTCGGTATATTCCGCCAGTTCCAAGTAGTCGTTGAGACTGAACAAGATGTCCCGTTGCGGCTCGTCCCTGATATCCCTTTCGAAATTGAGTAGTAATTTGAGGGCCAGAAGGAATTGTTTGAGGATGGCTCACATGGAGGCAGTTTTCACTTTTTCTGGATACGTGATCAGACTTTTTGGTTATTGGCCGTCATTGTTTTTGGTGGCGTTTCTGCCTTTGTACATTTTGGGGGGGGTATGTTGGCGTAGTAAGGTTAATGTTTCTGGCTCCAAAGTGGGTTTTTTGTGCTTCATTGTTTCTTTTTTTCTGTTTATGTTCTTGGTCTTCGTACTTTCTGTAACGACTATTGTTTTGCGTGGCTGGGGCTGATTTTTTGTCAAAATAGATAGGGTTCATCCTGAATTCAGGTAAGTATACAGTGACAGTATTCACCTGACACATGTCCCCAGTTGGGAAAGCCCCGTTGGTTGTTCGATGGAACGCTGGAAGGCGCTCGGTGTGACTAACCCCCGATTCACTGGCAAACTGGCACTGACTGTACACTGACCTTTCACCCAAAAGACAGCAAGATGCCAACCGTACTACCATGCCATTTGCGACTATCATTCCCACTGATTGCTGTCCTTCTACTAGCAGCCTGCGACACGGCACAACTGCTCCCCCCCGATGCCCAGCTCCCCGACGGCAGCACCTACACGGGCGATATTGAAGAGGGCCGTTTCCACGGTGAGGGCGTCCAGGAATTCAACAGCGGCATGGTGTACCGCGGGGAGTTCAGGAACGGGTACTGGCATGGTCAGGGTGTGCTGGAATCCCCGGCGGGTTGGCGTTACGAGGGTCGCTTCAGGGAAGGCCTGATGTCGGGCCAGGGTGTGCTTGAGGATGCGCACAGCCGCTATGAGGGCGGCTTCCGGAAGGATGACTTCCACGGTCATGGTCGTTATGAAGTCGGCAACAGCGTTTACGTGGCGGAGTTTGCCAATGGCAGCCCCGTAAAGGGCATGCATATCGACGAGTACGGGACCTACCAGGGGGAATTCCGCGACTGGTATTACCACGGCGAGGGAACTTACTACTATTCCGGGGAATCGGCGGAACTGGGCAGCCTCTCGGGTATCTGGGAAGAGGGTGAGTTTGTCGGAGGGGATGAATACATCCCCGAAGCGCCGGTTCCGGAGGAACCCGCAGAAGCGCTCACCGAAACCATTCTTGCCGAGGACCGCCAGCGCCTGGACCAACAGATCGACAACCTGGCACCGGAGCGTCCGGGGGTGACGGACGCCTACTTCCTTGCCGTGGGCGGTGACGGCACCGAGTCCGTTTTCATGCGCGACATCAAGGTGGCCAGGAAAGGCGTGCAGACGCTGTTCGATACTGAGAATCGCGCCATCATGCTGCTCAACCACCGGGATTACGAGTCCCTTCCCCTGGCAACCAGGCCCTCCATTGCAACGGCATTGGAAGCCCTGGATCAGCACATGAACCCGGAGGAAGACCTGCTGGTCATCCACCTGGTCAGCCATGGCGGAAGCGACGGGCAACTGGTGCTGCGGCAACCCGGTATCGATCTTCCTGACCTGACCCCCGAGGATTTTGCGGCGATGCTGGAACCCCTGGAAGCCCGCCGAAAGCTGCTGGTGGTGTCGGCCTGCTATTCCGGCCACTGGGTGGATCAGCTCAAGGACAGCAACACGTTGATCATGACCTCCGCCCGGAAAGACCGCACATCGTTCGGGTGCGGCGATGACTCGAAGATGACCTGGTTCACCAAGGCGGTGTACCGAAGCGTGGGACTGTCACTCACCGACCCGGACGCCATGTTCGACCAGATCAGCAAGCAGATCCGGGTGTGGGAGAAAGAGATCGGTATGGAGGAGGATGACTGGTCCTATCCCCAGTACCATCTGGGTGACGACCTGCGGCAATGGTTGGGTAGTGTTGCCCCCGTGGCTGGTGAGTGACGGCCCACGGTAGCCCGGACTATCTCTGCCGGGGCAGTCACGACGCATGGGGCTGGCCCCGGTTTCGGAAAGGCGTTAGATCGGTCGGTGGTGGTCTACAGAAACAGGGATGTTTACACCCCGTTACCGGTCCGTTTCATTCGACAGTCCAGGTCGCGAAAGAGGGGGCCTTCCCCCTCAGCGACACTCCGCGGGCAACGCTCCTGTGTCCACATTCTGCCCATAGCAAAGCCAGCTAATCTGCCCCTGTTCGTCCACCTGTGGCTCCATCACCAGGTACTCTCCTTCGCCGTACACATCGTTGCCCATCCAGACGCCAATCATGCCGCCATCGTAAAGATCAATGTCGTAACTGAGCTCGTGGTTGGCGATGGTGACGTCCGGGTAGCCCAGGTTTTCCAGGGACGCCGGCCATTCCTGGTTTTCAATGGCGTAATCCGTCACCTCCTGCTGAAGCGGGTAAGCTTCAAAATAGGCTGCGCGAAGCCGGATCGATGAGTCGGTGGTATCCGCCTCCGCCCCGGCCATATCCATGTCGGAATATGCCCCATAACCCGATGTCATGGCGGCGCGCTGCTGGTAATCCTTGTATGCCGGAATGGCGATCGCCGCCAGGATACCGATGATGGCAATAACGACGAAGATCGAGGCGATACCGCCACCGACTCCAGTTCTGGGAATAAACAGGGCCAGTAGCCACGCCAGCCCGTGACGGGACGGATGGGATACTTTCTCGCCACGGTGCAGGGCGAGTGCCGTGGCCATGCGTTTGGTGAGCCAGGGGTAGTCGCCAGTCAGTTCATGGAACGACATCCAGAACCCGCTGGTGATCCTGGTCTGCTCGAGATAAGCACTCACATTGATGGTTTTCCAGCGTGAGTCACCCGCAGCAATGGCAGCAAGAGCCGCTTTCACGTCATCTTCAGCCTCGCAGCAGGCGGTGCCGTAACGGTCACAGGTATACTCTTCCGCCCGTCGCAGTGCCGGCCCCAGCAGTGGCAGGATGGAGGCGGGCATGAGTAAAGGCTTCCACAACAGATGATTGCGGTGGATGTGTCCCAGCTCGTGGCCGATGTAGAAGTCGATAGCGTCTGGATGATCTTCCAGGGCGTCCACCACATCCGTGAACAGGACCACAAAGCTGCGCCCAAGGAACCGCGTGGCCAGCGCATTGAAGAAGTCAGTCCGGAGCAGGTAGGCATCGGGCACCTCTTTCAGTCCTACCCGCTCACAGCTCTTGACCAGTTTGGCGTGCAGGTCCGGATATTGTTCGGGGGTTATTTTCACCCCCGACCCCTTCAGGTGAGAAATAAAGGCAGAGTGGGCGAACAGGAAGATGACGTAGGCAAGCAGGACATAGATAAGGAAGATGCCCAGGGTGCCCAGCACCAGAGCCAGCCAGAAGAGCCCGGAGATAAGGGCAGCAATCACGAATAACGGTTTTTCGTTCTTGTAGACCAGATCCATATGGTAATGATTCCTTGAGAATGCATTAAAAAGAGCGAAATGACCTATGGCCATTGCAGGTTGGGCAAAAAGATTGCCCAAAATTAATTAATCTGTCCAGAGAGGTATGGGCAAACGTGCAGCAGTTCTCAAATTGGCAGTCGTTTCCAGAGTGGCTTTCCGGGTGCGGGCTGGCCCGCTAACCTATCGCTTTTCAGAGAGGCGGATACCGAACTAGGGCAAATATTCGTGAACCGCATCTCGCATCAGCAGGCTACGCTGGTAGCGGTAGCCGGACTTGTCGCCACATTCGCACTGGCGTTGCAGGTGGGCCTTGTAGTCTTCGGGACTCAGGTCGATGGCGTCAAGCTCCGCCAGCAAACGTTCGGTATCCCGGGTAGGTGGTTCGCGGGTCAGGCCTCCATGGCTTTCCTCACGGTGCACCATCAGTAACTGGGCCAGGTAATCTGCTTTCTCCTTGTCGTAATAATAGCGGTAGTCTTCGCCTTCATTGGACTCCAGGGTGGTAATGGCAGCCTCCAGGTCGGCCCTGGCACTGGTATGGTCGCTGAGCTTGAAGTGTGCCCAGGCGCGTCGTTCCGACAGGTCGGGTTCCATGTCCGGTTGGTCGCGGAGTTCGTCCGCCAGTGCCAGGGCCCTGTTGTACTCACCAAGGTCAAGGTGCAGGTCGATGAGCTGGTTGGCGGAAGTCCGCAGGAGGTAAGGGCGGGAGAATTCGTCCATGCTCCTGGCTACTGACATGCTCTCCCGAAGGCGACCGATGGCCGCAGTGTGATTCTCCAGTTCGGAGTACACCCTGGCCTGATGATTCAGGTTGTAAACCAGGCTGTAGCCGTTGTCCTCCGCGGCCAGTTGCCTCCAGAGTGCTTCGGCTTCCTTGAGATATGCCAACGCCTGTTCTGGCGCATCGTCTGTTTCTGCGATGCTGGCCAGCTGGTCCAGCGCTTCGGCGTGGCCGTCAATGGCCTCAACCGTTGACTCGTTGAGCTGATAGAGCTCCACGGCCCGCTGCAGATCGTTGATGGCGTCTTTCCGTAGCTGCTCAAGGGCTTCCGTATCGTCGCCTGCCAGTTCCTCGTCGTAGTAGTGGGCGATCTCCGCCGACAGGTGCAGGTTCCGGGCCATTGACAGCGACTCCGACAGACCCAGTCTGGCCAGCAATTCCCGGGACTCGTCCAGATACTCCCGCGCTTTCTGGAAGCGATCCATGTAATAGGCGTCCCGGGCAGCGGAGTACAGTACCTGGGCCCGCGTTGCATCGTCCTCTGTCTCGGCGAGGCGAGCTTCCCAGTCTACGGTCTCGTAGTCATTGAACGGCCAGTCCACAATGCCGTGATAGGCGGCGGCTACCGGTGTTCCCAGCAGGAAGAGCAGGTACAGGGCAAGCCCGATAACGCTGTCCCGCAGTGTTGGTGTGGGCTCCTTGAGTCGCTTGCTCAACCCTCTGGCAAGCTGGAAGCGGCCATGGAAGGGCAGGATGGTCCGCGTGGCCTCGAAGCCCTGATAGATGGCATGCAGGGAAGGTGCCTCTCCGGTCTTCTGCCCATCCCGGGCACCACGCCGGATATGGGCGAGTACCTGTGCTTCCCGGTACTGGTGAACCAGGCCGAACGCCAGCAGTATGCCGATACCGGCCAGTAATGGCTCGGACAGCCACCAGGCCAGCCCGAAGAAGGCCAGCATACTGGTCCCGCCAAAGGCGGCCTGGAGTCCGGGCCAGCGCTGGAATATCAGGAGGTTGGCCACCTGGCCGCCGTCAAGGGGGTAGATGGGCAGCAGGTTGAAGAAGTTGATGAACAACAACATGAAAATCAGTGTGCTCATCCACTCCGGGCTCCACTCGGGGTAGGTGAGCCAGAGTGCAGCCCCAAGCAGGATGCCGGGCACCGGTCCCGCCAGGGCAATGAAGGTGCCCTGCAGGGGGGAGGCGCCCTCTTTCTCGCCCCGGGCAATGGCGCCAAGGAAGGGGATGAACAGCACCTGCAAACGCTGGAATCCACACAGCCGCATGGCCGCTATATGGCCCATTTCGTGGAAGAACAGGACCGCCACAAGGACGATCAGGGCGGTCAGGTCCAGCCGCATACCGAAGCTGATCATGAACAGCACCAGGGAAACCAGCAACAGGCCCAGCTTGTGGGAAGCGGGTGCGGGTTTGCGGGCCATATCCGCCTCGTTGTTCGCGTGGGCGATGACGGAAACCCGGGGATCGGGAAACATGGGCGTCTGAGGGTCGTTGTGTGTCGTGGCCTTTGCGAGTTTGCTTCCCGCCTTCTGCATGCGTCGGATGAGACGCCAGGCTCCCAGGTGGCTGAATCGGTAGCCGGCTTCCCGATTGCCCATGGTGAGGTCTCCACGGTGGCAGAGTTCGGTCGCCAGGCCGTCGAAGAACGCATGGCCATGCCGGCAGAATTCGCTGGCAGACACTTCCCTTGCGTTGGCTGCCTGACCGGAAACACGGTTCCGGTGGTAGTCCCAGAGTTCGTCCAGGGTATCCAGGTAAGGATCTTCCCACTGGTAGCCCTGGGGGGTTACGCCCAGGACATGGCGAATGCGGTTGGTGGTGTAGAGGATGTCACCGTTGACGGGGAAGTGGAGGAATTCCACGTTGAACTCATGGCCGGGTTCGGGCTGCGGGTGGATGGTGACTTCGCCGTAGCTACCGGTGTCGGGATGGAAAAGCACGAGACCGTGAAGGGTGCTATCCGGATGACTCATCGGCGGGTTGATCACCAGCCAGAAGCGGGGCTCGAACCCCAGTGCTTCCAGTTCGCGCGCTTTCTCCTCCACAAGGGATTTTTCGTTCCCGGGGACACGATGTGCATCGATGGGCGTGAAAACAGGGGCCTGCTTCCAGCGCATGCTTCGGATCTGGCGATAGGCGGCCACGAACATCGCTGCGAAGGCGATGGCCACCAGGAGTACGGCGATAACAACAATCTGCGTCATGGGCCCAGGCTTTCCCTGCTCTGCTTGGAATCAGACTGACATTAACGGATATTCATGATCAATTCTGCCAGCCATGACACATCAGCGGGAATGGATTCCGGATCCGGCCCGATTGTATCAGCCCGGTTGAGTGAAGGTGTTTATTCCGTCAGAACACCGGGTTATGACGCTGCCCGCAACGGGCCAGGTGGTTGGAGATGTCGCCCAGGCACTCGAAGAACTTGCGGGTATTGCCGGTTGAGCTCTGACAGTTACCGACCGTGATGTTGCCTGCCATGTCGTCAATCTGTTTCATGCCGTTGTTATATTGCTCCCGCGACATGTGGCCGGTATCCAGGTTGCGATGGCCGACGCTGCGCATGCTTTCGATCCATTCCTGCCCATTGGCCACCGAGGTTGAACAGTCCAGGCCGTCACCGGAAGCGGATACGGGCGAGGCGCTGCTGGCCCGGCTGGTGGTGCTGGAACCGGAGTGGCTGCGTACCCGCACCTCGCTGGACCTGCCATTGGTACAGGGCTTGTCGGAATAGGCGATGCGACCGTCACTCATCTCGCACTTGTACACCCCGGCGTGGGTGATGGACGACGCCATCAGCAGGACCGGGAGGGCCAGCAGGATCAGAATCCGTTGTATCATGAACAGTATCCTTACAGGGTCGGGTCAAACCACCGGGGCGACGAAGGTGATGGTTAGGGTGGAATAAAGTTTATCGGAGGCGGTGCCGGGGGCGGAGCCCTGAATTGTCAATTGATGTAAAAGCGGTCGGGTTGTGAACCGGGTTCACCTTTTTCGTTGCGGCTCGCCGGGGCGGGAGCCGGGCCCTGATAGTACCGGTCGGATGCATGGTGTAGCATTCGCTGTTACATTCAGGTAATCCAAAGGCCGTTGTTCCAGGGACGGGAGACCATGGAAAGGACATCCGGAAAATTGCTGGCCGCCAGCCTGGCCTTTGCCCTCTGGGGAGGCTGGGCACTGGTGGTCAACCGGGAAGCCGGCTGGCAGCCGGCACTGATTGCCTGCCTGGTGCAGGGCGCCATCAGTTTTGTCGTCACCCTGATCATGGCAGCTGCGGTGACCTGGCAGGTCCGGCGGTTTCGGACCCCGGTTGGCCGGGTGCTGGTGCCTCCTTTCCTGACCGTGTCGGTGACCGGGGCCTTTCTCTACCTTGCGCATACCCTTGGCCAGACCCCCGATGTCTGGCGGACCATCGTCCCACCGTCGACGGTGGCGTTCTGCTATTGCCTGTTTCTGAGTCTCCAGCTTCAGCGCCAGGCGTCCTTACCCTGAAAGTCACTCATATCCCGGAGTTGTAAGTAATGGATGATGTACAAGGCCAGAGAAGGCCGCTCAAGGTTCGACAGAAACAGTGGTCTGGCCAGTTCGCCCATTGGCTGGCGCAGCGTGAGATCTCCCCCAACCAGATTTCCCTGGGGAGTATCCTGTTTGCGCTGCTGGGGGCCGGCGCCTTCCTGGCCAGTGGCGTGCTGGATGGCGGATGGCGCTGGCTGTGCCTGCTGCTGGCGGCGGCGATGATCCAGGGCCGCCTGCTGTGCAACCTGTTCGATGGCATGGTGGCGGTCGAAGGGGGCAAGAGTACGCCCGCCGGCGAACTGTTCAACGATGTACCGGACCGGGTCAGTGACGCCCTGTTACTGGTGGCCCTGGGGTACTCACTGCCGGGGTTCGATTCCGCGCCCTGGCTGGGCTGGCTGGGGGCATTGCTGGCGGTGCTCACTGCCTACGTCCGGGTGCTGGGCAGCTCCCTCGGGGTGCCGGCGGATTTCCGGGGGCCCATGGCCAAGCAGCATCGAATGGCTCTGATGACCATTGCCTGTGTGGTATCCGTTTTTGACAGCACCTGGGCAGCGCCCGGTATGGCGCTCTGGCTGACGTTATGGGTGGTCGCGGTGGGGAGCGCTGTGACCTGTGGTAGACGTCTGATGGGTATCCATCACGCGCTCAGCCGGGGGGAGGCATAAACCATGGATCTGTCTTTCCTGTTGATTCTCTCGCTACCCGCCAGCATCCAGTACGCCATGCTGGCGGTATTCCTGCTGCTGGTCATTGGCTCGGTGGCGGAACGCCTGCTGGCGAGCCGTATGGCGGAGGAAGCTCACCGGGAGTTGCGCCAGCGTATCAACTCCTGGTGGATCATGGTCGGCGTGGTGTTCGTGGTGCTGATCATCGGCCGCGGGGCGTCGCTGGCGTTCTTCGCCGTACTGAGCTTCCTGGCGTTGCGGGAGTTCTTCTCCATCCTGCCGGTACGGCATACGGACCGCCGTGTGATCCTGGCCCTGTACCTGATGATCCCGGTTCAGTACTACTGGGTCGCCCTGGATTGGTACGGGGTGTTTATCATTTTTATCCCGGTTTACCTGTTCCTGTTCATTCCCTTTGCCCTGCTGATGCTGGGGGAAACCCGGGGCTTTATCCGGTCCGCCACCTCCTACCAGTGGGCGGTGATGACCACGGTGTTCGCCATCAGCCACATTGCCTACCTGCTGATCCTGCCCGGGGAGCGCAACCCGGCGGGCGGGCCCATCGGGCTGGTGCTCTACCTGCTGTTCCTGACCCAGTTCAACGACGTGGCCCAGTACCTTTGGGGCAAGACCCTGGGCAAGCGCAAGATCGTGCCGAAGATCAGCCCCAACAAGACCTGGGCCGGATTCCTGGGGGGCGTGGGCACCACCATGGTACTGGCGATGCTGCTGTCCACCTGGCTGACGCCGCTGTCCTGGTTCGAGGGACTGGGGGCCGGCCTGCTGATTGGCGTGGCGGGGTTCGTGGGCGACCTGACGGTGTCGGCCACCAAGCGGGACCTGGGCATCAAGGATACCGGCCAGTTGATTCCGGGTCATGGCGGCATCCTCGATCGCATCGACAGCCTGATGTACACGGCGCCGCTGTTCTTCCACTTCATCTACTACCTCAAGTACTGAAGGGGGCGTCATGTTTGGCAATAGCCTGAAAAAGCTGTTCTTCCTGCTGATCGTCAAGCCGGTGGTGTTCATCGGGCTGGGGCTCAACCTGTATAACCGTGAGCGGCTTCCCCGCTCCGGCCCGGCCATCATCGCGGCCAATCACAACAGCCACCTGGATACCATGGTGCTGATGGCGCTGTTTCCCATCCGCCAGTTGCCAAAGGTGCGACCGGTGGCGGCGGCCGACTATTTCCTGCGTAACCGGCTGCTGGCCTGGTTTGCCCTCCGGGTTATCGGCATTATTCCCCTGGATCGGCAGGGTGGTGCGTCAAAGGAGGAGCTGTTTGCCGAGTGCCAGGCCGCGCTGGACAACGGGGAGATCCTGCTGCTGTTTCCGGAGGGCAGTCGTGGTGATCCGGAGCAGATGCAGCCATTGCGCAAGGGGATCTATCACCTGGCCCGCAGTGTGACCGGCGTCAATGTGACCACGGTAGTGATGCACGGACTTGGCCGTGCCATGCCCAAGGGGGGCTCCATGATCGTGCCGTTCAACTGCGATGTCGTCGTGGGCGAGGCCCATGTGCCCGGTGACAGCGCTGATGCGTTCATGGACCAGCTCTCCCGGGCGTTTGATGAACAGTTGGCCCAGTGCCTTACCCGGCGGGTGGAGGAGTAGCCCGCTGCTGGCGATTCAGTCATCCTCTTTCTGTTGACCGCCATCGGGCTGGCCGGGATTCCAGGGCCCCGACGCGGTGCGGATGTGAATATCCCGCTGCGGGAAGGGAATCTCGATGCCCGCCTCCCGTAGTGACCGGGTAATGGCGGAATGCAGTTCGTGGGACAATGGCATGATGTCCAGCAGGTCCCGGACGAACGCCCGCACCTCGAAGTTCACACTGCTGTCGCCAAAGCCCACGCAGAAAACCGCCGGCGCCGGATTGTCCACCACCCGGTCGTTCTTCATGGCTGCGTCGTAGAGCAGGTCCCGTACCGTGTCCACATCCGAACCGTAGGCCACTCCCACGCGAATAATGACCCGGGTAATGGGGTCGGTGAGTGTCCAGTTGGTCAGGTCCTGGGTCACGAACGTCTTGTTGGGGATGATCTGCTCCTTGCGGTCCCAGTCCACCAGGGTGGTGGCGCGGATTCGTATGCGGGAGACGGTGCCGGTGGTGCCGCCAATGGACACGGTATCCCCCACCCGGATGGGGCGCTCGAACAGCAGGATGATGCCGGAAACGAAGTTGGCCACGATTTCCTGCAGGCCAAAGCCCAGGCCAACGCCGAGGGCCGCCACCAGCCATTGCAGCTTGGACCACTGCAGACCGATCACCGCCAGCGACGCGGCAATGCCGATGAACACGATGACGTAGGTAGCCATGGTGGTGATGGCGTAGCCCGCCCCGGGCTCCAGCTTGAGCCGGCTGAGAAGCATGACCTCCAGAGTGCCGGGAAGGTTGCGGGCGGCGAGCACTGTGCCGGCACCAAACAGAAAGCCCATCATCAGGTCACCGAGGGTGATGGGCAGCGGGTCGGCCCCTTCAACACCGGTCGTGATGGTCCACAGGGTAATGTTGTCGAATACCGCAAGGGCTGGTATGACATCGGCCCAGAATACCCACAGCACGGCTACCGCCAGGACAACGGCAAGAATCTTGAGCAGCGCCTTGCTTTGCTGGCTGATGTCCTTGAGGTCCATCTCTGGCATGTCCAGGGTCACCGGTATCCCCTCGCCGGAGGATCCCGCCGCCTCCCGGGTTTCCGCCAGCCGGCGTTCGGTAGCCCGCTGTTCCCGCAGGCGATCCAGGGTCAGCCGGCGTTCCCTGACCGCCAGCCCCCGCAGGGCCATATAGTAAAACAGCATGACGAAGGCCAGCCAGGAGATGCTGATAAACATCAGGCCTTCCAGTTCCAGCGCGGTGTAGTGATAGCCCCAGAATGACGCCAGTGCCAGCAGTATCGGCAGGCTGACGGCAAGGATATGTGCCCCTTTCAGCAGGCGGCGTTCGGGATGGTGGAGGCGCACCGACGACATCACACGGTGGGCGAACAGGGAAAGCGTGACCGAGGCAATGGCGAACAACAGGCGGCCAAGGCTGTCGTTGAAACTGGTCCCCTGGGGCGTATCCAGTGTTGCCATGATGATGATGACGGGAGCAAGGACCGCCAACAGTACCGGAATGTTGCGGCGGATGGCCCGCTGGGTGTCGGCATTCCAGCGGAAATGTCGCTCAGCCAGGCCGTCCCGGCGGGCCACGGAGTGAAGGGTCCGCAGCAGCAGGGTCACGAATGCCGCGCCGGTCAGGCCCGAGGCAAGGGCTGCAAAAAAGGCGTTACCCTCCTTCAGCAACAGTGCCAGAATGGACAGGAGGAGGACCCCCGGCAACGCCAGCAACACGCTGAAAAGGGCTGCGGCCATCGTGTAGCGTACTCTGTCCCGACCCACATTGCCCACGTACTGTCCGGAGTTGATCAGGGCCCGGACGATGCTCCTGCGCCGGGCCAGCAGCAGGGCCACGCCCAGTGTCAGCGCGAGGATGCGCAAGCCCCGTTCGGACACCGACCGCTCCAGGGCCTCCATGAGGTCGGGCCCCCGGAACCCGGAAAGGAACCAGGTAACGCTCTGATAAAGGCGGTCGAACATGTCGGGGCTGACCGGGTCGGCGCTGGGCAGCCAGAACAGCCGTTGCTGTAGCAGTTCCTGATAGGCGTAGAACCGGTCTTGCAGCTCGATGACGGTGTTGTAGTACTCATTGAGCGTTTCAATATGTTGGGTGACCGCCGAGTGGAGCTGAGCGATCAGGTCACTGCGTTTCTGCTTCATCCGGTTCCGACTGGTGGCTTCGGGGGACGTGATGGCGCCGTATTCCTCGAGGCGAAGTTGTTCCTCCCGCGCCGAGGAAAGCTGTTCGCTGATGCCCCGGGTCAGCCCTGCGGCAACGGTCTGGCTTTCCAGGCGGTCCAGGCGTTGGCGCAGCAGGCGGGCGTACTCCCCGGTCAGGTTGAGGCCGGCTTTCTCCAGGCGCAACTCGAAACTCTGGTATTCCTTGTTGAGGCGTTCCAGTTGGGACTCGGCATGAGCCAGCCGATGGTTCGTGGCCTCCAGCGCTGCCTGGCGTTTGTCGAGGGAGTCGCGCAACACCTGGATCTGCTGGCGGATATCGGCGGTCTCGGCGGCCTGGAGCTGGCTTTCAACGGGCTCTTCCTCGTAGTCTTCCAGGCTTGGCTGCACAGGGGTGGCGGAAGGCTTCGGTGGTGGTTCTTCGGCTTCCCCTTCATTAACGGAGGCCTCGCCAGTGGCCCCTTCTTCCTGGGCGACTTGTGATTCACCGGTTTCGCCGTTGTTCCCGGAGGTTTCCCCATCCGACTGCTTATCCTGACTCCCGGCCAGGTCGCGGACGCCGGGTGGCAACAGGTCGGTGACGGCGGCGGTCGCCGGTGCGGTGGTAAGCGTCGACACCAGTAAAAACAACATGATCAGGCAGTCGCGTGGGCGAGGGAAGGCCAGGTACGCTGTCATGGTCGCGGGAACGTCCTCTGTCTTTTCGGGAAGTCGTTGTTTGCCCTGGACAGCACGCGCCATCCACGACAGTTCCAGATAACCAGTGTAGCGTGATCAGGGTGTTGGTAAACGGTCGGGGAGTGGTGCCCACAGACCGACACCGTCACGACACCCGGTCAGAGGTCCGCCAGTGGCGATTCCTGTTCCGGCCAGGGTGCCTCGAAATAACCCTCAATGGTCGCTTCCGATACCTCGGCCAATGAATGGCAGGACCAGGTCGGGTGCCGGTCCCGGTCGATGACCAGGGCACGGATGCCTTCCTGCAGGTCGGGGTGGCGACCGCAGTTGGCGGCCATGGCCAGTTCCATCCGGAAGATATCCTTCAGGGACATCTGCAGGCCATGGGCAAGCTGGCTCTCCAGCAGGCCCAGCGAGATCGGGCAGGCCTGGCGAAGGCTGTCTTTGCAGGCGTTCCACCAGTCATTGCCGGGCGGGCTTTCCAGCAGCCTTGCGACCACCCTTGGCAGTTCATCCCGGCGGCACAGGCGGGCGATATCCTGCTCATAGCGGGCCAGCTCACTGTCCGGCAGATCCGACGGGCGTGCCTCGCGGATCTGGTTCAGCAGCCGGAACAGGCGGTTGTCGTCGGCAGCGATCTCGCCGGTCCAGTATTGTTCGCTGATGCGTTCGACAAGCTCATCCTGTCGTTCGCGATCAAGTGCCAGGTCGGCCAGCCCCACCCGCATGGCGTCGCTGGCATTGAGCCGGGCCCCGGTCAGGCCCATGAACAGGCCGATACTGCCCGGCAAACGGTTGAGGAACCAGCTGGCCCCCGCGTCGGGAAACAGACCGATGGTGGCCTCGGGCATGGCCATGACCGTTTCCGGTGTGATCAGGCGGTAGCGGCTGGCCTGCAGCAGGCCCATGCCGCCGCCCATGGTAATGCCGTGGGCCAGGGTGATCACCGGCTTGGGAAAGGTGTGCAGGGTGTAATCCACCCGGTACTCCCGGGCGAATATATCTGTAACGGCTGCGGCAGGTGCCGGTGCCCGGGTGGCCTGGTATACCTCCCGAAGATCGATCCCCGCCGAGAAGGCGCGATCACCGTTGGCGGTGATCAGCACCAGGCAGATGTCGTCGTTCTCGGCCCAGGCATCCAGTTGCGCCTGCAGTCCGGTCAGCATGGCGGAGGACAGGGCATTCAGTTTGTCCGGCGAATTCAGGGTGAGGATGCCGAGGATGCCACTTCGGCAGGGGATTTCCCGGGTCTGGATGCTCATGCTGTCTGGCGCAGTCCTTCTGGTTTGTCTTGCAACGCTCGAAAAGCCTACTTTGGTGATAACTTTACCAGAAATAAAGCGTACTAAGGTCGCAGGTTACAGGCGGGAAGACTGCGTTGATATGTCTCAATCGCCACCTCCCGAACCTGTGTTATAACATCAAAAAACAGATGGAGAGACCTATGAATGTTGGCAAAGTGGTAGTGGCAGGTGCGTTCATGATGAGTGTGATGTGGGCTGGTCCGGTTTTCGCCGCCGGCAATCCCGAGGCTGGCAAGGCCAAGGCCGCGGTTTGCGCAGCCTGTCATGGCAGGAACGGTGTTGCCCAGATTCCAGGGTATCCCAACCTGGCGGGCCAGAATGAGGCCTACCTCATTTCCTCCCTGAAAGCCTATCGCAGCAAGGAGCGTAGCGGTGGCCAGGCGGCGGTGATGCAGGGCCAGGCCTCCGGGCTCAGCGATGAGGACATTGCCAACCTGGCAGCCTACTATGCCAGCCTGCCGGCGGACGGGGGCGAATAGGTCAGCCCGTCCCCGATGAAAAACCGGCCCTTGCCTGGCCGGTTTTCTGTCTCCCTGCGGTCAGTACCCCCCGCTGACAATCCGGTAACTGGGGATATAGGCGGAGCCGCCGGGCAGTTTCATGCGGTCCTGGGCCACGAAAGCGGCCAGCATCTCTTCCAGGGGATCCAGCAGCACCGGGTCGCCGGCAATCTCGAAAGGACCTTTCGCCTGCACCTGGCGGATGCCGTCCGCTTTCACGTTACCCGCCACGATGCCGCTGAATGCCTTGCGCAGGTTGGCCGCGATCAGGTGTGCCGGCTGTTTGGTATGCAGGTCCAGGGCCCGCATACTGATGTGGGTGGGGTCGAACGGTAGCTGGAACACCGGGTCTATCTTCAGCATCCAGTTGAAGTGGTAGGCGTCCTGCATGGCCCGGCGGAAGGTCTCCACCTCGGTGACGCCCTTTTTCATGGCCTGGGCCACCCGGACCGGATCGTCAATAATGATCTCGTACTTTTCCGCCGCCTTGTTGCCCAGGGCGTTGCGAATGAAGCGGTCGATCATCTCGAAGTATTCCGCGTTCTCCTTCAGGCCGGTGAACACCACCGGGAAGGGGATATCGGCGTTGTCCGGATGCAGCAGGATGCCCAGCAGGTAGAGGATTTCCTCCGCCGTGCCCACACCGCCGGGGAACACGATGATGCCGTGGCCGGCCCGCACGAAGGCCTCCAGGCGCTTCTCGATATCCGGCAGGATCACCAGTTCGTTGACGATGGGGTTGGGGGCCTCAGCACCGATAATGCCAGGTTCGGTGATGCCGATGTAGCGGCCATTCTTCACCCGCTGCTTGGCGTGACCGATGGTGGCGCCTTTCATGGGCCCCTTCATGGCGCCCGGACCACAACCGGTGCAGATGCTCAGACCGCGCAGGCCCAACTGGTGGCCCACTTCCTTGCTGTAGGTGTATTCCTCGCGGCTGATGGAGTGGCCGCCCCAGCACACCACCAGGTCGGGCTGGCGACCCGCCTGCAGGGCCCGGGCATTACGCAGCACGTGGAAGATCAGGTTGGTGATGTCTTCCGGGTTGTCCCGCCGGAAACCGGCCACCGAGGAGGGAATGGTATTCGAGTAGACCAGGTCCCTGAGCACCGCAAACAGGTGCTCGCGGATGGCCCGCAGCATCTCGCCATCTACGAAGGCGCTGGCCGGCGCATTCAACACTTCCAGCTTGAGGCCCCGGGGCTGGGGCACCAGCCGGATGTCGAAGTCGGCATAGGCCTCCATCAGGTCCTTGCAGTCATCGGTTTCCGCGCCGGTGTTGAGCACGGCCAGGGCACACTGCCGGAACAACTGATAGAGGCCGCCCTCGCTCCGATCCTTGAGGCGGTTGACCTCGTGGTTGGACAGGATTTCGAGGCTGCCCTCCGGCGACACGAGGGCATTGGCCGTGGGTTGTTTCTGCATTCCAGGCATCCTTTCTGATTTTGGCAAGGCCGGATTTTGAGCCATTACGGGAACCGGGTAAACTAGGTGTTTTACGACGAATACGCCAGTCACCTTCGACCGATCCTTTAATCCCATGATGTTACTGATCCGCCCGGCCGCCGAAGTGGCCATCAAGAGCAAGCCCGTCCGCCGTCAGCAGATGCGTCAGCTACGCCAGAATATCCGCAAGCTGCTGGTGCGGCTGGACGACGACATCCGGGTGGAAGGCGCCTGGGACCGGATCGATGTGGACGTTCCGGAGGACCGGGGCCTGCTGAGCCCGGTGCTGGACGAGTTGAGCCGCATTCCCGGCATTTCCACCATCCAGGAGATTTCCGTGTATCCCCTGCAGGATCTGGATGATGTCGCCGACAAGGCCCTGGCGGCCTACCGGCAGCGTCTTGCCGGTCAGACCTTCGCGGTCCGGGCCCGGCGTACCGGTCAGCACGACTTCACCTCCAGCGAGCTTGAACGCCATGTGGGCGGGTATCTTCTGGCCCACACCGAGGCCGCCGGCGTGCGGCTCAAGGAGCCGGATGTGGAGGTGCGCATCGACGTTCGCAACGACCGGTTCCACATTTCCCATCGCAAGCATGAAGGCATGGGCGGCTACCCCATTGGCACTGTCGAAACCGTCATGACGCTGATTTCCGGCGGTTACGACTCCTCGGTGGCGGCTTACCTGATGATGCGGCGCGGCCTGCGCAGCCATTTCCTGTTCTTCAACCTGGGCGGGCATGCCCACGAAGTTGGCGTGAAACAGGTGGTCAGTCACCTCTGGCAGCGTTATGGCTCGTCCCATTCGGTGAAGTTTGTGTCCGTGCCCTTCGAAGGAGTAGTAGCCGAGATCATGCGCTCGGTCAATCACCGGCACTGGGGCGTCGTGCTCAAGCGCCAGATGCTGAAGGCGGCGGACCGGGTGGCGGAAGAGCTGCGGGTCGAGGGCCTGGTGATGGGGGATGCGGTGGCCCAGGTGTCGAGCCAGACCCTGACCAACCTGAATGTGGTGGACCGGGCCAGCGACATGATCGTGCTGCGCCCCCTGATCGCCATGGACAAGCAGCAGATCATTCGTATCGCCCATGATATCGACACCGAAGCCTACGCCCGCAACATGCCCGAGTACTGCGGGGTGATTTCCCAGAAACCCGCCACCCGGGCCAAATTGCACCGGGTCGAGGCGGACGAGGCGCTGATGGATCCGGCTGCCCTGCAGCAGGCGGTGGACAACCGCACCGAAACCCCGGTTTCCCGTATGATGATCTCGGAGGTGACCCCCGAGGAAGTGGAACTGGTCAGCACCCCGGCGGTGGATGATGTCATCATCGACGTGCGTCACCCGGACGAAGAACAGCGTTCGCCCCTGACACTGACCAATAACGAGGTGATCAACATCCCGTTCTACGAACTCAACCAGCAGGTTGATGACCTGGACAGGGGCCGCTGCTACCTGCTCTATTGCGACAAGGGCACCATGAGCCGCATGCATGCCGGCCACCTGAAGGCCGAGGGGCACGACAACATCAAGGTGTACGTACCGGGCTGACGGGGCGCTTGCCCTTGTTGGCTGAACTGTCGTTGGAATAACCGTTTCCACCCCGGTCGCCCCGGGCTGGGTCTCCCATGCACGAAAGGACTCCTGCCGATGCTCTACGTTCTCAAGTACGCGGTTTTGCCCCCGTTCCTGAATATCCTGCTGATGGCGGCGGGCATGCTGCTGGTGAGGCGTTTCCCCCGACTTGGGTGGGCACTGATGATCCTGGGCCTGGTCGCCCTCTACCTGCTGTCGATCCCGCCCGTCCAGTCGGTGCTCAGTATCGGTCTGGAGGATCATCCGGTGCCGACGGTGGAGGAGGCGTCCCGGGCGGATGTCATCGTGGTCCTGGGCGGTGGCCGTGAGACCGATGCGCCCCAGTGGTCCGGGCGGGACGTGGTGGCCGAGGCGCCCCTGGCCAGGCTGGCGGAGGCGGCTCGCTGGCACCGTCGCACCGGGTTGCCGCTACTGCTGACCGGTGGCAGGAATGAAGAGCGCGACCTGGAGTCCGAGGCACAGTTGATGAACCGCATGCTGGATGAGGCCTTCAACATCCAGGCCCGCTGGATGGAGCACGAGAGCGGCACCACCCGGGAGAACGCCGAATTCAGCGCCCGCATCCTCAACGCCGGCAACCTGGACACCATCCTGCTGGTGACCCACGCCGCTCATCTGACCCGGGCCATCCCCGAGTTCGAGCGGCTCGGCTTCGAGGTGATCCCCGCTCCCATGGGCTTCATCCATACCGGGGATCATGACGGCATCGAACTGGTACCCCGTACCTGGTACCTGCAGCAAAACACCCGTCTGCTCCATGAGCAGATCGGGCGCGTTTACTACTGGCTGACGCTTTAAGCCGGTAAGCAGGGCCTCAGACCCCGCCGATTCCCCTGAAGAACTGCTGCACGTTCTCACTCAGGGACTCCAGGTCATAGCCGCCTTCCTGCACCACCAGGGTGGGCAGGTACAGCTGGCTGATGTGTTTCCCAAGGCGGCCAAAGCCCTCGGAGGTTACCGATACCTTGGCCTGGGGGTCGTTCTTGTAGATGTCGAAGCCCAGACACAGCACCAGCACGTCTGGATCGTAGAGTTTGATGTCGGTGAGTGCCCGGTCCAGGGTCTCGAAAAAATGCTCCTCACTGGAACCGTGGGGCATGGGGTAGTTGATGTTGTACCCCTCGCCATCACCTTCGCCCCGCTCATTCTGGAAACCGGTGACCACCGGGTAGAAGTTGGTGGGGTCGCCGTGGATGGAGATATAGAGGATGTCGCTGCGATCGTAGAAGATCTCCTGCACACCCTGGCCGTGGTGCATGTCGGTATCCAGGATGGCCACCCGGGCGAACCGGTCCTGCAGGTGCTGGGCGGCGATGGCGGCGTTGTTCAGGTAACAGAAACCGCCAGCGGCGTCGCGGCGGGCATGGTGCCCCGGCGGGCGACACACCGCATAGGACACCCGGTCACCAGCCTTGATGGCGTCCGCCGCGCCCAGCGCGGACTGGGCCGACCAGTAGGCCGCCTCCCAGGTTTTCGGGCCAATGGGTGAACTGCCGTCGGCCTGGTAGCGGGCGGCCTCTGCGAGAATGCCCTGCAGGTGGTTGGGCGCGCGCACGAAGATATTGGAGATCACCTCCTCGCCCCAGTCCTCCTGCTCCATCCAGCGACGGTGGGCGGATTCCAGGAAGCGCAGGTAACCCAGATCATGGATGTCGGAGATGGGCCCGGCCCCCTGGTCTGCGGGCTGGAGCACTTCCACCCCCAGTTCCTTCAGGCCCTCCAGCATCTGACCGGTACGGTCCGCCACCTCCTGGGGCTGACGCATCTGACCGCGGGTGAAGTACGTCTTGGGAGCGTGCAGGTCCTGTGACGGGTGAAAATACGCTTTCATGTTCCGGCCTCCTGATGAATCAACGTTTTCGACCAGTATAGATGCCGGTCGGCTTCTTGCAGGGCGCTGGCCGATTGCCTTTACAGACGTCACAAAGGCAGCCAATATGTCCTCAGAACGTCTGAACCCTTCACGGATCGTCAGGGTGGTCAGCGGTTTCACCAGTAGTCTCACTCCCGGACGTTTTCGTCAACACCCCGGACAGCGTCGAACAAAAGCGAACAAGCGACAGCAACTGTCTCTCAAACAGAGGAGTCACCATGATCGAGTCACCCCTGCTGAAGAACCTGAAAGGCTATATTGGCGGCCAGTGGAAAGCCACCGGCGACAATACCTTTGATGTTTACAACCCGGCGACGGGGCAAGTACTCGCCAGTGTGCCCTCAATGCCGGTGGAGGATGTCAGGGCGGCCATCGAGGCTGGCAAATCGGCCCTGAAGCTGACCGAGCCCTACGCCATCGAGACCCGCCGACAGTGGCTGGAAGGCATTCGCGATGCCCTCAAGGACAACCGCGAGGAGATCGGTCGTATCCTCTGTCTGGAGCACGGAAAGCCCCTGAACGAGGCCCAGGGCGAGGTGGACTACGCCGCCGGTTTCTTCGATTATTTTTCAAAGACCATCGGCGACCTGAATGCCCATACCCTGGAAGAAAAGCCCCGGGACTGCACCTGGACCATCCACTACCGCCCGGTGGGCGTAGTGGGGCTGATCACCCCCTGGAACTTCCCCATCGGCATGATCGCCAAGAAATTGTCCGCCGCGATGGCCGCCGGCTGCCCGTCGGTGATCAAGCCCGCCAGCGAAACCCCACTCACCATGATCGCCATGTTCACCGTCATTGATGAGAACGTGGAGCTGCCCGAAGGCATGATCAACCTGGTGATGGGCAAGGCCAGCGTGATCGGCAAGGAACTGTGCGATAACCCGGATGTGCCCATGCTCAGCTTCACCGGCTCCACTGAAGTGGGCCGCAAGCTGATCATCGACACCGCCGACCAGGTGAAGAAGCTGGCCCTGGAGCTGGGTGGCAACGCACCGTTCATCGTGTTTGACGATGCCGACCTGGACAAGGCGGCGGACAACCTGATCGCCAACAAATTCCGCGGCGGCGGCCAGACCTGTGTCTGCGCCAACCGCATCTTCGTCCATGAGAAAGTGATGGACGCCTTTGCCGGCAAGCTGGCGGATCGGGTCAACAAAATGACCGTGGGCGATGGTATCAACGGCGACGTGGACATCGGCCCGCTGATTAACCGGGCCGGCTTCGACAAGGTCCGCGACCACCTGGAAGACGCCCTGAAAAAAGGCGCCAGCCTGGTGGCGGGCACCCAGCCGGGTGACCTGCCGAAGGACAAACTGTTCTTCCCGCCCACCGTGGTCTCCGGCGTCAAGCGCGACATGGCCTGCTTCCGCGAGGAAACCTTCGGCCCGCTGGTGCCCATGGTGGCCTTCAGCACCGAGGACGAAGCCATCGAAATGGGCAACGACACCGAGTTCGGCCTGGCCTCCTACGTGTTCACTGCCGACGAGGACCGTGCCCAGCGTGTGGCCGGCGGCCTGCGCTTCGGCCACGTGGGCTGGAACACCGGCACCGGCCCGGCCCCGGAAGCGCCCTTTGGCGGCATGAAAGCCTCCGGCATCGGCCGCGAGGGCGGCACCGAAGGTCTGTTCGAGTTTGTCGAGCCGCAGGCGGTACCGCGGGGGTTCTGACGCCCCTGAAAGAGTGCCTCGTATCCGAGGCACTCTTTCAACCCCTCTCCCGACTAATCCAATCCCCCACCCATGGGTGATATACTGCTGCCTCATTTTCCACCAGGCAATGAACGGCAGAATCCATGGATGTCTCCCCCATCATCGATCCCCTGAACGACGCCCAGCGCGAAGCGGTCACCGCCCAGAACGACCACCTGCTGGTGCTGGCGGGTGCCGGCAGTGGCAAGACCCGGGTGCTGGTCCATCGTATGGCCTGGCTGATGCAGGTGGATGGGGTGCCGCCCACTGGTATCCTGGCCGTGACCTTCACCAACAAGGCGGCGAAGGAGATGCGTTACCGCATCGAACAGATGATGGACGTGCCGGCCCGGGGAATGTGGTTCGGTACCTTCCACGGCATCGCCCACCGCCTGCTGCGGGCCCACTACCAGGACGCCGGCCTGCCCGAGAATTTCCAGGTACTGGACAGCGACGATCAACTGCGACTGGTCAAGCGGGTGATGCGGGAGCTTCAGATCGACGAGGGCCGCTGGCCACCCCGCCAGGCCCAGTGGTTCATCAACAGCCACAAGGACGAGGGCCTGCGGGCGGACCACATCCAGGAGAACCCGGGCGACCACTTCACCAGCACCATGCTGCAGATCTACCGCCAGTACGAGAAGCTCTGCAATCAGGGTGGCCTGGTGGACTTTGGTGAGCTGCTGCTGCGGTCCCACGAACTCTGGCTGCACCGGCCGGAACTGCTGGCCCACTACCAGCGTCGCTTCCAGCACATCCTGGTGGACGAGTTCCAGGACACCAACACCATCCAGTACGCCTGGCTGCAGATCCTGGCCAGCAACCGGGTACCCCTCACCGTGGTGGGGGATGATGACCAGTCCATCTACGGCTGGCGCGGGGCCAAGATCGAGAACATCCAGCAGTACCAGCGGGATTTCCCCAACTCACGCCTGGTGCGCCTGGAGCAGAACTACCGTTCCACCCAACTGATCCTCAAGGCCGCCAACGCGGTGATCGCCAACAACCAGGGGCGCCTCGGCAAGGAGCTGTGGACCGACGGCCCCGAGGGCGAACCCATCAGCCTGTATGCCGCCTTCAACGAAATGGACGAGGCCAATTACATCGCTGACACCATTAGCGCCTGGGTGGACGAAGGCAACCTGCGCAGCGAGGCAGCCATCCTGTACCGCTCCAACGCCCAGTCCCGGGTGTTGGAGGAATCCCTGATGCGCCAGGGCATTCCCTACCGGGTCTACGGCGGCCTGCGGTTCTACGACCGCCAGGAAATCCGCAACGCCATCGCCTACCTGCGATTGGTGCACTACCGTCGTGACGACGCCGCCTTCGAGCGGGTGGTGAACGTGCCCACCCGGGGCATCGGCGCCAAGAGCCTGGGGGACCTGCGGGCCTACGCCACCGAGCAGGGTATCTCCCTGTGGGAGGCGTCCGAGCGCATGCTGGACGCGGGCGTGGTCAAGGGCAAGGCCCGCACCGGCCTGCAGCAGTTTATCGACATCATCCAGACCCTGACCGACAAGGTGGACCAGTCGTCCCTGCAGGGCCTGATGAAGGAAACCCTGGAGCTCAGCGGCCTCAAGGATTACCACGCCAACGAAAAGGGCGAGAAGGGCCAGGCCCGGGTGGAGAACCTGGAGGAACTGGTCAACGCCCTGTCGGACTATGAGGTGGAGGACGATGAGGACGCGTTGTCGGAATTCATCGCCCAGGCGGCCCTGGACGCCGGCGAGGCCCAGGCGGATACCCACGAGGACAGCGTCCAGCTGATGACGCTGCACTCCGCCAAGGGCCTGGAGTTCCCGCTGGTGTTCCTGGCCGGGGTGGAGGAAGGGCTGTTCCCCCACAGCATGTCCCTGGAGGAACCGGGTCGCATGGAAGAGGAACGCCGGCTGGCTTACGTGGGCATCACCCGGGCCATGAAGCGGCTGATCCTCACCTACGCCGAATCCCGGCGCTTGTACGGTCAGGAGAAGTTCCACGCCCTGTCCCGCTTTGTACGGGAGATTCCGGCCGACTGCCTCCAGGAGGTGCGCCTGCGCAACACGGTCAGCCGCCCCGCCATGGTATCCCGGCCCAACGAAGGGCTGTTCAGCCAGCAACCGGAGGCCGGCACCGGCTTCAGCCTTGGCCAGCGGGTGCGCCACCCCAAGTTTGGCGAGGGCATCGTCATGAACAGCGAGGGCAGCGGTCACCACACCCGGGTGCAGGTCAATTTTGACGACGGCGCGAAATGGCTGGTGCTGGCCTATGCACCGCTGGAATCCTGCTGAGCAGGCACCAGCGGCAGACGGATCAGAAGTCCCGTTCTTCCACTGGCGGTGGGGAGTACTGGTAGACCCAGGTCTCCGTCAGCGGCTGGTCCCCCAGGCGCAGGTACACCCGCAGGTCGATGGGCTCCGGTGAGTCGTCCGGCACCAGGTCGAACATGGCCCGGTAGCCATTGATCGAGCCCAGTGGCCGGGCCGAAGTGATTTCCACTTTGCCCCGGCTGACCTCGATCACCGGCTCCACCTCGGCATCCTCGCCCATCATGCCCAGCAGTCCCCCGGCAAAGTCGATGGCAAACCGCCGCGAGAAGTAGGTGCGCTCCTGGCCCACCACACCGCCGATGCCCGTGCGGGTCGCCTCCACCGTGGCCAGGTTGTCCGGTGACGCCGGCGGCTTCTCGCCCCAGGTCAGCCGATAGCTGAACAGGTGCTCCCGGCCCGGTTCCAGTGGTTCTTTGGGGTGCCAGAAGGCAACGATGTTGTCCATGGTTTCGTCCGCGGTGGGAATCTCCACCAGCATCACCGAGCCTTCGCCCCAGTTGCTACCGGGTTCCACCCACAGGCTCGGTCGTTTGCCATAGAACACGCTGTCGTCCTGGTAGTGGTCAAAATCCCGGTCCCGCTGTAGCAGACCAAAACCTCGCGGGTTGTCGTCGAGAAAACTGTTGACCTGCAAATGCCGGGGGTTGCGCAGTGGGCGCCAGATCCATTCCCCGGCACCGGTCCACAGGGACAGGCCGTCGGAATCATGGATTTCCGGTCGCCAGTCGTTGGCCATGCGGCGGTCGTTCTCGCCCATCTGGTACATGCTGGTGAGCGGGGCAATGCCGACGCGTTCGATGGTACGGCGAGGGTAGAGGGCCGCATCAATGTCCATCACCATGTCCCGGCCCGGATACAGGTCGAAGGCATAGGCGCCGGTCACACTGTCGGACTCCAGCAGGGCGTATAGGGTCAGCCGTGTGGAACCGGCCGGTGGCGGCTGGAACCAGAATGCGGTGAAGCGGGGAAACTCCTCGCCGCTGTCCAGCGCCGTGTCCACCGCCAGCCCCCGGGCGGACAGGCCGTACTGCATGGACTCGCCCACCGCCCGGAAGTAGCTGGCCCCCAGGAAGGCGGCCAGGTCCCGTTCATCATCGGTATGGAAGCGAACCCGGAAGCCGGCATAGCCGAGATCGTCCGGTAGCCCTTGCAGGGACTGTTCGCCTTTGTAGGTGAAGTTGTCGGGGCTGTAGGGGATTTCCCGGGGCTGGCCGTTCACCAGCTCGAACAGGTGCACGGGCTCCTGGAAATACAGCCCCAGATGGAAGAAGCCGATCTCGAAGGGGGTGTCTTCGTTATGCCAGAGTGCCTGGTCGGCCTTGAACCGTATTGACTGGTAGTCATCCCAGGAGATGTCCTTCAGCGCCTGGGGCACCTGCTCCCGGGTGGGGGCATGGGGCTGGTCGGCCAGGTGACGGGCGTGGCCCTTGAGCCAGGCGAAGTCGAACTGCTCGGGTACCGGAACCTTGCTGGCCACCGCCGGGCGGGGCGTCATTAGCGCAGACAGGGGCAGGCCAGTCAGGCCCGCGGTGGCGGCCAGGTGAAGCAACAGGGAACGTCGATCCATGGGTGACTCCTATGGCAAACGGTGTCCCTATTCTGCCTGTGGTGTCATGTATCAGGGGGTTACGATTCCGAAAGGCGGGTCGGCTGTTCAGATCGACGAGGTGACAAAGTCCGGCGTAATGCCGGACGTCCGGATGCAGGTCTCCAGGTCCAGGCCCGCCAGTGAGCCGTGGCCGGTGACCAGCAGGCTTGCCATTCCCTTTGTCCTGGCGCCAAGGATATCCGTGTGCAGGGTGTCGCCGACCATCAGTATTCGACGGGCGGGAATGCCGGCGAGGCGCTCGAGGGCGGCGTCAAAGGCCGGGCCGTAAGGTTTGCCGAAGAAACGCGGGGTGATGCCCGTTTCCTCTCGCAGTTTGTGGGCGAAAAAGCCGGGTTCCAGGGTCAGGCAATCACCACGGGGCGCCACCAGGTCCGGGTTCGCCACCTCCAGCGGTCGCCGTCGACGTTTCAGGCTGTTCGACAGTTGAGCGTGCAGGGGCTCATCCCAATGCTCGCTGCTCAGGAAGATAAACCCGTCGCAGGCGTCCAGCGCCTGGTCGCTTACGCCGGGGCGTACCGGCTGCTGTGTCAGCGGGCCCAGTGACTGGCTGTCGGAATGGGCCGGTGCGATCACGCCCCACACGCCTTGCCTGGGTTCCCGGGCGAGGGCGTCTTCCAGCAACCAGCGGCTGGAAATGATCCTGTCTTCGGTCAGCCCGAATCCCATGGCCCGGTATTTTGCGGTCAGGGCCTGCTGGCTGGCGGTAGCGGCGTTGGAGAGCACCAGGACCGGTTTCCCGAGGGCCTGCAGCGCCGCCAGTCGGGCCGCCGCGCCGGGAATGACGGCCTGCCCGGTGTTCAGCACGCCGAACGCATCAAAGACAAAGGCGTCGAACTCGCCGGCCAGTGGTTCCAGCGACGCTATCCACCGGGGAGCACTTTGGTTGGCGGCCGTCGCCGGGAGCTGATCCCGCAGCCGCTGGTACTGGTCAAAGGCCCAGGCGGGTGTCGGGGTGACGCCGTCAAAGGTGGTTGGATGGCTATCGGTCATGCCCTCAGATTACCGCCTGTCGCACCCGGGCGGATACCCACTCCGAGACCACCACGGTGGCGAGGATCACCACAAAGATCATCGCCACCTGGTTCCAGGCCAGGGTGGCCAGCGATGCGTTGAGCTGGATGCCCAGGCCGCCGGCTCCCACCAGCCCCAGGATGGTGGACTCGCGGATGTTGATGTCCCAGCGGAACACGCTGATGCCCCAGAACGCCGGCAGGATCTGCGGCACGATGGCATAGTCGATCACCTGGACACCACTGGCGCCGGTGGCCCGTACCGCTTCCACCTGGCTGGTGTCGATCTCCTCGATCGCCTCGTAGAGCAACTTGGCCACGAAGCCGATGGACCGCAGGCCGATAGCGATAATGCCGGACAACAGCCCCGGGCCGATAATGGCCACCAGCAGCAGCGCCCAGATAAGCGAATTGATGGATCGGGACGCCACGATCAGCAGGAGTGCCAGCGGGCGCACAAACCGTTTACTGGGGGTGGTGTTGCTGGCAGCCAGAAAGGCCACCGGTACCGCAATGGCTACCCCGATCAGGGTGCCTAGGGTGGCGATATTGATGGTATCCCACAGGGGGGCCCACAACTCGTCGATGTAACCCCAGGCTGGCGGAAACATGCGCCCGCCGATATCGGCTGCCTGGTCCGGCGCGTCACTGACAAAGGCCCAGATCGTGTTCTCGTTCATCAACTGCCAGCAGAACACGGTCAGAGCCACCAGCGAGAACCAGCCCAGCCATCGCAGCAGCGTCTGCTTCGGTGTCCGGTACTGCCAGACAGGCACGGAAGGGGTTTCGGTCATTGTACCCACCTGCGAATCCAGGAAGACGAATATTCCACCACCAGCACGATGGCGATGATGATAATCAGGATGGCCCCGGCGGAATCATACTCGTAACGGTCAATGGCGGTGTTCAGGGTGGCGCCGATGCCACCGGCCCCGACTATGCCGATCACCGCCGATTCCCGGAAGTTGATGTCCAGGCGGTACAGAGAGAGCCCCACCAGCCGGGGCATGACCTGGGGCTGTACGGCATAGTTGACCACCTGCCACCAGCTTGCGCCGGTGGCGCGGATGGCTTCGAGCTGGCTGTGGTCGCATTCCTCGATATCCTCCGCCAGCAGTTTTGACAGGAAACCGATGGTGGCGAATGCCAGTGTCAGGAAGCCCGCAAAGGGCCCGAAGCCGAACATGGCCACCAGCAGGATGGCGATGATCACTTCCTGGAACGAGCGGGACAGGGTGATGATGCTCCGGCAGGCCAGGTACACCGGCGCTGGCGCCAGGTTGCGGGCGGCGCCGATGCCGATGGGCACGGAAATCAGGATACCGGCCACCGTTGAGGTCACCGTCATGGTCAGGCTCTCCACCAGGCCTTCGCGGATGTCCCGCCACCGGGTGACGAAATCCGGTACCAGGAAGCCTTCCACGAATTTCCAGCCCCGGTCCAGTCCCAGCCACACCCGGTGCCAGTCGATCTCCACGCTTTGCATCGCCAGCACCAGGTAGATCAGCGCGCCGGTGTAGATCAGCCGTCGCCACAACGGATTGGTCAGCAGTACCGGTGGCCGCTTCCAGCGGGTGGGGTAGCTTTGCGCCGTCATCTACACCCCCTCGGCCAGGTCCACGGTGGGAGCCAGGGGCTCTTCGTGGGCGGTATCCTCACCGCGCATCTGAGTCCAGTCCTCATTGCCGTAGATGCGGGTCAGAACCTCGTCGGTCAGTGCCTCGGGTCTGCCGTCAAAGACCACCTCGCCGGCCCTCAGGCCGATGATCCGGTCGGTGAATTGCCGGGCCAGCATCACATCGTGGATATTGATGATGGCCGGCAGGTTCCTTTCCCGGCAGGCGCTGCCGATCAGGCGCATGATCTGGCGCGAGGTTTTGGGGTCCAGGGACGCGGTGGGTTCGTCCACCAGCAGCAGTTCCGGGTCCTGTTCCAGGGCCCGGGCAATGCCGACGCGCTGGCGCTGGCCACCGGACAGGGCATCGGCCCGCTTGTTGAAATGGTCCGACAGCCCGACCTGTTCCAGCAGGGAAAATGCCTGGGCCACATCGTCCGGTGAATAGCGGCGCAGGAACGAACGCCAGGCGGGCACGTAACCGAGCCGCCCCGACAGTACGTTCTCCATCACCGTCAGGCGCTCCACCAGGGCATACTCCTGGAAGATCATGCCGATCCGGCGTCGGGCACGGCGCAGCGCACCGCCTTGCAGGGTCGCCAGGTTGGTCTCCGACAGCAGGATTTCCCCGGCGGACGGTTCCACCAGGCGGTTAATGCACCGGATCAGAGTGGACTTGCCCGCACCGGAGGGGCCGATCAGCCCCACCACCTGGCCAGCGGGTACTTCGAAGCTGACCTGGCGGAGGGCTGTGTCTCCGGTGGGGTAGGTTTTTGAGAGGTTGCTGAGTGTAAGCACGTGGTCGATTCACCGCTTATTGACAGTGGTATTCAACGCCGTTGGCATCGTCGATCTTGCGGATCACTTCCCAATGCTCCTTGAAGGTGATGGGAATGAACTGGGCCTCGCCGGACTTGGAGAACTCCTCTTCCAGTGCGGTGCCTTCCCATTCAAAGGAGAAGAAGGCGTCCTGGATGGCTTCCTGCAACTCCGGAGTCAGATTGTGGGCGATGCCATAGCCTGTGGTGGGGAAGGTCTGGGACTGGTAAAGGGAGACAATCTGGTCCTCGCTCACCACATCCCGGCTCAGCATGCGGTTAAGCACCGAGTTGGCAATGGCGGCAGCCGGGTAGTCCTGGTTGGCGACCCCCAGTATGGAGTTGTCGTGCTTGCCGGAGAACACCGGCTCAAAGTCTTCTCCGGCCACCATGCCATAGTCTGCCTTCAGGATCGCCGACGGCGCCTTGAAGCCGGAGTTGGAGGTCTGGGAGGTAAAGGCCATTTCCCCGCCACGGATATCTTCCACCTCGTCAATGCCCGAGTCCGGGTAGGTGATGATTTCCATCTCATAGCCGAAGGAACCGTCTGCGGCGGCCATCATGGTAAATGGACGAAAGCCTGCGCAGGCCACTGCCAGAGGGTTGGAGCCGGTATTGAAGCCGGCAATATGCAGGCGCCCGGCGCGCATGGCTTCGATCTGGGCGGCGTTGGACTGCACCGGGAAAAACTGGACCTTCTTGCCGGTGGTGTCGGCCAGGTGGTCCATGAATTCGGACCAGACTTCCCGGTAGACGGCCGGGTCTTCAACCGGCGTGTAGGCAAAGATGAGGGTGGAGGGATCCACTTGCTGGTCGGCATCGGCGGGGATGTCGGCCACCAGGTCGCCGTCCTGGTCCTGGTAGCGGCTGTCGAGAGTGAACTCGGCGTGGCTGGCCAGGGGCAGCATCAGGGGAAGGCAGGCCAGCAGTGTCAGCGGTTTCATCGTCATCGTCGGACTCCTTGTTGTCTGGGAATAGGCTTACTCCCGGACGATAAGGCAATCCGATGATGCTTTTATGACAGCAACGTGCTGACGCGACACATTATGTGATGGGGTGGTTTCCTTCGGTAGAAGGAACGGCAGCGCACCCCGCCACGGGATGCGTCAGTGGGCCTGTTCCGGGACTTCGCGAATGCGGCCATGCTCATCAATGGCCACATACACGAACAGACCTTCGGTCACCTTGCGTGCGCCCTTGTTATTGCGGTCCCGGGTCCACACTTCCACGTTGATCTTCATGGAGCTGCGGCCGATGTCCACCAGTTCGCAGTAGCACCCAACCTGGGCGCCGATGCGCAGGGGCGAGAGGAATTCCATGCGGTCCATGGCGACGGTGGCGTTGCGGCCCTGGGAGATGCGTCCGGCCAGGGTGCCTGCGGCGGTGTCCATCTGCTGTACCAGCCAGCCGGCGTACACGTCGCCATTGGCGTTGGTGTCGGCGGGCAGGGGTACTACCTGGATCACCAGTTCCCCACGGGGGGTGGGCCTGTCGTCGTCGAAGTCAGTCATTGAGCGCTACCTTGTTTTTCTTGGATAGGGGGCCGTCGGGTAAGCCCTGTATTCATGATTGGGAGGGCAGTTGATACCGGATTCCCTGTTTATTTGCTGAGCATGGTATTCATCACATCGCCGTATGCAAGTGAAATCGACAGATAAGCAGTGTCCCGTCTGGTAAATTCGCTGATCTACGACTTGTCGCTGGTGACTCTGGTCCTGTGTTGCCAGTGATATCGGAGGCTCCATAAGTGGAAATTAATCCTGCGGGTGTCACAAAGTTGTCATAGACTGTCCGTAATCTGCCCACCATCGGATAACCCGACAGCAATAAACCGATGGAGATGCAACGTATGAAACTGAGAGCAGCACTCGCAACTGCAGTACTGGCAGGCTCTGTTGCCGCCGTATCCACGCCGGCCATGGCCCGCGACACAATCAGCATCGTGGGTTCTTCCACCGTTTACCCGTTCGCTACCGTGGTAGCCGAGCGTTTCGGTGCCAACTCTGACTTCCCGACGCCGAAGCTGGAATCCACCGGTTCCGGCGGCGGCCTGAAGCTGTTCTGCCAGGGCATCGGTACCCAGCACCCGGATATCACCAACGCTTCCCGCCGCATGAAGCCGTCCGAATACGACCTGTGCCAGAGCAACGGCGTTGAGAACATTACCGAGTTCCGTATCGGTTCCGACGGTATCGTTATCGCCAGCTCCAGCGAAGCCGAGAACCTGGACATCAACCTGGAGCAACTGTTCCTGGCCCTGGGCAAGCAGGTTCCGGATCCGGATGACGAGTCCAGGCTGATCGACAACCCCTACAAGAACTGGAGCGATGTCGATTCCAGCCTGCCCAACAAGCCGATCCGTGTAATGGGTCCGCCCCCGACGTCCGGCACCCGTGACGCCTTCGTCGAGCTGGCCATGCAGGGCGGCTGTGAAGACCTGCCGGCGGTTGCCGACATGAGCGAAGACGACATGGAAGGCGTGTGCCACAGCATCCGTGAAGACGGCGCCTTCATCGAAGCCGGCGAGAACGACAACCTGATCGTCCAGAAGCTGATCGACGATACCGGGATGTTCGGTGTGTTTGGCTACAGCTTCCTGGAAGAGAACTCGGACCGCCTCCAGGCCGCCCGCCTGAACGGCATGGTGCCGACAGTGGAGAACATTGCCGCTGACGAGTACCCTGTTGCCCGCTCCCTGTTCTTCTACGTGAAGAAGGCTCACATCGGCGTGGTTCCGGGTATTACCGAGTACGCCGAGGAATTCACCAGCGCCGGCGCCATGGGCCCGAACGGCTACCTGAAGAGCGTTGGCCTGATCGTGCCTCCCCGTGATGCACTGATGGATCTGCAGGACAAGGCAGCAGAGATGCCGAACCTGAGCAAGGACGAGCTGATGTAAGGTCCGGTTCAAGCCGGATGACACCGAGGGTGCGGGTCCAACAGGGCCCGCACCCTTTGGCGTATGTGAGGCGGTCAGTCCGGTGACGGGAATGGCTCCCGTGGCCACTGGCCCTGAAGTTTCTGAAGACGGACAATTGCATGCAAGCGGCCAATCTTTTCCTACTCACGCTGGTCATGGCGCTGGTGGCGTACGGTCTCGGGTACGCCCGTTCGCGATCGCTGGCCATGCCCCTGGGTGGTATTCGCCACCTGAAATCCCTGCCGTTCTACTATGGCGCCCGGGCGGCGCTGTGGTGCGGTATTCCGGCGTTGATCGTACTGGCGCTATGGGCGGCGTTCCAGGGAAAGGTCATCCAGTTACTGGTGGTGGGCTCCCTGCCGCCGGACATGATCCCGGATTCCGATGGCGCCGCCAGCCTGCTGCTGAGCAAGATCAGCAACGTGGCCAGCGGAGCGCTGCCGGCTGACTTTGTTGAGCCGCCGGTGGCGGAGGCCGCCGAACGCCTGACCATCCTGCGGGAACAGAGCCGCTGGTACATGACGTCGCTGGTTGTGGCGGTGGCCGTGCTGGCCGGGTTCCTGGGCTGGGTACGTATCCGGCCACGGCTTAATGCCCGCTCGCAGGTGGAAACCACTCTCAAGTGGATCTTCTTCTCCTGCGCTGCTCTGGCCATCCTGACCACCGTAGGCATTATCTTCTCGGTGTTCTTCGAGACGGTTCGCTTCTTCGGTAAGATTTCGTTCTTTGAGTTCTTCTTCGGTACCAGCTGGAGTCCACAGACCGCCCTGCGTGCGGATCAGGTGGCGGCAGAGGGTTCCTTCGGCATGATCCCGCTGTTTACCGGCACCCTGCTGATTTCAGCGATTGCCATGGTGGTGGCCGTGCCGGTGGGGTTGTTGTCGGCCATTTACCTTTCGGAATACGCCAACAAGCGGGTGAGGGGCATCGTCAAGCCGCTGCTGGAGATGCTGGCGGGTATCCCCACGGTGGTTTACGGCTTCTTCGCGGCGCTGACGGTAGCCCCGTTTATCAGCAATTTCGCCGCCTCGCTGGGGATCGATGCTTCATCCCAGAGCGCCCTGGCGGCCGGCGGTGTCATGGGCATCATGATCATTCCCTTTGTGTCGTCGCTGTCCGACGACGTGATCAACGCGGTGCCCCAGACGCTCCGCGACGGCTCACTGGCCCTGGGTGCCACTCAGTCCGAAACCATGAAGAAGGTGATCTTCCCCGCGGCCCTGCCGGGCATCATGGGGGGCATACTGCTGGCGGTGTCCCGTGCCATTGGCGAGACCATGATCGTGGTCATGGCGGCGGGCCTGGCGGCCAACCTGACGGCCAATCCGCTGGAGACGGTAACCACCGTCACCGTGCAGATCGTGACCCTGCTGACGGGAGACCAGGAATTCGACAGCGCCAAGACCCTGGCGGCCTTCGCCCTGGGTGCCATGCTCTTCCTGGCCACCCTGATCCTCAACGTGTTCGCCCTCCACATCGTACGTAAATATCGGGAACAGTATGAATGATCAACAGTCACAGGCGGCCATCGTCCGCCAGTCGCTGAAGCGCCGCTACCGTAAGGAGCGCCGTTTCCGGGCCTATGGCATCGCGGCCATTGCCATCGCGTTGACGGCGCTGGTGGTGCTTTTCACCGATATCATTGGCAAGGGGCACACAGCCTTCGTCAAGACCACCATCACCATGGAAGTGGATATCGATGGCGAGATGATGTATCTCGATGACGCCAGCGACGAGCGCCAGATGAAGAATGCGGATTTTGTCGAACCGCTGATCCAGGCGCTCATGAGGGAGATTCCCGACGCCACGGAATCCGACCGAAGCCAGGTGCGGGACCTGATCAATCCCTATGCGTCGAACCAGTTGCGGGATGCCCTCAGGGAAAACCCGGACCTGCTGGGCACCACCCAGACCATGACGTTCCTGTCCCATACCAATGTGGACGTCTACGTCAAGCACGCCGGCGATGAGAACTATTCCATCAAGCTCAATGAACAGCAGCGTGAGTGGGTGGATCAGCTGGTGGAGCAGGGCGTGGTGCAGAACTCGTTCAACGACGTGCTCTTCAGCCGGGGGGATTCCCGGGATCCGTCCCGGGCGGGCATCCTTGGTGCGATTGTGGGCTCACTGCTGACCATGATTGTAACCCTGGTGCTGTCGTTTCCCATCGGGGTGGCGGCGGCCATCTACCTGGAGGAGTTCGCGCCCCAGAACAAGCTGACCGACTTCATTGAGGTCAACATCAATAACCTGGCGGCGGTGCCGTCGATTATCTTCGGTCTGCTGGGTCTGGCGGTGTTCATCAACCTGTTCGGCATGCCCCGGTCGGTGCCGGTGGTGGGGGGGCTGGTGCTGACCCTGATGACCCTGCCCACCATCATCATTTCCAGCCGGGCGGCGATCAAGAGTGTGCCGCCGTCCATTCGTGAGGCGGCCGAAGGCATGGGTGCCTCCAAGATGCAGGTGGTGCTGCATCATGTGCTGCCCCTGGCGCTGCCCGGCATGCTCACCGGTTCCATTATCGGCATGGCCCAGGCCCTGGGCGAGACCGCGCCGCTGCTGCTGATCGGCATGGTGGCGTTTATCGTGGATGTGCCCGAGGGCTTCCTGGATTCCGCCACGGTGTTGCCGGTGCAGGTATTCCTGTGGGCGGGCAGCCCGGAACTGGCCTTTATCGAGCGGGCATCGGCGGCCATTATGGTGCTGCTGGCCTTCCTGATCAGTATGAACGCGCTGGCGATCTGGATGCGTAAGCGTCTTGAACGCCGGTGGTAAGGAGAATGGCGATGAACACCTTGAATACGACAGTAGATAAAGAGGCAGGCATGTCGGAGGAAACTCCTATCCCGATTCCGGAAGAAAAGCCGGCGGAAACCCTGATCGAAGAGGGCAAGACGGTTGGCACGCCATTCGCGGACGACCCCAAGTTCAAGCTTCGTAATGTGGAAGTGCTCTACGGTGACACGCCGGCGATCAAGAACATCAGCCTGGACATCGCCCGCAATGAGGTCATCGCCTTTATCGGTCCGTCCGGTTGCGGCAAATCCACCTTCCTGCGCTGCCTCAACCGGATGAACGACAGTATCGATATCTGCCGGGTGAAGGGCGAGTTGATGCTGGACGACGACAACATCTACGATCCCAGGCGGGACGTGGTGGAACTGCGGGCCCGGGTGGGCATGGTGTTCCAGAAGCCGAATCCGTTCCCCAAGTCCATCTATGAGAACGTGGCCTATGGCCCCCGTATCCACGGCCTGGCCAACCGCAAGTCGGACCTGGACGACATTGTCGAGAACAGCCTCCGCAAGGCGGGTCTGTGGAACGAGGTGAAGGACCGGCTGGATGCCACCGCCACCGGTATGTCCGGTGGTCAGCAGCAGCGACTCTGTATTGCCCGGGCCATTGCCGTCAGCCCCGAGGTAATCCTGATGGACGAGCCCTGCTCGGCCCTGGACCCCATCGCCACGGCGAAGGTGGAAGAGCTGATCGCGGAAATGTCTGAAAGCTATACCATCGTTATCGTGACCCACTCGATGCAGCAGGCGGCCCGGGTGTCCCATCGCACCGCCTATTTCCACCTGGGCCATCTGGTCGAGGTCAACGAAACCAACAAGGTATTTACCGCACCCGAACACGAACTCACCGAGTCGTATATCACCGGTCGTTTCGGTTAACACAGGTCGCGATTGCGAGGAGCTGAGAATGCCAACGAAGAAAGAAGACATGTATGGGGATCATATTTCCCATCAGTTCAACGAGGACCTGTCCAACCTGAAGAACGACTTCCTCAAGATGGGCGGCCTGGTTGAGCAACAGGCCATCGATGCGGTCAATGCCCTGATTGATGGCGATGGCCACGCCGCGGATGAGATCCGTGCCCGCGACAAGCTGGTGGACAAGATGGAGATGGAGCTGGACGAGGAAGCCACCCGTCTTATCGCCCGACGCCAGCCCGCCGCCCGGGACCTGCGGCTGGTGATTGCGGTCATCAAGATGGTGTCAGACCTGGAGCGGGTTGGCGACGAGGCCAAGAAGATCGCCAAGTTCGCCCTCACGCTGTCCCAGGAAGGCCAGGCGCCCCGGGGGTATGTGGAAGTCCGTCATATCAGCACCCATGTCACCAGCATGCTTCACGACGCCCTGGATGCTTTCTCACGGCTGGATTCGACCCTGGCCCTGAAGATCATGCGGGAGGACAAGCGGGTGGATGAGGAGTATCAGGCCGCCACCCGCACCCTGCTGACCTTCATGATGGAGGATTCCCGCAACATCTCCCGGTGCATGGCCGTGATGTGGGTACTGCGCGCCCTGGAGAGGGTAGGGGACCATGCCTGCAACCTGGCGGAGAATGTCATCTACATGGTGGAAGGTGAGGATGTTCGCCATACCCCGGTGGAAGAGGCCGCGAAGGTGGTCAAGCCCTGACGGCTGCGGGCCCCGTACCGCCAGGGTGGCAGGTTGCGGGGCCCGGGGCATTGGTTTCGGTCAGGTAAAAGATGGTCAGGGGCTGGCCATCCGGTCCTTTAATGACGTAAAATTCATGTTCAGTCGCCCGGGTGCAATGACGCTCCCGCAGTGGGCTCCGCAACCGCGGGAAGGACTCCGGATAGCCGGTTTCAGGGAAGACGTGACTCTGTCACCCACAGGACGCAGACGTCCTCTCCCCGATCCCCGGATGGTCTCCGGCTACAATCATGTTCATTGGCAGGACAGGCCACGGTTGCCGTCGGCAGACGTGAGAAGAGTCATTGCCAGGCATGGAGTGGAAAGCTGCCGGCCCACGGGCAGCCAAATCACGACTGGATCATGGAGGATCACGATGCCTGACCTGAAATTACTGCTGCCATTCCTTGGCCTGGCCCTGGTGGCCTGCACCACCACCAAGAACCCGGCCACCCTGAGCCCGGAACACCCCATCCCCGTTCCCGAAGCGGAGGAAGGCGTTCCCGCCGACTGGGCCCGGGCCCAGCTTGCCTGGGAATGGGAGTATCCCGCCCCGCTGGTCCATGCCTACGAGGACAACCGGGAAGCCGGTAATTGCCTGGAACTGATGGCACTGACAGCCCGGGGCTACGAGGCCCGCAACCTGTTTGAACAGCCCTTCCTGCAGGCCCGCACCACCCTCTGCCAGGCGGTGAGGGCATCCGCCAACCTTGCCGGTTTTGACCGCAGTTTCCTGGAGCCGTCGCTGCTGGACCGGAACCTGCCAGTGGAAGCACCGGCGGAGTTTGCCCTGGCCATCTCCGGTGACACCCAACGGCGGGCCCAGGCCCGGGAGACCTGGGCCGAGGTGGAGACGCCCGCGGGGTTTGAACCGGTCAGCAACTATGAAGCGGTATACCGGGGCCAGGATGGTTCGGTACAGCGCCTGCGGGTGCTGGCCCGGGGGGACTACAACGGGGACGGGCTGGAGGACGCCATCCTCTATCTTACGGAAGGTGTTGATGGCGGCAGCTATGCCCACGCCCGTTACCTGATCGTGACCCGACTGGCACAGGATGCGCCCCTGTCGTTGCTATCCCCGGTAACGGATGATCAGGAGGCCATTAGCAACAGTAGCACCAGTTCCGACAGCACCACGCTGGCGCCCAGCGCATCCCCGGTATAGCCGCCCAGTTGCGAACGCAGGTAGCGGCCCCACAGCAGGGCCACGCCCAGGGTGGCCAGCAGGCACCACAGCAACAGGTGGCTGTGCCAGATACTGGCCGCCGCGCCGAGTACCGTGGTGAACGCGGCGGCTACCGCCAGGCGACGGCGGGAGAAACCATCCGCCACCGGTTTGCTCTTGCTCTGATCGGTCTGGGTCACGTAGGGCAGGTAACCCATCAACAGTAGTGGCGTCAGCCGTGACACGGCCGGTGCCATCACCAATGCCACCAGGATATGGAAGCTCTCCAGCAGCAACGCTGCCTTCAATCCCAGGGCCATCACCAGTGCCACCGTGCCGTAGGTGCCGATGCGGCTGTCCTTCATGATAGTCAGGCGCTTCTCCACCGTATACCCCCCCCCCAGGGCGTCGATACTGTCCGCGAGGCCATCCTCGTGGAATGCCCCCGTGAGCCAGAGGTGCAGGACCATCACCAGCAGGACCGACACCAGTGGTGAAAACCAGATCTCCAGCAGACTGAAGGTGGCTGCGTACAGGGCGCCCAGCAGCAGGCCCACTAGCGGAAAGTAGAGGCTGCTCTGGTTCATCAGGCGTTGCGAGTAGTCGATGCGGGCCAGCATGGGGATCCGTGTCAGGAATCCCACTGCCAGCCAGAAGGCCTGCCATTCCCGGGATAGTTGAAAAGAGGGAGTCTGCACGTTGTATCCGTATCCATATGAAAACGCCTATTCTGACGATCCCGTGGCGGATTCGCCAGGGAATGTCCGTCTGGTGGCAGGTTTCACGAGTGGCGAAAGTAGTCCAGAATTGTCTGGTATGTGTGAATTCGAATTAATGTACTAAACTGATACATGTTTGGTGGTCCAGATTTGAAAGATACATTTAGCGACTGGACATAGGCTATGGCACTGGAGTCTGCTTCCCAAAAGGATGACAAGCATGTTCCAGATCTGCTGGAGGAACTGGCTTCTGGCGTGCCCGGTGTCCTGTTCAGCTACTGGGTGAGTGCCGATGGTACCGAGCGGCGTTTCCCCTATATCAGCAGCCGTGTCAGTGACCTGTTTGACGTGACTCCCCAGGAGCTGAGTGAGGACGGGTTGCTATTGACGGCGCTGGTACACCCGGACGATGTGGAGGGTCTGCGCCCGTCCACCGATGAATCCGCCCGTACCCTCCGACCCTGGCAATACCAGGCCAGGGTTCGCCTCAAGGATGGCAGTTACCAGTGGTTTGAGGGCCATTCCCTGCCCAAGCGCCTGGCAGACGGCAGCACCCTCTGGTTCGGCCAGTTCACCAATATCCAGGCCCACAAAGACCTGGAACTCAGCCTTCGGGCCAGTGAGGCGGAGGCGGATTACCAACTGCGGTTCCACCAGTTGCTGGCCAGCCTGTCCTCGGAATTCATGGACTCCGCCATCGGTGATATCGACGAGGAGATCAACCGCTTCCTGGCCCGTATCGGTGACTTCTTCCAGCTTGACCGGGCCTATATCTACCAGTTTTCCGATGACCTGACCCGCATGACCAACACCCACGAATGGTGCCGCGACGGAGTGGTCGCCCTGAAGGGCAGCCAGCAGGATGTGGACATTACCGGTTTCCACTGGTGGCAGCAGCAGATCCATGAAGTGTTAGGCCGGAACCAGGTGGTGTTCGTGGAGGATGTCAGCCGGCTACCGAATCATGCGATGGAGGAACGGGCCCTGCTGGAGGAGCAGGAGGTGGCTGCCATGTTCTGCGCGCCCCTGTTGATTCGGGGCTCCGTGGAGGGATTCTTTGGCATGGATTCTCTCTCCGTTCGCCACTGGCGTACGGATCTGGATGACCTGCTGGTGCTGGTGGCCAACCTGCTGACCCAGGCCCTGGAACGGTTCCGCCTGGAGCAGGAACTGTTGGATCAGTCCATCCTCGATCCGCTGACGGGAATCCATAACCGCCGCTATCTGAAGCCACGGGTTGAGGAGATGCTGGCCCACTATCAGCGCACCGGGGAGGGCCTGGCCCTGGCGATGCTGGACATTGACCATTTCAAGGAGGTGAACGACAACCATGGCCATCTGGCCGGAGACCAGGTGCTACAGCATTTTGCCGGCCTGCTCCAGGATCAGTGTCGTGGCACGGACGTGGCGGCCCGCTATGGTGGCGAGGAATTCATTGTCGCGCTGGCGGATGTCACACCGGACCAGGCTACCTGTGCCTTGCAGCGGGTACTGGAGCTGGTCCGGGAACAGCCGGTCCGCTTTCAGGGGGGAGATATCCCGGTGTCGGTCAGCGCTGGCCTGGTTCATGTGACAGACCTGCCCTGGGAGACCCTGAACAGCGATACGCTGATCACCGAGGCGGACCGTCGCCTGTACGAGGCCAAGCGATCCGGGCGGGATTGCCTGGTTGACGCATCCGGCCCCATCAGCTCCTAGGAAACCCTATTTCACACCATATTGCTTTATGGTATATGCTTAGAACCTGTTTGTGGTTTTCGGGGTGCTACCATGCCCACCCCCGTTCCTGACGCTATCCACTAACCGGGTCCAAGGGCGATCATTTTGAAACTGTCCCGTTTCCTGCCGGTATTGACGTGGCTGCCCCGCTATAACCGTGCCTTCCTGGTCCGGGACCTGTTGGCGGCGATGATCGTTACCGTCATGCTGATTCCCCAGTCCCTGGCTTATGCCATGCTGGCGGGGTTGCCACCACAGATGGGACTTTACGCCAGTATCCTGCCGCTGGTGTTGTATGCGGTGTTCGGCTCCAGCCGGACCCTGTCGGTGGGACCAGTGGCGATAACCGCCCTGATGACCGCCGCAGCCCTGGGGCAATTGTTCGAGCCGGGGGCAGCGGAAATGGTTAGCGGCGCTATCCTGCTGACAGCCATAACGGGGCTGATGCTCCTGGTCATGGGCGTATGCCGTCTCGGGTTTCTGGCCAATTTCCTCAGTCACCCGGTGATTTCCGGATTTATTACCGCCTCCGGACTGGTGATCGTGGCCAGTCAGTTGGCGCCTGCGCTGGGTATACAGGCTGGCGGGAAGAACCTCTATGAGGTGGCGGTGGAGCTATTCCGGCACCGGGAGGATATCCACTGGCTGACGCTGGCCATCGGTGGCGGCGTGTTGCTGGCCCTGCTGGCCGCCCGGGAGTACCTGAGGCCGTTGCTGACCAGGCTGGGGATTGGTTCGGGGCTTGCGGACAACCTTGCCAGGACCGCCCCCGTAACCGCCGTGGTGATTACGACAGCACTGACCTGGGTCCTGGAGCTGGACAAGGCCGGGGTGGCGGTGGTGGGGGATGTGTCCTCTGGCCTGCCGGAGCTGGTCATGCCGGCCACCGACCTGTCCCTGTGGCGACAACTGACGGTCAGTGCCGTGCTGATCAGTATTGTGAGCTTTGTGGAGTCGGTGTCGATTGCGCAGACCCAGGCGGCCAGGCGACGGGAGCGTATTGATCCCGACCAGGAACTGGTGGGCCTGGGGGCGTCGAACCTGGCATCGGGGATATCCGGGGGCATGCCTGTGGCCGGGAGCTTTTCCCGTTCCGCGGTGAATGTGGACGCCGGTGCGGAAACACCCGCCGCTGGCGCCCTGGCGGCGTTTGGCGTGGCATTGGCGACGGTGTTCCTGACGCCGGCCATCGCCCTGTTACCGGTGGCCACCCTGGCCGCCACCATCATCGTGTCGGTGCTATCGCTGATCGACCTGCCGGCTCTGGTGCGCACCTGGAGATACTCCCGGGGGGATTTCGTGGCCATGCTGGCGACGATCGCCCTGACCCTGTGCTACAGCGTGGAGGCCGGCATCCTGGCGGGGGTGGGGCTGTCCATCGGGCTGTTCCTTTACCGCACCAGTCGTCCGCACAGCGCCGTGGTCGGCCGGGTGCCGGGTACCGAGCACTTCCGTAATGTGCGCCGCCATCAGGTGGAAACCCGAGCCCATATGGCCATGCTGCGGGTGGACGAGAGCCTCTACTTTGCCAATGCCCGCTTTCTGGAAGAGCGGGTCCTGGAGTTGGTTAGCGACCGTCCGGAACTGACCGATGTCGTGCTGGTATGCGCGGCGGTGAACCTGATCGACGCTTCCGCCCTGGAGAGCCTGGAGGCCATCAACGAACGCCTTGAGGCCGGCGGTGTGCGTTTCCACCTGTCGGAAGTGAAGGGCCCGGTGATGGACCGGCTGGAAGGGACACGCTTGCTGGAGCGGCTGACCGGGAACATCTACCTGACCAGCTATCAGGCCTGGCAGGCCCTCGGGTCATGGATGGCCGCCCAGAAGCCGCTGGCGGGTGACGTCGGCAAGAATGCGTAATGGTGCCTCCTCGCATTCCATGACTTCTACACACTCCCTGACGGCGGCCGCAGGCAGGTTGTCCGGCAACAGGCAGTCGATGGCCCGTTGCTGGGTGTGTTGATCCAGCCAGCACGGATTCCAGAGGCAGTCCCGTTCACCGGGGAACAGTGCAACATAGGCGATACCGGTTTCCACCAGGTCCTGGAAGAAGTGGGAACCATAGGACAGGTCCGGTACCATGCCGTTGCCCATGTCGGCGATTTCCGCCAGCACCGACACCCGGCTGATATCCGCAAATCCCACCGGTACGCCCAGCTCCGGGCTGCTGGTGCCCCACCGCCCGGGGCCTGCCAGCATGAGGTTGAAGCGCTCTGGCGTCTGCCGGGCCAGCCGTCCCACCAGGGTGGCGACCTGGTATTTGCCGTGGACATCCAGGGCGCTATAGGCCTCGGCGTTTACCTGGATGATCCGGTGGATGGCGAGGTTGATATTGCCGCCCATGAAGTGCCCCCGGGTCGCCATCAACAGCCGGTGCGGGTCAGGCTGGGGTGGCAGGGATACCGAGCTGGCGTCGCCGATGGTGGCCAGGGGGCGACACTGCACGAGGTTGATTCGGGGGCTGTCATCCTCCTCGCCCAGGTGGATGGTGAACTCCACGTCAACCGGGTGGGCATAGGCCGCTTCCAGGATGGACAGCATGCGGCCGGCGAGTCGGATCACCTCGCCCTGGCGGATCAGCGGCCGGAAAGTCAGGCGCCACACGGGGTGATCCAGCCCCAGTTCCCGAGCCCGCTCGGACGCGGCCCGGTCAATTTCCCCCAGTCGGGCCAGGGGCAGGTCCGGTGCTTCCCGGGCCAGGGTGGTCAGGTCGGTGGTGGTGAGGCCCGGGCCGTTTACATCCAGGCTGTCCACCAGGTGCTGGCTGAACCGGTAGTTTTCCTCAAGACTGCGAAAGGGTTGTTTGAGGGGGTGATCCAGGGCGATGACCCAGGCGTGATCCCCCTCGATCCGGTCGACGGCCCGGGTACCCAGACCCATCACCAGCCGAAGCATACCAGCCTTGGGATCCATCTCCGGATCCCAGACAAAGGTATTGCGGGATACGCCAACGGCCGCGGCGTCCGGCAGGTACCAGTGGTCATGAAAGCGTCCGTTGACCCGCTGGATCAGCAGGGCCATGGGTTCCTCCTGCTCTTCCAGACCACGGCTGCGCCGGTAGCTGAGGGCATCATCGCTCATGGTGGAGGCATAGACCTGGCGGATGGCGTTCTCCAACGCCTCCAGCCGGTGCTCCGGATCACCCTGATTGATCAGGAAAACGCTCTCGTACTTACCCGCAAAGGCATTGCCAAAGCTGTCTTCCAGCAGGCTGCTGGAGCGCACCAGAATCGGATACTGGCCGAAGTGATCCAGGGTCCGGATCAGTTCCGGCCGCACCTCCGGCGGAAACTCGCCAGCCAGAATGGCGTCCCGCAGTGCTGGCGCCTGTTCAAAAAAGCCTTCTCGGGTGCGGTGTTTCATGACGGCGGGCCACAGCCCATTGTGCACCAGGAAGGCGTACCACACGTCCGAGGCCATGAACATGGAATCGTGGGGGTCCAGGGCGGTGTGCCAGTTGTCCGGGTCGTCCTGTAACAGCATGGCACGCGCCAGCAGCATGCCCACCGCCTTGCCGCCGATAAAGCCACTGCCGATGGTGCGGTTGTGGATGGCGGTGAGATCATCGAGGGTCAGGTAGCGTTGTGCCAGGTCCAGCATACGGCCGTCCCGGCTGATCAGCACCCGGAGGATGCGTTGAACCAGGGCGCGACCGGTCTGGTCACTGGTCCGCCCGGCGTGCTCTTCCGCCTCCAGGAACAGCCGGTCCCAGCCATCCAGCAACTGTTGCTGGGAGCCATGGGCCTGCTGCTCGATGGCCGCCTGCAGCCGGGTGGCGTTGGAGCTGTCGGTGACCGGTATGAAGTCCCCGTCGCGGTAGCGGTGGGGCAGGAACATGGTGGGGGACTGCCGTTGCCAGACCTTGACCGGCTGCACCTGCATGTCGTCCTCGGCCCGGTAAACATCGATCATGACTTGCGTGGTGGCGCGTATGCGGTCCAGAGTCTGGCGGGAGTGTCGTTGTGGCAGAAGTGCGAACCAGGCGACGGTGTCCAGTTCATACAGCAACGGGCAGATCACCCGGAAGAAATAGCCCACCATGGTGTCGGTGGCCCAGGCGTTGAGCAGGTCACTGAGACAATCGCACACGTAAAAGGCACCGCGGCCCCAGGTTTCCACCAGTTCCCAGATGCGGGCGGTGAAGGACTCAAAACCGTCCCGGGCATCCACTTCGATAATGCGGATGCCCGGACCGGCGGCCAACAGGGGAGGATGCTGGCCAAAGCGCAGGTAGATGATCTGGCGGCCGGCGTCAGTGGCTGATGCCACGAAGGGGCTGACAAACCGCCGGTAGTCGTCCAGGTCAGTGACCCGCCAGACCACATTGTCACCGATCCGCAACCCGTCCAGTACCTGGTCGAGGCCCGGTACACCGGTGGATACCACCGGGCCGGGCCCGGCGTCGGTGGCCCTGGTCATGGTCAGATCAGGCCCATGGCGTCCATCGCCCGGGCCACCTTGATAAAGCCGGTAACGTTGGCGCCAAGCACATAGTTGCCCGGCGAACCGAACTCGTCGGCGGTTTCGAAGCAGCTCTTGTGGATGTTGATCATGATCTCCTCCAGGCGCTTCTCAGTGTAGTCGAAGGTCCATGAATCGCGACTGGCGTTCTGCTGCATTTCCAGGGCACTGGTGGCGACACCACCGGCATTGGCGGCTTTGCCGGGCCCGTAGGATAGCTTTGCCTCCTGGAAGATCTGGATACCCTCCGGGGTGGTGGGCATATTGGCACCCTCCGCCACAGCGATGCAGCCGTTCTCCACCAGGGTCTTGGCATCAGCGCCGTTGAGTTCGTTCTGGGTGGCGCAGGGCAGCGCCACGTCACAGGGAACGCTCCAGATGTTGCCATCTTCCACATACTTCGCGTGCTTATGAGCATCGGCGTAAGCACTAATGCGTCGGCGCTCCACTTCCTTGAGGCGCTTGACGGTTGCCAGGTCGATACCCTTTTCGTCCACGATGATGCCGCCGGAGTCGGAGCAGGCGATGACTTTCGCGCCCAGCTGGTGTGCTTTCTCGATGGCGTAGATGGCTACGTTGCCGGAACCGGACACCACCACGGTCTTGCCGTCCAGGGAGTCGCCTCGGGCCCGGAGCATCTCCTGGGTAAAGAACACGGTGCCGAAACCGGTGGCCTCGGTACGGGCACGACTGCCGCCCCAGTCCAGGCCCTTGCCGGTGAGTACGCCGGATTCATAGCGGTTGGTGATGCGCTTGTACTGGCCGAACAGGTAGCCGATCTCGCGGCCCCCCACTCCGATGTCGCCGGCGGGCACATCCGTGTATTCCCCCAGGTGACGGTACAGCTCGGTCATCAGGCTCTGGCAGAAGCGCATGATTTCGTCGTCGGACTTGCCCTTGGGGTCGAAGTCACTACCGCCCTTGCCGCCGCCGATGGGCAGGCCGGTGAGCGCGTTCTTGAAGATCTGCTCAAAGCCCAGGAACTTGATGATGCCCAGGTAGACGGAGGGGTGGAACCGCATGCCACCCTTGTAAGGCCCCAGGGCGCTGTTGAACTCCACCCGGAAGGCCCGGTTGATGTGGATCTCGCCCTGGTCGTCCTGCCAGGGCACGCGGAAAATAATCTGACGCTCCGGCTCGCAGATGCGCTGGATGACCTTCTTCTCCACGAACTCCGGGTACTTCACCAGGACCGGGCCCAGCGTTTCCAGGACCTCGTGGACGGCCTGGTGGAATTCCGACTCACCGGGGTTCCGGTGCAGGACATCCCGGAAAATGGGTTCAAGCTTTTCGTCCAGGCGTGCAGCCATTATTGATCTCCAGAAGTAAGGGGCTATATGAATCTTTAGGGCAGTGATTGCACCACGGCAGTGCAATATAAGCAATTGGCGTCGACAGGATTTTTCGGCACTTCACCTGTTGATGCACTCGTGGCAAGCTGTTGGCCCCTGTCGAAGCAACCCGTCCATCGCTCCTGTCTCTGCGGATGAACTGCCTATGGGCCTGACTGACAATCTGTTCCCCGGATGGCTGCTGGTGATCACCGGAATGCTGTTTGCGGGCATCCTGATTCGCGCCATCCGGCAGACCGACTGGACGGCGCTGACGGCGAACCAGCGACTGCAGCACAGCCTGTTCGGTGCTGCCGTGGTGCTGGGCTTCCTGTGGCAGTTGCGGGCGGGGCTGTCGCCGGGGCTGAGCATCCATATCTTCGGCATGACCGCGGTCACCCTCATGCTGGGCTGGCGCCTGGCGGTCTTCTCCGGGCTGCTGGCGCTGGTGATCGTGGTGATCACCGGCCGGGAGCCCCTCAGTCTGTTTGCGGTCAATGGCCTGATTACGGTGATGGTGCCGGCCCTGGTCACCCACGCCATCATGCGGTGGGAACGGTGGGTGAACTTCCGTAACTTCTTTGCCTATATCTTCTTCTGCGGTTTCTTCGGTGCTGGCGCCTCGGTCGGGGCGGCGGGGCTGACCATGGTGGCCCTGCTGTGGCTCACCGGCGTCTATGACTGGTACCACCTGGTGCACGATTACCTGCGCTACCTGCCGCTGATCGTCCTGCCGGAGGGCTTCGTGAATGGCACCGTGGTCACCGGGCTGATGGTCTTCCATCCGGAGATGCTGACCACCCTGGACGAACGACGGTACCGGTAGTCGATACCGGGAGCACTTCTGTCCTCCTTTACTCCCGCCAGCGGGAATGTTTGCCCAGCTTGCGCTGAAGGGTGCGGCGGTGCATGTTGAGGGCCCGGGCGGTGGCGGAGATGTTGCCATCATGTTCGGCCAGCACCCGCTGGATGTGTTCCCACTCCAGCTCCTCCACCGACGGCGGCTGGCGCCGTAGCGACGGTTCCTGCCGTTCCGGCTGGAAGCCCTCGATGATCTGGTCCGCCGTGACCGGTTTGCACAGGTAGTTCACCGCCCCCTTGCGCATGGCTTCCACCGCCGTGGCAATGCTGCCGTAGCCGGTGAGGATCAGCACTTCCAGCTCAGGCCTTACCGCCAGCAGTTCCGGGAGCAGTTGAAGCCCGCTCTCCCCGGCCAGGTTCAGGTCCAGCACACACCGATTTGCCCGGCTGCGGGCCAGCCGTTCCAGGGCCTGCCCGGGGTCGAGGGCAACCTCGGTGCCGATGCCCCGGCGCCCCAGGGAGCGGGCCAGGGTGTGGGCGAAGGTTTCGTCATCGTCGACCAGCAACCAGCAGGGCTCAGTCATGGGCGGGCTCCGCATACCGGGCGGGAAGGTCGATGGTCATGGTGGTGCCCCGGTCCTGGCCATCGGTGCGGGCCTCGGCACTGAGTTGGCCGCCCAACCGCTGGATGGTGGCGTTGGAGAGGAACAGGCCCACCCCAAGGCCCTGCTCGGACGCAACCGGCCGCTGTCCGGGCAGGGTATCGCCGATGCCGCTGCCCTGGTCCACAATCCTTAGCCGGGCCCTGCCCGCTTCGTCGTCCGCTCCGACCGTCACGCCCCGGGGGCTGGCCCGCAGGGCATTGGCCAGCAGGTTGAGGACGGCTTGGTCCAGGGTGGCATCCACCTGCACGGTCAGGTCCGGCGGCGTCTTCGGCCAGCGAATGGGGGCATCCGGCCATAGCAGGGTGGCGGACTCCCGCAGCCGGTGCAGCCACTGGCTGAGGGTGATGGCCTCGGTGGCGGCCTCGCGGCACTGAACCGCAGCTTCGGTCATGGTTTGTAGCTGGCTTTGGCAGATTCCGATCTGTTGCTCCAGCAGTTCCAGGTCGTCCCGGAAAGGTTGGGCCTCGGGCAGTGATGTCAGGTCATCCACTACCAGAGTCATGGTGTTCAGCGGGGTGCCCAGCCGGTGGGCGACGTTGGCGGCGGACAGGCCCAGGGCAATGATCTGTTCATCCCGCAGGCGGTCTTCACGGCTTTGGGACAGGGCCTGTTGCTGTTCCCGCAGGCGACCGGCCAGGGAGCCGACCACCACCAGCATGATGGTGGCAGTCAGGGCGAAGGTGCCCCACATACCCATCAGGTGCAGGTGCATGTAGTCGTTCCGGGACAGGCCGGCAGGTGGCGGGGCGGGAAACAGGATCAGCAGCGTGTAGATGCCGATGGCCAGCAGGGTTATCACCAGGTTCTGCCGCAGCGGGACCAGCACCAACCCGGTCACCAGGGGAAGTAGCAGCAGGGACACCAGCGGGTTGGCAAAGCCACCCGTCAGTGCCAGCCAGACACCCAGGGCAATCGTGTCGGCCCCCAGCGAGAAACTGACCGGCAGGGCAAGCCGGGGCGGGTGCCAGGTCAGCCACAGCCAGCTTGCGGCGGCAAACAGGGCATGGGCCAGGGTGACCAGTAACGGGGCCGGCCCGGCCAGGGACGGGGCCAGGAACGACAGTGCCACCAGCGCCAGCCATTCCATGCTGACAATGGACAGCCGCATCAGCAGCAGGTAGCGGGCGGACTGGCGGAAGCCCGCCTGGGAAATGGTATGCAGTTTCATGGGGGAATTATATCGCCATTGCCGCTCAGGGGTGCCGCGACATTCTGTCCCATTCCGGGGTTCTTGTCGGCCTGTACCGGGACTGTAGCAGTATGGGGCAGGACGGTTATACTGACTTCCCTGATCACCGCTGGAGGGCGACAGCCAGGGGTGGTGGACGGTCATAAGGAAAAGGATTAATCCATTCAACGGACGGGGCACAGCCATTGAAGATCATCGCGTTTCATAATCTCAAGGGCGGCGTGGGCAAGACAGCGGCAGCGTCCAATGTGGCCGCCCTGGCCGCGGAAGAGGGGATACCGACCCTGTTGTGGGACCTGGATCCGCAGGGCGCGGTGAGCTGGTATTTCGGCAACACCGGCGCCAGCGCCCGGGTGCCCAAGGCGGGCAGGCTGGTGAAGGGCAAGACCCCTATCGGCAAGACCATCGTGCCAACCGGGATTGAGAACCTGGACCTGATTCCCGCGGATGTCAGCTTCCGCAATATCGACCTGCAACTGGAGAAACACGGCGACAACAGGACCCTCGCCGACTGGCTGGAACCACTGGGGGAGGACTATGGGCTGGTGGTGCTGGACTGCCCGCCGTCGCTGTCGCGGCTGGCGGAGCAGGTGTTCCGGGTATCCGACCGGGTGCTGGTGCCTCTGGTGCCTACCTGGTTGTCCCTCAATAGCTGGCATCAGATGCAGGAATTCATCGCCGACAAGAAGCTGGACAGCGGCAGGTTCCAACCCTTCTGGACCATGGCCGACCGGCGCAAGAACCTGCACCGGCAGTTGTTGCAGTCACCACCCCAGGAGCTGACCGGCCTGATGCCCGGCTATATCCCCTACGCCAGTGATGTGGAGCGGATGGGAGAGAAGCGCCAGCCGGTGCACTGGTTTGCACCGCGATCCACGGCGGCATTGTCCTATCGCCTGCTGTGGCGTGGTCTCACCAAGGGCAAGCGCTCCCTGAAGTTATAGGATCTGTTCCGGTCCGCTCACGGTCTGGCCGGACGGGGCCCGGGGCTGGCCAGCAAGCGGTGGCACGACCTGATTCCGTCCCTGGTCCTTGGCCTGATAGAGACGCTGGTCAGCAACGGCCAGCAGGTCCTGCAGGCTTTGGCCATCCACTCCCAGTTCCGCCACGCCAATGCTCATGGTCAGGGGAATCAACTGACCGTCGTGTCGAAGGTCGGCATCGGCCAGCGCCTGCCGCAGGTCTTCCGCCACCTGGATGGCGGTGTTGGTGGCGGTGTTCACCAGAATGATGCCGAACTCCTCCCCGCCCAGGCGCCCGGCCAGGTCCGTGGCCCGTAGCCGGTGCTTGAGCAGGTCGGCAAAGAAGACCAGGGCCCGGTCGCCGGCCTCGTGACCGAAACGGTCATTCACCTGCTTGAAGTGGTCCAGGTCGACAATCAGCAATGACAGGGGCTGCTGTTCACGACCGGCACGACTGCGTTCACGTTCGAAGAAGACCTTGATCCGCGAACGATTGGGCAGGCCGGTGAGGAAGTCGGTCTGGGCCATCTTCAGGAGCTGTATCTCGCTGCGCTCCCGGCTGACCTCGTAGACGTGGGAGAACACCGTAATGCACGCGGTCAGGATCACCATATTGGCCACCGAGCGTATATCCATCACCGCTGTATCACCACGGAACTTGTAGAGAAAAATCGCGGTTGCAACAGCAAGGAAGCACAGGGTAACGACCATGCCCAGGCGCCGGCCCAGTAACAGATGTCCCACCAGCGGGATCAGCAGGACCCAGCCGAACACCGTCACACTGGCCTCGGGAGTAGCGACGGCAGCCATCATGGCTGTAAAAAAGGGCAGGATATACGCGAGTATCCATCGCTCCAGGTGACGCGTACGGCGAACCGCAAACAGCAGGAAGGCCGAATATAGAGCCATTCCCCATTCCAGCAACGACAGGGGCAGGTAGCCCCTGAAGGCGTTCAGAAAGCCGAACAGTATCCCGCTGCCAATGGTGATCCACAGCAGGGCCACCAGCACGGCTTTACGATGGGGTCGGGCGAGTTGGGTCAGTGTGTCGGGATGAGCGTCCATACGTGCAATCCTGATAAGTCCCTTGGGCCCTGCCGGAGAGGTGCCGGGTGGCATCCTGTGTTGACGACGGCGAAGTCTTTGGCCCGGTGAGAATTGGATCACAAAATGACTGTCGTTAAAATAGTCAGTGTGGCTATTTTCCCAACAGTTCCCCGACTCCCTGCAGGTTTTCCACATGATCGCAGAGGGTCTTGGTCATCATCAGCAACGGTGTTGCCAGGATCAGCCCTACCGGCCCCCACAGCCAGCCCCAGAACAGCAGGCCGATAAAGATGACCACGGCATTGAGGCTGGATACCCGGGCCGTGAGCCAGGGAGTCAGCAGGTAGCCCTGGATGCTGGTGATAATGAGTGAGGCGCCGGCCACCAGGATCGCCATGTCCAGGGAACCGAACTGGATAAAGGCGGCGGCGCCGGAGCCCACTAGCACCAGGAAGGGGCCGAGGTAGGGCACGGCGCTGGCCACGCCGGCCATGACACCCCACAGGATCGCCTGTTCAACGCCCAGCAGCAGGAACGCCAGCCAGGTGAGCACCCCGACGAACATGGCACCCAGGAACATGACGAAGATGAAACGCCGCATCTGGCTGTGGAACTCCTTCAGCATGCGGGCGGCCTTGCGCATGCCGTGGAACCCGGGACCGGACAGGCGCACGATCTTGCGCTTGTAGAGGGTGCCGGTGGCCAGGACGAAGTAAACCAGGAACAGTACCGAAACGAGCTGACTGACCAGCACGATGCCGCCGGAGGCACGGTTCATCAGGTAGTTACGGATGCTGAAGGGCTCTTCGACAATGCGTACCCGGGTGGCACGGACCTGGTCATGCTGATCCTCTTCCGCGGCGCTTTCCTCGATTTCCTTGGCTGCTTCCTGGGCCTTCTCCATCAGACTCTCGGACCGGGGGGCGCGGGCGCTCTGACGTTCGAACTCCTGAAGCGCCGGGGGAATGCGCTCCAGCATCTTCATGGCTTCACCGTGCAGGGGCATGGCGGCCAGTGCCAGGATGGCGATCAGACAACTGAGTACCAGGGCGGCGCTGATGGGGCGGGGAACATGTAATCGGTCCACCGCGCTGACTAGTGGGTCCAGGGCATAGCTGGTCAGTATGCCGGCGGCCAGTGGCAGCAGGATCGCCTGGGCCCAGTCCAGGAATACGATGAACCCCATGCCGGCTATGACAATGGGAGCGATATTGCGGAAGTTGATGGGGTTGGCGGCAACCGATGAACCGCTCTGGCGGTCGCCGGAGGGTGAGGGTCTGTCTTGGCGACTGCTCATTCCGTCCCTGCTCCTGTGGATGGCCGATGACTACATCATCGCAACCAGACGCGGCAGGGTACAGAAACCCGGTGATGGATTAATGGTTTGGTAAGGATTGGCAGATGCCGGCCGCCCGGGGGCGACCGGCAAGGTGCGATCCAGTAGCAGCTGCGCCCGGACCTTGTTGAGACGGCGGTTTACAGGACTTCGAACAGCCCCGCCGCACCCATGCCACCGCCGACACACATGGTGACGACCACGTATTTCACGCCACGACGCTTGCCTTCCAGCAGGGCGTGACCAACCATGCGGGCACCGCTCATGCCGTAGGGGTGGCCGATGGAGATGGCGCCGCCGTTGACGTTCAGGCGATCGTTGGGGATGCCCAGCTTGTCGCGGCAGTACAGCACCTGTACGGCGAAGGCTTCGTTGAGTTCCCACAGGCCGATGTCGTCGATCTTCAGGCCGTGCTGCTTGAGCAGCTTGGGTACGGCGTAGACGGGACCGATGCCCATCTCCTCGGGCTTGAGGCCGGCGACAGCCATGCCACGGTAGGCGCCCAGTGGCTGCAGGCCGCGCTGTTCGGCGAGCTTGGAGTCCATCAGTACGCAGGCGGCGGCACCGTCAGAGAGCTGGCTCGCGTTGCCGGCGGTGATGCAGCCGCCTTCGATGACGGGGTTGAGTCCCGCCAGACCTTCGAGTTGGGTGGACGGGCGGTTGCCTTCGTCCTTGTCGAGGGTGGCTTCTTCGTAGCTGACTTCCTTGGTTTCCTTGTCCATCACCGCCTTGGTGGTGGTGACCGGTACGATTTCGTCGTCGAACAGGCCTTTTTCCTGGGCGGCGGCGGTGCGCTGCTGTGACTGCAGGGAGTATTCGTCCTGGGCTTCACGGCTGATACCGTAGACCTTGGCGACGTTCTCGGCGGTCTGGAGCATGGGCATGTAGGCGTGCTCGGCGTGCTTGATCACGGTTTCGTCACGCTCGGCGGCCATCCATTCGAAGTTTTTCTGCTGGACCCGGGAGATGCTTTCCTGGCCGGCACCAATGGCGACGTCCTGGCCGTCGAACATGATCTGCTTGGCGGCGGTGGCGATGGCCATCAGGCCGGAGGCGCACTGGCGGTCCATAGTCATGCCGCTGACGTCCTGGGGCAGACCAGAGGCCAGTGCGGACAGGCGGCCTACGTTCATGCCGGCGGTACCGGCAGGCATGGCGGTACCCATGATCAGGTCTTCGATTTCCGCCGGATCGACCTTGGCGCGTTCTACCGCGGCCTTGATGGCGAAGGAGGCCATGGTGGGGGACTTGGTGTTGTTGAACAGGCCCTTGAACGCCTTGCCGATGGGCGTGCGGGCGGTGGATACGATGACGGCTTCTCTCATGATTCTCTTCCTCTTGATGGTTTTGGAGTTCGAGGCTCGTATTGCGGGTGAGGCAAGCAGGCGGGTATGACTTTCCGGGACACGCCGTGAATCCGTCCGTGGAGGCTCTTCAAAAACGTCCCTGTTTTTGAAGGTCCCGGAAAGTCATTCCCGCCTGCTCGCTTCGGCTTTTCGGGTAACCGCTTTGGAGACGAAAAGCCCCTGCCTTGGCAGAGGAAATTCAGAACCAGTCGTTCTCCATATCGATATTGTCCCGGTTGCCGGCGCTCAGCAGGCGGGCGTAGCCCTCCAGCGGTGCCAGTTCCCAGTCCATGAAATAACGGGCGGTGTGGATCTTACCACGGTAAAAGGCCTCTTCGGTGCCCGAGGCGCCGTCAGCCAGTGCCTGTTCGGCCACCATGGCCTGCTTCAGCCAGATCCAGCCCACCAGTACCCTGCCGAACATATCCAGGTACATTGTTGCATTGGACAGGCCGTGGTCCGGATCGTTCGCCAGTTGCTGCTGGAGGTCCGCAGTGACGCCGACCAGTAGTACCAGGGCTTCCCGTAGCTGGTGGACGAACGGGCCGCAGGTTGCCATGTCGGCGGCGTCCTCCAGGGTTGCGTGGATACGGCGCTGGAACTCCGCGTAGCCATCGCCGCCTTTCGGGCCCAGCTTGCGGCCCAGCAGATCGATGCCCTGGATGCCTTCGGTGCCTTCGTGGATCGGGTTCAGCCGGTTGTCACGATAGAGTTGTTCCAGTGGGTATTCCCGGGTGTAGCCGGCGCCGCCGAGCACCTGGATGCCCAGGTCGGAGGCGATCACGCCGTATTTCGACGGCCAGGTCTTGACCATGGGGGTGATCAGGTCCAGCAGTTCGGCGGCGGCCTTGCGTTCGCTGTCGTTGTCGGCGGTGTTGGCATCCTCCACCAGGGTGCTGGCGTAGAGGCACAGGGCCAGGCTGCCTTCGGCGTAGGCCTTCTGCATCAGCAGCATGCGGCGTACGTCGGCGTGCTCGACGATGTTCACCTGGGGGGATTCCGGGTGCTTGTTGCTCACGGGGCGCCCCTGGGGACGGTCGCGGGCGTAGTCGAGGGCTTCCAGGTAGCTCTGGTAGCCCATAGCGGCGGCGCCCAGGCCGACGCCGATACGGGCTTCGTTCATCATCTGGAACATGTAGCCCAGGCCCTTGTGGGGTTCGCCCACCAGGTAGCCCACGGCGCCGCCTTTCTCGCCGAAGTTGAGCACGGTGGATGTGGTGTTGCGGTAGCCCATCTTGTGCAGCAGGCCGGCCAGGGCCACGTCGTTGCGGTCGCCCCGGCTGCCATCGTCGTTGACGTGGAATTTGGACACCAGGAACAGGGAGATTCCGCGAACACCGGCAGGCGCACCCTCAATGCGGGCGAGCACCATGTGCACGATGTTGTCGGTCAGTTCGTGGTCACCGCCAGAGATGAACATCTTGTTGCCGAACAGGCGGTAGCTGCCGTCGTCTGTGGGGCGGGCCAGGGTCTTCAGGTCACCCAGGGCGGAGCCCTGGCCGGGTTCGGTGAGTGCCATGGTGCCGCTGTAGCGACCGTCCAGCATGGCGGGCAGGTACTTGTCCTTCAGTTCGTCGCTGCCGAAGCTCTTGAGCAGGTTGGCGGCGCCGATGGTGAGGAAGGAGTAGGCGGTGCTGGAGACGTTGGTGGCGTTGAAGTAGGCCATGCTGGCCCGCAGCACCACTTCCGGTAACTGGGAGCCGCCATCGTCGAAATCATGGTGCGATGCCAGGAAGCCGGCTTCTGCAAAGGCGTTCCAGGCCGTCTGGGTCTCCGGGATCAGGCTGACTTTTTCGCCGTCGAAGGTGGGTTCGTTGGCATCGCCCTTCTGGTTGTGAGGGGCGAAGTACTGGGCGGCGATATCCCGTGCAGTGTTGAGGGTGGCGTCGAAGGTGCCACGGTCATGGTCCGCATAGCGGGACCGTTCCAGCAGGGCGTCGGTGTTCAGCACTTCATAGAGTTGGAATTGCAGGTCGCGATCGTTGAGCAGGGTTGCCATGGTTGCAGTTTTCCGGGGGTAAGGGACCCGGAGCCGCCTGGCTCCGGGTCGGCGGGACGTTCAGCTTGCTAAACCTCCAGCCACTCTTTGCGGATTTCGGGGTTGTTTTTCAGGTCTTCGGGGGTGCCTTCAAAGACAATTTCCCCTTCACCCATGATGTAGATGCGATCAGCGATATCCAGTGCGATGGAGAGCTTCTGCTCCACCAGCAACACAGCAAGGCCGTCCTCGGCCATCTGCTTGAGTATCGCGGCCACATCGGCCACCACCTTGGGGGCAAGACCTTCGGTGGGTTCGTCCACCAGGATGCATTGTGGGTCGCCCATCAGTGCCCGGAACATGCTGAGCATCTGCTGCTCACCGCCGGACAGCACTTCCGCCGGGGTATGTTCCCGTTCCTTGAGGCGGGGGAACCACTCATAGACCTTGTCCAGGGTCCATTTCTCCCCGGTCTGGCCTTTCTTCTTCATGCCCAGCTCCAGGTTCTGGTGCACGGACAGGCCGGGGAAAATAGCACGATCCTCCGGCACATAGCCAATACCGGCGTGGGCGATCTCGTGGGGCTGCCTGCCGCTGAGGGTGTTGCCATCGAACTCCACGTGGCCCACCGGTGACACCAGCCCCATGACGGCCTTGCAGAGGGTGGAGCGACCCACCCCGTTGCGGCCCAGCAGGCTGACCACTTCGCCGCGTTCGACCGACATGTTGACACCACGAAGTACGTGGCTTTTGCCATAATAGGCGTTCAAATCCTGGATCTTGAGCATCAGTGGACCTCCGTACCGAGATAGGCTTCCTGAACCGCCGCGTTATTGCGGATGTCTTCCGGGGTGCCGGTGGCGATGATCTCGCCGTACACCAGTACGGAAATCCGGTCCGCCAGTTCGAAGACCACGTTCAGGTCGTGTTCCACCACCACCAGGGTGTTTTCCCCAGTCATGCGCTGGATCAGCTGGATCACGTCGTTGGCTTCGGTACGGCTCATGCCCGCGGTGGGCTCGTCCAGCAGGATGACCTTGGCGCCGGAGGCGACGGTACAGCCAATCTCCAGCGCACGCTGCTCGGCGTAGGTAAGCAGTGACGCCGGGGTGTTGGCCTGCTTGGTCAGGTTCAGTTGCTCCGCCAGCTCATTTGCCCGGTGGGTGACGGTATCCTGGCCGAGTACGCTTTTCCAGAACGCGTATTTGTGACCCTCGGACCAGAGTAGTGAGCAACGCAGGTTCTGCATGACCGTCATGTTCTGGAACAGGTTGGTCACCTGGAAACTGCGGCTCAGGCCCATGCGGTTGACCTTGTGGGCCGGCATGTTGTGGATATCGTTGCCGAACAGCTTGATGGAGCCGTCCGACACCTTCATGCGGCCGCTGATCAGGTTGTACAGGGTCGACTTCCCGGCCCCGTTGGGGCCGATGATGATGTGGCGTTCGTGTTCGTGAACGTCAAGGTCGACGCCGCGGATGATCTCGGCGCGACCGAAGTTCTTCTTGACGCCCTTGAGTTCCAGTGCGTTGCGGGTAGTCATGCTTTACCTCCGTCAGACTTGGCGCCAAGTTTGCGTTTGAGCATCGGGTTGCCGTGGAACAGCATCAGCCCGAAACCGATGATGGCGATACCAAAACACACCAGCCAGGGCAGTACATTGGTGGCGTTAACGGTAAAGCCCATCAGGCCAAAGGGAGCGCTTGGGTCCCAGCTGCGGAAGTAATGGTAGGACAGTTCGATCACGCAGATCAGACCGAAGATGCCCACCAGGCCAGCCAACAGAATGTACAGCCGGACGCCAGTGTTGCCTTTCCAGCCACCGGCTTTCCAGTTGAGGTATTGCATGTGCAGGATGCCCACCAGTCCCATGGGGGCGAACATGACAATGGCGATGAACAGCAGGCCGAAATAGAGAACCCACGCCTCGGTATAAGAAGACAGGGAGCTCTCCAGGAAGGTCACCAGAGTTGCGCCGACGATCGGGCCCACGAAATAGCCGATACCGCCGATGTAGGTGCCCAGCAGTACCGCGCCGGACTGGATCTGACCGACCACTTCGTCGTTGACGATCTCGTCGGTGATCACGAAGAGCCCGCCTGCGAGACCTGCGAAACAGGCTGACAGGGCAAACTGGATGAAGCGGACGATGGTCGGATTGTAGCCCACGAACTGGGCCCGTTCCGGGTTGTCCCGAACCGCATTGGCCATCCAGCCCAGGGGCGTTTTCCGGAGCAGGAAGATGAGTATGGCAGCTATCAATGCCCAGGCCACGACCAGGAAGTAGACGTTCCGGCTGGAGCCGTAATCCACCCCCAGCAGTGACGGCGCATAGGTGCGGTCACCGAAAAGCCCTGCCTCGCCACCGAAGAAGTCGGTGAACATCAGGGAGCTTGAATGCACCAGGGCCCCGAGCCCCAGGGTGATCATGGCAAACACCACGCCCGCCCGGCGAACCGAGAAGGAGCCGAAAACGATGCCAAAGAGCAGACCGGCACCGGCGCCCACCAGGGGCAGCAGCTCAATGGGGAGGCCTTCACCTCCGGCATCGTTGATGCTGCGCAGCAGGTGCATGGCGACGTAGGCGCCAAGGCCGTAATAGACTGCATGTCCGAAGGACAGCAGGCCGGTGTTGCCCAGCAGCATGTTGTAGGACAGGGCAAAGATGATGGCGATACCCATGTGGCTGAGCAGGTTGATGGCATGGCCGGAGTCAAAGATGAACGGCAGCACGATCGCCACAAGGGGTACGACCACCCAGGGCCATAACTTCAGCAGGTTGGAGCTTCCTGCTGCGGTATTGGTAGCCATAGATTTGGTTTCCTGTTGCGTTGTTGTTGTGGTTGTCATGCTTCACGCTTCCCGAACAGGCCACGGGGTCTGAAGATCAGGGTCAGCACCAGCAGCAGGAATGGAAGGACGGGGGCAATACGGGTGGTTTCCATATGCCAGAGTACTCCGAAGAAGCCGGAATCCTCGATGCCCAATGCACCAATGGTGTCCGCCAGGGAGAAGTTCACTGACAGGAAGAAGGTCTGCAGGATACCAATGATCAGTGACGCGACCAGTGCGCCAGGAACGGATCCGAGGCCACCAAGAACGACGACCACGAACACGATCGGGCCCATCATGAAGGCCATGCCGGGGTCGGTCACGAAGTGAATCCCGCCAACGACACCGCCGAGGCCGGCAAGGGCGCAACCGAAGGCGAACACGAGGGTGAATACCATCGGTACATTGTGTCCCAGAGCGCCAACCATATCGGGGCGGGACAGGGCACCCTGGATAATCAGGCCGGCCCGGGTCTTTTTCAGCAGGATCCAGAGGCCAACAAACATCGCAACAGCGACGAGCAGGATAAAGACCTTGAACCAGGAATAATCCAGTCCAAACATGGCGAAAGCGGTGGTGTTCAGTGCTTCTGGTGCCTTGTAGGGCACTGGCACTGTCCCCCAGAAGAGGGCGACAAGTTCCTCAATAACATAGGCAAGGCCGAATGTGAAAAGCAGTTCCGGCACGTGGCCATACTGGTGTACACGGCGCAGGCCGTACCGTTCGACCAGGGCTCCCATGGCGCCGACAGCGATCGGAGCCAGGAACAGGGCCACCCAGAAGCCTGTACCCAGACCGAGGGTGTAGGCGAAATAGGCCCCCAGCATGTAAAAGCTGGCGTGAGCGAAGTTCAAGACACCCATCATCCCGAAGATCAGGGTCAGGCCGCTGGACATCATGAACAGCAGCGTACCGTAGAGCACGCCATTGAAAATCGAATAAGCGATGGTTTCGAGCATGGTGAGACGAATCCTGGTTTATTGTTCTGAAAACCTCCGGTGGCATTGCGCCACCGGAGTATGGCTGGTGCTTACGGACGTCTCATGTTGCAGGAAGTTTCGTCCGTGGCCTGTTCCACAGGAATGTTGGCCACGGTGCGGAAGCCTACACCGGAGTTGTCGGCATCGTACTTGGCCTCAGTGTCCATGACGGAGATGTACATGGGCTGCAGGATCTGGTGGTCCTGGGCACGCATGGCGATGGTGCCGGTCGGGGACTGATAGTCCATGCCTTCCAGTGCCTTGGCAATGGCATCGATGTCATCGGAACTACCGACTTCCTCAATGGCCTTCTTGAGCATGTGCATCTGGTTATAGATGCGGTGGTAGTACCAGTCGATTTCAGGGTAGCGCTTCTTGAATTCCTGGAACCATTTCTCATAGTCCTCCAGGCCTTCGTCCACGTTTACGTCGGCGTGCCACTCGGTGACCTGAAAGAGTACGTCTTCGCCCCGCGGGCCAACCGCCGCTGGTGTACCGAGGCCACCGCCGTAGTACGTATAGACGTTTACATCCAGACCGGCACTGTCGATGGCGCGGACCAGCAGCGACAGATCGTTACCCCAGTTACCCGAAACCACGGTGTCTGCGCCGGACTGCTGGATCCGTGAGATGTAGGGCGAGAAGTCCCGCACCTGGGCGATGGGGTGCAGCACATCACCGACGATCTCGGCATCCAGGTTTTTCTCACCAACCAGTTCCTTCATGCGCTTGGAGATGAACTGGCCATGAGAATAGTCCTGGTTGATCAGGAAGATCTTTTCGATGGCGTCGTCCTGGGTCTTCATGTAATTGGCCAGGGCTTCCAGCTTGATGGCGCTGTTGGCGTCCCAGCGGAAGTGATAGAAGCTGCAGCGCTCGTTGGTGAGGGCGGGGTCCACTGCGGCGTAGTTGAGGTACAGTGCCTTGTTTTCCTCGTTACGGCGGTTGTTCCGGTCAACTGCTTCGACCAGAGCGCCGGCCACGTTGGAGCCGTTGCCCTGGGTGACGAAGTTGATGCCTTCATCTACTGCACGTTGGAGCAGTTGCACCGACTCTGACGGGCTCTGCTTGTTGTCCATGGGGACGATTTCGATATCGCGCCCCATGATGCCGCCCTGTTCGTTCATTTTTTCGGCAATGAAGCGGAAGTGCTTGAGACCGGCATCGCCGACGTTGGCGAAGGGCCCGGAAAGCGGCTCAATGTACGCGATACGGATGGGTCCGTCCTGAGCGTAGGTGATGGAAGAAATGGCCATGGAAAGGCCAATCATGGTGCCGGTGAATACTCCGGTCTTCTTGTTTCGGATCATGATTTTCTCCTGATTGTCGCTGCCGACAGGGCAGCGGATTTCTTGTAATTGTTGGTTCGAGTTTCAAACTGTATAGCGAGCGCTTGTTCTATTCAATCTGAAGAGCGATATATTTTTGCTATGAAAATGCCTCCTGAAATTGGGTGAATTCAGATGCTTGCATTTCATCCCACGAATCAAAGGTATAGTTGAATAACTCAATCAGTTCAACCGGCAACTTCACGTTTACCGGATTTTTACTGTAGCCGGAAATTGCAGTTTTGCATGGGGGAGTCCGGAATTTCCCGATTTGTTTTTTTGGGAGCTTCGCCACTGCTCAAGGGACTGACCGACGCACGGGAGGTAGGTTCCCCACGGCGCCGGCCGGGAAGGCTACTCCACACACTCAAACGAGGAGGCTGAATCCGGGTCACCGCCGCTGGTATACTGAGGCCAGGCCGGATAGTCGCACAAGGGCCGCGTACGGCCCGGCTTGCCAACGGTGTCGGTGGTGACCTGGTCTTCCGGGGCGATGTCCTGCTCCGCCCACTCTTCCAGGGCGGTGAGGGAGTCCCAGGTGGCGTTGAAGAAAGAACTGGCGCCGTGCCCGAACCCCGGAACCTCATAGTAGCGAACAAAACCGTCCACTTTTTCCTGGCCCATCTGGTCAACCAACCGGTCGTAATAGATCTCGGTGGCCCGGGAACTGACCAGGATATCCGCGAGGCCATGGGCCAGCAGCAGCTTGCCGCCACCGTTTGCAAACTCGGAGATATCGGTACCGGCGTTGAAGGGCACGCTCAGTTCACTAATGCGCTCGGCAAACTCCTGTCGCGGATTGATCGGATCGAAGTCGAAGGAATTGAAGGAGGCATCCTGTGCCACCGAATACCTGACCCACTGGTCCACCAGCACACTCAGATAGGGAGCAGAACGTGGCATTGGTGTATCGGGTTGGCTGGTGCCCAGGGCGAGGAACACGACAATGGGCTGTATCGGCGTGTCGATGGAGGTGATGCCCAGGTCAGCGCCCCAGACATTACTGCCGGGGTACCCGGTTTCACCATTGGCCAGTTCGAACTGGAAGGTTACCCCATCGTTCATGGCATTCAGTGCATCAATCTGCGCATCGGACAGGCAATGGTTTCCGTCATCCGCTCCTCCGGGGCAACGGATGGCGACGCCGTTCAGGGTCGCGGTCGCCGGGTCGAAGGTGGCGTTGCACTGGCGCTGGTCGCTGATGATGTCATCCTCAAGCCCGTCCAGAGCATCACAGGACTCCAGCGCAGCATCCAGCAGCAGCTGGCGTTCGGCGGAATCAGGATAGGCGCCGGGCTTGGCCAGTTCCAGGCTGAGATATTGTCCGGCCAGCCATGCGGACATGTTGTTCCAGGCCGGGTACCAGGCGATCGCACCGTCCCAGTCTTCGGGCCACCGCTGGATATTGGTCAGTGCCTCACGTCCGCCGGTCGAACCACCGGCGAAGTAGCGTTTTTCGGGTTCGCTGGCGTACCGCTTGCCAACAATAAAGAGAGCGGCATCGCGGGTCTTCTTGAGAGCGTCGCCCGCAAAATTACGCACAGCCTCTTCATTGAGTCCCCAGCGTCCGTCCTGTGAGCCGTAGTCGTTGGCCTGGTGGCCGGAGTCGCTGGCAAAGGTGGCATACCCCCGGCCAAGAGGTGTCAGCGCGTCGGGGGCCCCCTGGGGGACATTGCCGGTAATGGCGGGGATGGTGCCATTGAATCCGCCACCACCAAACATGAGCACCTTAGAGTTCCAGTCTGCTGGCAATGCCACCTGGAAAAGAATGTCGGGCGCGTCCGGGTCGATGGGGGCGATGCTCCCGGAGACGAGGCAATGCTCAGGAATGGTGGCGGCGCCGCTGCCGCTGGCCGCCACCACTTCTGTGTCTGTAATCGTGCCACCGGAGGTCGATAAAGTCATCTCCTCCGCTGGAATCTCCAGCCCTGCCAGCTCTGCGCAGGTCTTTGGGGTCCCGGTCGAGGAAGAACTGTCTCCATCTCCGCAGCCGGCTATCAGCGTGACGGCTATACAACCAACCGCGATACCTGACAACTCCAGTTTGAAGTTTTTCATTGTTGGTTCCTTGTTGTCATTGTTTTTTTGGGGCCGGCGCCTTGTGTGCCGACGCCCCCGGGACCATAAGCAATTCCAAGGGGGCGGACAATGTGGGGTTGCTACATATTCTTACTCTTAAATCTGTGTCTATATCACAAAGGATTGTCTGCCCTGCGTTCCGCCGGATAGCAATAGTGTCCGGCCGTTCCTCCCTGCGTGGCTGCGTGGTCAGTATGCCATTTTCGGAAGTCGCTCCGTTACTGGCTTCTCTGGGCTCTTTCGGCAAGCCTGCGTACCGGCAGAGGGCGTTTCTTTGGGATTTTGGTATGTGATTAAGGTACATAAAATAATCAAAAAAATATAATTAAGTTACATTGTGACTCATGTTCTGAATGGCCAGAATTTCCCCGCTTTCGACTCGCACCGTGCCGCTGGATGAGAACAGTCGGTGCTGTCGCTGGTTCACCTGATAACAATGCAAGCAGCGTGATTGCGGTATAGGCCATTGACGAGGCCTGTCGTGACGTGCTCACGGAACATGAAACTGACAATGACTCATTACAGAACAACACGATCCGTAAAGACGATCAGGACAGCAGGGGATATCGATACCCTTGAGCAGGAGCCCTATGGGGATCTGGTGACGGCCTCCAGTGTCCACCAACTGTTCGAAGCAACAGCGGCGCTGCATGGGGAGCGACCGGCCCTGACGGTGCTGAACTCGGCAGACCCCGCCGACAGTGCGCAGACACTGACCCATGGCGAATTGCTGGGGGCTATCAATCGGGCCGGTAACCTGCTGGTAAGCCTGGGAGCCGGCCACGAAACCGTGATCGCCATCCTCTCCCGCACCCACCCGGAAATGCCGGTCGCCCTATGGGGTGCCCAGTCTGTTGGTGTGGTCAGTTGCCTCAACTATCTGCTGTCCCGGGACGTGCTGATGACCCTGGTTGAGGCGGAGACGGCGGAATTCCTGGTGTGCCCCTCGCCCGAGCTGGATCCGGAGCTTTGGGAAAAGGCCAGACTGATTGCGTCTTCGGTGGAAACCGTGCGCAAGGTGATTGTACTGGGTAGGGTGCCGGACGATGTGGATCCTTCGGTGTTCGTGTCGTTCCGAGAAGGGTGTGATGCCCAGCCGGCCGATTATCTGAAAGCGGACCGACCGGCCCGTCAGGACGACATCACGGCCCTGTTCCACACTGGTGGCACCACAGGTCTTCCCAAGCTTGTGCCCCAGACACACCTTAACCAGATTCACGCGGCCTGGACGCTTGCTCAGTTGTTCGACCTGAGTGAGAGGGACTGCGCGCTGAACGGCTTTCCCCTGTTCCATGTGGGTGGCACCTCCACCATCGGCCTGTCTGTACTGGCAGCCGGCGGTCACCTGGTGATGCTGACCCCGTCTGGCTTCAGGGACCGGGAGGTGATCCACAATATCTGGGCCCTGACGCAACGGTTCCGTGCCACCTACCTGGCGGGTGTGCCTACGGCCATTGCCTCCATGAGCGAGGTGGCCACCGACGGATTTGATATCTCCAGCGTGCGCTTCGTGCTGACCGGTGGGGCGTCGCTGACCCGGTCCATTGCCGACCGCTTTGTGCGTCGGACCGGGCTGCCCCTGCTGGAGCAGTACGGCATGACGGAAACCGTGGCATCCATCGCCGGTACGCCACTGCGCGGTGACCATGTGCGGGGCAGTGTTGGCCTCCGTGCGCCGTTCTCCACCCTGCGGATTCTGAAAAAGGCGGACGATAACACCGGCTGGGTCGATTGCGATCCGGGCGAACCCGGTGTGGTTGCCATCAATGGGCCCCAGGTGGTTGACGGCTATCTCGATCCTGAGCACACCAGGGCAAACTTCACCGACGACGGGTTTCTGATTACCGGTGATGTGGGCTATCTGGACGACCGGCAATACCTGTACCTCACCGGTCGTGAAAAGGACCTGATCATCCGTAGTGGGCACAACATTGATCCCGCCGCGATCGAGGAAGTGGCCAATTCCCACCCCGACGTCAGCCTCAGTGCCGCAGTTGGCATGCCCGACGGTTATTCCGGCGAAGTCCCCGTGCTCTATGTCTCGGTGAAGTCCGGGCCCGGGTTCGATGTGACGGCCTTTGAAACCTTCCTGCAGCAGAAAATCCACGAACCACCGGCACGGCCACGGCATGTGTTCGTGGTGGATGAAATTCCGGTCACCGCCGTTGGCAAGTTGTTCAAACCGGAATTGCGGCACCACGCGGTCGGGATGAAGTTGCAGATGGAGGTGGAAGCGCTGTTGGGCAGGACAGACTGCATCCGGGTTGCTCCCCGGCCGGCAGGCAACGGGAGCTACACCGTTTCATTCACCGGGCAAGTAAGCGAGGAGGAGAGGCAAACCGTCATGGGGGCGTTGTCCGCACTGCCCATTGACGTGGTTTTTCGTCCGTCGGACGCGTAATCAATCGACAACAAGAAATCTGGAGAAAACGTTATGTTGAAAAACACAATAAAATCAGTGCTGGGCCTGAGTGCAGGCCTGTTTCTGGGCATTTCCGCCCTGGTGCCGGCCGCACATGCCGAACAGGCGGGTGAGCAGGAGGTTATCAAGTGGCGACTGCAGGCGCACCTGCCTGTTGGCAGTGGTTCCTGGGAAGACAGCGTGGTCGCGGTTCGGGACAAGCTCCTGGAGCGCACCGACGGCCGGCTTCAGATCGAGCTGCATGCGGCGGATTCCCTGTTCGGGCCGACGGAGATTTTCCCGGCGGTCCAGCGTGGCGTTGTTGAGATGGGCTACACCTCCCCGGCTTATCTGATGAACTACATTCCCACCGCCGGTCTGGCCTTCGCCTCTCCGGGTGCCTTTGAGGATATCTGGGAGGCGCTCTATTTCTGGAAGCACCTGGGCTTTGAAGAACTGGTTCAGGAAGAAGCGGCAGAGCAGGGCGTTCATTACTACACCGACAAGCTCTACCCTACCGAGATGGTGCTGAAGGAGCCCGTCGAGTCGCTGGAGGAGTTCAGCAGCCTCAAGATCCGTGGTGCCGGCCTGTTACAGAAATTCATTTCGGAGGTGGGTGCATCGGCCGTGTTCATGCCCGGGCCTGAAATCTACCACGCCCTGTCCACCGGCCTGGTTGACGGTGCCCACTGGGGCGCGTCCCAGGAGGCCAATGCCCTGAGTCTGTATGAGGTGGCAAAGTACCATGTACGCCCGTCCCTGGGGATTGGTGGCGTCGAGGTCTTCATCATCAACAACAAGGCGATGGAGGAACTGCCCGAGGATATCCGCCGGATTGTGAAGACCACCTTCCAGGAGCACTTCTGGTCGCGGACCAACGAATACCAGTACCAGGAAGTTGAGATGCTGAATCATCTGGAGCGGGAACAGGGCGTTGAGGTCATCACCCTGCCGGACGAAATCCAGCAGCGTATGTGGGAAGTAGGCCGCGAGCTTCGCGCCGTGGAAGCTGAAAAGAGCCCCAACGCTGCGGAGGCGGTTCGTCGTCTGGAGCAGTACCTCGAATCACTGGGCCGGGGTGAATAGGTCCCGCTGACCTGATGGACCGGGGAGGGGCCCCGGTCCTTTCCCGGTTCCCCGCCTTATTGCCTGACTGTCCAACCCGGCTGATGCCTTCGGGCCGCGGAGCAAGCTATGAATTTTATTGTGTCCCTGTCTCGGGCTGTTACGAGACTCAACTCGTTATTGGGTGTCTGGATTCTGAGTTATCTGGTCATCGTTATGGTGGTGCTGCTACTGTTTGAAATCGTTGCGCGCTATGTCTTCTCATCACCCACGATCTGGGCCTCGGAAATGACCCAGATGATGTTTGGTGCCTACATCATTCTGTCCGGTGGGTTTCTGCTGGTGCGTAAGGGGCATATCAACGTCGATATTCTCTATGATCGGCTGGGCGCGCACGGCAAGGCTGCCGTCAATATTGCCACCTGTTTTCTGTTCTTTGCCTTCATGGCAGTCATCCTGAAGGAAGGCTGGGTGATGGCGGAGGAATCCTGGGCCATGGGGGAAACCTCCTTCTCGGCCTGGAATCCCCCGATATGGCCTCTGAAAATCGCGATCCCGGTCGGTGCCATGCTGCTTTTGTTGCAGGGTGTGGTAAGTATTGTCGGGGATGTCTTCGTGCTGATGGGCAGGCCGGATCTTGCCCGTCGGATTGAAGGGGAGGGCGTGACCCATGACGCTTGAAATTATCACGGGTCTGTTCTTCGGCACCCTGCTGCTGTTTGTTGCCCTGGGTGTGCCTCTGGCGTTTGTGCTGGGTGGCGTGTCCGCCATCTTTCTTTATTTCACCTGGGGGCCAGACGGCTTCTTTATGGTGAGCAGCCGTGTCTGGACCACCATGAACAGCTTTACGCTGATTTCGGTGCCGTTGTTCATTTTCATGGCGTTGATCCTGGAACGCACAGGGCTCGCCAGGTCTCTGTACCGCATGATGTACCTGTGGATGGGCGGGCTTCGCGGTGGTCTGGCCATCGGCACCGTAGCAATCTGTACGGTGTTTGCCGCCATGGTGGGTATCAGTGGTGCCGCCGTGGTTGCCATGGGTGCGGTGGCGTTGCCGGCGATGCTGGAGCGCGGCTATGACAAGCAGATGGCGCTGGGGGCCATCAATGCGGGCGGTGGCCTTGGTATTCTGATACCACCCAGCGTGGTCATGATTATCTACTCGCTGAATACCGGCGTGTCGGTGGGCAGCCTGTTTGCCGCGGGCATTCTGCCCGGGATCCTGCTGGCGGCTCTGGTGGGGCTCTACATTGGCGTGCGGTGTTTCCTCCAGCCCCACATGGGGCCGGCCCTGGCAAAGGATGAGCGCGCTTCATGGCCTGAAAAGCTGGCCTCGGTGAAAGCCGTGATACTACCCATCATGATCGTGGTGATGGTGCTTGGTTCCATCCTGTCGGGTATTGCGACACCAACGGAAGCAGCGGCGGTGGGTGTCCTGGGTGCCCTCATCTGTGCGGTGGTGCATCGCACCTTTTCACTGACAATGGCCCACCAGGCGGCGGTAAAGACGCTGGTGATCTCCGCAATGATCATGTGGATCTTCATCGGTGCCCATGTCTTCACCACCGCCTACAACGCCATGGGCGCCCAGCAGCTGATCGCTGAGCTGATGCAGAATCTTCCCGGTGGCGCCTTCGGCGCGATGATTGTCATGCTGGGGATCGTCTTCGTGATGGGCATGTTCCTGGATCCCATCGGTATCATGCTCATCACGTTGCCGATTTTCATGCCGGTGGTAAACCAGTTCGGTTTTGACCCTATCTGGTTCGGCATCCTGTTTATCATCATGATGGAGGTGGGCTACATGACGCCTCCGTTCGGGTTCAACCTGTTCTATCTGAAAGGTGTGGTGCCCCCCGGTGTCACCATGGGGGATATCTACCGCTCGGTGGTGCCGTATGTGCTGGTGATTTTCCTTGGAATGCTGCTGATCGGGCTGGTCCCTGCCATTGCACTCTATCTGCCGGACGTGCTGGTGCGTTAGAGAACCGGCCGCTGGCGGTAGCTCCCGGGGAGGACCCTCTGGCCTTACCGGCCTGCGGCTTTCTTCAGGTTGAGCAACCGCAGCGCCAGTTGGATCTCCAGGGAGCGGCCATCCTGCTGCCAGGGCCCCAGTATGCCGTTTATGGCTTCAAGCCGGTTATGAATGGTATTGACGTGGAGCTTCAGTTTGCGGGCGGTGGCCCTGGCATTCTGCTGCTCATTCATGAATGTGAGCAGCGTTCTGACCAGCTCGGTTCTCCTGGCCTGGTCCGACTCGACAAGCTCGCCAATCGTTGCCCGGATAAAGGCCGCCACATCCACCGACGTGCTGTTACCGAACAACGGCGTGTAGATGGCATATTCGTGATAGAAGAATGTGGCATTGCGGCGCCCGAGGTGCTCCGCCACCTGCAGCGACTGTACTGCCAGCCGGTACTCGCGGGGCAGGTCCTCCGAATGGTTGATGGGGTGGGAGAGGGCGGTCAGTCCGGTCCAACTGGCCTCGTTGTTCATATGTTCATGAAGGAAATGCCGGATTGCCCGGGTATCATCCTGATTAATCAGCAGAATGAGCCGGTCGTTGATTTCTGTCGCCACGCCCGACAGAGACTTCAGCCGTTTGCTGATCTTCTTGAGGAAAAAGTGGAGCTTTGACGGCTCAAGGGCAACGACGGCCAGCACCAGGGGCGCCTGTGTATCAATACCTATCTGCAGGGCCTGCGTTCTGGTGGGTTGCCGGGTCGGATCTTTCGGGTCCAGGAGGTCGGTGAGTGTGGTCTTGATGTCGAGCAGGTTGGTGGCGGTCTTTTTTTCCTCCAGCAGGTTCAGTACTGCAATTGCCGTGGACGAGCGTTCGAAAATCCGCGTCTGGTGACCGGACAGCGGCTTTTGCGTGCGGATCAGCAGTGATCCCAGGTGATCATTGCCACTGGATACCGCCATCAGAGTGAGTGCGTATCGATCACTGTCCAGGCTCACCGAGCGGCCGGTGAGCCGACTGCTGTCGATGGCTTCGGCCACCTGCCTGCTGAATCGGTTGTCGAGGGTGGCGCTTTCGAAGAATGTCAGGGTCTCCTCCGGGACGGCGCTGGTCACCGACCCCATGGGGTCGAGGAAACCGAGTTCGCCGTCCAGCAGGTTGGCGATCAGGCTGAGCATTTCCTGCTGACTGCCGCCCCTGGCAATCTGGGAGGTCAGCTTTTCATGGGCGTCGGTGGCATGCTCAAGTACTGCCACCTTGTCTTCGAGTTCCCGGTTTGCCTGTTCGGCGTACCTCAGGGCGCGTTGCTTCTGCTCGAAGGTTTGCGCATTGCGGATAGCAACGGAGGCATGGGCTGCCAGGGTGCCGAGGACGGAGATCTCCCAGGGCTGATGGAAACGCTGGTACCGATCGGCGACGATCAGTACGCCAATGACCTCGGAATCCGCCATGATGGGTACCGAGAGTACAGACTGGATACCCTCTTCCGCCATTGCCCTGTCCATCAGTGGATCATGGGTGAATTGTCCTTCTGTCATATAGTCCTGGGTGGTAAAAGCGGATCGGGAGTTTCGCACATGACCGGCGATGCCGGCATGGCCCGGACCGCTCAGGTCTTTGATGAGCTCAGTGTAGGCACCATCGATCGCCAGGATTTTTCCCTGGTTGTCCAGGGTGTGTCCGGCCAGCCATGCGATATCACTGCCCAGCAGTTTGCGTCCGCGAACGACAATGCTGTTCAGCACGGCTTCCGGATCCTTCAGTTCTGTCAGTGTTTCAGCGCTTTCGGAGACGGCCCTGAGGGATCGTTCGTTGAGCTGGTATTGCTCGTTCCGTTCCGCGAGTTTGATGGCCTTTCTCACGGCGGCGAGTAATTCAGACTTCTCTTCGGCGCTGAAAGCGAGTGATTCGGCCTCGGAAAGACGTCTGGAGAGCTCGCTGGCTCCCCGTCCCTTGTCCAGGTCATCGAGAATGGCCTGATAGGTCCGGGCCAGCCGGATGCTGCTGTCTGTCATGGTCTGGTGCTCGTTTAGCGTGGAAGGTGAGAAGTTTGGTTTATTGTCATATCTATATCAATGAATATGTGACAATCAAACATTGTTGGTGACGCCTTGGCTCTTTAATCTGATGCCTTTTCCCAGTGGGAGGGGCGCGAATGACGTTCAGAAATGTTGTTCTGGAGGTTGACCATCATGTGGCGTGGTTGACGCTCAACAACCCGGACAGGCTCAATGCGATGACCATGGCGTTGTTGCGGGACCTGCGGGATGCCGTGCTGGCAGTCCAGGCGGATACGGGGGTTCGATGCCTTGTGCTCCAGGGGGCTGGCCGGGCTTTTTCCGCCGGTGGTGACCTGGCGGGATTCAAGCACGATATTGACGAAGGCGACCAGGAATCCTTCCTGGCCAGGCTTCGGTTCGCACAGGCTGTTTTTGACTTGATCGATGGGTTGAAGCTCCCGGTGATCGCCGCAGTCAATGGCTATGCCATTGCCGGTGGGCTGGAGCTGTTGCTGTGTTGTGATGTGGTGTTTGCGGCGGAATCGGCGAGAATCGGGGATGGCCATATCAAGTATGGTGTCATTCCTGGGGGAGGCTCGTCAGTCCGTTTGCCCCGCAAGGTGCCACCCAATATCGCGAACCAGATGCTGCTCTCCGGCGAGATCTATCCGGCGGATCAGTTGAGGGAGTGGGGGCTGGTCAATGCCGTCTTCGAGGACGAACGTCTCCGGGACGAGGTGGCTGAATTTGCCAGCCAGCTTGCCCGTCGTAGCCCGTTTGCCATGTGTCTGATCAAGAAGGTTGTCACCGAAAACCGCACCCGCAGTGTGGCGGAAGGGTTGTCGGCGGAGCTGGACACCTTTGCCCTGTATGCCAGACACCCGGACTTTGAGGAAGGTTTGAGGGCCTTCAGCGAGAAACGATTGCCGGACTATTAAGGCTCCGGGGGACACTGCCATGGTGAATTGCCGCTCGCATACGGTTGAGCTCCACTCACTATTATCCGATAGTATCCCATCGAGTTGACCGAGCGATTGTTACATTTTTAGCCGATGTCGCCCAGTGGGCTTTGACACGGCTACCAATCAAGACCAACAACAAACGGAGACCCCCATGACAGCTCAGACCCCCGAACGCCTCTGGCAACCCACCCAGGCACGCATTGAAAACAGCCGGATGCACGACTTCATGCAATGGCTGAAGCTGCACCGCGGGCTGGAATTCCGGGACTATAACGCCCTGTGGCAATGGTCTGTGGACCAGTTGGAGGACTTCTGGGCCGCCTTCTGGGACTATTTCGATATCCGCCATTCCGCGCCGTACCAACGTGTTCTGGATGGTGACCGCATGCCCGGGGCCAAATGGTTCGAAGGCGCCAGGCTCAATATGATCGAGCAGGGGTTCCGGTTCCATGAAGATGAGCCGGATCGACCCGCTATCATTTCCCGCTCTGAGATTCGTCCCCTCCAGGAACTGTCCTGGGGCGACCTGAAGACGCAGGTGGCGTCTTTTGCCTACAGCCTGCGCCAGATGGGCGTGGGTCCCGGCGACCGGGTGGTGGCCTACCTGCCCAACATCCCCGAAACCGTCGTGGCTTTCTACGCCTGCGCCAGTATCGGCGCCATCTGGTCGAGTTGTTCGCCGGACATGGGCACCCGCAGCGTGATTGACCGCTTCCGCCAGATCGACCCCAAGGTGATGATCGCGGTGGACGGCTATCGCTATGGGGGCAAGGATTTCAACCGCATGGACGTGGTCCGCCAACTGCGCTCCGAACTGCCCACCCTTGAGCAGGTGGTGGTGCTGCCCTACCTGGATTTCGGCGCGAGTCTGGAGGATAGCGTGGCCTGGTCGGACATGCTGGCCCATGACCAGCCCATGACCTTCGAACAACTGCCTTTCGATCATCCCCTGTGGGTTGTCTATTCCTCTGGCACCACGGGTATGCCAAAGCCCATTGTCCACAGCCACGGCGGTGCCCTGCTGGAAGGTCTGCAGGGCCAGGGGCTGCACATGGACCTGCAGCCGGACGACCGCTACCTGTGGTTCACCACCACCGGCTGGATCATGTGGAACGCCCAGATCGGCGGGCTGCTGCTGGGCAGCACCATCTGCATCTATGACGGCAACCCCGGCTATCCGGACCTGGGCACCCTGTGGCGCTTTGCCGGCGAGGCGGGGGTCACCTTCTTTGGGGCCGGTGCGGCCTATTTCCTCAACTGCAAGAAGGCGGAGATTCACCCCCGGGAGTACGCCGATCTCAACGGCATTCACTCCGTGGGCTCCACCGGTTCGCCCCTGCCGGATGAGGGCTATAAATGGATCATGAATGAAATCGGCGATGATGTTCTGGTGGCCCCCATCAGCGGCGGTACCGATGTGGCGGCCTTCTATGTGGGCTGCAACCCGATCATGCCGGTCTACGCCGGCGAGATGCAGTGCCGCACCCTGGGCACGGCGGTCTACGCCTTTGATGAGGATGGCAAGCACCTTGAGGATGAGGTGGGTGAGCTGGTGGTTACAAAACCGATGCCCTCCATGCCGCTGTATTTCTGGGGCGACGAAGGCGGTCACCGCTACCACGATAGCTACTTCGACACCTACCCGGGCATCTGGCGCCATGGGGACTGGATACGGATCACGCCCCGGGGTGGCTCCATCATCTATGGACGCTCCGATACCACCATCAACCGCCAGGGCGTGCGCATGGGCACCGGCGAGATCTACCGGGTGGTGGAGGAAATCCCGGAGGTGCTGGACTCGCTGATTGTCGACCTGGAGTACCTGGGGCGGGAATCCTACATGCCGCTGTTTGTGGTGCTGCGGGACGGAGTCGAGCTGGATGACGGGCTGACCGGGCGAATCCGCGCCGTCATCCGGGACAACCTATCGGCGCGGCATGTGCCCAACGAGATCATCCCTGTGGCGGCCATTCCCTATACCCTGACCGGCAAGAAGATGGAGCTGCCAATCCGCAAGTTGCTGCTGGGCAGGCCGCTGTCGCAGGTGGCTAGCCCCGACGCCATGGCCAATCCGGACAGCCTGGATTTCTACATACGTTTCGCCGAGGAGAGGGGCACTGCACCAGCGGACTGATGATGGCGGTGGTCAGTGGAGGTTGTAGTACGCCGCCGTTGATCCCCGCTGTTCCTTCGCCTTCTCGATTTCCGCCCGGGCGACGGTGCGCAGGTGCACCTCATCGGGGCCGTCCAGGAAGCGCAGGGCCCGGCCCCAGGTCCACAGGTAGGCCAGTGGCGTGTCCGGGGTCAGCCCCATGGCGCCGAACACCTGCATGGCCCGGTCCACCACCCGCGTCTGCAGGCGTGCCGCCACCAGTTTGATGGCGGAGACGTCCACCCGGGCGGCGGCGTTGCCGAAGGTGTCCATCTTCCAGGCGGCCTGCAGCACCAGCAGCCGGGCCTGGTCGATCTCCAGGCGGGACTCGGCGATCCAGTCCCGGACGTTCTCATACTCGCTGAGGAACTTGCCGAAGGTGCGCCGTTCCAGCGACCGTTCCGTCATCATCTCCAGGGCCAGTTCGCACTGGCCGATGGTGCGCATACAGTGATGCACCCGGCCGGGGCCCAGCCGGGCCTGGGCCATGGCGAAGCCTTCCCCGGGCCGGCCCAGCAGGTTCTCCGCAGGCACCCGTACGTTACGGAAGGCAATCTCGCAGTGCCCCTCCGGTGAGTGGTGCTGCATGATGGGGATATTGCGCACCACCTCCAGCCCCGGGGTGTCCATGGGCACGATCACCATGGAGTGCTGCTGGTGGCGGCTGTCACCGGAGCCGTCATCACAGCGACCCAGCACGATGGCAAAGCGGCAGTTGGGGTGGTTGGCGCCGGTGATAAACCATTTGCGGCCATCCACCACATAGTGGTCACCATCCCGGCGGATGGTGGTGGCGATGTTGGTGGCATCGGACGAGGCGGTGTCCGGTTCGCTCATGGCAAAGCAGGACCGGATACGTCCTTCCAGTTGTGGCATCAGCCAGGCGTCGTACTGGGCCGGGGTGGCAAACCGGTGCAGCAGTTCCATGTTGCCGGTATCGGGGGCGCTGCAGTTGAATATTTCCGCCGCCCAGGGCAGCCGCCCCATGATTTCCGCCAGGGGTGCGTAGTCCAGGTTGGTCATGGCGGTGCCCGGCTCGGTTTCCTTCAGCTCTGGCAGGAACAGGTTCCACAGGCCATCTTCCCGGGCCTGCACTTTCAGGGGGTCAAGGATATCCAGTGGGTAACGGCCGGATTCGGCCACTGTCAGCCAGTCGCTGTTGTGGGGCAGTACATGCTTCTTCATGAACCGCCGCATCAGGTCCTGTACCTGGAGGGAGTCGTCGGAATGGTTGAAGTCCATGGCTGGGCCCCTGTCAATGGTGTGGCGGGTCTGCCTGCCAGACTAAGGCAGAGGCTGCCGAGGGTCGTTGACCCACATCAAGTGGTGGCGGGCCAGGTTACCTGCCGGCGGTTTCGGCGTGGAGTTCCTTCCAGGCGGCGTAGCGGTGCAGGTCCGACTCCACCAGTTTCAGGCACAGGGCCACCACGCCGGCGTCGTCCAGCAGGCCGAACCCCAGGATCACGTCGGGGATCAGGTCCAGGGGGTTAAGCACGTAGAGCAGGGCGCCGGCAATGGCGGCAATGGTCTTCCAGGGTACCTGGCGGTAGCGGCCATTCCAGAAGTCCCGTAACAGCGAGAACATCAGGCGGATATCCGTTGAAAACCGCTGTAGCCTGCCGCTGGACTGGACCTTCTCTTCCACCTTTCGCTGCCGTGTCAGCAGTGACTCCAGGCTGTCCTCGTCCACCTTCCGGCTTTCCTGCTCCAGCGCCTCTCTGGTTTTGCGATCACTGATTGCACTCATGGTGCCCCCTTCTTGATGGGTGGAGGGATGGGTGGAGAATACCCAGAGCATAACAAACCCGCACCACAACACGGCATGGCGTCCTCAATCTGTACGCACTTTCATGAAGCCGGTCCTTCAGCCGGCCGGCACAACTGGTTATGATGTCCTTCTTTGCCGATAACCCGTGGTCCCATGGCCGCGATTGATCCAGGGAGATTCCGAGATGATAGGAACAAGAGGAACGAAAGGAGTGAAAGGAGCGCTGACCGCAGTCCGGGGCCTGGTCCTGGTGACTTGCGCGCTGATGCTGGTCGCCTGTGCCGGCAGCCCGTCAGGGTCTTCACAAGGCCCCATTCCCACCGCACCGCTGACCAACACCTACTGGAAGCTGATGTCCTTGAAAGGCACCGAGGTGGACATTCCCAGGGGCGAGCAGGGCGAACCCCACATGATTTTCCGGGATGACGGTAAGGTGAACGGCTTCAGCGGCTGCAACCGGTTTGTCGGTGAGTACACCGTCAGCGGCGCCAACCTGCTGTTCGATGCCATGGCCAGCACCAAGATGGCCTGCATCGGGGACAATCATGAAGCGGCCCTGTACGAGGTTTTCTCACAGACCGCCGGGGTCTTCCTGGAGGGCAAGGTACTGAAGCTGCTGAACGAGAAGGGCCACGAACTCGCCCGTTTCGAGGCGGTGGCCCTGCCCTGATCTCTGATGGATCGCGGGAGGCCGTACTGGCTTCCCACGGATCGTCTGCGTGTTACGGCACCGGCGTGTAGTTCTGGGTGGAATACTCGTCCGTGGCCGGCTTGCTGATGGTGTTTACTTCCAGCATGTAGTCCACGAAGGACTGGGCATAGTCCAGGAAGGTATCCTCGGCGCGGCCGTCCTCTGAAACCGTTCCAAAGGTCACATAGCCGTCGCGGCCTTCCGCTGTGAAGCTGTTGCTGACGACTTTCAGTTGGGTATCGTCCTCCAGGGGCATCCACGCGCCCTCGTTGCGGACCCGGTACTGGATGTCGTACAGCCGGTCACCGGCGGCCCGGCTCATGTCCACGTACCAGCGCAGGCCGGCGGCGTAGGGGTAGGCCCCGGTGGAGTCGCTGTGGGCATAGTCCACGGCTTCGTTGAGTACCTGGCGGATCTCCGCACCGGTCATGTCCAGGTTGGTCAGGGTGTTGCCGAAGGGCAGCAGGGTATAGGCATCACCAATGGTGATGTCACCGGCAAAGATGTCGGTCCGCACACCACCACCGTTCTGGATGGACACGTCCGCTTCCTTGCTCATGTAGAGGAACGCCTGGGCCACCGCATTGGCGATGTCGCTGCCGCGATTCGGGTCTTCGCCATCACAGGTGCTGTCACCATAGGCCTCGCCGGGAATCCGGGCCAGGCAGAGGTCTTCCGTGGCGGTGCCGATCACTTCATTGGCAAATTCCTCAAGCTGGTCGGTATAGGCCTGCAGGGCGGCTCCGACGGTGGCGTCCGGTGCGGTCAGGCTGAGTTGCGGATCGGCATCAATGACGGCCAATACGGCCTCACGGTCGGCGCCGGTCAGTTCATACTCGGTTTCGGTCTCGTCTTCACGAACCATGGGTTCGTCCAGCAGCAGGTGAGGGACACCTTCGCAACCCAGGACAACGCCTGCCTCATTCCACTCCACGTTCAGCTCGCCCACCACCTGGGAGTACTGCCAGGCCTGGGCGACACACACCTGGTCACCGTCGGCATTGGTGGCCATGGTCGGGTAGGGGCCGGAGCTTTCCAGGCCGTAGGCGGAGAAGTCGCCCAGCAGGGAGTGGGAGTCGCCGCCGATGATCACGTCCACGCCGCTGAGGCTGGCGGCCAGCTCCAGGTCGTTCTGGTACTGGTAGTGGGTCAGCAGGATGATCTTGTTGACACCGTCTTTCGCCAGTTCGTCGATCATGGCCTGGGCAGTTTCCCGCTCGTCCAGGAACTCGGTGGTGGCCAGCGGACTGGAGCTGTTGCGGGTCTTGTTGGCAATGTCGATCCCGATGATGCCGACCCGGGCGCCGTCGATCTCACGCACGATGTAGGGCTGGATGTAGTCATCCTGGGCCGACGGGGCCAGGGGGGTGCCTACCTCCGGCCTGACGTTGGCGGCCAGCACCGGGGTGTCGCAGTTGCCCCTGGCCAGTTCGTCCAGGAACAGTTTGAGGCCGGCGTCGCCCCGGTCGAACTCGTGATTGCCCAGGGCGAAGGCATCGAAGCACACCAGGTTCATCAGCTCGGCGTCCGCCGTGCCCTCAAAGCTGGAAAAATAGAGGGTGCCGGTGATGGCATCGCCGGCGTGCAGCTTCAGCACGTTATCCAGGGCCGCTTCACGTTCGGCGATCCTGGCGGCCACGCGGGGGAAGCCGCCCAGGGCGAAGGTGGTCTCGGCACCGCCGATGTCCAGGGTCTGTTCAGAAGCTTCCAGATTGGAATGGTGATCGTTGATATGGAGGATATTCAGGGTCAGCGGGGCGTCGGAGGACGTCTCATCGTCGTCCGAATCGCTCCCGTTGCAGGCCACCAGGGCCAGCGTGGACAGCAGGGTTGTCAGGACAACTGCGGGTCTGGCGTTCACAATCATACTCCTTTAAGGGTGTTTACAGGGGCGTCGGCAAGGCTCCGGACGGGAAATGCCCTGAGCCTTGCCAGCGACCTTCTTCTTGCTTTCAGGCCTGGCGGATCGCCGCCAGTAGGGTTTTCAGGTCCTTGCCGTTCACCCGGCCATCGCCATTGAGGTCCAGATGTTCGTGCTTGCCGAACAGGCCGGCCAGGAGGAAGCGGACCAGGTCGCGGCCATCCACCCGGCCGTCACCGTTCAGGTCCGCGGGCAGGTCGTCGGAACCACCGGCGAGCTCCAGCACAACAATGACCGGGTCATGGTCCGAGGCCCGCCAGGGGGCGGTGGAGTACCAGTCCGCCTGCTGTTCCGGAGACTTGAACTCGGTGTTGTAGTCCAGTGCCCGGGGTTCATCGGCGTTGATGGTCCAGATGGCGGTGTCCAGCACCTTGTCGAGCAGTTCCGGGGACGCCAGGGCATGGTCCAGGTAGCCGGCTTCGCCGAAGTACACATAGGAGTAGGCGCCGTCGCCCTCGAAGCGATTGACCAGGTCGGTGTAGCCACGGTCGGTGAGTGTGGTGATGGGATCTTCCCGGGCGTAGCTGTTGAGGTCGCCGAGGATCAGGCGGTCCTGCTCGCCGGTGCCGGTGGGGTCGGCATCCAGCCAGTTCGCCAGCGCGTTGGCGGCCTGTACCCGGGTCGGGTTCCAGCAACCCTGGCCGTCGCCCTGGTCGGCATTGGCACCGCTGGCCTCGCCACAGCCCTTGGACTTGAAGTGGTTCACCACCAGGGTGACGCCATCATCACTTCCCACCGGGCGGAAGGTCTGGGCCAGGGGCTGGCGGTTAAGGTCCTGGAACGGGGCGGAGGCCAGTACGGCGGCATCGCCCACCGTCTCAGCACGATCGGTGCGGTACACGAAGCCGACGGCAATCTCGTCACCGCCAAGCTGCGACAGACCCGGATCAACGGCCTGCCATTCGCTACCCAGGGCGTCGGCCAGTTCCCGGATCGCGCTTTCGTCACCGTAACCGTCGTTCTCGATTTCCATCAGGCCCACCACGTCGGCGTTGGTGGCGCGGATGGCGGACACCAGCTTGGCGGTCTGGCGTTGCAGTTCCTCGGCGGTGTCGGCGCCGCGGGCCGTGGGGAAGCCACCGCCCATACCGTCACCGTTGAAGAAATTGAGCACGTTGAACGAGGTCACCACCAGGTTGCCGCTGGCATCCAGCTCCGGGCTGTCCTGGCGCGGGTTGGCAGCCATGAATTCCGGTGACTGCAGCGGTTGCAGGCGCCACGCGTCAAAGCGGAAATCGAGCACCCCCACCAGGCTGTCCACCTGGTCGCCGCCCCGCACCGTGTTGGTCGCGCTGAGGGCCGGGGACGGGTAGGGCACCACCGCCGGGTTCTGGCGATTGCTGCCGTCGTCCAGGATGAGGCGGTCCCGTTCATTGGCCTGCTGTATGGCCAGGGCGTCGCTGCCGGGGCTGGCGACATTGGTGGGAATGAAGTGGCGGGCGCTGCCCAGGGTGAGGCTGCCATAACGGCCCAGGTCGTAGGTGTCGTTCACCACCAGCGGGCTGTCCGGTGTCACCCGCATGGATTCGAAGGCTTCCGGGGAATCCGGCGAGGCCCAGGGCAGGCTGATGGTGGCGGGTGCCGGCAATTCGCCCGGGCCGCAGTCGGCCATGCCGGTGACGCTGCCCAGTTCGGTCAGGCCGTTGTACTCGGTGACTGTGCCGGCGATGCGGACGGTCTGGCCGGCCCCGACGCTGGCATCGGTATCCGGGGCGTAGATAAACAGGCCCTCGGAGGTGGTCGACAGGCTGTCGCGGTCGCCCGCCTCTTCCTCCACATAGAAACCGCCGAAGCCGTCGTCGCCGTTGAACACGCCGGTCACCACGGCTTCGATCTGCACGGACTCGCCGTTCAGGGGCGAGGTATCCCCTTCACCCTGGATCGCGGACACCAGCGTGGCCGGCTCGCCACAGGTGAGGGTGGGGGTGCCCGGCTCGTCGGGATCGCCCGGATCGCCGCTGTTCATGCCCAGGTCGGAGAAGTCGTCCAGGGGGAAGGCATCGAAGTAGAGTGCGGGCTCATAGGCGTCGTAGGGATCGCTGTCCGGGGTGAGGTTCCGTCGCCGCAGGTCGGTGTTCTGGGTGCGGGTGTCGTCGCCCCAGTAACTGCCGGGGTCGACGCCCACCTGGCCAATGCTGTCCACCACCAGGCCGCCGTTAAGCAGGGTGATCGCATCGTCACCGTTGAACAGGCCGGCGCCGGTGGTCTGGTCGGCCACGGCCAGTATCGCTGCGTCCGCCTGGCTGCTGGCCACCACGAAGTGGTCGCCGGGCGCGACGGTGCCACTAAGGTTCAGGGTCAGGCCGGCGTTGCTGTTGCCGTTGAAGTAGACCTGGATCTCCCAGGCGGCCAGGTCCACCGGCTCCGCCGAGGTGTTGAGCAGTTCCAGGGCCTTGTTGTTGCCGGTGCCTTCCAGGTATTCGCTGAACAACAGGCTGGCATGGGCGGGTGACGTACACAGGGCAGCCACCGAGGCCGCCATAAGGGTGCGCTTGAAGGTCATGAATCCGTCCCTGATCGTGATTGGTTGTGATCGGCCTGCGGGAGGCCTGACGATCAGGGTGCAACCAGACTATGACGGTGACATGAGAGTTTTATGAACGGTTTACGACCGGACGATTACCACCTGGCCTTGTCCCACATTTCCGGGTTGGCCCAGTACCTGGGGTTGTTCCAGGTGCGCTTGTGGTTGTAGGTATCGATATTGTAGGTGTAGAGGGTGTGCCCATCGTCGCCATCGGTACTGCCCTGGCGCACGAAGCCCAGGCCGATGAAGTCGTTGAAGGACCAGTCACTGCGATGGCCGACCAGTACGGCGATCTGGTGGTTGCCCAGGTTGCGTAGCTGCCCGAGCAGGATCCGGCCGGTCTCCAGGGGCAGGTCCTCCAGGGTGTCGGCGACAATGGCCAGGTCATGGGGATATGCGCTGGCGCCGGTGAGTTCCCCGTTACCAGGCGCAAGGGGGTCCACGGCGACCCCGGGGTGGGTGGTCTGCCAGTCATCGGCGGCCTGCCGGGCGGCCTCTCCGGCCACCAGCAGGGATGTCGGCTGGCAGTCCTCAATCACGGACGTGAACAGGGTCCGGGCGTTCATGGCTGCTCCTCTTTGTTGACAGAGTCCACCATGATACGCCCTTGGACCGCCGTTGGTCTGCTACCCGGGTGCTCTCTACCCCATTACTCCCAGGAAGTGGCCCCGATGCGGTGGATGCTCACATCGGCACCATTGAACTCCTCTTCCTCGCCCAGGCGCAGACCGGCCAACTGACGCACCAGGCCATAGATCACCAGGCCACCGACAAAGGCGATGACCATGCCCGCCAGGGAGCCGATCAGTTGCGACATCAGGCTGACGCCGCCAAGACCGCCCAGGGAGGCCTGGCCGAAGATGCCGGCGGCGATGCCGCCCCAGAGACCGCAGACCCCGTGCAGGGGCCAGACACCGAGCACGTCGTCCAGTCGCTCGATGCGGTTCTGGGCCCATTCGAACAGGAACACGAAGATGGCACCGGCAATACCACCGGTGATCAGCGCGCCGATGGGATGCATCAGGTCGGAACCGGCGCAGACCGCCACCAGCCCGGCCAGCGGGCCGTTGTGGATAAAACCCGGGTCCTTGCGGCCCACCACCATGGCGACCACGGTGCCGCCCACCATGGCCATCAGGCTGTTCACCGCCACCAGGCCGCTGATACCGTCCAGGGTCTGGGCGGACATCACGTTGAAGCCGAACCAGCCCACGGTGAGAATCCAGGCACCGAGGGCCAGGAACGGAATGTTGGAGGGGGCGAACGCCACCACCTTGCCCTGGCGATAGCGACCGTTACGAGCGCCCAGCAACAGGACCGCGGCAAGGGCGATCCAGCCGCCGACGCCGTGCACCACCACGGAACCCGCGAAATCATGGAAGGAGGCGCCAAAGCTGCTTTCCAGCCAGGCCTGAAAACCGTGGTTGCCGTTCCACACGATGCCCTCGAAGAACGGGTAGAGGAACGCGACCACCAGCCCGGAGGCGATCAGCATGGGGTAAAAGCGCGCCCGCTCAGCGATGCCGCCGGAGACGATGGCGGGTATGGCGGCGGCGAAGGTCAGCAGGAAGAAGAATTTGACCAGTTCGTAGCCCTGATCCTGGGTGAGGATCGTAGCATTACTGAAAAAGTGATTGCCGTAGGCGATATAGTAGCCGATGAAGAAGTAGGCAATGGCGGAAATGCCGAAGTCGGTCATGATCTTGACCAGCGCGTTGACCTGGTTCTTGTGGCGCACGGTGCCCACTTCCAGGAAGGCGAAGCCGGCGTGCATGGCCAGTACCATGACGGCACCGATCAGCAGGAAGAGTGTGTTCGCACTGTCGGTCAGGGTATGAATGGCAGACGTAATATCCACGGACAGGAGTGCTCCCGGTTAATGACTTTCATGAGCCGGATGGTTCACGCTGGTGCACGCCTCCGGCTCGCCGGGGTCCGGATTTAGCAATAATCGGTCCACAATAGTGCGCACGCTTTGATGTTGGGCAGTTAAGTGAATTCAGTTGGTGCGCTGGTTCTTTAATGATTGGGATTTCGGACTGATCATGCACAACTAGAGTGCAGTTAATTCAGGAATGCACAGTAGTGGGGCCTTCGACGGTAAGAATGGAAGGAGATGGGATGTGACCAGTGTCAGCGTGTCGGGATTGCGCAAGACCTATGACGCCAGTACCGGCCCGGTGAGGATATTCACCGGCCTGTCGCTGGAGCTCCCGCCCGGGAACTCCCTGGCCCTGACCGGTCCGTCCGGGTCGGGCAAGAGCACGTTGATGAATATCCTGTGCGGGCTGGAAAGCATCGACGCTGGCGACGTGCAGGTGCTGGGGAAGTCGGCGACCGCCCTGTCTGCGGACCAGTGGGCGGGGCTGCGCCGTCGCCGTATCGGCGTGGTGTTCCAGGACAGCAACCTGATGCCCGCCATGACCCTGGCGGAGAACATACGGTTGCGGGCGGACCTGGCGGGTCGCTCGTTCGGACCGGTTAGCGACTGGCTGGAGCGCCTTGGCCTGGCCGGGCTGGAGGACCGTTATCCGGACCAGGTGTCCGGTGGCCAGCGCCAGCGGGCGGCCCTGGCAATGGTGTTTGCCATGGGCCCCGACCTGGTGCTGGCGGACGAGCCCACCGGCAGCCTGGACCGGCACACCGCCCGGCAGGTATCGGATGCGCTGTTCCACTGGCAGCGGCAGCAGGGGTGTGGGTTGATCCTGGCCAGCCATGACCTGACCCTGGCGGAACGATGCGACCACCAGCTTGATCTGGCGGCAGAGGGCAGGTGGTGATATTCCGGGCCGTGCTCAGCCACTACCGGCGCCATCCCTTCCAGTTGCTGGCGTTGTGGCTGATCCTGACCCTGGCCACCGCTCTCTGGTCCGGTGTCTGGGCCCTCACTGGCCAGGCCCGGGACAGCATGCAGGCCGGCGAGGCGCAGTTGTCCGGCGGCCAGCAACTGGCGCCTGAGGGTGGCACCCCGGTCACCGTGGACGACTTCGTCAGCCTGCGGCGTCAGGGCCTGTGCGTGATCCCCTGGCTGGAGGTGGCCCCGGCGGATACCCGGGGGCGTGTGGTGGGGATCGATCCCCTGGCCATGGCCTGCGCGGAGGGTGATGCCCCCGGCGCCGGCATGGTGCTGGACGGCGAGCCCTTCGTGGACATCGCCGAAGCCGCCCGGCTGGCGGAATCGGGCCGCCCGGCGCACCTGCGCCTGTATCTGATGGATGAGGGCCAGCCGTTACCCGCCGGCTGGCAGCGGCCACCGGACCGGTCCCGACTCAGCACCGGCGAGCTGGCCGACAGCTTCCTGCTGAACCTGGATGCCCTGGGTATCCTGGTGGTGCTGGTGTCCGCGCTGCTGATTCGCAGTGTCTATACCCTGGGGCTGGCCCAGCGGCGGGAGAGCCTGGTGCTGCTGGAACGCTATGGCGTCACCCGCCGACGCCTGCGGCTCTACCTGTTGGCGGAACTGGCGATCCTGGCCGGTCTTGGCCTGGTACCCGGTTACCTGTTGGGGCTCCGGCTGGCGGATGGGCTGTCCGGTGGCTTCGGCGCGGCCATGGACAATCTCTTCGAAACCACCCTGCTGACCACCGGCGAATCCACCACCGGATTCCTGGTGACCCTGGCGGTGGTCCTGCTGATGGTGCTCTGGTGCGGACTGGACCTGCTGAGGGACGGCCCGGCCCAGGGGCGCTCCCGGTTCCATCCGGGGCTGGCCTCCGTCTGCCTGCTGGTGGGGCTGCTTCTGCTGCTGGTGGCGGGGTCCCTGGTCACCGTTTTCCTGGGCACGGGGCTGATGCTGGCCGGGGCCGGTCTGCTGACGCCGGTGCTGATGGTCCGTTACCTGACACCGTCGCCCTGGTCGCCACCGCTGATCCTATGGCGTCGGCGGGAGCTGGGCGTGCTGTCCGGTCGGCTGGCGCTGCCGATGGTGGCCCTGCAACTGGCGGCGGGCACGGTGATCGCTGTCCACGCCCTGGTGTCCACCTTCGAGGACACCTTCCACGACTGGCTTGGCCAGCGCCTGGCCGGCGACCTGTTTGTGGAGGTACCGGACGGCCATCCATTGGCACCGGTAGTGCCGCTGCTGGAGGGTGATCCCACCGTGGCTCAATGGCATCCGGTCATCCGTGGCACGGCGACCATCGGCGCCGGTCCGGGAGAGCAGGGCGTGGACCTGATGGCCACGGACACCGATTCGGGTCTGATCCGGCGCTGGTCACTGCTGGAGTCCGTGGCGGACCCCTGGCAGGCGGTCAGCGAGGGCCAGGTGCTGGTCAACGAGCAACTGGCGCGGAGACAGGGCCTGGCGCCAGGGGATCAACTGATGGTGCGGTTTGGCGACGGGCAGCGCAGCATCCGGGTGGCCGGGGTCTACGCGGATTATGGCCGACCGGCGGGAGAAATCCTGATGGACCGGCGTTACCTGCCCGAGCGGTTCGTACCGGATTTCCGCTCCCTGACCATTGCCCTGGCAGACACGGGCAATGGCTCCGGCACGGCCCTGGTCTCCGCCCTGGCGTCCGCCTGGCAGGTCGACGACCTGTCGGTCAGGGACAACGACACCATCCACCGCCTCGCCAACCGGGTATTCGACCAGACCTTTGCCCTGACCCGGTCCATCAGTTACCTGACCCTGGTGCTGGCGGGCCTGGCCCTGCTGATGACCGGCTGGGTGGTGCTGCGCTCCCGAGCCTGGTACTACCACCTGCTGTCCGCCTGGGGGCTGACAGCCCGGGAGCGGCGGCGTGTGGTGATGACGCTGGCTGCGGAACTCATGGCACTGATCTGGGCTGCGGCACTACCGGTGGGCATCGCGCTGACCTGGGTGCTGGTCAGCCGGATCAACCCGGTGGCCTTTGGCTGGTCCCTGCCCATGACAATCTACCCCGGTTACTGGCTGGAGTTGCTGGGTCTGTTTGCCCTGGCCGCTGTCACCGTGGGCTGGCTGGCCAGTACCGGTCACAACGGCAAGCCGGGAACCATGCCTGTGCAGGCGGGAGGGCAGGAACGATGAACCGGACCTCGCTGTTCATGGCCTGGCTGGCTGGTCTGTGCCTGATCCTGTCCGGTTGTGGGGAGTCTCAGGACACCGAAGGGTTTGCCGGGCTGGCGGAGACCCCGCCGGCTTCATCGTTCGCGCAGCCGTCCCCCACGGACGGGATTGAGCTGCCCGATGACTGGGGCCCCCACCCGGATCATCGCATCGAGTGGTGGTACCTGACCGCCAACCTGCGCACCGAAGGCGGCGAGCCCCTGGGGCTGCAGTGGACCCAGTTCCGGCAGGGGCTGGTGTCTCCTGCGCAGGCCAGGGAATCGCTGCCGGCTTCCCGGTGGCCACTGCATTCCGCCTGGATGGCCCATGGTGCGGTGTCCTTCCGGGGGCAACACTGGTTCTCGGAACGCTTTGCCCGGGGGAGCATCGGACAGGCAGGGGCCCGGGCCGAGCCCCTGCGGGTATGGCTGGACCACTGGCAACTGGAGGCGACTGGCCCCGACCGGTGGCGCCTGGAGGCATCCGGTGATGGCTGGTCTTACCGTCTGACACTGGTCCCCGGCGACCGCATGGTCCGCCATGGCGACCAGGGCTTCAGTGCCAAGGCCGATAGCGGGCATGGCTCCATGTACTTCAGCCTCACCGACATCGCCATTGACGGCACCGTGACCGTGGCGGGCACCGATTACCCGGTGACGGGAACCGGCTGGCTGGACCGGGAGTGGAGCAGTCAGTTCCTGCGGTCCGACCAGCAGGGCTGGGACTGGTTCGCCCTGCGGCTGGACAACGGGGGCCGGCTGATGGTGTTCCGGGTGGGGCGTGGGGAGGAGGCTTTCCGGTCCGGTACCTGGGTGGCCGCCGATGGCACTGCTTACCCACTGTCCGGGGATCAGGTACGGATGACCCCGATCACCTACCGGGATACCGGTCATGGCGAGGTTCCGGCGGCCTGGCGAATCCGGGTGCCTGCCCATGTCGTTGACGTGACGGTACGGGCGCCGGAGGGGGAGTACTGGAACCACGGACTCTACCCCTATTGGGAAAGTCCGGTAACGGTAACCGGCAGCAGCGGTGGCCAGGGATACATGGAACTGACCGGATACGCTCGGCCATAAGCCTGTTCATGGTCTACCTTTTTAGTGTGTCCGGTCCATCCGCGACCGCTTTTATCACCTATAGTCAGAAGCGTGACTTCCTGAATTTTCTGGCCAAGGCAGTAACGACCATGATGTTCCTGAACCGACTCAAGATCCGTTCCCGCCTGCTGCTATCGGTACTGGTACCGGTTGTCCTGACCGGCGCCACCATCGCCTGGCTGACCGCTTCCCAACTGCGGGCCAGTGGCGAGGCGGAGCTGCAGCGACTGGAGCACACACTCACCGAGGCCCGCAAGCAAGGCCTGCGTGATGTGACTGACACCGCCCTGTCGGTGGTGAATGAGGTAAAAAACGACCCGGACCTGACCGATGAGGAGGCAAAGCAGGAAGCTCGCAGTCGCATCCGGTCTATCAAGTTTGGTAACAACAACTATGTGTTTGCCTGGCGTCGGGACATGTTCAACCTGGCCTACCGGCCAAACCCGGACATTGAAGGCTTTTCCGAGAGCCCCGAGGTCCAGGAACTGATCGACGCCCTGTTCGAGGCGGCGGCGGATGACGGTTTCTATGCCTACGACTGGCCCAACCCCGCGGCGGATGGGGCCGTCGAGCCCAAGCTGTCCTACGCCACCCTGATCGAGGACTGGGACTGGATGATCGGCGCCGGGGTCTACGTCACCGATATCAACGAGGTCCTCGCCCGGGCAAGGGCCGAGATTGAGGAGAACATCAACCAGGCCCTGATCTTCATCCTTCTGGCCACGGTTGGGGTCATCGTGCTGGCGGCCATACTGGGGGCGCTCGTGGGTCGCACCGTGACCCGACCACTGGCGGAGGTCAGTGACATGATGCGGGACGTGGCCGAGGGGGAGGGCGACCTCACCCACCGGCTACCGGCGGAAGGTAATGATGAACTGTCGGAGCTAGGCCGGCGTTTCAATACCTTTATCAGCAAGATCCACAACACCATCCGCGAGGTGGACGACACCACCCACCAGGTGGCCTCGGCCGCGGAGGAACTGAGCCGGGTGGCGGAAGAGACCCGCGCCTCGGTGCAGGTCCAGGGTTCAGAGACCGACCAGATCGCCTCCGCCATCAACCAGATGGCCGCCACCATCCACCAGATCTCGAAGAACGCCAACGAGGTGCAGCAGGCCGGGGCGGATGCCGACCGCCTGGCCAAGGATGGCGGCCAGACCATGGCCGGCTCCCAGCAGTCGGTGAACAGCCTGTCCCGGAATATCCTGGAAAGCGCCGAGGCCATCGACGCCCTGGCCTCCCGCAGTGACGAGATCCAGAAGGTGCTGGACGTGATCCACGAAGTCACCGACCAGACCAACCTGCTGGCCCTGAACGCCGCCATCGAGGCCGCCCGGGCCGGCGAGCATGGCCGTGGCTTCGCCGTGGTCGCCGATGAGGTGCGCCAGCTGGCCAAGCGCAGTGGCGAGTCCGCCGGCCAGATCCGCGAGATGATCGATGGCTTTATCCGTGAGTCCCGCAGCGCGGTGGAGCGCATGCGTTCCTCCCAGGGCCTGTCGGAGGAGACTGTGGAGCGTATCAACCACGCCAGTTCGGCCCTGAGCACCATCGAGCAGTCGGTGGAGCACATCCACGATCAGGTGACGCAGATCGCCACGGCCTCCGAGGAGCAGAGCCAGGTGGCCGAGGAGATCAACAAGAACGTGGTGCGCATCGTGGAGGCGGCCCAGAACAGCGACACCGGCGTCACCCAGACCAACGAGGCCAGCCAGGA